>JAEYWD010000046.1 GCA_023429135.1 Bacteroidota bacterium | reverse complement strand
CAATGTTCGATTACTATTTAAAACTATCTCCACAACTGAACGAACCGCTGTATACGAGACCCGTACGTACAGTGGTGTGAGAGGCGTACCTCATCGCTTACAAGCGGTGAGGCCGTCTACTCGATTATTAAATAATTCATGTTAACTTAGAAATTTCTTTCGTACACTATTAGAAGGGATGTTGCACGCTTTATTTTTCTTGCCAAAAAGACGATACCTGTACTTTGAAAATAAGTCATATACAAAATCTCTTACCCCGACTGGTATGATTTTAAATAGTATTAATAATCTGGGAAGACCTGTCAGATCCCTGGCAATCTCAATCACTGCCGTTGATTTCGTATATACTTGATTCTCTTTCAGTAAGATGATTGTGTTTATTTCTGAACCAGTATAATGGCATTCAACTAATAGCTTTCTTCCGGTTTCACTTTGTTGCGAGGCAAACAGAAATTTGTCACTTTTGTCAAATTTTATAACAAATAGCGCAGTTTTGTTACAAAAATTGCATTCTCCATCGATCATTATGATTGACTTTTTCATTGCTGTTGGGTTTTACCATTTTATTGTAACATAATATTCAGCAACTCTAAGTATAACAAACAGTAATCCTGAAATCAGCAGGATCAACAATCTGTTTTTAAAAGTTTCACTTTTCTTTTCCTTTTGTGTAAGTATTTTCCAGACAGTGACAATTTTTTCCCGATTGAAATAAAATATGAATAGTATTAGTGCTTGATATAAAATTGCTGCTTTCAGCGCACCAATATTCACATCATAGAAAATATCCTGAATAATAATATTTACTAGTATTGTTGAAACAAAAAGGCATCCAATTAACCGGGTTCGTTTAAATAATATAAGAATGCCGCCAATTATTTCTAACGCTCCTAACGTATAAACGAAAGGTTTAGAATAGCCATAAAATGCCCACATTAGTTGCATTCCGGTCATTTCTGAAATTTTCAGATTTGTTTTGGCTGCGCCATTAAATTGAACAATTTTGCCAAATCCATAGGCTAACATAGCCAATATTACTACATAGCTAAATGCATTCTCCAGTATTTTTATTTTGTATTTCCTGATAAAGTCCATTTATGGTATTTATTTTAAGATTTGATGTATTAATTATAAATTCATTTTGCAACTGAATTGTTCCTAAGGATAGTTTCGGTTCATATAAAAAAAATAATCCTACTCTTCTTGCTATGAAGATTGCGATGCTTTGTTTCTAATTTGCGTATGAATCAGTTGATACTTTCATTTACGATATAGTATTGTATATATGGTAGAGATAATATTTATGAAGTTGAAGATTTAATTTAATTCTGCAGCAAGTTTTATTTCAATTTATCATTAGTAACCAGTAAGCTGTAGATATTAAGGGTATTGTTAGTGATTGTGTTGCAGAATATATTTATACAATATTATTCGCTTCGATTCATTTTTAATTTAACCTAGGTTAAATTAATTGCCCGGTCAAATGTTTATAATTGTATCGTTTGGTTGGAGCGAAGAAGATATGAATGTTTTAATAGTAAATAGTTCGAGCAGATGAAGATAGGAGTGTGGCTTCATAATATAATTCAGCCGTAAAGTAACAAACATAGACAGTTAAAGCGACAATAAAGAGTATTAGTTTTAAATTCGTCAAATGCTTTTATGATAGGCTTTTTAATTTATGAATACTTTATTAATAATAATTAAAAAAATCATTTACATGAAAACCTGACCTGTTTCGTTTTAATTGTACTTAATCTTTATAATTCAGCAGCTTGTTAGCGAACAATGTCTGGTTTTTATTAAATGGCTGTAATAGTGTAAATAAACAATAGTTTGAAAAAAAGTTTTACATATTATATTATTTTACTGATAATACGTTTAAACGGGATAAAAAAGATCTTCAGTAAGGATCCGATTAACTTCAGGAAAATCAGAAAAGGAAATGTTCATCATCCAGTTGGATTGTTTTTTAAGAAAAATCAACTAGCTAAATTTAAAGTTTCTGATACTCTGGTTACAGAGATTGGAATGAATGCAAATAGTAATAAGCTCCTCATATTTATACATGGTGGCGCATTTATTTCCGGTCCTGCTAAACATCATTGGACTGCAGTGAAAAAAATAGCCAAAAGAACGGATTATAGAGTTTGGATGTGTGATTATCCCAAAGCCCCGGAATCCAAAATAGAGCAGATGGCAGCAAATATTGATCAGGTGTACGAAGCAGCCCTTGCAAAATATCTGCCCGGTCAAATATCATTCATCGGAGATTCTGCAGGTGGTACTTTAGTTACAGGTTTAATTCAACGGTTGATCAAAAATAATAGTACGCTGCCTCAAAAAATAATACTTCTATCACCTGTTTTTGATGCAAGTATGTCCAATCCAAAAATTGAACTGGTTGAAGATTCAGACCCCATGCTTTCAAAAATTGGAGTTTTAAGTGCAAAAAAAATGTGTTTAATCAATGATGATTTGAAAAATAGAATAATTTCACCTCTTTACGGAAGTTTTGAAAAATTTCCAAAAACAATCCTTTTTCTTGCAGAAAATGATATAACCTTTCCGGACCAAAAACTGGCGGTAAGAAAGATGAATGATGCTAAAATTGATCTTAAAGTATTTATCGGAGAAAATATGCCACATATCTGGCCTTTACTGCCTGTAATGAAGGAAGCTAAAAAATCCTTTGACCAAATAATTGATATTCTAAACAATTAGTTGTAATAGTTAAGATATAATCTGACAGTTGTGGATTTTTCTACAATTTTTTTAAGCTGCTGAGTTGTGTTGATTCAGCAGTTTTTCTTTTGCCAAAGGTAAAGCTTCGTCAAAAGTTTGTATAGGT
>JAEYWD010000031.1 GCA_023429135.1 Bacteroidota bacterium | reverse complement strand
CTCGTGAACTATTCATCCTTTGTACCTTTGGCTTGATCCAAAGGTACCCAAAGATCAAGGCTTCTTGAAAATTGGCTAAAAACAAAAGAGTTCCCTACTGCGGGTATAAGCCGCTATTTTTTGTGCTATTTAAAGATTAAATGAACTTACAAGCCTAGTCGATATAGTAATATTTTAGCTGTTTATACCGCTCCAATACCCTCATGACGGGCTCTCTTTTGTTTTCTTCACGCCATTTTCAAAAGGCCAGTCCCGAACCTTGGGCATTGCGTTTTTACTTTAACCTCCATAGGCCAAACGCTATACTAAACATTTACAGCTTCTTACTCTAATCTGTCATTAGTAGCAGGATGACAGGTATATCAACGCCAGAGGTGTTGCATGTTTGTAGCCGGGGGTGAAACGCATGTAACCCCCGGAATGAATTCGAGCATGAATTTCAGCGACGCTGGAGAAATTTGAGCAAAGAGGGCATGTCAACCTCGTCGCAATGGTTGCATCCAACATTTACAGCCTCTTACCCTTGCTTGTCGTAGTGACCCGCCAGAACGAAAATAGCCAGCCTCTGGCTATAATAATTTTAAGTTGGCCATCCAAATTAACAATCGGATGGAAGCCTGAGTATACAAGTGTAGCGGGACGCTACACTTAGCTGGGACTGGCACTTCTGTTATATTTCCCATTTTGGAGTACCAGCCACTCTTTTTCCGTCGTCGGTTGTATACTCTTCCAGGGAGTTTTCTTTAGCTTGTATACAGATATAAATCATATCTTCTTCCGAGGTATTACACAAACTTCTCACACCTTCAGGTGAAACCCTTATGACACTCCCTTCCTGTATCGGAAAACAATCATCATCTACCTGATAAAAACCCGAACCCTGAAGAATAATATAAGTTTCTTCGTCCTTATTATGTATGTGGAAATACCCCAATTCCGATTTAGGTGGTATTTTTGTAAAAGAAATTTCGGTACCCGTTGCCATGGTTGGGCCTTTTACAAAAACCTTCCCTTTAATTTCTGTTCCAAGTTTAGGGTGAATAAGCGAGTATGTGCCTATACCGTTTATACTTCCAATATTTATGGCTGTGTAATTCTTGTTTTCGGAAATTGTTTCTACTTGTCGCATATGCATATAATTTTTTAATAGAGCAAAATTGCATTTTTTTTGCCTTCTAAAAAATTTTAAAGCGATTGCCCGCTGTTAAGAAGGCGTGCATTGCAAACGCCCGGCGGGTGAAAACTAAAATTTTTAAACCAATGTTTGTACATGCGACTAATAATACACCTTACTTTGCCACGCCATAACCAAAAAGTTATAAATTTGCGTCAATAAATTAAGACCACAACCATACGGGACTAATGCCGCCATGCACGCCTTAGTGATACATTTTATTCATCATAGGTCCGGAAAAGGAAAATGCAAAAGCATAAGTGACATAAAGTGTATATCACCAATTGGTGATTTAAGTATGTTAGCGATCAGGCAAAACGATACCCTATGAAAGAGTAAGGGAATTCTTAAATAGAAATTGATTTGAAAGAAGATATTAGAAAAATGAACAGAAAATATACTTGTTATTGTGGTCTTTACTGTGAAAATTGCGACGTTAAAGTAAAAGTTGAACCTGCATCGAAAGTTTTGTATGAAGAAATGCAGAAGTTAGGATTTGAAGAAATTATGTCATTCTTTCCCGATGGCGAAAAATTTTGGTCGTTTTTAAAAAGTATGGTCACTGAAGGTATATGTATCTCATGTAAGGCTGGTAGTGGAAATCCAAACTGTAAAATACGATTGTGTGCAAAAGAAAAAAATATTGAGATGTGTGCATTGTGCGAGAATTATCCTTGCGGGCATTTTACAGAATTATTTGAAGGCTATTCCTTCTTGAAGAACGATAATTATATATTAAAAGAGAAAGGTTGGAAATCGTGGGAAAATCTTCAAGATGAACGTAAATCAAAAGAGCTTGGATTTGCTTATAAAAAGAATAATTGATAAAGGTTAATTAATTCTACTCAGATTAGTAAGAAATATAATTTGCCACTAATTCACTAATAAAAAAATATGAGTGAAATTTTGTATAAAGAAGAAAACTACCGGATAATTGGAGCTATCAATTACCTTAATGTTTCACAAAACAAACTGGCTCTTATTGTTAATTTTGGTGAACTTAAACTGAATTATAAACGAATTATTAAATAATCACCAATCGAATAATTTATCCTTTTTGAATAAATTATTCGTGCATTCGTGGCTATTTTTTTTAAATATAATGTGTCAAAGTAAATTAAAACAAGAAAACTAATAAAATGAAGACTATTAAAATTTTATTGCTCGCCATTATGGCTGCCTCAGTTTTTTCGTGCAGTAAAGATGATGATGAAAACACTGGACCTGATTTTTCGATACTTGGAGTTTCTTCAGTTACAGTTAACAAGGTAACATATAAAGTCAATGATGATTTGTTGTGGATAACAGATGGGGCAACTCCATTTTATATTTCAGCAACTGAAATGCAAACAGCAAGCAAGCACTATACTGTTGAGTATATTGTTTCGTCTTCTGATGAAATAAAGGATGTTTCAGCAACAAGTATTTATTCTAATGCGTCTATAAATGTCTCTTCTGATACGACAACTACAGGAATTGTTTATAAAGTAATCCGAATTACCCGCCCGAATTACGACGAACAACTGACATATAAAATATACTTCGCCGACATCGAATATTAATTGACGGATTATTGCGTTTAAATTATTCGGGTTTTATGATTTTCAAATACTACATCGATGTAACTAAGTTCAATTTCCTTTTCTCAATCGTTGTTGGAGTAATTTCACCATTTGGCGGATTCATGTCTTTTGGCACGGTTGGTAACCTGATTGGAATACTTTGTTATAACATGTTTTACAAAGAACAGTACTACTTCTACTTTAACCATGGAATAAATAAATTCCGGTTACAATCTTTTCTATTTAAAGTAAATTTCCCAGTGGCAGTTCCTGTCGCCTTGTTTATATTTCTGGAATAAATGACTGCTCTTAAAATAATACAAGTTGAAAAAAGTTACGGGTATAACTCGGTTCTGCAGACTGTTAACTTTGAAATTAAAAGGGGAGAGATACTTGGAATATTTGGACGTAATGGCAGTGGAAAGTCAACGCTGTTAAAAATAATTTTTGGGTCATTAAAGCCGGATAAATTTGAAGCGCAGCTAAATAACCAACCATATAATCCTCAATTAAACATTGAAAAGCAACAGATAGCCTACCTACCTCAACATAATATATTACCACCCGAAAAAAAAGTCCGCGATATTGTAACAATGTTTTATCCTCATCCAGTTGATCAGGATCGTATTTTATACAATCCGAAAATTGCCGGATATGATACCATGAAGTTCGGGCAACTTTCAGGTGGAGAAAAAAGGTATTTTGAGATTATGCTGCTATCGCAGTTACCACATGAGGTTATGATTTTCGATGAACCCTTTTCGATGATAGATCCGATTGAACAGGAGCAGATTTCGGAATTATTGATAAAAATGAAACAGGAAAAAGCGGTAATCATTACAGATCATTATTATAGAAATGTCTTAAAAATTACAGATCAAATTATAGTGATTTCCGAAGGCAAGAGTCATAAAATAAATGGTGTTAGCGAACTTAAGGACTATGGATATTTAAACCAGTAAGTGAGCTATTCCTGAACAAAACGACACATACCTTTAAAGTACAGGAAGTGTGACAAAAAACACATATAAAATCCCCCCTTGCTAGTCCTAGCGTCTCGCTGCGACTAAATTATCCCGCCTCTGGCCATATTTATTTTAAGTTGGCAATCCGATTAAAATATCGACTGGAAGCCGGAGGATGCAAGTGTAGCGGAACGCTGCACATAGCTAAGGGCAATATTATCAATCCCTTAGTTTCGTTACACCAAAACTTTCGAAATAACCAAACCACTTATCATCCTTAGCATCGATGGCAATACTCGAAACCCAATTATCGGGTAAACCATTTGCTTTATTATAGGTGATCCAATTGGTACCATCATACTTCAATACTCCGTGTACTTCCGTTCCAACCCATTTATTACCTTGTGAATCAATTACCACACACGAAACCTCAACCCAACCTCCCGGCTCCCCTACCGGCAATATATATCTTGTCCAGGAGCTCCCATCAAAACTGGATAAGCCTTGACTAGTTCCAACCCATTTATTGCCTTGGGCATCAATGGCGATACTTGAAATATTACCATCACTACCATCTCGCGGAGTAGAGGTTTTAGGATAGGAAGTCCAATTTTCGCCGTCAAATTTTAACAGTCCTCCTCCCCCTGTCCCAACCCATATAATATCATCTTTGTCAATTGCTATAACTCGGGAATGTGAGGATAAACCGGCGGGTGATTTGTACAAAGTCCATTTTGTACCATCAAATTTGCATAATGCCCCACCACCTGCCCATACATTCCCTTTTGAGTCAATGGCAAAGGATGTGATATCATTATCGGGCAGACCCGAAGTTTTATTGTAAATAGTCCAATTAGTACCATCAAATTTTGACACCCCGCCCCCATACGATCCAAACCACTTGTTTCCATGTTTATCGAAAGCAATACATCTGACCCTGTTATCGGCTAAGCCATCGGCAGTTGTATAGGTGATCCAGTTCGTACCATCATATTTTGTAACTCCACCATAAGTTCCAAACCATATATTATCCTGTGGGTCGATAGCAATAGCCATTATTGCATTATTGGCAAGCCCGTTTTTTACCGTAAAATAGGATAATTTCGATGGATCCGGATCTTCTTTCTTACAAGAAAACATTACTGCCAGCATTAATAAAAGCAAACAGAACAGTGTGAATTTGATTTTCATAAATACTTATTAAGTGTTTTTAAAGGTGTTACTAACGACTGTTAAAAAAGACACGTGATGCAAACGCGCGTCAACGGGTGTCTTGTTAAATATGGTTTTTACCATAGCCCACGGTTTCAACCGTGGGCAAACAATGCGAAAAGCCTGTATTGTAATGGATTTATCCATTTTCGTCGTTAATTTGATGCAAACGTAAGAATTCATCATATTCCTCCTGAAACGACCGTTTTTGATGATGCTGTTTTTGATTTTTTATATACTCAAAAACTTTCTCAAGAACCGATTCGCTTACCGAATATGCAGCAT
The DNA here is from genome assembly GCA_023429135.1 of Bacteroidota bacterium. Lineage (GTDB taxonomy): Bacteria > Bacteroidota > Bacteroidia > Bacteroidales > JAAUTT01 > JAAUTT01. The sequence continues at coordinate 70,912 of JAEYWD010000031.1, read as the reverse complement.
ACCCTGTTTGCCAGGCAAACTTTTCGGCTGAGATATTCTGAAGGTTAATAGCATGTGAACTACCTCCTTTTATTTGCTTCACAGTATCGATAATAGACTTTTGAGGGTTTTGCAGGAATAAACAGTGGATATGTTCGGGCATACCGTTTATGATCCTTACCGGGCAGGATATTTCCTTTAATTCATCGGCGACAAGCGAAAATACCTTATTTTCAATTTCAGGTTTTATTAAAGGCATACGGTTTTTGGTCGACCATATCGCGTGTATCCAAATTTTATTGTACGAATGGGACATTGTGGTTATTTATTGAAACCGTTAAAACGGTTGTGTTTGCACTTGATTCTATTTTGCCCACGGTTGAAACCGTGGGCTATGTTTTATTTATGCCAATTTTTGGGGCAAAAAAACTTAACCTATTAAATTGTTATAAGTCCAAATTTAAAAATTTATTTGGGCCATCTTATTATATCTCAAACTTTCTTATCTAATCCACTTGAATACTCACTTCGTCTTTGCTACACCAGAGAAAAAATATCTCTTTATTCTCCTTCGTTAATACGATAATTTCGATGGATCCGAATCTTCTTTCTTACACGAAAACGTAAATGTTAGCATTAATAAAAGCAAACAGGCCTGTGTAAATTTGATTTCCATAGATGCAAAGTGTTTTCAGGTGAATCAGAGTGGTTTATATTCCCGATAGGTTTTCGCCATTAAATGTACAAATTATTTCCAATTACATTTATTCTAGTGGGCCCTTAGCAAACAAACGACTGTTAAGAGAGACAGGTGTGAGCCGCGTAATCCTTAATCTCTCAGTGTAGAGGGAAACTGAATATTGAAACAAATGTTTATAAATTGTGATCAATATTACCCTGTATTTTGTTGTGTCATAATCAAAAAGTTGTAAATTGGTCTTCAATAATTTAGGAACCAATTACTACAGGAACTAACACCACCATGCTTGCCTTAGAAATATATCTCATTCAGCATCCACCAGTAAAAGGGAAATACAAAAGTATTGGTGATATAAGGTTGTTAGGCAAGATTGTAAGACGACCGTGCGAATCATGATGAATCAACATAATAAATTGTTTCAATGAAGCTAAAAGTAAAATTGTTGGATAAAAAACTCTTCAAAAATTATTTAGAAGTAATATCGATTATAAGTCTAATTTGTTCATTTGCTTTTATTGTAATAACAATACCCGATTGTCTAAAAATATACTTTGGAATTGGTCTTGTATTGATGCTATTGACTACTTATATAATCATGTGGATAATTGCAAATAGGCAAACAAATACAACGCTAGATATTAATAATTCAACCCTGACTGTTAAGACAGGCGACATTTTTGAAGAAGAAGGTCTCAAAGTAATTGCGTTTAATGAATATTTTGACACACAAGTAGATAATAGAATAATTGCAGAAAATTCTCTTAATGGTAAATATATAAAGTCTAAAATAACTGATTTAAATGAATTTGATAATCTGATAAATGATGATGCCCACTTAAACGAAAGAGTTTTAGATACAAATAATAATAGACTTTATGGCAAAAAAAAGAGATATAGTCTTGGAACCGTTTTTCAGCACAAAGATTATGTGCTAACAGCTTTCTCGAAATTTGATAATGAAAATAGAGCATTTCTTTATATGAATGACTACATAAATTTTCTTATAAATTTTTGGAATGAAATAGACATAATATATGCTGGACGTTCTATTTCAATACCACTTCTCGGCTCAGGAATAACTCGTTTTAAAGGATTTGATTCTGTTACGGAACAGGAACTGCTTGAACTTTTAATTTGGTCGTTCAAAGTAAGCAGGATTAAATTTACATATCCTTCACAAGTTTCAATTATTATTCATGAATCAAAGAGAGACAAAATCAATTTTTATAATTTAAAAAAGGACTAATTATGGCTTACAGAACAAAAACTTATTTAGCTGCTGAATGGGACGGAGATAAAGATGCAATTGACCAACTTCATAAGTGGAATAACAGTAATTTTTGGAGTTTGTCATTTACGGATGCTCATGACTTAACGCAAGCAAGAGATAGTAGTTTAAATTGTAGTATTAAATCTTCGCTTGCAACAAGACTTGATTCTTCAAAAACTTTTGTTCTTATTGTTGGTTCAAACACAAAGACTGCAAGAAACGGTAGCTGTCAATATTGTGCTAGTTATAATAGCTGGACACAAAGTTGCGCCCGAGGTATGCAGGTGGATTACAGAAGCTATATAGAATATGAGTGTGAAAAAGCTATACGTGATGGTCTGAAAATAGTAGTTTTATATAATGCAGCATCAGTAGATAAGACTAAATGCCCGGAGGTAATAAAGAATGTGGGTACACATAAAGCAATGTGCTATTATAAAGATGGTAGTTATTATTGGGATTATCAAACCGTAAAAGATTCTATTGGTTAATATGGTTATTATTAGGACAATAAACAACTTTGCCTAACACTATTCTAAGGATAAACCAAATTTTTTGTCAAAAAAATCAGGCAGCAAATTTCGATAAGTCTACATAGGGTGTTCCTCTTTTAACCACAGCAAACCCCAGCTTGCGCGCGTTTGCAACGCGTGCGGATAACCATTACTATGCTTCTTGCTGCGCAAATGTCGTTACAAACGACTGTTAAAAAGGAACGCGATACAATCGCGCCCAGCAGGGGGGAACTGAATATCGTGAAACTTACAGAAATTGGTAAGGGTAAACGAGGAACGTCATATGAATTTACTTATCCATATTGTATACTAATGGATATTCAAACTCATTATTTTAAGGACACAAGGAAAGTCTGTAATTCAAGAGACTTAGTTTCTGGAGAATGGATTACTCAAGTCACAACAATAAATAAAGACCAGATTGATTTCTTAAATAGTGAACTAAGAATTGAAGGTGTTGTAACCGATGTTGATGATGATACAATCCTTATTACATGTTTAAATAAGGATTTTTATTTATCTGAATCCTTTGACCAAACTTTTAAAATTGGAGATAGAGTTTCCTTCTTAGGTGTGGGTGAAATAGCCTCTGATATATTAAAGATACAAAGATAAAATAAACCCTGCATTCGAGGAAGGTTGTACCCAAGTTGCCGCGTTACAAACATTTATTTATCTTGGATATTAAGCTGATAAAAGGTGTTTAAAATTGCTTCATAATAACTGACCCGATTTTTTTATCACAAAAACTGCGAATCCGTCACAGTCCTTATTTTTTCTTTTCATATACTTTTTTCCCAGAACTGCTATAATGATATCTTCCTCCTCTAGGCCCAGTATATATGGTTTTGGAGGAATAAGAGCTTGAACTAGTACTTTGATTGGTGGATTGAGATGTGGTAGTGGAAGTTGAAATTGCATTGGTGCTTAATTTGGAATCCATTGTTTGGCCTTGAGATTTTTCAGTAAATTTCATTTCATCTGTCTTTATTAAAAAAACATCATTTACAAACCCAACATTTTCCTCATATTGAATTTTCCAATATGAATTGCCCATAAATTCAAGAACTTTTATGTTACTTTTCGAGGGGATAGAAAAAATCTGATGTCCATTAATGGCAGGGTTATCTCGAACATTTGCTACACTATTAGTTTGTGTTTCGCAAATAAAACCTTTGGAAGTTAGTAAATTTAACTTCTCCTGGCTAATCTTATTTTCAAGGAATTTAATTGAATCTCTCAAAATTGAAGCTCTATCATCAACAGTTTTAAGTTCATGAGTCAATCTTTTTAATTCAGAAGAAAGCTGATCTACTTTTTCAGTTTGAGAATAGCTATAAATAAATGAGAAAATAAATAATAAAATATAAAAGAATGTTTTCATGGGATTAATTTATTGTGTGAATATATCGTGTCCATTTATGATTCTTTTCCAAACTTCGATCAAATATACAATTTGAACATATTTAAAAGATAAAATTCTAATCCAAAAGTAATTGAACCGACTTAAGCTAGCACGCCTCATAACTTATATATTTTGTGAGTTTTTAATTGTATAAATTTGCTTGTATAAGATTATATAAAACCAGATGGAGCATGTGCAGATATGCTATGATAAAATATAAATCGCATTATGCTTGTTTTGAATGCCGGAAGACATTTAAAAGAAAATTACTGAGCGATATTGGTAACAAAGATGACATTGAGCTGAATGAAGCAAAATGCCCTCAATGTGGAAACTTAATGGCTAATATGGGGAAAGACTTTGAATCTCCCCGAAAAAGTGATGTAAAAGAATGGGAACATATTAAACGTTTATATTCGGTTGGAATTACATTTCATTCCTGTGGTTGTACCGGACCCGGATATATACCCAATACAACTGAAAGTCTGATTGCTTATCTGCTGGAGATTAAAAGGGACTATAATTACAATCTGGAATTTTGGAGACAGAGAGAAGAGCCAACAAACAAAAGTGAAATCGACAGAGATAAAAGTAAGAACTGGAACTATATAAGTAAAATTCCTTCTACGATTAGCCCGCGAAAAGGAGAAATAAAAAACGAAGACGTCAAAAAGTATTGGATTGATAAAATAAAGGAAATTGACAACAATCTTGATAAACTTAAATAATACTGCATAATCGGGTCGATAACAAAAAAACATATTTATGAAAATTATTACTGTTTTATTTGTGCTGATAATTGGATTTACAGCCTATGGACAAGAAGAATGTGGATATAAGCAAATGACTGCAAAGATTGATTCAATTGCTAAAGCGAAAAATATCGAGAATGGGATAGTTAAATTTCATCGAGTGACTTCTAATGGTGAGAGCTCAACAACTGATAGCTACGATTTAACAAAAAAACAAAAATTCTCATTCGACGGACAATTTATGGTTATGGGGAATAGCTATTTTAATATGAATAAACTGCTGTTCTTTATTATCAGACAGGATTATATTGACTTCTATTTTCAAGGATATTAACAATAAATGAGCATAACATACTAACAAACAACCGAAATTTATGATAATAGTAGGTAATGGGATAAACTTTACAATGAGAAATACACTTACAATTTTAATCGGCCTTCTTTCTGTTTTGACATCATTTGGACAAGACAAAAGTTTTCGTAAAACGTACGTTTATGAAGGCTACATTTTGACTGATCAAAATAAAAAGCTTGAAATTAATATCAATTTTTTAGTTCTTCTTGACTCAACGATAGTCGGTTCATATTATTACGATGCAAACTTGGGTTCATTGAAATTAGTTGGGGCACTTAATCCTGATTTAACTTTTTATTTGGTCGAGCGGGACAAAACAGACAGTATTACAGGTTTCTTTGAAGGTAAATTAAATGAGGATTATAAATTCGCATCAGGGAAGTGGAGCGATGGTAAAAAGAAAAAAGTTTTTGATTTTGAAATTAAGCAAGTAATTGGAAAATCTTATTGGGACTACATAAAGAAAAATCGGGCTTTATATGAATACCAGAGCTTACAAAAAGCGATTATACATAAACACGAGGTCTTAAGTATTGACGTAGCTGGTCAAGGTCTTGATAAGTTGCCAAATGAGCTATCGAATCTAGAAAAAATTGTTTCTATAAATCTTTTGGGCAATCAATTCAGAAAATTCCCTTTAGTTTTAACTAAACTGACAACTCTGGACGAAATATCATTAAGTTCAAATCAAATGACAAGCGTTTGTGCTGAAATCGGACAACTGAAAAATTTACGAATACTAATCATGAACAATAATCATCTGCAAGAACTTCCAAAAGAAATTGGTGAATTGACCAACCTACTTTATTTAGAAATTGGAAATAATCAGTTAGCCAGCTTACCTGAGGAGATAAAATATTTGACAAATCTTCAAGAATTGCATATTGAAAGGAATAATCTTAATGAAAAGGAGAAAGAAAGGATTAGAACATTATTACCCAAATGTGTGATTCATTTTTAAAAAATATTAGACGCCCTTTCTTCGGAGGCAGAGCCCATCTGAATTATCTTAAATGATTATAACCTGCAATATTTTACAAATGAAACTTCTTCTTTGAAAAACGCCCCCTCATTTCTATATAAAAAGCACCTAAGAATCAATTATAAAAAAAAGCAGCAGCCCCTCAGCCGCTGCTTTTTTACTATTCTATACTGCTGCCGGAGGGGTGCCTCCTTCTTTGTTCTTGCGGTCCTGGCGGACTTTCTTCTGGACATACTTAAAGGTATAGTCACCAATCATGGCGTCGTTCTTTTGCTCACGACCCATTTTTTTGCCATCCTCCATTACATCGTTCATCATTTTCCAGAGCTTGTTCATCTCCACAATGTTTTCGCTGACAAGCACCCTGCGGTCGTCCTTTTTGAGATTCTGACTGGTACTGTTGGTGGTGAGACTGGTTATGAGAGCGGCAAATTCGGTACTGATGGCCGGGGTATACCCCTTAGGTTCGAGAGCTGCTTTGTTGTTTTCGAGGTTTTTGTACAGGGCCCGGAGTTGCATCACAATCCCTTCGTCGTTTTTGGCCACAAGTTCGACGCGTGTCTGGCGAATGCCAAAATCGACCACCGGCAGGGTAAGCGGCTCGGTTGCCTTTTTGAGGTAGCTCTCCACGCGGTTCAACATATTACGGATTTTGGTGTAATCGGCTGCCACCAATTGGGTAATAAGTTTCATCTCACCGGTAAGTTGTCGTGGAGTTATCAGCTCCTCCACAAGCGTTTTCTGAGCTTCCATGCTGGCGATAAACGCATCGTCGTATACCGGCGAAAAGGCTTTAAACAATGCTTTGTCGCGCTTTAGCGATACAAGCAGGTAAAGGGCAATGAAAGGCAGTTCTTCAAAAAGGCCAGGAAATTTAACTACTTCGCTCATAAGATTAAAATTAAGTTAATTAATAAAAAGTATCCATATCTGGTATCTAGTTTCCTAGACGAACAGCCGTTTTATTTTTTATCGTGGCAACACCAAAACCCTCTACTGACGGGTTTTCAGCCGTTAAAGATTGCCAGCAGCCTTTACAGATTGCCAGCAGCCGTTGCGGATTGTCAGCAGCCGTTGCAGATGAACCGTCAGCCATTGCAGATGGTCAGCAGCCGTTGCAGATGAACTGTCAGTCGTTGCAGATTGCCAGCAGTCGTTGCGGATGAATCCTCAGCCGTTGTGGATTACCAGCAGCCGTTACGGATGAATCCTCAGCCGTTGCGAATGGACAGCAGCCTTTGCAGATAAACTGTCAGCCTTTGCAGATGATCAGCAGCCGTTGCGGACGAGCAGCATCAGTTAAAAGTGCCGTGTTTGTGCCATAATAAATGAATTAACTTGTTTCGTATCCCGAAACCTATAATGCGAATGGATTTAATCTTACCCTGCTATCTCCGTTTATGTCCTGGTTTTCATCGGACATAATTCATACTATATTTCCATTTAGCGGAACAGGTGCGGAATTGGTTTTATTAACCTTAACTCCTAATGTTGATGTATTGTACGTACGAAATTCAAAAAAGGTATGAATTTTCACTACTGTCAGTTAAAAATATTAGGATTGTCATTTCGAGAGTCCACCCCAAAAATTGGGGCATAATGCAGTAATGACAGGGGAATATTTGTATTTTTAATCTTTTTCCAGACCTTACGGTGTGCGCTGTTCATGCAAGATACACACATGCGGTATAAAAATTGCCGGGAAAGTAGGGCATTCAAGGGTTGTAGCCTGCTCCAACTTTTGGCTTGACTGAAAATCTCCCGTAAACCGGCAGCTTTTCATACCCTATCGTTGGTGGTAATTGTTAAAAACGTTTATAATGAAGAAAATCATAATTCTGATATTATTTTTTATGAATTTTAATACGTATGCACAACGATACTTAACATACGTATTTACTGATTTGGATTCTATAATTGGGGGAACATATGGAAATGCTGTTAATCACCTTGGAAATAATCAAAATTTACTCTTTGATTTTTACGCTCCAACCCTTGATCCCATCCCCAAAAGACCACTTATCATCTACATTCACGGAGGTGGTTTTACATCGGGAACAAGACAATATCCGTCCATTAAATTACTTAGCCAAAAGATGGCAAGAAAAGGATATGCTGTTGCAAGCATAGACTACAGGCTAGACCCGAATTTTCAGTTGTACAACTCTGAAACAGACAGAAGGGCAATGACCGATGCTATGCACGACACCAAGCAAGCTATACGATATTTTAAAGCAAACGCAGCATTATATAAAATAGATACAAGCAAAGTATTTGTCGGGGGAGAATCTGCCGGGGCAATTACTGCAATGATGGTGGCTTATGTGGACAAACAAGAAGAAATGAGTCCATATCCTATGGCAAATCCCAATAATCCTGTTGGAAGTAATAGAAATTCAAACGTAGGAAACGGAGTAAATGGAACACTGTGTTTATGCGGTATGCTTCTTGATACAACCGCAATAGAAAACTCAAACGCCCCGCCAATTTTATGGACTCACGGTTCGGCTGACACATTTATTCCTATTTCTCTTGCTTTTAATATAGTTTTACGTGGCATAAACATCGGATTGCCTATTCAAACTCATGTTTATGAAAATGCAACACATTGTCCCTGGTATTACGGCAACCCTAATTGGGAAGCATATCTGGACTCTACTATAAATGATATTACTACTTTTCTTTATCCTAAAACAGAAACTACATTAAGTTTATATGAAATACAGGATAGTATAATCAGCATATACCCTAATCCTTGTATAGACTATTTGAATATTGACCTAAACAAACATTATTCAAGAGTAAATATTTCAATAATATCATCCATAGGGCGTGTTTATAGGACCTGGAGTTATCAAAATTCGAAAGAAATATTTCTTGATTTAAAAGATTTCGTAAATGGATTTTATATGGTTAGGGTTGAAGTAAATAACAATGTTATTCTTACAAAAAAAATATTGATTAACAACAAATAACGCATATTAAAAACATAGTACGAATTATTGAAACCGTTAAAATAATACCGTAAACAATTTAATGCGTCAATTATTCAATCGAAATCAAAATCCACAAGTACGGGTATTCGAATCAAAACAGGAACCTTTTCTCCTTTTAATTCACCGGGTGTCCAGTGTAATTTGGATAACGTTTTTTTTAAATTCTCTGTCATGTAAGCTTTATTGTTCAAATCCCGAACCGGATCGTCACAAGAACCTCCCCTGATTTCAACGTTAGCATTGGAAACCGATCCGTTTGGTTCAACAATAAACGAAAGATACACCTTAGTAAACCAACAGGTGGTATCCCCAACTGGCCAGAAGTTATTTTCTGTGATATACCTGCACAGATTAGCCATATCCATGGAAGTCTCCGGCGCTTTTTCGACTACCAGGTATACTTTCCTGTTATTAACCGAATCGTGGAAAAAAGGATTGGTCTTATTTTCTATCTGTGAAAATAACTGAAGAGATAAAAGTAAGAGGATCATAAAAAGGCTTAATCTCATCATGGTATTTAATTCTGTAAGATATAGGGTAGCATTCCAAATGGTTACAATGCTAGTACGTAAAGTTATGACTTTGGTTATGTGGCCATTCCTGATTATTGTCCTCTTTCTTATTTTTTTGATGCCCAAATAAAATTTGTTTAATTTGGGTAAGGTTTCAGAGATTGAAATTATGATTAATATATTGATGATCTCATTATTACTGATTGGCATTACAGGAGTCCTAAATGGATTTTTCCTGTTTTTCTATCTGTTTTTTGGATATTCCAAAAAAAATCCGGCCGATAAGTATCTTGCCTTCCTTGTTTTGTTTATTACGGTAAGAATGGCAAAATCCATCATTGCGAGTATTGTTCCCGTTGATTTTATAGTTATTCATACAGGGTTGGCCGCTTTTGCCTGTGTTGGTCCTGTGTTGCTGTTATATATTTCTAAAAGCATAAATCCTCAGCGCACATTTACAAAAATTAAAAGCTTACATTTTGCGCCGGCGATACTCGTGTTATCTAGTGCCTTCTTGCCATACCCTCAAAATGATCCGGTATGGGATATCCGGTACAACTTAATAATGATTCAAATAGCTGTATACATATTTCTTGCTGGTTATCATTTCAGAAAAAAGAAAGATAGCTCTTTAATTTTACCTCACCCAGATAAATGGTACCTATTCGTTATTGGAGCCGTTGCGTTAATATGGCTATCGTACGGAATTACCTGGTGGACAGGAGTTCTCCCTTATCTTTCCGCAACCGTTCTCTTTTGCCTTTTTGTTTACATGCTGTTTTTCCTTTGGCGTAAGAAAAATCAGATTAACGAATCATTCGAAAAGTACAGGAACTCGATCCTTACGAAGCCTGAATCCCAGGCTTTATTTCAGAAGCTCATGACCGTGATGATAAACACAAAGCCTTTTCTGGACAATGATATAACACTTTCAAAGCTAGCCTTGCAACTGGAAACTAAGCCATATCTTCTTTCCCAGGTTATCAATGAAAACTTTTATACCAACTTTTTCGATTTTATAAATGCTTACCGTGTAGATGAAGTTAAAGTAAGACTGATTTCACCTGAATACACCAAACTTACCATTGCTGCTATTGCTTACGATTGTGGGTTTAACTCCATTTCATCATTTAATTCCGCTTTTAAAAAGAAAGAAAAAGTAAGTCCGAGAAAGTATCGGGAAGAAAATACTCATTAACAGGAAGAATACAACACAGAATTATCAGTGCTTTTCAAAAACCCACGTTAGATATATTCAATTCTCCTATTCTTCTTGAGCCATAGCAAAATTCTATTTTAGGATTTGTAGTCTTCAAAATCTCCAACCTGATCACTCATTTTATAACCCACTTAATTTCTTCACATTAAATAATTACGACTTTATAAAGTCGATAGTTTGTCATACGATGCCCTGCTACTTTTGCGCTCATACAGATAAAACTCTATTTTCTTTAATTTAATTGTATTTGAGTGATGAAAAAGCGGTTACTTTTTGTAGTGGTCTTGTTCTTAGCATTGGGAACGACATTGACAGTAATAAAAGCAATTGGGCAGGGGAAACCCACAGTGGAAGAGAGGTGTATTACGGTACCTTTTAAACTCTATTTCAACGAAATATTTTTCCAGGCATCCATTAATGGATCAAATCCTTTATGGGTAATCCTTGATTCAGGTCTTTCAGGATTTATTGTAAATGAGAAAAGTGCAGAGAAACTTAAATTGCCTATGGGAAATATTATAGATCAAGGTTATACAGGTATTGGTGAAAACAGGGTTTTTGAGAAAGAATTAAAAGATATCAAATTCCGTATATACAATGCTGAACTGCTATTAAATAGTCATCTTTATGCATATTCTTTTGAAACATTGGAAAAAATCTTGGGTCACCGGGTAGATGCAGTTTGTGGGCGACAACTGTTTGAGAAATATGTTATTGAAATTGACTACAGTAAAAGGGTGTTTAAATTGTACAATCAGGACAAGTACAAATACAAAGGTAAGGGGAGTATAATTCCGATAATTATTGACAAGGTTCCCTACTTGAAGTCAACAGTAGTTTTACCCGATAATAAAAAAATCGAAGAGATTTTTATGATTGATACAGGGTTACCCGATGCCATTTCATTCACTAGTAAGTTTTGTAAGGATAACAACCTGGATAAGCAAATTAAAACAATTAAGAGTGTTCGGTTTGGAGCTGGAGGCAGTTCAGTAAACCACAATGGACGAATCAAAGAGGTTATCATAGGTGGATACAAAATTGATAACCCAATCGTTTCACTATCAAACAATACTAGAGGAGGAATGGCTCGTTCTGATATTGGCGGTTTGATCGGGAATGAAATTTTAAAAAGGTTCATAGTTATTTTTGATTATGCAAATAGCCGGATGATTCTTGAGCCAACAAGTTCAATAGGTGATAAAATGGAATGGGATATGGCAGGGGTGTTCCTTTATACAATCGAAAATCTTGATCAGATTAAGGTATTTAAGGTTTTGTCGGATTCTCCAGCGGATTTAGCCGGAATAAAAGAAGGCGATGAAATTACTTTTATTGACGATGTTAAAGCAAGCAATTATTCTATTGATGAGATTTCGAGAATGTTTAAGATTGAAAATAAACAATATCGTTTGGGAATAGTTCGCGGGCAAAAAAACTTTGAAGTGAAAATCAATTTAAAAAAGATGATTTAATTATGAAACATATTATCGTGATTCTGTTGGTGGTAGGATTAATAGCAGCATGCAATCAAAAGAAGGCACATCCATACGCATCTATTAAACCGATTAAAATCCCAATACTTTTTAATATAAAGGGAAACGAAAATTTATTCGCCTCTAATATAACATTCACACCGGATGGGAATGAATTATACTTTGTAACAGATAGTGCTGGAATTGAGATTATAAAATCTTCCTGTTTTTTAGATAAGAATTGGAGTGATGCTAAGCAAACTGATTTCTCCGGAAAATATCGGATCGAGAATCCTCGAATTAGTCCGGATGGTAAAAGATTCTTTTTTTGCAGACCTACGAATAATTATGCTACCTGTGACATTTATGTGATGGATAAAACATCCGGGGGCTGGAGTAACCCCAAACCGATCGACAGTATTATAAATAATCATTCTTTTAACATGAGTCCTACGTGTGATCAAAAAGGAAACTTATTTTTTTGTTCCAATCGCAATGGTGGATGGAAAGCGTTTTGCTCAAAATATGAAAACGGAACATATACTGAACCGGTTCCGTTAGACACTTCAATAAACAAATATTCCGTTTTTGAACTCTTTATTGCACCCGATGAAAGTTATCTGCTTTTCGGGTGGTACGTTTCAGAAAACAACTGGAGAGATATTTATATTAGTTTCAAGCTGAATAACACCTGGTCGACTGCCCTAAGCCTGGGCAATAAAATAAATTCCAATGAATACGAAGGGAGACCTTGCATATCTCCAGATGGAAATTATCTCTTCTATTCCAAAGGTATGCCTACTAAAATCTACCAGGTTGAATGGAAACCACTCCTGGACTCTTTAAAAAGGAGCTTGTAAGTAAATCAAAAGTTAAAATTATCAATGTTGAGGAACTCTATGTAGCACCCGATGAAAGTTACATTCTCTTTGGCCGTTACATTTCCAGTAATAATACTGGTGACATTTACGTCAGCTTTGATGAAAATAGCTCTTGGACAGAGCCTAAAAGCCTCGGCCCCATAGTAAATACTCAAGAATATGAAGGGAGACCTTGTGTGTCGTCCGACGGGAAATACTTGTTTTTCACGAGGGGCCTACCATCAAAAATTTATCAGATCGATATAAAACCATTACTAATACATCAAAAATCTATATGAAGAACATTATTCTTATTTTGTTTTTATCCAGTTCTTTTGTACAGTGCCAATCAAAAAGCACAAATCCTGTTTCCTTTAGTAAAAACTCAGTGGAATATTGGGATTTAAAGACTGGTTCCCACATCGCTTATGTTCACGTACCTGCAAAAGATTCTGTTAATGCGGTACCTTTAATTTTTCTCCACGGGGGCCCTGGTGCATGTCAGGTAAATTCATTCGGCAAAGAAGCCCCGGTTGAATGGTATAATAAACTAGCCGGAAAGAAATTCGACATATATATTTACGACCAGATTGGAAGCGGACTCTCTGCCAGACTTAATGACCCCACCCAGTACACAGTGGAGAGACATGTTTCGGATCTGGAAGAAATCAGGAATATCATTGGTAATAAGCCCTGCATCCTTATAGGTGATTCATGGGGTTCAACATTGGCTTCTCATTACATGGTAAAATACCCGCAAAATGTAATAAAAGCAATTTTTACTTCACCGGGTTCAATAGATATAAGGGATTGGAACGATGAATATTCAAGTGTTCCAAGGTTTCTTTCGGGATGGTATCCCTGGATTGGATATAAGTATGGTGAAGAGCGGCTCAACCGCTATTACCAACTCGATAAACTGATGCAAACCAACATTCATAAAGCGTATGAATTTGCCGGAGACGAAGAAATGGATCGCCTGGCCGACGACTTTATTACAGCAGAAATCTTTGAAACATGCGTGTACAATAAGGCATTTACCAAAAGTCCTGAATTCAGAATGAATGGAATGGGTTGGTGGGCGTCTGCCATGACCATTTTCGACCTTATGAATAGTAAACCAATTAAGTATATTCTAAAACAAAATTCTACACCCATATTGGTTCTCAGAGGGGATGCAGATTATCTTGAACCAGGAATAGCCGACCAATACACCACAGTTTTCCCAAATTCCAAACTAATCAGGATTCCTAAAGCAGGTCATTTTATTTGGCTCGATCAACCGGGAATTTATAGAAAAGAAATTGAAAACTTTTTATTCAAATGATATGATTAATAAACAAAAACTTATCGTAATTGGAATAGTGTTATATTTTCTGATTTTCCATAGATCAGTGTGTTTTAGCCAGCAAAAATTCTGGGAAGAAAAACCATCTATGAGCATTTGCAGGGCTTTTCATTCAATGGCCGTGTGTTGCGGTAATATTTATGTGATAGGAGGCAGTACAGGCAAAAAATCAGAATTCAGGGATACTGCATCTGTTGAAATGTACAACCTCAAAACATCAAAATGGGAGAATAAATGCGCCATGCCTTATGCAATTACAACATCTTGCGCGGTTGCGGTTGATAATAAAATATTTGTAGCAGGAGGCCAGGAAAATATCTTTGATACGCGCATCAGGAAAGTGCTGATGTATGATTGTGAAACGGATACATGGTATTCAAAATCGCCCATGAATATTGCCCGCGCATTTCACTGTTTAGCAACCCTTAACAACAAGCTGTATGCCATTGGTGGCCGCGAAAAACCTGAGGAAATGAAATTCAAAAGTAAAGATTCACTTGCAGTTTATACAATTGAAGAGTATGATATTACTACCGATAAATGGCAAATAAAGACTATTTTACCTTTTAAGCACTTCCCAATAGGGGCGGTAACCATACACAATCGAATATATATTCTATCCGATACCATTAGCCATTCCGAGTTAGACAAGTCAGCTCTATTTGAAGAGTATGATCCAGAACATAACCTTTTTAAAAGGTTAGCTTTATTGTCCCCATCAAGATGTGATGCTGCCATGGTTAGTTCGAATGGTAAAATATATATATTCGGTGGATGGAATCATGGCTCTATATCATCGGTTTATGAGTATGATCCAGCCTTGGACAAATGGGAAGAAAAAACCGATATGCCCTTTCCCGTTCAAAATCATCAGGCTATTTCTATTGATGATAAGGTATTCATTACAGGAGGTATTATCTATCCCAAAGATGGTAATGAGAAAATGAATAGCTTGCTGGAATATCACCCAAAAAACGATTAATTGTATTACGGCATGCACCGCCTTGACATTTGATAATATTTAACTTATGAAATCACAAATATCCGTTTTTATTGTTCCTTGTATATTTTGAGTAGTTTATCGAGCTGCAACAGCTTTGATCCCTGTTTAGGCTTCCTCTTCCCTGTTACCTTCTATGGAATGGTTGAAATCTTCACCATCATAAAAGAATTTGGAAAATTAAAGGTAAATGTCTTACTTGAGGAATAATAACCTTAACTTTTATAACTATGGAAAATTTAACATCCCAACAAGAGAATGCCGCACCAATCGTAATCAATGAAGAAATAAAAAGTTATCTGCTCGAAACTTCAAAATGGGGAAAGTTTATGGCAATTGTTGGCTACGTTGGAATGGGTTTGCTGGTTTTACTTGCCATTGTGATGATGGTTGGATTATCATTTTTGAGTGGCATTGCGCGAACAGGATTCCCGATGGGAATAATGGGACTAGTCTATATTGCATTGGCCGTTCTTTATTACTTTCCGGTCACTTATTTGTACAAATTTTCGGTTCAGATGAAACAAGGAATCAATTCAGGAGATGAATCGTCGGTAACAACCGGGTTTCAGAATCTGAAATCGCTGTTTAAATTTATGGGTATCATGGTTATTGTAATTATATCAATTTACGCTTTGGTTCTTTTAATAGCAATACCGGCCGCTTTATTCATGAGTCATTCTTTTTAGTCGAAGCACACTAATTTTCAAGGATCAGTCGGAAAAACCGGAGGTTAAACCTTAGCGAAGTGGAGTAACGCAATCACAGAAATTTTATGCTGCTATAAATGAGCTTTACTTTAATTAAAAGATTGTCGGAATTCCAGGGGGGAGAGATTGGTTTTTAACTTGAATAGCCGGCTGAACGATTGCGGATGTTCAAACCCCAGTTCATAACCTATTTCGCTTACCGATAGGGTGGTGATCGACAGCTTTTCTTTAGCTTTTTCTATCAGTTTATTGTGTATATGTTGCTGGGCATTTTGGCCGGTTAGCGACCGCAACATATCGCTCAGATAGCTTGGAGAAACATTCAGACTTTCCGAAAGGTACTGAACCGTAGGAATTCCCTTGCTTAATGATTTTTCATTGGCAAAATATCCGTCCAGAATTTCTTCCAGTTTTTGCAGCAGGTCATTGTTCACGACTTTACGGGTGATGAATTGCCGTTTGTAAAAACGGTTTGCATAATTAAGCAATAGCTCGATTTGCGAGATAATAACATCCTGGCTAAATTCATCTATCCGGCTGTTGAGTTCTTCTTCAATAATTCTAAAAATTGAAATAATAGTTTCCTTTTCCTGATCGGAGAGGTGTAATGCTTCGTTAGCAGAATAGGAGAAAAAATTATATTGTTTGATCTTCTTTGCCAGTGGATAGTTCCACAAAAAATCGGGGTGAATAAGAAGCGTATAATCGGGAATCTGACTTCTCTGCACATCACTGCTGCAGCCAAGTACCTGATTGGGCGCGGCAAATAATAATCCACCTTCGTTGAAATCGTAAAAGGTTTGTCCGTATCGTATTCTACCTTCAAATTTGGGCTTATAGGATATTTTATAATAGCTCAAAACATGGGGACTGGAGGGAAAATTACACATTCTTTGATTGTCCATATTGTTCAGAATACTTATCAGGGGATGCTGCGGCTTTGGCAAACCCATGGCGAGGTGCGCTTCGGATAAGGATTCGAGCTTTATCGGAGTATTCTCTTCTTTTTTCATCGGTGCAAAATTGTATAGGAATATACGGACCTTGCACGCGTTACGAACGCGCGCCATCCTTTGAGTATTTTAAATTTTATCAGGTTAACATTTAATTTACTGCCACAAATTCACTAATAGAAAGTTTTTTCCGAAAACAAGTTTTCGGTTATTCGTGGATATCATTTAATCATTATGCAATAAAAACTTCATATTAATTCATTTTAGTGTTCCCTTTTTTGTTATCTACACAAATAACATCCTGCTTTGCAGGATACTTTAATTAGTGAATTCGTGGCTTAATAAATTAAAACTAATCTATCAAAGAATTAAAAAGTGATAACCGATACTATAACAAATATCGGTCATCATTGATTTGTTTTATGCGTTAATTTCTACTTCTTCTTCCTTTTTCACATTACCTTGGGCCGAATCGGAAACTGCTTTCCATTCTTCCCAGAGTGCCAGTCGTTCCGAATAGGCTGCACGCACTATAGGTAAATTTTGGCTACCGAGGAAGAACCGGAGGGGAGGATTTTGTGAATCGATAACTTTGAAGAGTGCATCAGGAGTTGCAGTTGGATCGCCAAATTCCAGTTGCTCAAAAGAAGCAAAGAATTGTTTTCTAATCTCTTCGTAGTTGCTCATTCCTGCAGTAAATTTTGCCGAATTCTGACTTCCAAACTCAGTAGCATAAGCACCAGGTTCTATAATGGTTACTTTTATTCCGAATTGTTTCACCTCGGTGGCCAGACTTTCGTGAATTGCTTCGAAG
The DNA here is from genome assembly GCA_023429135.1 of Bacteroidota bacterium. GTDB lineage: Bacteria > Bacteroidota > Bacteroidia > Bacteroidales > JAAUTT01 > JAAUTT01. The sequence continues at coordinate 53,067 of JAEYWD010000031.1, read as the reverse complement.
GCCCATTTAGTGGAGCAATAATATCCAATTACAGGTAAGGTAAAATGACCGAGTGAGCTCGAAACTCCCACGATATGGCCACCGCCCTGTTTACGCAAATATGGCAAAGCTGCCTGGATAACCGAAACAGGTCCTAAGACATTGGTTTCGTAAAGCTCCCTTATATCGTTCAGGCCCGATTCTTCAATTGTGCCTACCAGAGAATATCCTGCGTTATTCAGGATAACATCCAGTTGTCCAAAGTGAGAGAAAGCTTGCTCTACGGCCGATTTAACCTGTTCGCTGTTAGTAACGTCGAGTTCCAGGGTAAGAACATTTTTGCCATACTCTTCATTAAGGGCCGAAATGCTTTCCACTTTGCGGGCTGTAGCAACAACCTTGTCGCCACGTTTAAGCGCTGCTTCGGTCCATACACGTCCAAGACCACGCGACGAACCAGTGATGAACCAAACTTTTGGCGACCGGTTGCCCAGATGAGTTGAAGTGCCGTTTACCGGTAAATCATTTAACTGTGTCATAAAATTAAATTTTTAAGTTATGACACAAAGGTCGTCAATAGCAGTACCATACATTTAACCAATTTGAGGTTACTTGTAACCAAATTGAGGAAATTAACAATTCCAATTTTGTAATCCGGTTTTTATAAAGTAATAAAGAGACGTTATATTTCGTTTGATAACTCACCCCCATTGTTCAAAAAACTTCCGGTATTACTTTTTAAATATTGCTATTTTTGCATGTCCTTTATTTAAACCCATGGCTGAGAAAAAAACTAAAAAAGAAAAGAAACCTAATAGATTACACCGGTTTTTGACCGACGAGAAATTCAAAATTACCCTCGGTGTTGCGTTTATTTTCTTCGGAGCCTACCTTACCCTGGCTTTTGTTTCGTATTTTTTCACCTGGAAAGCCGACCAGAGCTTCGAAAATGGTGAAGTGCTTTCCGAAGCAGCCATTCAGGTCGAAAACTGGTCGGGTAAAAGCGGCGCTAAAATTGCCAGCTTTTTTATCAATTCAAGCTTTGGGGTCTCGTCATTCGGAATTCCATTTATGCTCTTTATCATTGGCTTCCGGCTTATCACCATTAAGCTTCTTCCGTTACGAAAAACATTGCTGATCACACTTACAATTGTAATACTCACTTCTTTGATTCTCGGATTTCTTTTTGGCACTGCCGGCGGTATTTTGGGTAGCGGACTGGGGGGTAGTTACGGTTATTTTGTAACCCAGTGGCTGAATTCGGTTATGGGAATATTCGGTACTGCATTGCTATTGCTGCTTACTACCATGCTTTTTATCTTTATAACCATAGCATCGAGTGTGGAATGGTTCAAGCGCTTTGTTTCTTCCATCTTTTCACGCAAAGCTCCCAAACCTGTTCAGGAACCGGTTGCCGTTGCTGCTCAGGAAAATATCCCGGAAGCCGAAAGCTTGCTGGAAGATAACTTCAATGTTGTTCATACTGTTCCTGCCGGGAAAAAGAATAAGACAGACGTTGACGACGATGTAGAGCTTACAATTGAAGAACATATCCCGAGGGAAGAAGATCCTCAGCCGGTAATGCGGGTCAAATTGCCCGAACCGGAAGAAGTTGCCCAGCAACTGGTTGACGAAATGGGCGCTTATGATCCTACCCTCGATCTCAAAAATTATAAATATCCTCCTGTTGAATTGCTCGAGGATCATAAATCGGAAAATTCGCAGGTAAGCAACGAAGAGCTTATCAGCAACAAAAACAAAATTGTTGAAACACTTGGCAATTACAAGATTCAGATCGACAAAATTAAGGCAACCATTGGGCCAACCGTAACCTTGTATGAAATTGTTCCGGCACCGGGTATCCGTATTTCACGTATTAAAAGTCTGGAAGACGATATAGCCCTGAGTTTATCGGCTTTGGGAATCCGTATCATCGCCCCCATGCCTGGAAAAGGTACCATTGGTATTGAAGTTCCTAACCTGAAACCCGAAATTGTGTCGATGCGGTCGCTGGTATCGTCGCGTAAATTCCAGGAATCGAATGCCGAAATTGCCATTGCCATTGGTAAAACCATTTCGAACGAGTCGTTTGTTTTCGACCTTACCAAGATGCCTCACTTGCTCGTAGCCGGTGCTACCGGTCAGGGTAAATCGGTAGGGTTGAATGCTATCATTACCTCTATTCTTTACAAGAAACACCCTTCGCAACTGAAGTTTGTGCTTGTAGATCCCAAAAAAGTAGAGTTAACGCTTTATTCAAAAATAGAACGTCATTTCCTGGCCAAGTTGCCCGATACGGAAGAAGCCATTATTACCGATACCCAAAAGGTAATTAACACTCTCCAGTCGCTCACCATCGAAATGGAAAACCGTTACGAACTTCTGAAAAATGCTCAGGTACGAAATATTAAAGAGTATAACGAAAGGTTCCTTGGCCGCCGGTTGAATCCGCAGCTTGGCCACAGGTTTTTGCCTTATATTGTTGTGGTTATCGACGAGTTTGCAGACTTAATTATGACTGCCGGCCGTGAAATTGAAACGCCAATTGCACGTTTGGCCCAGTTGGCACGTGCTATCGGTATTCACCTTATTATTGCCACGCAACGTCCAACCACCAATATTATTACCGGAGTAATAAAAGCGAACTTCCCTGCTCGTATTGCCTTCAGGGTTTCGTCCATGATCGACTCGCGCACCATTCTCGACAGTCCGGGTGCCAACCAGCTTATTGGTCGTGGTGACCTACTCTTTGCCGGCGGCAGCGATATGATTCGTCTCCAATGTGCCTTTATCGATATTCCCGAACTGGAACGTATTACCGACCATATTGGTAACCAGCAGGGATATCCTACGGCTCATCTGTTACCCGAATACAGTGGTGAGGGTGGAGAAGGAAGCGAAGCCGCTGAAGTAGATCTGCGCAAGCGCGACGAAATGTTTGATGATGCTGCCCGACTTGTGGTAATGCATCAGCAGGGATCGACATCGCTGATTCAGCGTAAATTCTCCATTGGATATAACCGTGCCGGACGTATTATGGACCAGCTTGAGGCTGCAGGAATAGTTGGTGCATTTGAGGGAAGCAAAGCCCGTCAGGTATTATTTGTCGATGAACAATCCCTGGAACAGTTTTTGAATACATTACCCAGAAACTAGAAAAAACAGAAATGAAGAAATTGATAGCGTTATATATTCTGGCTGCGACCGCTTTTACGGTTAATGCCCAAAACGATCCTCAGGCTAAGGCAATACTAGATCAGGTTTCGGCGAAAAACAAGGCTTTCAAAACTATCAGTACTGCGTTTACAATTACAGGCACAAGTACTCAGAATGCTGATAAAACCACCCAAAAAGGTACCTTGCTGATAAAGGGCGATAAATATATGATTAAGTTACCCGACAGCGAAGTTTATTTTGATGGCAAAGATGTATATAATTACCTCCCAGCGTCGAACGAAGTGAACATCAGCAAACAGCAACCATCGGGCAGCAAAGGCGATGATATCTTTATCTCGAACCCGAGGGATGTCTTTAAAATTTACCAGAAAGACTTCAAAAATAAGTTCGTCAAAGAAACTACTGAAGGCGGAAAACAAGTTTACGAAATTGACCTCTACCCTGTCGACCTGAAGAAGAAATACAGCAGAATACGGTTGCATATAGAGAAAAGCAGCTATCAGATTTTAAGCATGCGCGCCTTTTTCAAGGATGGTTTTCAATATGCGATAACCTTCGACAAGTTTGAAGCCAACAAAGAAATTTCCGATAATACTTTTGTTTTCGACAAGAGTAAATATCCCAACGTTGAAGTGATAGACCTAAGGTTTTAGCAACAATTCCGGATATTCAACTCTGATGTGGTAAATGTTCATCAGCTTTTTCTTAAAAACATCCTTTATTGCTGATATATCCTTGTAGGTAATGGGAGCATCGTTGTACTGCTCTTCTACCATCTGATAGTAAAAAATATTATCCACCAGATCGCTTATGGATTTCTGGGTAATCTCCTTTAAACTTCTGGAAGCTGCTTCTACAGAATCGGCCATCATTACCAAAACCTGTTCTTTGGTAAATGGAATCGGACCCGGATAAGTAAATTTCTTTCTTTCTTCTTCCCTTTCAGGGAATTTATTCATAAACGAACGGTAGAAAAACTGAACCGTTGAAGTTCCGTGATGCGTGCGGATAAAATCAATAATGGGCGGCGGAATACGATGCTTTTTAGCATACTCTGCACCATTGGTTACGTGATCGATGATGATCCCGGCACTTTCTTCGTAAGGCAGTTCACTATGAGGATTTTTCTCGGTATTCAGATTTTCGATAAAAAAGCGGGGATTAAATATTTTACCAATATCGTGATACAAAGCTCCAGTTCGAACTAAAAGCGTATTGGCCCCAATTTTGAAAGCTGCTTCCTCAGCAAGATTTGCTACCTGTAACGAATGCTGAAAAGTACCCGGAGCCTTTTCCGATAACTCGCGAAGTAAAGGCTGATTGGTATCCGAAAGTTCCATCAGGGTAATATCCGAGAGGAATCCAAAAATTTTTTCGAATAAGTAAATCAGCGGGTAAGCAAAAAGCAATAATGCACCGTTAGCCGCAAACCAGAGGAACTGCCGGTATGGAATCTGTGTAATTTTATTTCCCTGCATCAGGTATAAACCCAGATAAACGACAGAGTAAGTCAGAACCACGTACAGGGCTGTCATTAAGAGCTTCGACCGGCGGAAAACGTTGGTGAGACTTAAAATACCAATCACACCTGCTGTAAACGAGAGAAAGATAAACTCGAATCCATTGGGAGCCAGAAACCCTAAAAGCAGAATAGTAACCGAATGTATAAAAAGTGCTACCCGCGAATCGTAAAAGGTTTTAATAATGATGGGAAGCAAAATAACCGGAATAACATAAATATTCACAACATCGCGGCTAATGGTAATGCTGGTAAATGTGAGAATAAGCATTACCAGCAAAACAATGAATACGGTTTTGACCGAGTTCCGGTAAATAATTTTACGGAAGCTGTTCAGATACATAAACAGAAGCGTAACACAGCAAATAATAATAATAAGCTGCCCCAGCAGTACGGTCTTGAAATTTCCCGAGTTCCCGATCCGGTGTTCATACTCTGTCTCAAGCGAAAAGAGCAGGTTATATTTTTCATCGTTTACTACTTCTCCATTCCCGACAATGCGCTGGTTGGCAGTAATCATGCCTTTTGTAAGCGAAATCTGGCTGATAAGTTCGTCGCGTGTATTGTTGGATGCTTCCTGGTTATAAATAAGGTTTGGCTGAATATAATTATTCATATTCAAATCCTTATAAAAACCTGTGAGAATAAATTGCCTGTCGGAAGGAACTGTATTCGAAATTTTCTCTAACTCACGCATAATATACTCATAGGCCGACTTGAGGGTAAGAACCTGCGAGTACTCACGCTCCTCGCCCACGTTATTGGTTATTACAACCATATACTTACCCGTGGAAAGCTTTTCTTCAACCTGGTCGTTTAATTCGAGAATTCCACGCTTATATACCTCCGAAAGCAATTGTCTGCCCAGGGTAAGATAATATTGTTTATCGCTGTCCTTTGCCCTGGCAAAAAATTGCCTTAAAAGATCCTCCTTGGTCTTATCCTTGAAATCGATGCTATCGCTGGTATAGGCTTTCCATTGTTTTTCAAATGCCTGCTGAAAAAGCGAAATCTGAACACTGTCAATTCCCTTGGAATTATTAAAAAATGGTCTGAATTGCTTCATCAGACTATCTTTTTCCATCCTTAATTCCTCAATGGTTTTCAGCACCGGAAAATCAAACGGCGCATAAAGATCGGGATGCATCCAGGGTTTGCTTTTCTGGTATTCATAAGGAAACCGACCTTCGCGGGGAAAAAGAAAGGCAATTATGCCTACAGAAACAAGAAAAATAGCACTTCTGTAAAAGAATTGATTGTGAGATTCAATCCATTGTAAAATTCTCTTCATGAAAAACGAAAAAATTAAGACCAGCAATTTACGAAATAACAATAATTTATGGCAGAAGTTTTATTTTTACTTTAACTTGCACCCGACTTTTTAAGAATCATTAAATGGAGATGTACGGACTATGCTTGCTGGGAATGATTCCTGTACGGCGAGAACCAGCTCATGCAAGCGAGCTGGTAAACCAGCTAATTTTTGGAGATGTTTTTGCGGTACTGGAGGAAAAAGACGAATGGGTAAAAATTGCCGGCATATTTGATGGAAACGAAGGATATATTACCCAAAACAGCGTTGATTATCTGGACCAGACCGACTATGAGAAGATAGAAAATGCAAAATACTGGATTGTTTGTGACCCTCTTGTTAAAATTAAAAATATAAATACTTCCGAAGTCTTTTATATTCCTGGCGGAAGTATGATTTTTGGTTATAAGGAAGACGATTTTTCTTTCAATATACTCAACAACTGGTTTCAGTTTCTTGAAAAACCACGGTTAAACAATATCAGGGGAGCCGGCGATGTTGGTAAAATTGCTTACAGGTTTATTCATGCCCCATACCTTTGGGGAGGAAGAACAGCACTTGGAATCGACTGTTCGGGCTTTTCGCAGGTTGTGTATAAAATGTTGAATATAGCTTTACCCCGCGACGCATCAGCCCAGGTGAATAAAGGAACTACCGTTAACTTTCTGGCCGAAGTCCGGGGAGGCGACCTTGCTTTTTTTGACGATAGCGAAGGAAAAATAATTCACATAGGAATTATTCTGTCAAATTCGGAAATTATACATGCAAGCGGAATGATCAGGATAGATGCCATTGATCAGACTGGAATATTCAACCGCTCACAAAAAAAATACTCTCACAATCTGAGGATAATTAAAAGAATTTTAGTTTGAAAGCATAAAATAATGCCGTAACTTTGGTCATCATTACAACTGCCATGTATAGTTACCAAAGCTACGGACATATTATTTTGCTCCTATTGATTGCAGGAGTTATATTTCTGATATACCGGTATTTTACTGAAAGTCGTAAAGAAGATGAAACACACTCGCACCAGGATGTTTAAATAATCATCCCTGCTCCTACTGTTTCATTGGTTCCTTCGTCAATAAGTATCAAACTTCCGGTAACTCTGTTTTCAGAATAGGAATCGTATACCAAAGGTTTTGTTGTACGTATCAGCAAACGTCCCAATTCGTTCAACCCAAAACTGGATTCGTTATATTTATTCTCAAGGGTTTCGATGTTGATTTTAAATTTCAACTCCTTAACGAGGCATTTCATTTCAGAGGTTGTATGCCTCAGGATGTACCGGCCGTTTAGTCGCAAAGGCTTTTCATTGAGCCAGCAAACAAGCACTTCAACATCCTGTCCCACTTTAGGCATGTTTACCTCAGTTACAAGTGTATCGCCCCGGCTGATATCTATATCATCTTCGAGAGTAATGGTAACCGATTGCGGCGCAAAGGCATGATCGAGACTTTGTCCTGCGAAATCAATTGACTTTACTACCGACGAAAATCCCGATGGCAAAACCGTAACTTTGTCGCCTTTATTAAAAACACCGCTTGCCACTCTTCCGGCATATCCACGATAATCGTGATACTCATCCGACATTGGCCGTATAACATACTGAACCGGGAAACGAGCCTCAGCAAGATTATAATCGCTTGCAATGTGAATGGTTTCAAGCAAATACATCAACGTAGGACCATTGTACCAATCCATAGTGGTGGACCGGTCAACAACATTATCGCCTAATTTAGCGCTAATGGGTATAAACCGAACATCTTTCACATCGAGTTTGCCTGAGAATTCATTGTATTTCTCACGGATTTCATCGAAAACTTCCTCCTTGAAATCCACCAGATCCATTTTATTCACACAAACAATAATGTGAGGAATTCTCAATGCTGCTGCAATAAACGAGTGACGGATTGTTTGCTCCACAACTCCGTTACGGGCATCGATAAGGATAACAGCCACATTGGCTGTTGAGGCGCCTGTAACCATATTGCGGGTATACTGAATATGTCCCGGAGTATCGGCAATGATGAACTTACGTTTGGGAGTGGCAAAATACCGGTAAGCCACATCGATAGTAATTCCCTGTTCACGCTCAGCGCGGAGACCATCGGTTAACAAGGCCAGATTCACGGTTTCTTCGCCCCGGCGTTTACTGGCAAGTTCTATGGCTTCCATCTGATCCTGAAAAATAGCTTTGCTGTCGTAAAGCAAGCGGCCAATCAGGGTGCTTTTTCCGTCATCTACGCTTCCGGCAGTGGTGAAGCGTAATAATTCCATGTTTAAATAACCTGCCTGACTATCTATTGGTGTCATAATTTCGTATTAGCTTTATTAATATAGGCTTTAGGTTTTTAGGTGGTAGGCTGTAGGAAAAACCATGAATTTATACCTTTCCTAACCCTAAACATCTAACCACTAATCGCCTACCTAAAAATATCCTTCTTTTTTGCGGTCTTCCATAGCAGCTTCGGAGCGCTTGTCGTCCGAACGGCTGCCACGCTCTGTTACCCGAGATGCTGCAATTTCGCTGATAATATCTTCCACGCTGTTAGCAGGAGATTCTACCGCTCCGGTACAGGTAAGGTCGCCAATAGTACGGAAACGTACCTGCATGCTTTTGATGATATCCGAACTTTTCAGCATGATAGCATCGCTCTTTGCAAGTATAATATTGTCGCGGAGAATTACTTCGCGCTCGTGCGTAAAATAGAGGCTCGGCATTTCTATTTTCTCGTGAAGAATATATTGCCAGATATCCATCTCAGTCCAGTTGCTGAGGGGGAAAACCCGGAAATTCTCACCAACATGTTTTTTACCATTAAAGATGTTCCACAGCTCCGGACGCTGATTTTTAGGGTCCCATTGACCAAACTCATCACGGTGCGAAAAAAAACGTTCCTTGGCACGGGCCTTTTCTTCGTCGCGTCTGCCACCGCCAAGACAACAGTCGAATTTATGTTCTTCAATTGCATCCAGCAAAGTCACTGTTTGCAAATAGTTACGACTGGCATTGGGTCCTTTTTCCTCTACAACCCGGCCTTGATCTATCGAATCCTGCACATATCGCACAATACAGGTGGCGCCTGTTTTTTCCATAAGGGCATCGCGGAAATCGAGTGTTTCCTGAAAATTATGCCCGGTATCGATATGCATCAGCGGAAAAGGAACCTTAGCCGGCCAGAAAGCCTTTTGTGCAAGGTAGAACATAACGATCGAATCCTTTCCGCCCGAAAAAAGCAGACATGGCCTTTCGAATTGTGCTGCAACTTCCCGAAGAACATAAATAGATTCCGATTCCAGTTCTTTCAGGTGTGTTAAGTGAAATTTATCCATTATATCAACTAATCATTACTTTATGCTTAATAAAATTGTAAACCTCCTGTATGGAGTCCTCCACATTTAATATATTGCTATTGATAACAACACCGGCATTAACTGGAGGTTCAAAAGGGGAATCGATTCCGGTAAAATTAGAAATCTCTCCTGCCCTTGCTTTTTTATACATCCCTTTAACATCGCGTTGTTCACAAATATCAAGCGGGGCATTTACAAAGACTTCAGAAAAGCTTTCCATCCCGATGATATTCCTGGCTAAATCGCGCATATCCTGCATGGGACAAATCAATGCGTTCAGAACAATAAAACCTTCGTGAAGAAATAATCTGTTTATTTCGGCAACCCGTCTTATGTTTTCGTACCGGTCGGCCAAGGAAAAGCCAAGGTTGTTGTTAATCCCTTTCCGAAGATCGTCCCCATCGAGTACTTTAGACTTTATGCCATTTTGCAGCAGTAAGGAATTAACACCCTGGGATAAGGTTGTTTTTCCTGAACATGGCAGTCCGATGAACCATACTGAAAGGGGTCTTACCGAATTCATATTTTACTTTTTCTAAACCAGGAACAAAAAAATTAAGGGCAAATATATAAATTAAGATATTGAAATCTTTTTTATACTCCATGAAAGAATGCCCATGTATGAAAAAGTGGTATAAATACTTATACCTTTGTAAGTATTCAATCTTATGGAAATACGATACACTGATGATGGCTCTCCGACATTATGGTCGGGGCAATATGGCGAAACCTACCACTCCGGTTTCGGAGCAGTAACTGAGTCGCTCCATGTTTTTATAGAAGCTGGGTTTAAACAAACCTCAGCTAATCCGTTATACATTTTCGAAATGGGTTTTGGCACCGGCCTGAATGCATTACTCACGCTAAAGTATGCATTGCAAAGAGACCTCCGGGTTAACTACCATTCTGTGGAGACTTTCCCTGTACCTCCGGAAATCGCATCCAATATAGTAGTTGAACCCGAGCTAAAAGAAACATTTCTAAAATTGCATAAAGCTGAATGGAACGAACCGGTAGCAATTTCATCAGAATTTGAATTATTGAAGATTAAACAGAACCTGATCGAATGGCAGCCTAAGGAGATGTACCATTTAGTTTATTTCGATGCATTTTCGCCCGAAAGTCAGCCTGAACTATGGACTGGCGATATATTTCAGAAAATTTATGATATGCTTTACAATGGAGGTATATTAACCACCTATTGCGCTAAAGGCTACGTACGCCGGAATATGATTGCTGCAGGTTTTAAGGTAGAACGCCTTCCAGGTCCACCGGGCAAAAGAGAAATGTTAAGAGCGGTTAAGGAATGAGGAAAATGCGTTTAGTCATTGGTGGTTACTGACATAAAGAGACTTGTTGTCCACAACTCATAACCCACAACCATGATACCCCTATGAGGCTATGTGATTAGTCCATAACCGGAGGTTGAGCCCGTCGAAACCTCATTGTCACTTCGACAGACTCAGTGTCCGGCACTTTCATACAGCTCCTTCCGGACCCGGAGCCAAACTTGTAACTCGCAACCCGATTTTTTTCACCCAAAAAATCTTCCATTTCAAAAACTTTCCTATATTTGCCTCAGCACAGTACAGCACAGGATAGATTAAATACAACTTCAACTAATTAATAATGAGTGGTAAAAAACTATCTCTCAACATAACGCCTTCTTCTACTAAAGTTCAACATCTGATTGATGCATTGGTTAAAGCCATTGGCGATGGTATTTATCCTGCCGGAAGCCAGTTGCCTTCTGTTAACCAGCTCAGCAAAGATTATAACCTTTCGCGTGATACCGTTTTTAAAGCTTTTCGTGAATTAAAAAAACGCGGTATTGCCGAATCGACACCCGCAAAAGGTTACCATGTAGCCAACCCGAATTTTCGTATCCTACTGTTCCTGGATATTTACAGTCCTTTCAAGGATATACTTTACAATTCTTTTGTAAGCAACCTCCCTTCAAATTACAAGGTAGACCTGCTTTTTCACTTTTACAACGACTGGCTTTTCGAACAGGTAATTCTCGACAGTGTTGGCCGTTACAATGCTTATGTGGTTATGAACTCCAGCAATGAAGTTTTTCATGATGTACTTAAAAAGATTGACGCCAGCAAACTATTGCTGCTGGATTTGGGGGATTTTGATAAAAACGGATATTCTTATGTTTGTCAGGACTTTGGACCGTCAGTTTACCAATGCCTTATTGAACAAAAAGATCTCATTAAAAAATACGAACGTGCTTATCTGTTCTTTCCAAAAAAATCGGAGCATCCACGTATTACAATAAAATATTTCAAGAAATTCTGTAAGGAGATAAATCTAGAATGTCAGGTAATTGAAAAGCTTCCTGAGCAGAAGCTCAAACCAGGATCGATGTATTTCGTTATCAATCAGAAAGAACTTATTCAGATAGTAAAACTTTGTAAGCTCAATAAGCTCAAACCAGGAACTGATGTAGGTATTTTGGCCTACAACGATACTCCTGTTTATGAAGTACTCGAAAATGGAATAACAGTAATCTCGACCGATTTTAATGAAATGGGGAAAAAAGCAGCCCAATATATTGTTTCGCGCGAGAAAACAGGCGAATGGATCAAAACTTCATTAATTGTCAGAAATTCTCTTTAATAATAAAATACTATGAATAAATTACCAAAGATTGGCATCAGACCAACTATTGACGGTCGCCTTGGAGGTGTACGCGAATCACTCGAAAATCAAACCATGGGAATGGCAAAAAGAGTTGCCGAATTATACACTGCCAACCTTCGCCATGCCGATGGCAGCAAAGTGGAATGCGTTATTTCCGACACCTGCATTGGTGGTGTTGCCGAAGCTGCACGATGTGCTGAAAAATTCGAACGTGAAGGGGTTGGCGTGTCTTTAACAGTTACACCTTGCTGGTGCTATGGCAGCGAAACTATTGATATGAATCCTTATTTACCCAAAGCTATCTGGGGATTTAACGGTACTGAGCGCCCGGGAGCCGTTTACCTGGCTGCAGCTCTTGCCGGCCACAACCAAAAGGGTCTTCCTGCTTTCAGTATCTATGGAAAAGATGTTCAGGACTCAACAGATACCACCATCCCCGACGATGTGGTTACCAAACTTCTACAGTTTGCAAAAGCTGGTCTCGCAGTGGCTACAATGAAGGGAAAATCATATCTGTCCATTGGTTCGGTTTCGATGGGTATTGCCGGATCAATTGTCAATGAGCAATTTTTCCAGGAATATCTCGGTATGAGAAATGAATATGTTGACATGAGTGAAATTATCCGCCGTGTGAACCTTGGCATTTTTGATCAGGATGAATATAAAAAAGCTTTGGCCTGGACAAAAGCAAATTGCAAAGAAGGAGCTGACACTAACGATGCTGCCGCACAAAAAACCCGTCAGCAAAAAGATGAAATCTGGGAGTATGTGGTGAAAATGACCATCATTATGCGCGATATGATGATTGGCAATCCTAAGCTTGCACAAATGGGTTTTGGCGAAGAAGCCAACGGTCACAATGCAATTGCTTCAGGTTTCCAGGGACAACGCCAGTGGACCGATTTTATGCCAAATGGCGACTTTGCTGAAGCAATTCTGAATTCATCGTACGACTGGAATGGTATTCGCAAAGCCTTTGTGGTGGCTACCGAAAACGACAGTCTCAATGGTGTTGCCATGTTGTTTGGTCATTTGCTCACCAATACAGCTCAGGTTTTTGCCGATGTTCGCACCTACTGGAGTCCCGAGGCTGTAAAGCGTGTTACCGGAAAAGAATTGACCGGCAAAGCAGCCAAGGGATTGATCCATCTTATCAACTCAGGTTCTGCATCGCTCGATGGTTGCGGACAACAGAGCAAAGATGGAAAACCAGTCATGAAACCATTCTGGGAAATTTCCGACAACGAAGCAAAAGCCTGCCTCGATGCAACCACATGGTTCCCTGCCGATCAGGGATATTTCCGCGGAGGCGGTTATTCGTCGCACTTCACCACAAAAGGAGAAATGCCTGTGACTATGTCGCGTATCAACCTCATAAAAGGACTTGGTCCTGTGCTTCAGATAGCTGAAGGATATACCGTAGAATTGCCAGCCGAAATTGACAAACCATTACAGCAGAGAACCAGTCCTACCTGGCCTACAACCTGGTTTGCTCCAATACTCAACGGAAAAGGCGCATTTAAAGATGTATACTCGGTAATGGCCAACTGGGGCGCTAATCATGGTGCTTTCAGCTATGGGCATATTGGAGCCGAATTAATTACTCTTGCTGCGATGTTACGCATCCCTGTTTGCATGCATAATGTAGATGAATCGAAGATTTTCCGCCCAAGCGCATGGAGTGCTTTCGGTATGGATGCTGAAGGTGCCGATTACCGTGCCTGTGAAACTTACGGTTCGCTTTACAAATAATAGCAAATCTTTTAAGTGGCAGTTCAAAAGACAAACAAAACTAAAAGTTGTGTAGTCTTTTGAACCGCCTTCATATCATTGCGACGCAACTACTTTTAAAATAAACCTTAAATTAACTACCATATGAAGACTTATTTCAATTCCACAATATAACTCCGCGAAAACAAACGAAAATCATTATTAATACTTAAACTAACGATTATGAAGAAACTGTTATTTGTTTTACTTGTACTAATTACTTTCCCAATGGCAGCTCAGGTTGACTATGCCGAAAAAATGCAGCGCACCCAATGGTTTCGCGATGCCCGGTTCGGGATGTTTATTCACTTCGGAGCTTATGCGGTACCTGCAAGGGGCGAATGGGTGAAGTCGAACGAAAAAATGACTACCGAACAGTACCAGAAATATGTTGATGCATTTAATCCCACAGCTTACGATGCCAAAGAATGGGCTCGTATTGCTAAAAAAGCCGGAATGAAATACGCAGTATTAACTGCGAAACATCATGATGGTTTTTGTCTTTTCGACAGTAAATTAACCGATTACAAAATCAGTACACAGTTCAACGGACGCGATATTGTTCGTGAATTTCTGGACGCATTCCGTGCCGAAGGGTTAAAAGTAGGATTGTATTATTCGCTCATCGACTGGCACCATCCCGATTATCCAAATGTTGGAAACCATCCTCAGAGAGATGATAAAGAATACGCCAAAAGGAAATTTAACTGGGACAACTACCTGAAGTACATGCATGGTCAGGTTGAAGAGTTATCAAAAAACTATGGCAAAATAGATATCATGTGGTTCGATTACTCTTTCGACGAATATTCGGGCGAAAAATGGAAAGCCAAAGAACTTGTGGCCATGTTGCACAAAAACCAACCGGGCATTATCCTCGATAACCGCCTCGAAGTAAACCATGGTGTTTCTCCAAGCGGAAGAGAATTATCGCCATACGGAGATATCGAAACTCCCGAGCAGGCAATTCCTGATAAAGGGATATTACATGTTTCAGGCAAGCCATTGCCATGGGAAACCTGTCTCACCCTTAACAACAACTGGGGATATGCTGAAGGGGATAACAACTGGAAGTCGCCGGCCCTTGTGGTACAAACTCTTGTGAACTGTGTTTCGAAAGACGGTAACCTGCTCTTGAATGTGGGACCGGATGCAACCGGCAGAATTCCGGCAAAAAGTGTTGAAATACTTGGTGAAGTAGGTAAATGGATGGCATTAAACTCCGAAAGCATTTATGGTTGCGGAAGTACAAAAATCGAAAAGCCTGAATGGGGACGAATCACTCAAAAAGGAAATATCATCTATGCGCATTGGATGTATCCATTGATAGGTCACATTAATGTTCCGGGCATTGCCGATAAAGTTAAACGGGTGACTTTATTAAGTACTGGAGCCGAACTGCCAACATCAGGTAACTGGTGGGGCAACAGTGGTCAGGGTAACTTTTTCATTAATGTTAACAGTCCAACTTATCACACTTTCGAGCTTCCTGACAAGAGCGACACAGTTGTGAAAATTGAATTAAAGTGATATGAAATCGGTAATTTGTATCAGAAATACAGTCATGACGGTTATTTGCTGCCTGACTGTTTCTTGCAGACAACCCTCCAATAACACCGCTATGAATAAAACTTCTTACGAAAAAGGAACATTCGGCTACGACCTTGAATTTATGAACACCCATAAAAAACCAATTATCTTATCCGACAGCTCCGAAACAGCCAGGGTGATGATTGTTCCGGGGTGGCAGGCACGTGTTATGACCAGCACTGCAAGCGGTAATAAAGGCTTTAGCTATGGATGGATAAATTACAAGCTGATTGAATCGGCTACTCCGGCTGAACATATCAATGCTTTTGGAGGAGAAGAGCGTTTCTGGCTTGGACCCGAAGGAGGACCATTCTCGCTTTATTTTGCACCTGGAAAGGACCAGGAATTCGCAAACTGGTATGTACCAGCGTTACTGGATACAGTAGCATTCGAAATTATAGGCAGTTCACATAACAAGGCCGTTTTTGCAAAAAAAGCCTCCTTAACAAATTATTCAGGCAACAGGTTCGATTTTGAAATACTAAGGAAGATCAGGCTTTTATCGCAAAGTGAAACTGCCAGCAATTTAAGGATAGTCCTTCCGGCCAATATTTTAAGTGTTGGTTATGAAACTGAAAATATAGTTACAAATATCGGCGCTGAACCATGGACAAAAAAAACCGGAGCTTTGTCAATCTGGATGTTGTCGATGTTGAATCCATCACCTGGAGTAACTGTATTCCTTCCATACAAAAACAGCGACACCAAAGAAGCCATTGTAAACGACGACTATTTTGGTAAAGTCCCTGCTGACAGGTTAGTTGTACAGGACAGTATTATCTGGTTCAAAGCCGATGGCAAATATCGCAGTAAAATAGGATTGTCTCCTGAAAGAGCAACGGAACTTTGCGGCAGTTACGATGCCAATAACAAAGCTCTTACAATTTTATGGCGCCAACTACCTGAAAGTAAATCCCTTTATGTTAATTCGAAATGGGGAAAACAGGACGATCCTTTCAAAGGCGATGTTATCAACTCATACAACGACGGGCCCGTGGAAGACGGTACCCAAATGGGCCCTTTTTATGAAATTGAGAGTTCTTCACCTGCATGTTTTCTAAATTCAGGAGAGGGTCTTGTGCACACTCAGCGCATCTATCATTTTGAGGGTTCCGAGGAGGATTTATCAGAAATTGCAAAGAAAGTATTTGGCATTTCAATTCATGAAATTAAAAAGTTTAAATAATCGACTATGGAAAAAACAAAACTAACAACCAAGGAATTTCTGCTTCCTTTCATTCTTATATCCTCATTATTTTTCTTATGGGGGATTGCACATGGGATGCTTGACACACTAAACAAACATTTTCAGGATATGCTTCACATGTCCAAAGCCCAGTCGGGCATGATTCAATTCTCAGTTTATACAGCATATTTTGGTATGGCTTTACCGGCAGGTTATTTTATGCGCCGTTTTGGCTATAAAAAGGGTATTATTTTGGGGTTGTTGCTTTTTGCCGGTGGTGCATTTCTGATTGCTGCAACAACCTCTTTCGAATCTTTCTGGATTTTTTTAACCTGTTTGTTTATTATGGGATGCGGACTTGCAACTCTCGAAACTGCAGCAAACCCCTATACAACAAAGCTTGGTCCTAAGGAATCTTCGGAGAGAAGAATTAATTTTTCTCAATCTTTCAACGGTTTAGCGTGGGTAATTGGACCGTTAATCGGGCTTCTTATTTACGATACCAATGGGGCTGCTGAAGGTGAAAAATTAAGCTCAATGATTCTCCCCTATTCAGTTATTGGAAGTGTGGTACTTCTGGTTGCACTCCTGTTTATTCGCACAAAATTACCTGAAATCTCGGAGGAGGATGCTGGCCACGAACTGGGTGCTGCGAGCCCTCAAAAAGCGTTGATAGATAAACCTCTTATAAAACAGCGACATTTTGTTCTTGCAGTAATTGCTCAGTTTTCTTATGTAGCTGCGCAAACAGGTATTTTTAGCTATCTCATCAATTTTGTAACTGACGAAAATCAAACCCCTCACTTCGATGTGGCCTATGGTCCTTATTTTCTTGCTGTCGGATTTGCACTCTTTATGATTGGCCGCATGTCCGGAAGTTATTTCATGAAAATTTTCGAACCCAAAAAAATACTGGCTTTATATGCTTTTCTTTGTGTTGTTCTTTTGCCGGTTGTAAGTATTAATGCAGGATGGGCTTCATTAATAGCACTATATGCTATTTTCTTCTTTATGTCTATTATGTTTCCAACAATTTTTGCATTGGGAATAAAGGATCTGGGACCGAAAACCAAAAAAGGAGCTTCTTTTATAGTAATGTCTATAGTGGGTGGTGCGGTTTTTCCTCCTGTTATGGGTCTTATTGCCGATATTTACAACATGTCTGCAGGCTTTTTTGCTCCCATACCATTCTTTATCTTTATCGTCTATTATGCGTTGAAAGGCAGCGCAGTGAGAGGTTGAATATTCCTGAAATAATGAATAATATTAATAAAAAAGCCTCGGAATTTCTTTCGAGGCTTTTTATTAATATAAATTTCTGCAACTAAAATTTTTCATAATCTGCATCGCTGGAATCGTCGTTATAAAGATTCAGGTTAATACCTCCGCTTTTCCTGGGAGTTTCCCGGAATTTGACTTTGGAAGGTTTGCTTTCCTTAACCGGAGGCATGATTTCATCCTGCTCTTCATCAACTTCTTCTTTCACTTCAATTTTTGGTTTAGAAGTAAAAACCGGAGCAGCAAAGGAAACATTTTTACGCGTTGCCTTAACACTGGTATCCAACTTAAAGAACGAAATGGTATCTCTTAATTCATCGGCTAAATCGTGGAGCGCCTTTGCATTTCTTGTAATTTCATCCGAAACTACAGCATTTTGCTGAGTAATGGTATTGAGCTGCTGAATTGAGTTGTTAATCTGATCAACACCAGCATTTTGTTCAACACTGGCAGCGGTAATTTCCTGAACAAGTTTTGCCGTTTTTTCAATTTCGGGGGCAATTGCTACAAGAAGCTTACCCGATTCTTCCGTTGCCTGCACACTGCTCCTTGCAAGTATTTGAATTTCGTCGGCAGCAAGTTTACTTCTTTCAGCGAGTTTACGCACTTCGGCTGCTACAACAGCAAAACCACGACCATGTTCTCCTGCCCTGGCAGCTTCAACAGCAGCATTCAAAGCCAGAATATTTGTCTGGAAAGCAATATCGTTAACAATAGATATTTTTTCAGCAATCGTTTTAATACTCTGAATACTTAATTCAGCAGCATCTCTAACCTTCGAAATGCCCGACGAAGCTGTAAGAGCAATTTTTTCAGTTTGCTGTGCATTGTCGGTATTCTGTTGGATATTCGAAACCATTTCTTCCATACTTGAAGAAACTTCTTCTGTAGACGATGCCTGATCGGAAGCTCCCTGAGCAAGTTGTCTTGCTTTTGAATTCATGGTTTCTCCGGTTTCACCAATTTGCTGTGAATTTTCGAATACTCTGGAGATTATCTCTCTTAATTTTACAATCATTTCTCTTAATGCATTGGCTAATTCACCAATTTCATCATTCTGATCAATATCAACTGTAGCCTGCAGATCGCCGGTACCAAGGGCCTTTGCAAATTCAACACCCTGCTTCAACGGCCTAACAATGGAAGCTATAGTTGTGAATGTTAAAATTATTACCAATGCAATTAAAATAATACCGGTAATAACCACAAACCATGTGAATCCGGAAAATGATTTTGCCATATTATCTCTTTCTTCACTTGCCTTTTCCTGCTGGTTTTTAAGCAACTGCTGCAATTGAACCAGAATGCGATCGGTCATCACCATTATTTCACCACCTTCTTCAACAGTGGGAATAATTTCGAAAGTGATAAGTGCGTCGTCGTAGCTGGCAAAGTCTTTCAACTGCGACATAATATATTTATGCTTCACAAATAAAGTATCGTTAATGGCCGACATAATCTTTTTATACTGATCCTGATCCTGCTGTGGCCATTCTATCGAAATTTTATCCAGTTGAGATTTCAGGTTGGGTAATTCCTTTTCATGAAGTTCGCGAAGCTTTACTTTATCTGGAGTGTCCGATTTCTTATCAATAAAAACCCAGTTCTTAATTAACATTTTGGAACTGATGATTTGATTATTGAGTTCTCCCAGATATTGCTCAGATGGTAAAAATATATTGGTTATATCCTTATTTTTTCTTGCATTTGAACTTGTATTTATAACGGTAATGATCACATTGATAGCTATTGCTACCAATAATATACCAAATGATAGAAAAAGCTTCTGACTAATTGTAAGTTTCATATTTAAAAGTTTAGGGATATCAATATTTTGCAGATGCCATATTCTCGAGGTTGGAGTGAATTTTCAAACCAACATTGGAGGCATTTGAGGTTTTGAGTTCGAATTTTAATTTATCCTCGATAATCACAAAATTAATTGTGGCGCCTTTGTCTATTGCCGCCTTATTTTCCGAAACAATAAGTGTGCTTCCACCGCCAAGCTTCGTAACCATCTCAGCAAGATCTTTGGTTTTTCCATAGCCTACAAATAAAATATGGCACTTGGAAATTTCGGCCGTTGCATTAAATTTCACAACCTTAATTGGTTGAACCCCTACCATTTTTGAGGCAGTATAGTTTTTAAGTTCATTAAAAACTTCTCCGGATCCTATAACTCCGATTGTGAAGTCTCCAGACTTATAGTCAGCAGGCCACTCGATAAGACGTGTAAAATTATAAATGAAAACCGATTGTGCTGCTGGAATAGAAGACTGTGATTGAGATTTACTAAAGGCAAATAAAAAAAGCAATAAAAATATACTATACTTTTTCATGTGTTGTGTTTTTTTGCCTATTTACGACAATTGTTAAGTTAGGTTACGAATTGAGCAGTTTAACTCCTTAAAAAGTTAATTTTTACTAATCCTAACCTTTATATTAAGTTAATAAAAATGACCTTATTAAAAAAGCATTAAAGGAAAATTGTTTGGGGATATTCAATTTTTGTTAGATAAAGACCATGAGCAGGTACAGACATCCCGGCCGAACACCGGTTCTTCCGCTCTATTATCTGGCAAAATTCATCAATGGAGATTTTATTTTTTCCCACTTCAATTAACGTTCCAACAATAGCTCTGACCATGTTTCTCAGAAACCGGTCGGCAGTTATGGTAAATACAATCCGGTTATTATTCTGCTCCCATTGTGCATAAGAAATTCTGCAATTATTGGTTTTTACATCTGTATGAAGTTTCGAAAAGCTTGTAAAATCGTTGTAGAAAAATAATTTGGATGATGCTTCATTCATCTTCTCAATGTCCAGGCCCCACGGAAAAAAATAAGCGTATTCTGTAAGAAACGGATCTTTAACTGTTGTAAGATGATATTCATAAGTACGCAATTTGGCATCGAAACGTGCATTGGCCTGATTATTCACTTCCCTGATATCATAGGCCGAAATATCGTAGGGTAGTAGGCTGTTGATTTTGTAAAGAAAATGCTCCTTATTAATTAAATGATTCTCCAGATCAAAATGAACAGCAAATTCACGGGCATGGACCCCTGTATCCGTGCGACCCGCTCCCGTTGTTTCAATTTTATTTTTTAGCAATATAAAGAGCTTTTCTTCCAATACCTGCTGTACAGTAACCGCATTTGGCTGTATTTGCCAACCATGGTAAGCCGTTCCCTTATATTGCAGAAAAATAAAATACCTGTGCATAACTAACGTTTACTGCAAAAATAAAGGATTATTCGTTCAGTACCAAGCATTTCTAGTGGGTTAAAGGAAAAGCACTCATTCCAAATGGTTTAACTTTTTTTAACATCGCCATATTTTTAAAAACAACTATTTTCGTGCTGCCAAAGAAAAACATATTAAAATTTAATCATATTATATATGAGCGAAACAGTGAATATCAGAGAATTAAACGAACGTATCCAGCGGGAAAGTTCTTTTGTTGATCTCATTCAGATTGAAATGGGGAAAGTAATTGTGGGACAGAAGCAACTCATCGAAAGCCTTTTGATTGGATTACTTTCCGATGGTCATATTCTGCTCGAAGGAGTTCCGGGGTTGGCAAAAACATTAGCCATTAAAACCCTCGCCGAAACCATTGATGCCAAATTCAACCGTATTCAGTTTACTCCCGACCTGTTACCCGCCGACTTAATCGGTACCATGATATACAGCCAGAAAGAAGAAAACTTTATGGTTAAAAAAGGTCCTATCTTCTCGAACTTTATCCTTGCCGACGAAATAAACCGTTCTCCCGCAAAAGTCCAGAGTGCCCTGCTCGAAGCCATGCAGGAAAAGCAGGTTACCATTGGCTCTTCTACTTTCGAACTCGGGAAACCGTTTCTTGTGCTGGCAACCCAGAACCCTATTGAACAGGAAGGTACCTATCCGCTTCCTGAAGCTCAGGTTGACCGCTTTATGTTAAAGGTGGTGATTGATTATCCGAAAAAAGAAGAAGAGCGCGGCATTATCCGGCAGAATCTTGCAAAAACTTTTCCAACAGTTTCTAAAATTCTTCGTCCCGAAGATATCCTGAAAGCAAGAGACGTAGTTAAGGATGTTTATATGGACGAGAAAATTGAAAAGTATATTCTCGATATCATTTTTTCGACCCGTTATCCACAGGAATACAACCTTTCAAAATTCCAGAATCTGATTCAATACGGAGGTTCGCCACGTGCCAGCATTAGTCTTGCTATGGCTTCTAAAGCATTTGCTTTTATCAAGCGCCGTGGATATGTTATTCCGGAAGATGTTCGCGCGGTTTGCCATGAGGTACTTCGTCACCGTATCGGGTTAACTTACGAGGCAGAAGCAGAAAATATTACCACCGAAGACATTATTACCGAGATTTTAAATACTGTTGAAGTACCCTAAAGAATATGGCTGGAAAACTCGAAATAATATTGTTTCTTACATTATTTGGCTACGAAGTACAAGCCCAACATCTTATTGGTCTTCCTAAGGAAGAAATAATAAAAAAGATGCAGGAAACCGACTTTGTAATCGATAACACCAGCCGTAACACAACTTTCAATTATTTAAAATACGTCCACAGGACTGAAGAAAAAACTTTTCTGGTGTTTCTGTCGAAAGACAATATTTGTACTTCAACAAAGCTTATGAGCGATTATTCTTCGTTCAGGAGCACGCTGAGCGAGTTTAATAAAAAGTACAAAAAAGTTGGTCCGATGGAATGGAACTACAAAATAGAAGGAATTACCTATAAAGTGCTTGTTCGAAAAGAAGAATGGTTTTATAGCGTAATTGTAACCACTAAAACTAAGTGATTGTGGAAGCTTCGGAATTATTAAAGAGAGTAAGAAAAATTGAAATAAAAACCCGGGGACTGTCGTCGAATATTTTCGCGGGGCAGTACCACAGCGCCTTTAAAGGTCGTGGGATGGCTTTCAGTGAAGTGCGCGAATATCAGTATGGAGACGATATCCGCAACATCGACTGGAATGTGACCGCCCGGTTCAATCACCCGTTTGTAAAGGTTTTTGAAGAAGAACGCGAGCTTACCGTAATGCTGGTAATTGATGTAAGTGGCTCGCGTAATTTTGGAACTGCAATGCGCACAAAACGCGAGCTCATCACCGAAATTGCAGCCGTTTTATCCTTTTCAGCCATTCAGAATAACGATAAAATCGGCGCAATTCTTTTCAGCAATAAAGTTGAGAAGTTTATTCCGCCTAAAAAGGGCAGAACACACATACTCCGTATTATCCGTGAACTTCTTGAATTTGAACCCCAGGAAAAAACAACCGATATTTCGGAAGCGCTGCGTTATCTCACTAATGCAATCAAAAAGAAGAGTATTTCCTTTTTGCTGTCGGACTTTATTGCGCCCAATTTCGAGGATGCCATCCGCATTGCAAGTCGCAAGCACGATTTAATCGCTTTGCAGATTTACGATCCGCGTGAAGTTGAAATTCCTCCTGTGGGTTTAATAAAACTGCAGGATGCCGAAACAGGTTTGTGGAAATGGGTTGATACTTCCGACGAAATGACCCGGCGGGCATACAAAGTATGGTGGCAGAACCGGCAGCAGAATTTACTGCAGATTTTCAGGAAAAGCGGTGTGGATAATGCATCCATACGAACCAATGAAGATTATATAAAGCCATTAATTAATATTTTTAAAAAACGATAAGCTATGTCAGGCTTTTACAGCATGTTAAAGCTATTTTTTATAACAGTGGTCGTATCTGTAATTGGCATCCAGTGCGCTTATTCGCAAAAAATAAAGCTGAATACTTACCTAGACACCACTACAATTCTTATTGGCGACCAGCTTAAATATAATATTGAGTTAGAGCAACCCAAAAATATTAAAGTTGTATTTCCGCTGCTAGTTGATTCACTAGCCTCCAAAATTGAGATTATTGAATCCGAACCGGTAGATACTGCCAAAAGGGGCGATAATCTGGTGATCCGTAAACAATACCTCATTACATCGTTCGATAGTGGTTATCATAAAATACCGTCCTACAAATTCGCTTTTACCATCGATAATATTAAAGATACCATTTCGTCGCAGGAATTATTTCTTACAGTAAATACTTTACCCGTAGACACTGCCAAAGAAATAATGGATATAAAGCCGGTTATGAGCACTCCTTTCAGCTTTAGCGAAATTAAAACTGAAATTATTATTGGGCTGGCAATTCTGGCAATTTTAGCATTGGCTATTTGGATAATTTTACGATATCGTAAAAACAAACCCATTTTTGCCCCCCGAAAGCCTCAGGAACCACCTCATATAACTGCTTTGAAATCACTCGATAACCTGCGGGCAGAAAAACTGTGGCAAAACAATCAGGTAAAACTTTATTATACCAGAATTACCGATATCCTCCGCACTTACATTTTCGGAAGATTTGGCGTTAATGCCATGGAAATGACCAGCGATGAGATTTTATCGGCCCTGGAAATGGAACTGAACACCGATATGGAACTTAAAACTTCGTTTTCGAAATTACTGGTGCAGGCCGATATGGTAAAATTTGCCAAGGAGGAGCCTCTTCCCCAGGAAAATGAAGTATCGCTTCTGAGTGCCTATACGTTTGTAAACCGCACTAAAATAGAAGTAATAAGTAATCCCGAAAATAATACCCCGAAACCCGAATCAGGAAAAGAATAAAGATATGTTAAACATCAGTTTTGCTAATCCCTGGTTATTCCTGCTGCTGGTTCCCGTTGCAGCATTAATTGTATGGTACATCCTGCGCAACGGGAAAATGCATGCTACCCTCAGGATATCGTCGATGGAGCCTGTTGTAAAGCAAAGCTCCTGGAAAGTACGCTTCCGGCATTTAATATATGTTTTGCGATTTATTGCCCTGCTCTTAATTGTGGTTGTGCTGGCACGCCCTCAATCGAAAAACACGCAAAAGAACTCCAGAACCGAAGGAATTGACATTGTAATTTCGCTCGATATTTCGAGTAGTATGCTTGCCAAAGATTTTAATCCCGACCGGCTGGAGGCATCCAAGGAAGTGGCCACACAATTCATTTCTGGCCGACCAACCGACCGTATCGGACTGGTAGTATTCAGTGGCGAAAGTTTCACGCAATGTCCGCTTACGACAGACCATGCTGTTTTAATCAATCTGTTCAAGGATATCGAATGTGGTATGATAGAAGACGGAACTGCTATTGGCATGGGCCTTGCCACTGCCGTTACGCGGTTAAAGGACAGCGATGCCAAGAGTAAAGTCATTATTCTGTTAACCGATGGTGTAAATAATCGTGGCTCTGTTGCCCCAATCACTGCAGCCGAAATTGCCAAAACATTCGGAATAAGGGTGTATACAATTGGGGTTGGCACCATGGGTAAAGCTTATGCACCGGTTAATACGCCATTTGGACTCCAATACGATTATGTACCGGTTGAAATTGATGAGCTTATTTTACGACAAATTGCTTCGGAAACCGGAGGTAAATATTTCCGGGCGACTGATAATGCAAAACTGCGCTCCATTTATGCCGAAATTGACAAACTCGAAAAGTCGAAAATTGAATATACCGATTTCACCAAACGAAACGATGAATATTTCGGTCTGCTGTTAATTGCCGGTTTACTGCTGTTAATTGAAGTTTTTGCCCGTTTCACAATCTTTAAAACCATTCCTTAACCTATGGAAAGCGAATTGTTTCATTTTGCCCGACCTTACATACTATACGCATTTGTGCTGATTCCCGTATTTCTGCTTTTATTTATACTCACACAGCGGCGCAAAAAAAAGTTAATATCCATATATGGCGAAAGCAGACTTGTGAGGGAACTTACACCCGATACTTCCTCAACCAGACCAATATGGAAGTTTGTGTTACTGATGCTGGCATTTTCGTTTTTTATTCTTGCACTTGCCGGGCCTCAATTCGGAGTAAAGCTGCAGGAAGCTAAACGCAAGGGTGCTGAAATTATCATTGCTCTCGACGTATCCAACAGTATGCTTGCCGAAGATATTGCTCCCAGTCGTCTCGATCGCTCCAAACAGGCAATTTCAAGGTTAGTTGACAAGTTACAGGCCGACCGTATCGGGCTCATTGTTTTTGCGGGAGAAGCTTATACCCAGTTACCGGTCACCTCCGATTATGTCTCGGCAAAAATGTTTCTTTCAACAATTAACCCTAACCTGGTTCCCATTCAGGGAACAGCAATTGGAGAAGCAATTAAGCTCGCAAGTCGTTCATTCTCCGAAACCACCGATGCCGATAAAACCATTATCGTTATCTCGGATGGTGAAAATCACGAAGACGATCCGGTTGAAGCGGCTCAGGATGCAGTAAAAAAGGGAATTACAGTTAATGTTGTTGGCGTTGGATCCACAAGCGGAGTTCCCATTCCTGTAATGTCGGGAGGTCAGAAGACCTTTATGAAAGACAACCTGGGTGAAGTGGTGATCACCAAAATGAATAATAAAATGCTCAACGAAATTGCCAATGCCGGCAATGGTCAATTCGTGATTGCCTCAGGTATTGATATGGGATTAAATGTTATTATGGATCAGGTTTCGAAACTAAAGAAAGCTGAATACAAAGCTAAACTTTATACCGATTTCGAAGATCAGTACCAATGGCCGTTGGCTCTTGCTTTTCTGTTTCTTTTAATAGAATTTATTGTTCTCGAAAAGAAAAACCCCTGGTTGAAACGAATTCAGTTATTTTCAAAAGGATGATTATGAAGAATTTTATTATACTTACCACCTTTCTCTTTTTTACTGCAACTACAATTGCCCAGGAAGAACGGAAAATAATCCGTCAGGGTAATAAGGCATACAGCGAAAAGAAATATACCGAAGCTGAAGAGCTTTACCGAAAAGCGCTGGAAAAGAAACCTCAATCGCTTGAGGCTAATTACAATGTTGGGAATGTACTATATAAACAAAACAAACATCTCGATGCTGCAAGTAAATACAGTTCGTTAGCCAACAGTACTGACGACAAAAGAGAAAAAGCCTATATCTATCATAACATGGGAAATTCGTACCTCAAAGCGAATAAACTTGGCGAAAGCATCGACGCTTATAAACAAGCTCTGAAGTTAAACCCTGATGATAAAGAAACAAAGTTTAATCTTGCATACGCTCAGAGAATGCTGGTTCAGCAACAACAACAGCAACAAAACAAAAACAAAGACAAAAAGGAGCAGGAAAAAAAGGACGATCAGAAGAAGGATCAGCAAAATCAGGATCAGCAGGATAAGAAAGATGATCAGAAACAAAAAGAACAGCAACAAAACAAAAATATTTCGCAGGAAGATGCAAACCGGATATTAGAAGCAATGCAAAATGAAGAAAAAGAACTGCAGAAAAAATTAAAGATGGAGAAAGTGCAGGCTCAAAGGGGCAAAACCCTTAAGAATTGGTAATTTTACATTCAAAATTTTTAAATATATCAGATACCATTATGGATTACGATAATAAAAAATATCTGAAATTAATCTATGTAGTTTTCACTCTGTTCCTCATGGCATTTTCGGCTGCAGGGCAAAATGTAAAAGTAACTCTTGACGGGCCCACAGAAGTCGGGATTGATGATAGATTTCGACTTAATGTTACTGTAAATGCCGAACCAACTGAATTTAACCCTCCCGCCCTCAAGGACTTTACTATTTTATCTGGTCCAGACAAATTTACCGGAACAAATATTGAAGTCGATAACGGACGTATGAAACAGTCGGTAGAATTTACTTATTCATACATTTTACAACCCAAAAAAGCTGGTAAGTTCAATCTTGGAACAGCCTCATACACTGTAATAGGGAAAAAGTACACCTCCAACAGCCTTACTATTGAGGTAACTGGAACAGGATCAAGCTCCAAAAGCAATCAAAGCCAGACACAACCGGAACAAAATATCAATGAAACTGATGAAATCTTTTTAAGAATTATATTGGATAAAACAAATGTTCATCAGGGAGAGTTTATCTCTGGAACAGCCAAAATTTATACCAAATATCAAATTCGGATAGATCCTTTAACCTTGCCTGCTATAGACGGTTTCTATACACAAGAAATTGAAACACCTGTTGCCCCACTCAAACTCGAGATAATTAACCGGGAACGATACGGAACCACTATAGTTAAGAAATTTGTGATAATCCCTCAAAAAACAGGAGAGCTAACAATTCCTCCATATAAATTAATCTGCACCTTAAATAGTTTTTTCCCTCAAAGTTATGAAGTTCAAAGCCGACCTGTTAAAGTAACTGTAAAGCCTTTACCCACGAGACCGGCTTCCTTTACAGGAGCAGTTGGAAAGTTCAACCTCGATGTAAAATACGACAAAACAAAAGTTAAGGAAAACGAACCTGTTATACTTAAAATATCAGTTAACGGGGCTGGCAACATCAAACTTTTTGATGCTCCAAAAATCAGTTTCCCCGAAGGAATTGATACCAGTGAACCGACGGTTACAAACAAAACGAACGATAAAGACGGAGGAATTTCGGGTTCAAAACTTTTCGAATATCTGTTAATACCACGAGCTCCGGGCAAAATTACGTTACCTCCTGTTGAATTTTCGTATTTCGACCCGGTTGCAAAACAATATAAAACGCTTACAACCTCATCTACAACTCTCGAAGTGGAACCCGGATCTGGTGATAGTAAAACGACAACAGGAACCGCAACCAAAGAAGATCTGAGATTCCTGGGGAAAGACATTGAGTATATCAAACTGAATGAAATGAAGCTCAGGAAAACGGGTAGCCGTCTCTATGGCAGTATGCTCTTCTATGCATCATATTTAATTCCTTTACTGCTTTTTATTGCAATTCTTGTATTGCGAAGAAATTACATTAAACAGAATGCCAATACGGCACTCACCCGTAACCGCAAGGCCCAGAAATACGCCATTAAGCGACTGAAGAAGGCTAAAGAATACCTGGCTCAGTCGAAAAAAGAAAACTTCTACGAAGAAGTACTCAAAGCTCTTTGGGGTTATCTGAGCGACAAACTGAATATTCCTGTTTCGGAATTATCGCGCGAAACTGCCCGCGATCAATTGTTACAAGCCAGTGTTGATGAAGAGTCCATTAATCGCGTAATGAATTTAATCGAAACCTGCGAATATGCACGTTACGCCCCTGCTTCGGCTGATAATTCGATGGAAGCAGATTACCGTGAAGCTATTGCTATTATAACTCAAATTCAGGAAAGAATACGATAACAATCATGAAAGTAACTATGAAGATCAGAATTTTTAAATTGCTTTTAGTTGTTATGCTCCTTGGCTGCAGCATAAATTCCAACGCCTTCGATCCTCAGAATACTGTTAAAGAAGGAAATGAATTATACAAAAAAGGAATGTACAGTCAGGCTGCCTCAAAATATCAGCAGGTAGCCGATTCGGGCTTTGTTTCAGCCGATCTGTTCTATAATCTGGGGAACGCATACTATAAAGCAAACGATAATAAAAAAGCAATTTTATATTACGAAAAAGCGAAACTGCTTTCGCCCCGTGATAAAGAGCTGAATCATAATCTGGCTTTAGCACAATCGAAAGCTGTGGACAAAATCAACAATATCCCCGACTTGTTTTTCCTCGAATGGATCAGGAATATGCGCGATCAGCTTGCAGTCGATACCTGGAGTGCTTATAGTATCGGTTTTTTTATTTTGGGGCTTTGTGGGCTGTTGCTGTACTTTTTTACTATAAAGATAAACCTGAAAAAGCTTGGTTTCTGGATTGGAGCCGCGAGCATTTTTGTTTCGGTTATAACCCTGCTTTTTGCTTCAAGTGCTTACAATTCCCAAATTAAGCAACGTACAGCAATAATTTTTGTAAAAGGTGTTACGGTAAAAAGCACCCCGGCCGAAACGGGTACAAATCTTTTTATCCTGCACGAAGGAACCAAGGTTAAAATAATTGACAAGGTTGACAACTGGCAAAAAATAAAAATCCCTGATGGTAATCAGGGATGGGTTAAAGAGAGTGATCTTGCAAAGATCTGATATCTTAATGAAATCCGGCGTATTTCAGGAGTTCAAACCTTGGATTAAGACACATAACCGGAATTTTATATGGATTCGCCAATATCCTCTGTTCCTTTACTCCAAATAAAAATTTGGTAAGGGTAAGGTTCTTTTCAAGCTGTATTACAATCAGATCGCAGCTCTTTTTATGCGCACATTCAATTATTTGTTCCGCATAACTTCCTTTTTTCTCTGCAGCAATAATCTCGAAAGGAATATTTTTACTTTCAAGAATCACTTTGGCTAAATTCAATGTGTTTGCAATATTCTTCTTGAAA
This sequence comes from Bacteroidota bacterium, assembly GCA_023429135.1. Taxonomy (GTDB): domain Bacteria; phylum Bacteroidota; class Bacteroidia; order Bacteroidales; family JAAUTT01; genus JAAUTT01. Next base: position 22,960 of record JAEYWD010000031.1, on the reverse strand, counting down.
ATTTTATCATTGGTCATGGGTTTCATTAACACAAGCTTAAACTGATAAAACTTACTGAAGCTCGAAATATAACTAATAACCTGTTTGTTTTCAATACGATAATCAATTGGAAGCAAAACAGTTCTGAATGATTGTTTGGCAGGGGGTTGCTGCACTACTATGAATGGAATTTTTGATCCTTCAATAATCTTAATAGCTTTACTTCCGGTAAAACGTTGCATTCCTTTAACACCATCAGTTTTCATAACTGCAAATGCAAATTCGGGCTCGCTGGCAACTTCACTGATTGTATGAAATATAGATCCTGTTTTAATTCTAAATCCTGGTTTTACATTCCAGTTCTTTTCAGCATCGGCTACAACCTTTTCAAGTCTTGCTTTTGCAGCAGTTTCCTCAGCTTGCTTAGCAACAATGTGCAATAGTGTTATATCATAATTTGTGACCTTCGATATCTCGACAGCTTCTTGCAAGGCATAACTCGCATTTTGGGTAAAATCCCAGGGGACTAAAATGCATTTTGTTTGGGTTTCCATATAAATTGACTAATTAGGCGATACTGTTAATAACGTTTTTTTTAATATTATTACAACTTAAGCGTTTTATACGGTTTAATTATATAAAAGTTTATAATTCATGCAACTGGTTTTTTTAAATAAATGTTTTTTCAGAATTAAGATAGTAATTTTATTCATTTTATTGAAATCGTTTTCGTGTTATTCTCAGGAATCGCCCTCCGTTCGTTTTGTATGGACAGATAACGCCATAAAAACCAGTGAAATAAAAAATATATATATTATTTCGGATATTACGGGAAAAAAAGATACCATTTTTCCATCATGGTGGAATCCATTGATGGACGATACCATAAATTTTAATTTGAAGGATTACAAGAATCCGGTTTACATGGAATTCTCCATTGACACTACCCGGAAGAAAAGCAACCAGTTTAACTTAATCCCGCTTCATACCTATAATTTAACTGAATACAGCGATTCGCTTGTTGTAAAACCACGTCCGTTAATTTTCGATAACTTCAATTCAAATACACAACTGCTCTATTCTTTTTTAATCAGGCTGTTTATTGAATTACTTATAGCCATTCCGGTTGCAGCTTTTTTCCGGTTACCGGCGCGTCTTCTTTTCTTTGTTTTTGTAGCTAATATTATGAGCTTTCCAATGGTATATGTTACCTTTCTACCTGTTTATATCAAAGAGTTAATTACTATTGTTCTCGAAGCGCTTTTTATTTTTGGCATAGGATGGAAAAGACTCAAGTTTACAAAAGCACTCGTAGTAAGTTTGATTTTAAATGTATTACGATTCGGAATTTACAAAGCCTTGATGTTGATTATTAAAATTCTCTGACAAAGATTACCAGATAATCCATTCCATTTTAAGCTCTAAGGTAATCGTGGTTCGAAACCAAACATCACGGCAGATAACTTAAGGTTTCAAACAGCCATTTGTCACTTTTTTGTGACCAAAAAAGTAACCAAAAAAGTCTTTGACGGCGGAACTTAGCGCTAGCGTTCTCATGACCGAAGGGAATAAACGCGGTCCGTCTCCTGCGTCGACTTCCCTTGAACGGACCGCCGTCATCAAGGAATTAGTATTTAAGGCTTCGCCATGCTTTGATCATAGGGTGTTTGCTAAAATGTAAGCATCGCTCCTTTTTAGTTATATAGTAGGTTATAAAAACAAGCGTATCAGCAGAAACAAACCTCCCGATACTATTATTGTTACCGGCAGCGTTACAAGCCAGGCTATTAAAATACTTTTTACGGTTTTCATTCTCAGATTCTTCAATCCTTTTGCCGCAACCATCGATCCGGCAACTCCTGATGATAAAACATGGGTAGTACTTACCGGAAGTCCCAATTTGGACGATATAAAAATTGTAAATGCAGCCACCATCTGAGAACTGAATCCCTGTGCATATGTAAGCTGACTGTGCCCGATTTTCTCCCCAATTGTTACCACAATACTTTTCCAGCCAATCATTGTTCCAACCCCCAATGATACAGAAATCAACAAAATAACCCACCAGGGCGAATACTCAATAAAATCCTTTAATTCGGCAACTTCCTTGTCCATGGATTTTCGGGAATCCTTACTGATATAATACTCGGGTTCGTCGATATGCCGATCGTATACCTGTTTAATTTCCTTCGACAATAAAATAATATCCTTTCGTATTTCATAATGCTGTCCTTTCTCAAGATCTTTAAAATCTTTAACATTTGTAAGCATTACCTGAATTTTATCGATATTTTCTCTTACAACATAAAAACTACTTCGGTCTACCGGGCCCATTTGGGTAGAATCTAACATAAGTATGGATGTTTCGAGTTTTTTGACATGACTAAATAAATCAGTTGGTTTCTTTTGATGATTTAATGCAAAATGCACGGGTACAAGGCTTATTAAAATGATCATTATTAAACCAACCCCCTTTTGACCATCGTTGGATCCATGTGTAAAACTCACGAATGTAGAAGATAAAATAATTAAAGAGCGAATTCCGAGAGGAGGTGCCTTTTTCTTGGAGGGTTCAGCAAATATTTTTTTTCTTTTGACAAATTTCTTTAAAAGTGCAACTACCCCCATGGTGAGACCAAAACCTATGATAGGTGAAATCAACAGTGCAAGAATTACATCCTTAACTTTGGTCCAGTTTAAAGCAACTCCTGTATCTGAAATAAAGGTAAAAGCAATTCCAACCCCAAAAATTGAACCTAATAAAGTATGAGAGCTGGAACAAGGCAATCCAAAATACCAGGTACCAAGGTTCCATAAAATGGATGTAAGAATAACTGATAATAGTAGTGCCACAATATGTGAAACACTCTGATCCAGTAATAATGCCGTAGGCAACAGGTTTACAATACCCATCGCTACTGCAATACCCCCAAAATAAACCCCGATAAAATTCCATATACCCGACCAGATTACAGCAACCGTAGGCTTTAGGGAGTTAGTGTAAATAACAGTAGCAACAGCATTGGCAGTATCGTGGAAACCGTTTATAAATTCGAATGCACAGGCTGCAACTAAACAAATGATTAATACCGTAGTTATTCCCGGATCTAGGCCAAACATAAGTCAGATATTGAAGATTAAAAAACGGCGAAAGATAGAAAATTTAACTGCTAATCATATTAACTAATATTATCATAAGATTGATTTAACATTAAATTAATATTTGGAAAGGTTTTTACTTTGTTATTATTATGGTTAGACCTAAGGAAATAAGTGATTAGATTCAAATTCGTAAAAAGATAACCCTGAGTAACCGATTCAACTCAGGGTTATCTTTGATGAGGTTCCGGAAATTAAGACCTGAAAAGAGCCTTCTTAAAACATCATTCTCATTAATAAAAACAATCCTCCTGACATAATGATGGTAACAGGAAGAGTTACCAGCCAGGCAATTAAAATACTCTTGACAGTCTTCATACGTAAGTTTTTAATCCCGTTTGTAGCTACCATCGAACCGGCAATTCCTGAAGATAATATGTGTGTTGTACTTACTGGTAATTTAAGCTGCGTGGAAATAAATATTGTACTTGCAGCTACAAGCTCGGCCGACATGCCTTGCGCATAGGACAAGTGCTCCTTCCCTATTTTTTCCCCAATTGTTACAACTATGCGTTTCCATCCTACCATTGTTCCGATACCCAGAGACAGGGAAATAATAAGGATAACCCACCAGGGAGCATATTCAGTATAAGTTTTAATTTCTGTAATTGATTCTTCGAGCAATTCTTTCTGTTCTTTCCCAAGTTTTATTTTAACCAGATCTTCTTTTGGTTTAATAACAGTTGCCAATTGTTTTGCCGAGAGGAGTATTTCTTCCCGTAAGAGTTGTGGCTGCCCTGGCTTAAGATCATTAAAGCTTTTTACGCCTGCCAGAACATATTGCATCGTATCCATCCGTTGATTGATACTTTTCAAAGTTGCCTTTTCAATCTCCGAATAGCCAGTTTGATCTATATCGTTAATAATACTTTCAACCTGGTTGACTTTTACCAACAAGTTATCAGGATGTTTGGTGTGATTGATAGAAAAACTCATTGGTACAAGTGCAATAAGGATAATCATTATCAAGCCTACACCTTTCTGTCCATCGTTTGACCCGTGTGTATAACTAACACTAGTACAGGTGAGAACCAAAATTGAACGGATGAGAAATGGTGGAGCCTTCTTTTTACTGGGTTCATCAAAAAGTTTTTTATACTTAAACTTCTTCGCAACTTTTTTCATTAAAAGAACCAAAGCCATGGTAAGTCCAAAGCCAATCAAAGGTGATAACATTAATGATAATCCTGCATCTTTTACTTTGGCCCAGTTTAGAGCAACATTACTCGAATCGGGCAATAAACTGAATGCTAATCCCACCCCGAACAAAGAACCTAAAAGGGTGTGAGAACTCGAGCAGGGAATTCCAAAATACCAGGTACCAAAATTCCAGACAATTGCAGTTAGTATAATGGCCAGAATCATTGCAATATTATGGCTTACACTCTGATCCAGCAAGATGTCCATGGGTAAAAGATTTATTATCCCAATGGCCACTCCAATTCCACCAAAATAAACACCAATGAAGTTAAAAATACCCGACCATACCACAGCAACACCCGGTTTTAAGGAGTTGGTGTAAATTACGGTGGCTACGGCATTTGCGGTATCGTGAAATCCATTTATAAATTCGAAGGTACAAGCTGCTACTAAACAAACAATTAAAATAGTGGTTAAACCCGGATCAAGACCAAACATACACTTTTTATTAGTTAGAAATTTGATGATTAAATCGGCCGAAAGATATGTATTTTAGTTCTCGCTAAAACTTTACTACACTATGTTTCAGATAGATTTAATATTGACTTAATATAGACTTAACATTAACCAGGATAAAAGTAAAAACAAATTCTTCAATTGATCGTAGAAATAATCAGTTTTTATACTAATTTTATTTTCGCAATTAAAAAGTTTAGCATTATGGGACACGGACATTCAGACCCTGAAGAAGCAAAACAAAAAATTCTGGCAAAACGCCTTCAAAAAAAATATCACTTACCTGTTATTGGTCATTTTGCCGACAGGAGTGTGAGGTTTAATTCAATTATGGAAGCATGGCATGCAACCGGTATTCACTATACCCTTATTTTCGAAGCTTGTATTGGTAAAATATACAAAGCTAAAAATGTAATATGGGAGTTTGAAAAAGGTAACCATTTTATTAAGTACAAAGCTTTTTATATCAATGCTCAGGAAAGCTATACACGGACAACCGGGATAACGGGATAAAAAATTCTGATATTAATATAAAAAAAGCGGTCGGGTAAAGTAAAATCCCGGTCGATAGCTAATTAAACCACTTTCTGTATTCACAGAATAGCCTTCTTTATTAATGTGAAGCGTTAAAGAGCGATCACATGTCGTAATCAGAATTAAGAATACTACCAGATGGGGGTAGATTTTCACTTTTTTGCTAATTTTTAAGCCTTATTTTGATGGTGCCCTTTATTAAAGGAATATGTTGACAGCTTATATAACTGCATGGTAGAACAATAATTGTTCCAGGAACTAAGTCCTTTTTTAATTTTACTGTTAATCCAACTTTCTGGGGACCATTAATCTGAATGACTTTATCATTAATCTTTCCTATTTCATTGGTAAAATAAGTTGTAATAATTTCATTAGAGTTGTTTGGATCAATCAATAATTTTAAAGAATCTAAATTTAAGGTTATTCCAGTACTTTGAATATTTTGATTTATTAACAAATTGGTCGCAATAAATAATGACGCATTAAACTGAATTTCGCCACAACTAGTACTTAAGTTATATGTCTTGTTAGAATTAATTTTTAACTCGGACAATTTATCGCATGCCAATATTGTAACAGCTAATAATAATATTAAGTATTTCATAATTGAGAATTAATTTTATTGTTAAAAAAATGGAACTCACAATTAGTGAGTTCCATAATAAAACTGGTTTAGTTTTTTGGACGATTTTAATGTACGTAGAACTGACTTCAGGGAATTTTGTATGTTTTCCTAAATAATCTATTAATTTCCTTCTTTTTCATATTACTAACATCAATCAGTTCATCTTCTTGTGGTCGATAAATCCACTTATAAATCTTATGATTATAATTCTGGTTATCATAGTCTATTAATGTAAGAATTGCTGCATATTTATTTTGATTCGAAAAATATATACCTTGATAATCAGATATATATTTATTTAGCGTGCGGTAAGGAGAGATTAATTCAAATTCAGAATCAGTTATAAAAAAGATCGAATCATTTATAAAGAATAGTGATCTGCTTTTGCTTAATGCAAACCATTTTAAATCAGGCATAGTTCTTAATATGCTATCTTTATTGTTTTTCTTAAAAATAAAATAATTACCATTTAGAAAAAAATAGCTATAAATGATCTCATTACTCTGTTCACAAATCCTCGATTCATATTTTTTGTTTGCAATGATTTTATTGATCTCTTTATCAAAATCTGTTTGATTAACCCACTCGTTAACTATCATTGAGTCTATGGTTTGGAAATGCCATTCTTCATTAATCCATTTATATTTGATCCCTTTTTGTTCGGATTCTATTTTCTTTTGATTTTTTATGGCACAATAAATAAATCGTAACAGCTTCTTATAATCAGGATAAGAAGAAATATACCTAAAAACGAGCCTTTCATCCTTTAGAGAATCAACAGCTATAAGCCTAGGGGTCGATTCATAACTTTCATTTTTTTTATTAATCTGGTTATTAATCCTGTAAGTAGTTTTTTCTCCATGGTCAAATGAAACAAAAAAATCATCTCTGTTTTTTAAACTCAATGTATAAATCTCAATAGAAATGAGCTGATGAGGAATCAGCTCATTTGTCAAATAACTACAAAACTCGGCTGACATATAGGCCTTATCTGTAGCTAAGTTATTATTTTGGTTTATCTCAATGCGTGCAGATAAGTTACCCAAATTAACCATAGTGTAAATATCCTGATTACAGTAACCAGCCTCAATAAAAAAAAACATCGAAATAAATAGTGCAATTTTTTTCATATCAGTTGTTTTAAAGCTAAGATGTTAAAAATATTTTACCATAACCATGGGAATAGGAAAAATCTCACAAATGGATCACTAGCTCTAAGAGTATAAGGGTAATTTCCAATATTATAATAATAAGATGACCCATTTCTGCCTATTACTATTGAGTTAGTACCGGCTAACTGTAGCATATCATTAGGAGAATGATACCCTCCTTCTGCAGTTATAAGGGAATGATTACCCGCGGGGATATTATTTGGATTATACCTTTTAAATTTACCTGAGTTATTGATATCCAACCATTCTGAACCTCCACGTCTATGATGAATATGTACAGTTGCGTAATCTCCTCTTTGCCAATCATCAAAAACAACATGGTCAAAGTATCTATCATTGCTTGGAGTAAATCGAGCAGAACGATTCCGGTTTAGATATACTCCATATTCACGTCGCCAGAATTGAGAACGCTGATAAGCTGTATTTATTCGACTAAATTGCCTGTATGAAACAGGCATTCCACCTATGCTGTTTCCTCCTCCCCATCTCCATTGGGCATATTGAAATCCATGATACATTCCAAAAGATATACTTCCCGCTAAAAGCGACCTACCAAAGTTTACATCGCCAGTTCCTAAAAATTGACTTGTAACATCAGAAGCAATTCCACCGGCAAAAGCTCCACCCGGTCCCCCCAAAGCAGAGGCAACATTCCCTCCTATAAATCCAGAGGCTGCGCCAATCAGAGCCCCTTTTAGCATTGCCTCACCATTCCAATCGCTTGCCATTCCACTAAATCCTGCACCACTAATCGCTCCTGCAGAAGCTCCTGCCCATGCTGCTCCTCCGCCTATTGCGGTAACACCAGATGCGGCTCCTCCTGATAACGCTCCAATTGTACCACCAATTCCTATTCCTGCCCAAGTATTTCCATTCCATTCCCATTTAAAAGGATTTGCAGAACCTTCAGTTATAGCGCCACCCGTATAAGCTCCGATGATAGCGCCAATTATTACAGGGACAAACCACGCCAATTCTCCGTCTGGATCGGTATACATTAAAGGGTTGTTGTTACCATATACAAATCTGTTGAATCCCTGTGTATAATTTGATGATTGTACAAAATTATCCGGGCTAAGCATCCTGCTTAGTAATGGGTCGTACATTCGCCCGTTCATATTTATAAGACCAAAAACATCGAGATGTTCATGCCCAGTATACCCACGATTGAATAAAAAAGAAGATGGAATTCCAGAATAAGACCAGTTGGAAGGGTTGCGTCTTCTTCCCCAGGCATCGAAACTGTAATATTGAGCAACCGCCCCACTGGAATTGGTAATTACATCATACGATCCCAGGTGATCGGTATGCACGTAATACATATTACCAGTGCCATTATTAATTTCGTAGATTGCAGCAAGGCCATCTCCTCCCGTAATGTAATGCAATTGTCTTGTGTTTCCTCCCCCTACTTCCTTTTCATAATTTCCAATATAGTGTATGGTTTTTTGATGTGTGCCATTTTGATATAGCTTTGCAGAGTTACGTTGCCTGGAACTTCCGTAAAATACCTTTAACCTGTAAACTCCTTCTAAAACGGTGTCCACTTTGTTAAAGCATGTATACGAAACCTTTTGCAATGTAGAAGGAATTAAGCCGCTTACATTTTGTACACCGCTTACTGCATGGGGCTGTGTTGCATACGAATAATTGCCTATATCGGTTTTCCAGGTAATGTTTCCTTTATCGTCGAAAGTGCTCGATTGGGCAGAAGGCCCGGTAATGGAAGTTAACCGGTTTAAATTGTCATATGAAAATGCTTCGGAAAGACCTCTTAATACATCGTTCCTGCCGGTCATGTTCATTGTTCCGGGATCGAAACTATAGGTGAGACTTTGTACGGTTCCGGTTTGGATACTTTGAAGAACGCCCAGGGGACTATATGTTTTATAAGTGGAAAGGTTATTCCCGAACTGGTATTGGCTATATATTCCAAAGCTGTTCATTTGATTTGCTTTCCAAATGGTAGCATTATTATCGCTCCTTTTTACTTCTGAAAGATAACCATTTGTATTAAATACATTGGTTACAGCGAAATTGGAGGGATAAGTAACTGTAGTTATCCGGTTCTGATTATCATATCCATAACCGGTGGAGTAATTACTGGTACTACCATCATTTACTGTTTGCTGGACGTTTGTCAACCTTCCGTAAGCATCATAAGTATATGTTTCATTTCCTCCGGGATACATGATATTGTTAAGCAAACCCGGGTTATTGGCCGGGTCATAAACGTAAGTTGTAGTACCATCGCCTCCGATTCTCGATGTCACCCTGCCAAGTGCATCGTAAGTCAAAGAATCCTTAAACCCTCTTGCATTGGTCTGGGAGGTTAGTTCATTGTATTTATTGTAACGGTACTGGGTTGTACCTGCATCAGGATCGGAAAGTGAAATTTGCCTACCCAGTGCATCATAGGCTATTGTCCAAGTTGTTCCATGTGCATTAATCTGATAAGGACTTCCTGAACTTTTATATACATTGGTGATAGTTCCGCCTTCATCTGTTACCGAGAGAACATGGCCCTGGGAATCCATCGCCTTACTACTGGTTTGGCCGGTTCCGGTTGCTGTTTGAAATGTTTTTCCGTTAACCGTATAAGTGACTATTCCCGTAGCGCTTGATTGAGTGGCCAGTCTTCCAAAGGCATCGTATGTTAAATCGCTTTTGTATGCTTGGGAACCGGATTTGTAAGGGAGAGAGGTTTCTTCTACCTGGCCTTTGTGGTTGTATGTTGTATTTGTACAGATATTTACACCATCAAACCCTGTTGTTTCGGTTTTTATCACTCTGCCAAAGGCATCGTAGTATTCCTTGCCCGTAGGCAGTCCTGGGCTTGTTGCAAGTTTAAAAAACAGGGCATTTTGTGGCCTTGTTCCCGTTGCCCATTGATACGAAACAGAAGCAGTATGGGAGGTAGGATATAAAACCCCTGTTAGTTGCCCAATATCATCATAGGTATACGTGGTAGTTTTACCATTAGGGGTTTTTTCTGTAAGCATGTTTCCTGTTGCCCCATCGAAGGTACGTTCCACAGTATGGGTAAGTGGATTAATTATTTTTGTAACAAACCTTAACATGTTATCATGGAAAAATTGGGTATACCTTGTGCTATTACCATCTGTTATCGTTAAATCGGTTAAATTACCAGCAATATAACCATAAGTCGTTGTGGTTGTTGCTGGGGATGTAGTTACAGTTTCAAGCAATCCGAGGGCGGGGTAATAGGTGTAATTTGTTGTCAAAGAAAAACTTTGTGAATCCTGGTAGTGTTTCTTCGTTGCAGTAACGGTTTGGGGTTTGGCAGGGAGCCACGATCCTTCACTTGTATAATTAGAATAGGTAGTTGAATTATACGATCCATCATCAAAGGTCTCCGTCACCGTTCCTGGATTCCCGTTTGTATCCGTTGAAACAGATGTTGTTTTAGTTACATTGTTTAAATAGGAATTTTCAATTGTCTGGCTGACGTAAGGTAGAATTCTTTTAGAACCATAATCGATAACAGAATTTGTCATTGTAGCCAAAGCAATAGGAACATCAGTGCTCGTTTTTATGCTTCTTTGTTTAAGCGAAACATTAAAGAAAGTTCCATTATATTCATATGTATCTACTATTTTGAGATTTTGAATTGTATTTAAAGATGTGAATGTGTTGAACCCCAGAAATCCTTTTCCTTTCCTGTGAATACATGCAGTGGAGTAGGTGTAATCGGTTGTATTCTGCTCCCAGGATATATTGTCATTTATTACTGATGAAGCAACATAAAGAGGCCCTTGAAAATCCATAACAGGATAGGAACTTGATGTTCCTTTTGTATATATGGTATTATCAGTTAACGGCTTGTAAACAAATTGAGTTTTAACTCCAAAACCATTTTTTATCTGAGAAACAAACTCCTGATTCTTTCCCCTGTAAATAGTATACATTCGTCCTATTGAACCATTGTTATAGTAAAAATCAACAGTCCCATCGCCGTTATAATCACCGAAATTATTAAAATCCGGATTTACTCCTAAGGTTGAAGAAGGAGCGTAGACCTGGGTAGAAAAATTCTGCCCATTACTGTATGCTACATATACATTAACTGTCGAGCCTGTTCCGTATCCAACTACAATCAGATCACTTTTCCCATCTCCGTTAATGTCTCTTGCATAGTAATTATTATATTGAATGTAGGGGTTAAAACCACTAAAATTGGTATGTGCTGTTATTTCAAGTCCATTGTCTTTGGAAATACATGTTTTCCATTCGTTAGCCGTATTAAAGGAAAAAATGTCAGTTTTTCCATCGCCATTAAAGTCTCCGAAAAGATTTACATTATTGATTGTTGGGTAAGAAGATGAAAATAACAACCCCATGGTTGTAGAGCCATCAGTTAGTTCATAAAACCTACAACCGGATGCATCCAAAACCATTAAGTCATTTTTTCCGTTTCCGTTTATATCCAAAGGCACTTCCTTTATTATCGAATATCCCTGGTTTCCCCAGGATAAGGTAGATTGACCGATCAGGGAAAAGGTTGATTGGGAAACGTTGAAACTATATATCAAGCAATTGTATGTGCCTGTATTTTTAATCATCAAGTCATCTAAACCGTCTCCGTTAAAGTCTCCTGTATAGTATGTTGATGAGGGGCTGCTAAAAGGAGTAGAATAATTGGTTGTAGAAAATCCGGTTCCTGTAGAAAGTAAGAATGAGAGATAATATGTGTTGCTTATCAAACGGAAGACCAATAAATCCATTTTTCCATCACCATTATAGTCGCCCAGATAAGCTCTGTTATGAGGATCGGAAGTATTAAAGTTAGCGGGCATCGATCCAGAGGATTGCAAGCTAAAATCTCCGATGGAATTTGCAAGGTATAGGTACCATGTAGAAGATTTTATTATTACCAGGTCTGTTTTTCCATCACCATTATAATCGCCCTGGTACCGTCCTGACAACTGGCTGTCGGTAAAAGCAGATGATTGTTGAATACCCGTGTTTGCGGTTCCCCAGGTTACATTGGTCGAATTAAGCCTGGAATTATTCTTTCCATAATAAACTATTTCAGTTAACCGGGAGATGGTGTTGTAAACAAATTGGTATCTTCCAACAGTTGTTCCTTCATTTTTAACATATATGTTGGACAGTACAGAGTTTAACTTAACCTGACTGCCATTTACATAAGTAATGAATGGTACATTTCGGTTCTGATATTCAAAATCAATGGTATTGAAGGGCGCCATTGTCCCATGCCCGGAATATTTGATTTGAGAAGGATAATATTCTCCGGTACTGTTGTTTTCAGTATAAGTTATGGTCATATAGGTTCCGTTTTTATCTGAAACTTTGTTTAAATTCCAGACAAGGATATCGCTACGGCCTTGAGCCTCTATTCTTGAATCTGCGGTATTGCCATATTCCAGGATTTTCCCATCTTTTGTTTCCACTTTGAACCAGGTGGGGCCATTACCGGATGTCCCATATGAAGTAACCTTAACAAACGATTCGATTTCGGAGCGATATTCGGTATTGCTTGCCCCATAAGTCCCTCCATTGGATACGATTAGCCTGTTACCGTCAAGAGCAAACTTGTCGCTTACATCAAAATCTACACCGTCTATGTAGGTTTCGTGATAAAGGTTTGTAGCGACCCGTGTAATGGAAGATAGGCCTCCTAAGTTCCAGCCTAACCCTAAAAGGCCTTCACTTGCCTGATGATTGTAACTTATAAAGAGATTAGGAACTATGTCCCGGATACCTGGGGCTATTTTTACAGGTATTGTATAGCTTGCAGCTCCCGAGGAAGACACACTCCAATTTCCTGGAATAGTTCCCACCGGATATGCGGTGTTGACGGGAAGGGTTGTACTTTCCGTTGCTTCGTTAAATTGATATGACTGACCGTCCGGTAAAACAATCCTGGCTGTAAATTTGGCACCGTTTGTATTGTTGTAGATGAACCCGGGATTAAGTTTAATACTTTGTGTGGCCTCATAAAGCTGGTTCCCACTGATTGTTTTATTGAGCGTAATATTGGTTGATTGCCCCCATAAAGGATATAGGCTGAAGAAGAAAGCAATCAACAATATACTTGATTTGGTATATTTATTCATAATTGATTGTTTTAAACTGGTAATAAAATATTCACATACGGATTATTATTCTTTGATAATTTTCCATTCGCTGACTTTATCTTGCATCGATAAGCGCAGAATATATATACCTGCCGGGTATCCCGAGAGATTTATGTTCAAGGATGTGTTTTGCCCTACAACCTGGCTTTTCAGCAATTTTCCTGTTTGGTTATAAAGAAAAACGGTTGCCGATGTTTCAGGTATTTTCCCCTGGAATTCGATTTTAATATCTTCTTTAACAGGGTTGGGATAAATAAGGATCTTTTGTTCCCCGAGCTGGTCTTCAAAAGTTTCCTGTTTGTAAGACTCGTTTTTTACCGTATCTGTGACATGGCCGGATTTAAGAAGGCTTATCACTTTCCTTTCTATCCGGTTCCCGCATGCATCGTATGTATAGCTTATGGTTTGGGCGGTTAAGGTTTTTTGAACCAAAAAACCAATGCCAACCATAAGAAAGAGTATCGTGATATACTTTTTCATGGCGTTACGGTTTTATGTTTGTTTAATTTGAAGTGGATTTCTGGGTTTTGAGCTTGGCAACTTCTTCCTTTAATGAGTTTATCTCCTTTAGTAGGTCAGTGAGTGCCTGGGTTTGCCCATCCAGCTTTGTTTGCTGGTCTTCAATTAGTTTTTGTTGGTCTTTGCATGCTTCCACCAACACCGGGATTATACCTGTATAATTGAGGAATTTATTCCCAAAAGCGTCGGTATCTACCACCTCCGGGATAGCTTTTTCTACATCCTGGGCAAGGAGCCCTATATATTTTTTTGGCTCTGCCTTGCCCTGAAGATCTATGTCATTTTTTGGCTTTTCTTCATTGGCATTTTTGATGTAGGTATATTGAACCCCATTTATCGCTTTGATTTTGACAATTGCTCCAGATATCTGGGTAATATCCTGTTTTTGTCTTGTATCGCTTACGGCATAGTAAGTTCCGTTGCCATCTATATAGGCCCTTTCATAAGTTGTACTCCCTGGGGACATATTATCTTCATCATAAATCCGCAATAACCTGTTCTGGTCTCCTGCACTCCAGATTACAGAAAAATCGCCGTCAGCATAGAAGCCGCCACTTTCAGAAGTGCCATTTTCAATAAAAATCCCATCAAGAGTATTAGCGGGATCAAGATCAAAATTTGATGCCTGTGCATATTTGCCCGTATTGCCAATAAAGATTGAAACATCTTTATTCCCGATTTTAATGGTTTGGTTATCCGGGATTTCAACTTGTGAATAAACGTTTGAAGAAATGCAAAAAAAGCCAATAATGGCACTGAGGTAGAGTTTTGATGTTTTCATAAGCGGTAAGTAAATAGTTAAAAAAAATAGTTAGAAAAAATGATCAGGCAGGGAAGGCTAAGGAAAGTCTTTGTAATAAATTTTTACTTTATCAAAATAAAACAAAATGTCATCATTGTCCTTCGGGTGTTTTTACAAATTATTGTTAACCAATAATTAGACATTTAGAAGGAGGCAGAGAAGGCCAAAAAAATATAAAAAGGCATTTGGAAAAGAGACGATCCAAAATGATTTAGGTTGTCCGGCACCTTTTCATATAGTAATCCGAAAAGTGGGAGAAAGTAATCAGCTATTAGGAAATAATTTTATCATGAAAAGTAATTTATTTTGATTCTAAATAAAACTGTCACAAATGGCTAAGCTGATCTATTGCTATTAGTGGATTTGTTATTGTAAACGAGCATCAAATTAATGTATTGAATCAGGCATTAAGGAAAAGTTTTACCTATGGTCGTCAGACCACAGACGACAACCATGCATATTATAAAAGGTCAGGTTTTTGTCAAAGCTGTATTACTGTGGTCTGTTGACCTACCGATAGGTATCGATAGTCTTCGACTTGATGTAAGCTAATTAACTAAACGCCGGCTTCAAATGTAACAAATGCAATGCAACAAGATATGTGTATCGCCCGTTATTTATAGTACTTTCAAAAAGCCACATTAAAAAACTGACATAACCCATTGTTTATAGTCATAATATTCTATTTTTGATTTTACAAAACCAGTTGATTTGGATAAATCCAAAACACATATCGCCTTTATTGACAAACCTTATATAATTTTCAGAGGACTTACAGGCATGCTGCAGGAAACCGGAAAAAATTACAGGTTTTATTTTTACACGAATTTCGATGCTTTCTTAAAAGACCAAAACACATTCGATCCCGATCTTGTCATTATCAATCCTCTGGTGATAGAAAACAACATAAAAATGTTTGCTCAAAAGCAAAAAAGCTTCCGGGCAAAATGGCTGGGCATACTGTACACGATCTGTAACCGTGAGGTACTTTATTTACTAGATGGTACCATTCAGATAACCGACTCATTCGATTTCATAAGAAATATTGTCGAATCATTTACTGCGGGAATTGACCAGTTAGACCATCCTAAAGGAGATGCTCTCACTCCTCGGGAAACAGATATATTAAAATTGATGGTACAGAACCTGTTAAACAAAGATATCGCATGTAAACTGCATATAAGCATCCATACAGTTATAAGCCACCGCCGGAAAATATTCCTCAAAACTGGCACCAGCAAACCCTACGACCTTTTAAAATACGCCATAACCAATAAGATAATCTGCCCCCCAGCTTTAGCCTGGAATCAGGAATTAACATTGCAAAACTCTGAAGAAGTTTAATATCTGACGCAATGGTCGGAAAAAGATTTTCCATTGAAAAAAATGTTGAGCTATTTCCTGTCCCTCCCCTCCGGAGGTGATCCTGGATCATGAAAAATCCCCTCGGAAAGTGATTGTACAAAATAGAATTAAAAGTTTATTTTGTTACCGGATCAAACAATCCAACAAAAATTACCTAATCATTTAATTAAAACTCCAAAAATTATGGAAGCACCCAACGGAAGCGTAATCGTAGAACTGTACGATTTAGCATTGACTGCTCGTAAAGATGATCGTTTTGGTCGTATTATTATCAAAAAATCGCTCACGGAAGACGATCTGATCAAGATTGCCGTAACGCGCCGAACCGACCTAAACGCCAACACATTGAAGGCATGTATGAATATCCTAAAGGATATAGCCATGGAAGAAGTTGTAAATGGTTCGTCGGTGAGGTTTGGCCTCAGCTTTTATCAGTTGGGCGCAGAAGGTGTATTTATCGGCGACAATGCCGGTTGGGACAGCTCCCAGCACAGTTTAATCATAAACTCTGTGCCTGTGGCCGAGCTCCGCGAAGCGATAAAATCAACAACGGTAAGTGTAAGGGGCATGGCAAGCTCAGGAACATTTGTTAATTCGGTTACCGATGTGGCCACCAAGTTGGTTAACAGCAGGCTGACTCCTGGAGGCGGAGTGAATGTTACCGGCAGCCGCATTAAGATAGCTGGCGAGGCTAACGGTCTGGGCATTTCGCTAATTAACCAGGTCTCACAGGAACCAGTACCTATTCCTATGTCGTCGTTGTTAACAAACGATCCTTCAAAACTGTCGTTTGTAGTCCCTGCCTCCCTGCAGCCTGGCGATTACAAACTTAGCATTACTACACAGTTTTCAAGTTCCAGTGTATTATTGAAAGAACCCCGCACATTTGTTTTCGACCAGGTACTAAATGTACCTGCATAAACTTATGCAACCTATTTTAGCCCTACGGTGCTAACGATCGACATACTGGTATGCTAACCATCAGCATACCGGTATGTCAATGGTCAGCATACTGGTATGTTAATCGATAGCATAATGGTATGCTAATCGTCAGTATACTGGCTAATCAAATTCAAAATTCATGGAATACTATCGGAACCTCAATAAGGGAGTAATGACGCCTGCCACACAGCCAGTAAACAGATAACTGCCATGCTAATAATTCCGTAACATACTCCGTAGCTAATTCATATTAGTTCAACTCCTTTATCCTTACCTGATAAACTCATGGCTTATCTTTTAAAAAGCAAGAAATCCAGGTTTGGATGACACGGAAAAATCAAAAACAGACAAGAAAATCTCAACTGAAGAAAAGTTCACCCCCCCCGATAAATACATAGACGCTGGTGCTCCGATTGAAGAACGGATTTCGTTCAACCGGTAGCTCAAGCTGGGTCGTACCGATCACTTGAGCTCCTATTTATTGGCAACAGTAATTTTTTTATTAATCAATTCATTTCATTTCCTCTATAGTTGGTGGCAAAAATTTTCGTTTTACTTCAATCTTTGGAGGAATCATTATCCTTGTTGATTCAAATATTTCACAAGAATCTGGATGATATTTACTAATTGGTATCTCGCTCACAAACCAAGCAAACTAGAGATTCGAGTATCAAATCTATGCGTACCAATTATCATAGTTTTAATCATTTTATCTGGATATTTAATTCTGATAATATATGCACCACAATCCTGACAATTAGCATCATAAATTGAATCTATCTTTGAATTTTTCAATGAATCTATCATTTTATTTATTCGGTCAAGGTACTCGCCGGCTGCTAAATTATCAACGAAGCAGGAACAACTGTCAACGTCTGAAATTATATGATAATAACATTTCTTATACGTCAAATCCTTATTTATTTTTATGGCCGTCCCTCCTGTCCACCCATTATCATAGGAGATTTCAATATAATCACAATTTAATTCCTTTTTGTAGTTACTGTTCTTACAAGAAGAAATCAAAATTATCAATATCACTATATGTCGGAGCGTCTTCATATTATTACCAAACGCTTTTATTTATCTTTATCAAATTCATATTTTATCTTTTCTGCTTTTTCATAAGCTCCTCTATCAATCTCGGTAATTATTCTATGACATCCGCTACAAACAGAAATTAAGGTGAATAGAGGTTCATTTTTTCTGTATTTCCCTTCAGTATGATGAATCTCTGTTGCCTTTTCTGTCAAACAAGATTGACAAAGATAATTATCACGTTTTAAAACAATCTTTGTTATTTCTTGCCATTTATCAGACTTTAAATATTCATCATAATCACTCCAATAATTCGTTTGTTTGCTTTGTATTTTTCTATCGCTTATTCGTTTGCTAATAACAGATAAATCATCTTGAAATCCTTTTACAATTTCTAATAAGTCTGTTCTAGAATGAGGTAATTCGCTCTTTTTATAATCCTTTTTACTCATTGCGTTACCCATCCTTTTTCCACAATGTTGACATTGATTATACACTCTATATTTATCCGAGTCCTGAAATGCTTCAATCTCATCCCAATAATCCCTAACCAGTATCACGTTTGGTGAAATACAGCACTTTCCATGAGTGCTATAATCTATTTCCTCATAATCACATTGTGCGCAGTGAATATATTCTGCAACTATTTTATCTTCTATTATCAATGATTTTCCACAAATTGGACAGTCCATAATAGTTATATTCAATTTTCAATGATAGTACTCTGCTTTTTTTAAAATGTTTGCCAACATCCTTATATCACCAATTGGCGATATTTCTGTTATCGTAGTTTTAAAAGTTATATTTCAGTTTTGTTGTTATTGCTCCTTATCGGGTTTAACTAATTAAAAATACGAATTAAATCAAATTGTAAGCAATTACAATCTTTTAAAAACGAATAAAATATACCGATCTGCAATGTTAAGCTTTTATCCTTAACATAAAAGAGGCTAGTTAATTAGTCTAAAGGCCTTCGTTGTGAGCCTCTCTTCGACAAGGCAGGCTCACAACGAAGTCTCAGTGTCCGGCACTTTTCACACAGACTCTTTTGTTTTTAAAGACTTTAGACAATATTTGTTTATGCTTGTACTTTGTTAATTGTTGCTGTTCTTTTAACAAATAAAGGCCGTGTCTCGCGACCGGGCCTTTAAACTAACCAACAAATTGATTATTACTTGAATTTAGATGTGTCCAAATATATTAATTTTTTTGAAGCAGGCGTTTAGTTAATAGGCATAACAGCGGGTCGTCAGACCTCAGACCACGGTCAACTGCTTTGATCAATAACCCTGATCTTTTAAAATTTGCCCTGGCTGTTAGCTGTCATCTGTGGTCCGAGGACTATAGATGACAGCTATTTCTTAAGAGAGCCTAATTCAATATTTTTTTTAATCACACATTTTGCCGTTTCATTTGTTTTTTGCTCCCTTTCTCTATCAAAAGCGGTACTTTCTCCAATACACAGTTACTGGTATCCAATCCAAGCGAATTCGACTCTGTGGTTGAAATAAAACGGATACCTTCATAAATATCGAGCACAAACTGCTGATAGGACGTAATGCGCATGTCGCTGGTGGCAATGCGGTCGATGAGGATATATTGGAAATCGCCGGCAATATTGTGTTTGTGTAGTGAACCATAGCCCGACACAGTATTAACTTCTCCTTTCTCGGCCATCTCTTCCAAAACCTGTTTAAAATATTGGTTAATTCGAAGCTCTACTTTAAAACCAAGTTTGAAATCGACTTTTATCATTTTGCCGGGTTCGTAATGGATGACCCTGTACTCTAAGGTATCGGGGTCGTCCAGGATATCAACGTGGATAAACCAATAAACGTCCGCCCTTTTAGGCTGTTTGTTTATGATAGAATAGATAATCTTGCTCTCTAACTGGTAATAGTTATTGGCTTTTGTAATATAAACAAGGTTAGTCGTTCTTTTAGGAACACTCTCATCCTGACTAAGGTCTTTAATCACAGACACATATTTCTCTATGTCTTCGAACACAAGAAATTTATTTTTAATCTTCCGTCCGTTATACCAAAAATACATAATAAAGATAAAGATACTTGCCATTGCCAGTGTAAACCACCCTCCCTCAAAGAATTTCTGCAAGTTAGCATATAAAAAAGTACCTTCGACTGATAAATAAATAAGCAAGAACCAGATAATAAATGGCATCGGTATCTTTTTGAAATAAATATAAAAGCTCAGCAGGATGGTAGTCATAATCATGGTTATGGTTATGGAAAGGCCATAAGCAGCCTCCATGGCCGATGATTCCTGAAAATACAATACTACAAAACAGCATGAGATCCATAAAAACCAGTTTATCTTGGGGATATAAATCTGGCCTTTAATTTCGGTAGGATACCTGAGCTTGAACCTAGGCCAGAAATTAAGGGATATCGCTTCACTGATCAGGGTAAATGAACCGCTTATAAGCGCCTGGCTTGCTATAATGGCAGCAGCGGTCGCAATCAGTATACCCGGGATCATAAACCAGCCTGGCATAATCTTGTAAAAAGGGTTATCCCCATTCAGGGCACTTTCGGGGTTATTCATCACCCAGGCTGCCTGTCCCATATAATTTAAAATAAGAGTAGCCTTTACAAACATCCACGAAATCCTGATGTTTTTTGCACCACAATGCCCCAAATCCGAATACAATGCTTCTGCACCTGTGGTTGCCAGAAACACCGCTCCCAGGATAAACATGGCATTTGGATAGTGAGATAGCAGGTTCAGCGCATATTGGGGATTAAAGGCTTTAAAAATTACTGGGTATTGAAAGATCTGGAATGTTCCCAAAATACCCAGCATCAGAAACCAAACCAGCATAATAGGGCCAAAAGATTTGCCTATCAACTTTGTCCCAAATTGCTGGACAAAAAATATAGCCGTAATAATGAGCAGTACGATAGGTATAACCGGTATATTTTCGTTGTAAAGTTTTAACCCTTCTGTTGCTGAGGTAACCGTGATGGAAGGGGTTATAATGCCATCGGCCAGCAGGGTACTCCCGCCTATTAAAGCAAACACATAAGCCCAGGGCGATTTTCGCCGGATAAGGGCAAACAAAGCGAATATACCTCCTTCTCCTTTGTTGTCTGCCTGAAGGGTAATCAAAACATATTTTACAGTGGTTTGAATAGTGAGGGTCCAGATAATGCAGGATACGGCACCGAGAATAAAATCTTGACGAATTTCATTAAAACCTCCAACAATGGCTTTAAAAACATAAAGCGGGGAAGTCCCAATGTCGCCGTAAACAATACCCAAAGTGATGATAACCCCGGCCAGGGTCAATTTGGTAAGGCCTTGCTGATGATTGTTCGCTTTCACAGTTAATCCAGATTTTTTTTGTAAAGTGTATAAATTTCATCGGAGTTAGTCTTCCATATTAGGTGAACAGAATCCAGTTCCATTATTTTCCGTTTGAACCTGCCACCACTTGTGAGGTGCAGTGTGTCGTGGCTGATATAATATTTCTCTGCCCGGGCTTTAAGAAAGTATATTGTATCATCATGAATGAATACGTAAGATGATTCATATTTACCTTTTGACTCAAGCCAAAGTCCGTCCATATTTAATTTTACAACCGATGTGTCATTTTCCAAAACAACCTTTGATTCTTGCTCAATGCCTGAAGTACATGCAGTTAAAATCCAGAGACCCCAAATAATACCAATCTTCATAGCATTAATTTTAGGCCAAAATTATATCTACCTTTTCATTTAGGAAACAGCCCCAAATCGCCATGCGGAACCAAAATGACTGAATATGTGATTTTTGCATAAAATCAGATGTACAATCTTTATATAATCTTTATGCATTACATATCGTTTTTTATAATTCTCTTATTAATTTTTGACTTATTTGCAGATGAATCCATTAAGCTTAATGAATTAAATGAATAATGTGAAGATTTAATTTGATTGTTAAGGTGTGTAAAGTTTTACATTTGGATTTTAATATATCAAAATGACAAACCAGGGCAAAAGCAAGTTAAATGATAACGGGGCAGAAACATCCAATAGGCCACAACTGTTGGTTGCTATCGATTATCAGCCCCAGTCTCACCAGTTATTGATTTCGGCTAACAAACTTGCCAGATCTTTGGAAGCAAGCCTTCAGGCTATTTATGTGGAAACGACCCATACGCTGTCCAGGAAAGAGGAGGACCAACTAAACAGAAACATAAATCTTGCAAAACAACTGGAAATAGAATTTAGGATCATTACAAATTATCATGTTGAAAAAGCGATTTTAAATTTTGCCATTAAGGAGAATATTACCCATATCATAATTGCCAAGCCCAAAATTCTTAACCTGATTTCCCACTTGCGGTTCATTATTTTTCTGCATAAAATTATTCGTTGGAGCAAGGGTATCCACATCTATACTGTAAGCACCGACAATAGTGAGTCCCGTAAGGGAATGATCCATTCCGCATCGCCATCTTTTACATCCAACATAAAGCAATATATTACAACAAGTAGTCTGGTGTTGATAACTTCAATTATTTGTTTTTCATCCAGGAGTTTTTTTGATTATCATGTAGTTTCCTTTTGTTTGCTTTTTTTAGTTTCTATTCTTGCCATTTTTTATGGTACCGGGCCAGTTTTGACAGCAGCAGTGCTCAGCGCTGTTATCCTTAACTTTTTCTTTATCCCACCACTGTATACTTTGCATATAAGTGAACCTGAGAACATCCTTATGTTTATGATGTTTTTCATCATCGCCCTCCTAAATGGTGTTCTTACATCCCGAGTACGGCGTCAGGAAACAAGGATCCGTATCCGGGAAGAACGTACCCATGCATTATATCAGATTGCACGTGAATTGTCAATTGCTACAGGACCCGATAATGTTACTGCATTGGTCGTTACGTATCTTCATAAACATTTTGGAATTGAGTTTGCGCTACTATTGAAAAATGAACAGGAGCAGTTAGGTTTTGACTCTAAGAATGAAAACAGGCTAAAGCTGGGAGAGAACGATATAATGGCAGCCACATGGGCTTTTCAAAAAGGAGTTAAAACCG
>JAEYWD010000122.1 GCA_023429135.1 Bacteroidota bacterium | reverse complement strand
TTTCTTGATCATGAACTTCACTTTATTTACCAATTGAAATGAAGTCCAGCCATATGGTTTATCAAAAAGTAATATTTCTCCTTCTTCAAAATTCATCCAACAATTTTTAAATCGATACCTGCTAATAGAAGTGCAAGAATAACTCCGCCCACAATGATCCTGTATATCCCGAAAACCCTAAAACCGTATTTTGTGAGAAAACTGATAAAGAATTTTATGGCCAGCATAGCAACAATAAAAGCAACAACATTGCCTACAACTAGTAAGCTGATCTCCGAGGGTTTAATTTCCTTATAAAGTTTAAGCAATTGCCAGGCAGAGGCAGCAAACATGGTTGGTACTGCCAGAAAGAAAGAAAATTCGGCAGCATCCTTCCGGGAAAGTTTTTGGGTCATACCGCCAATGATAGTGGCAGCCGACCGCGACACGCCTGGAATCATTGAAATAACCTGAAAAAGTCCGATTTTTAATGCTTTGCCGTACGACACAGTTTCTTCAGTTTTGGTGTTTTTAAACCACTTATCCACAAAAAGTAAAATAACTCCCCCTAAAATTAGGGATATGGCAACCACCCATACATTTCCAAGAAGCTGATCGATAAAATCGCTTAATAGGAAACCGAATATTGCTGCGGGAATAAAAGCGACGAACAACTTAAAATAAAAGTCGAATGATTGAAAAAATTTTTTCCAGTAAAGAACAATTACCGAAAGGATTGCTCCAAACTGGATACATACCTTAAATACATTCAGAAAAGGGGTATTTTGAAGACCCAAAAGCTTTTCGGTTATAATCATGTGCCCCGTTGAAGATATGGGCAGAAACTCGGTAATACCTTCAACAATGGCAATAATAATTGCCTGTATATAATCCATCTATTTCCTCCGGCTTAGTTTTGGGTTTCCTTGGGCTTACGCATAATTGCCCAAATCTCGAAAATGAAACCAATCATTACAACAATGGGAGCGAGGGTTATCCTTTGGAAATTAAACATTTCGTAATTGAACACGTTTGGGTCTTCTGATTTTCCTCCGATCATCAGTAAAAAGCCAAGTACTATAATGCCAAATCCGATAGCCAGATATTTGTAGCTATCTTTCGCGATTGCAAATTCTGCAGAATTTTTGTCGTCTTTTTTAAGCATAGTTTTAATAATATAATTCGTCGGTGCGAAGTTTCAAAAATTTATTCAGCGAAAAAAATGTTGATATAATATTTATTAAAACTCCAATAGCGAAAATGATGAAAAACAATATTATGATCAACTTATAATCCAGTATGTTTGCTATTTCTTCCAACTGATTGTTTATCCAGTACAAAAACAGCAGGAGCATGCCATTTGCAAAAATTGCACCATAAAAACCATGTAGAACGCTACGGTATATAAAAGGCTTGCGGATAAAGGAATTGGTTGCCCCCACCAGTTGCATTGTATTAATAAGAAACCGTCGGGAATAAATGGATAAGCGTACCGTATTATTTATTAGTGAAATAGCGACAACAAAAAAGAGTCCGCAGAAAACAAGAATAAAAAAGCTTATTTTGCTTATATTTTTGTTAATCAGATGAACCATCGACGGTTGATAATCGACTTCGCTTACCTGATTATAGCCGGCAATTTTTTTTGTTATACTGCTGATGCTGTCGGGATTTGCATAATCGGCTCTGAGATAAACATCAATGGAGGCCATTAACGGATTAATGCCCAAAAAACTTACAAAGTCTTCGCCAAGTTCTTCCTGGAAGTTTTTTGCTGCTTGTTCTTTGGTTGTATAAAAAGTTGATTTAGTAAATGGCTCGGCATCTATTATTTTTCTGATACGATAAATTTCAGCTTCCTTAATATGATCTTTCAGGTAAACGGAAACGTTGATGTTCTCTTTCACATAAACTGAAAGCCGGCGGGCGTTCAACACCAATAATCCAACCAGGCCGAGCATAAATAATACCAAAGTAATACTTATAAGAGAAGTAATGTAAGAACTTCGTAAACGCCGCTTTATTACTTTATTTTCGCCTGATTTCACTGGAATTTGAATATTCGTGCAAAAGTATGAAATAAATCATTCAATAACGAAATAAATTTTCGCTTTCACAAAAAAGATAAATCAATCGTAAAGTTCAATTATTTACGATATACTAACCGCTTTTGTCAGGTAGCTGTTTACTCCAGAACTGTAACCCAGTTAAACTTATCGGGAGTGTCGCCATACTGAATTGCACGCAGCATGTTGTATAGCTTTGTAGAAACAGGGCCAGGTTCACAACCCTTGCAGTACTGGTGAATTTTATTATGTTCCAGGTCGACAATCTTATTGATAGGACTGATTACTGCAGCCGTTCCGCATGCACCAACTTCCTCAAAGGTTTCGAGTTCTTCGATAGGCACCCTGCGGCGTTCCACGTTCATACCCATATCAGCAGCCAGCGTCATCAGACTCATATTGGTAATGGATGGCAGAATGCTATGAGATTCGGGAGTAATATAGGAATTATTTTTTATGGCAAAGAAATTGGCAGGTCCGCATTCGTCAATGTATCTTTTTTCTTTCGAGTCGAGGTACAATACAGTTGAAAAGCCTGCGTGATGCGCTTTGTCCTGTGCCGGCATGCTGGCAGCGTAGTTTCCGCCAACTTTCACATGTCCGGTTCCCTGAGGGGCTGCACGGTCGGTATCGCGCTCTATAACAATGTCCACAGGCTTAAATCCTTCTTTGAAGTAAGGTCCTACCGGAGTTACAAAAACAAGGAAAAGAAACTCGTTTGCAGGTTTTACACCTACCTGGGGACCCGATCCTATTAACAATGGACGGATGTATAACGAGGCTCCCGATTCGTAGGGAGGAACAAATTCTATATTGAGTTTTACAGCTTTCTTAACTGCTTCAACAAATAATTCAGTTGGAGGAGCGGCCATTTTTACGTAATTGGCCGAGCTTTGCATACGTTTGGCATTTTCTTCAACCCGGAAC
This sequence comes from Bacteroidota bacterium, assembly GCA_023429135.1. Classification (GTDB taxonomy): domain Bacteria; phylum Bacteroidota; class Bacteroidia; order Bacteroidales; family JAAUTT01; genus JAAUTT01. Next base: position 11,612 of record JAEYWD010000122.1, on the reverse strand, counting down.
AAGCGTATTCTCCCGTCTTTTCCACGAAAAGCCTTGGTGCCTTCAAAAGCTTCCTGACCATAGTGCAGGGAAGTTGCGGCCATGTGGAGGTTAATATATTCAGAGTCGGAAACTTCAAGTTCTCCCCATTTACCGTCTCGCCAGTAACAGCGTATATTACTGTTTGTTTTTAGATATCCGAAAGGCAGATTTTTCCAGTCTATATTAACCATAATGCAATATTTTAATAAGTATGCAGCAAATTTAATTATTATAAACGCTTTAAAAAAAGATTTTAATCTTATTAAACACAAACTTTTGTCAGGTGAGGGCTTTACTTTTTTACGGTCAAATATTCTTTCACTTTTTTAAGCTGTTCTCCTTTGGCTATTTCGCAGAGTTTTCGGGCGGTGTTGGTGTAATATTCGTGTTTTTCCAGGAGCGATATTTGTTCCAGCATCATTTCATCTTCGCTTCGGTTGTAATTCAGTTTCAGTTCCCTGGTTAGGTTCAGAAGCATCGGTAAATAATCAATTCTGCCATAATAGTCGGTGTTTGCGTCTATAAGTATCTTTTCAAGTTTGTTTTGCGGTCGAGCATTGAGTCTTGTACAGGCTATCAGCTCGCAGATTGTTTCTATCTGATCTTCGGAATATTTGAATTTTGGAAGAATTTCCCTGCAGAACTCAATACTTTTTGATTCGTGGTTATGGTAAACCCATATAAAACCGGTATCGTGAAATAGTGCGGCGGTGCGTAAAAACAGCATTTCTTCGGGGGTTACATTTTCGGCCCGACCAAGCAGCTCTACCTGCGTGTAAACGTCTTTTGTATGTTTTATATTATGAAATACCAGTTGAGCGGGAAGTTCAGCCTCGAGTTTGTCGAAAACAAATTCCTCCAGATCGTGGATTCTTAACAGTTGCAGTTGTACAAAAAATTTCTTGTTCGGTATGGTGCGCAGATTAACCGAAAGTTCCGGACGTATACCTTTTACAAAGTACATATCAATATCGCCCTTGTATTTAACGGGCATTTTACCGCGATATTCGCAGATAAAAAACTCCTTCACCATTTCGTATGTCTGGCCGGAGATATTGATCTTTCCGGCTTCACCCGAACTCTCCATACGGCTTGCAGTGTTTACAGTATCACCCCAAATGTCGTACGATATGCGTTTATGTCCCACCACACCTGCAATAACCGCTCCGGTGTGAATCCCGATACGTAAATCCCAGATATCGGTATTCTTTTTCTTTAGAGTCTTCATGTACTCCTGCATTTCCAGAGCAGCTAAAACCACTTCAACCGGGTTGGTTCGGTTTTTATAGGGGATACCTCCCGCAGCCATATATGCATCGCCAATGGTCTTGATTTTCTCTATGTTGTATTTCTCAACAACAGAGTCGAACTGGAAAAAGAAATTATCCAATTCGTCGATGAGCTTTTCGGGATTCATTTGCTCGGCGATTTTGGTAAATCCCTGAATATCCGAAAATAAAACTGTTGCCATGTCAAATTTATGGGAGCTTGCCTTGCCGGTATTTTTAAGCTCGTCGGCGGTATCTTTGGGAAGCATGTTGGCAAGGAGTTCGTCTGTTTTTTCCTTTTCGCGCATCAATTCCGAGGTGCGTTCCTGGATAATTCGCTCTAATTTTATTTTTTCTTTCTCGAACTGCATTTTACGGCGCAGACCAATAAATCCTATTATTCCAAGAAAGACAAATATGTAAAATATCCAGGCATACCACTGCAGATAAAATGGAGGATGAATGATGAAACGTATTGCATAAGTATCGGAAAGACTTCCGTTAAGTGTTTGAGCTTTCGCAAATAACTGGTAATCGCCCGGGGGCAGGTTTGCGAAATTCCTTTCGGGTATCTGGCTCCATTCGCTCCAAGTGGCATCTTCATCTTTTAAAAGATATGAATACCGGATATGATTTGGATATGTAAGATCGCTTGCGTAAAATTTAAGAGAGATGATATTAACCGGATATTGCGCCTCAAAATAGGAAATATAGTCGTTTCCCTTTTTCCGTGTTTGCAATGCAATTGCCTGATTGTCGGCAAGGACCTCCCGGGCTGTTATAACCAGATTTTCCTGCTGATTAAAGAATTTATCGAGGTTCAGATGAACCAGTCTGTTTGCCTCCCGGAATATAACCTCGCGTCCGGAGCAGGTCAGAATTGCGGGATTTGTTAATCCAGCCTCCCATATTGGAATTTCGAGCCAATTGATGGTTTTATTATTGATGTTTTTACCATAATAAATATGTTTATTCTCTCCTGGTTTTCCTGTGGAATAAAGTATGCCGCCAGTGGTGTCCTCGGCTAAATATTCAATAAAATGGCCTTGCGAGGGGAAGTTAAGTCTCGATTTTTCCTGGTTTATAAGATCGTTTCCTTCAAGTTTATAGATGTTGAATGGATTACTCACATAAACAGAACCATCTATCTGGAAGATGTTGTTAAGATCGGGGGAATTGTCTTTTTTGCCCGAATATAATGTTTCGAGCTTAAATCCTTTTGTTTCCGATTTAAGATGTTTAATGTCGTTCTTCTTATCAAGGATCAACATATCCTGATTATTCCTGAAAGAAATTTTCTTTACAGAATCAGTTTTGAGGTCGGAAATTTCTTTTACCGCGGAAACCTCCCCGTTAAATCTGAGGCTATAAAGATATCCTCTGGAAACGAACAGAATTTTATTCCTGTACTGAGTTGAGTATGAAATTGTTCTTGAAACCAGAGGTAGAAGTTTATTTTTCTGAGAAATAAATATCCCATTTTGCTTTACTACCAGAATTTTATTTTCCAGAGAATAAATATTTTTAAAGGGAAGATTTTCACCAATAATTTTTTTTTGAGAAGAATAAATGGCATTGTTAACAGCAAAGTAAAGATCCGAACTATCCCGTGCAACTCCAATTAAAGGGACATCCAAGGGTAGGATGTTTTTCAGCGATCTGAAATACTCGGCATATTTGATGCAATAAAGGGCTTTTGTGGAAAGGAGCCAGAGGTTGCTGTTTTTGTCGGGATTTGCGGTAATAAAGTTATCGGTTAGAGGGAGAATAAAGTTCTCCACACCTAACTTTGAGCTTCTCATTATCAACTCTTTTTTGGCAGTTAGTATTGGTGCAAAATTACTGCCATTGAAAAACCTGAAATTTGGTTCGCCTGTTGATTTCAGGATTAGCTTTCCCTGTTGAATAAGAAAAGAGCCATTGTGTGTTTGTAAAAATAGTTTTCCGTTTTGAGAATGCAGGTACGATCCTTCTCCTGTTGAATCAGCCAGAAGCTGAAAAGAATTATTCCGGTAAAGCCAGAGCTGCCTGCTAGAGATTAATATTACGGTGTCGCCTGAGGCAATTGCTTCGTCGGGAGCCCAGTTTTTTGCCGGTGGGGAAACACTTATCTCATTAATAGAGTAGGATCCTGTTGAGCTCTTATAAATTTCGCCAGTGAAGTCATTGGTAAATAATAATAATTTCCCCGAACTAAAAGCCAGAAGTGATTTTTTATTGAAATTTACAACACCCCAATCCTGTCCGTCGAATGATATAATGCCCTTGTTTGTTGAGAAAAATATAATTCCTAAATTATTTTGTGAAATTGAGTAAGTTTTTTCTATACCTAAATGCGAAGGGAACGTATAACGAATGATTGAAAAAATATGATGATCCTTTTCAAATGAAAATTGTTGGGCATTTAAATATGATACCGTTAAAGCAGTTAGTATGGAAATTAGGTAAATTTTCCTTAATTTTAAGGCAAAGTTCATTTCGTTCATCCAATGTTCATGAGTCTGTTTTCGCCCAATTCAAAGATATAATATTTCTTGCAAAACCCTTAACATCATAAGAAATACTTTTATGGATCCTAAGAAAACCATCCTTGTAGCAACCGATTTTACAACCGTAGCCGGCTATGCAGCCGATCATGCGCAAAGGTTTGCTGCCATTTTAAAAACCAATGTCACGCTTGTGCATATTATTAAGAAAGAGTCGGATCGTGCTGAAGCGCAACAAAAAATGAATGCCCAGGTTAACGATTATCATAAAAAATATGGCGTTAAACCTGAAACAATTATTAAAGAAGGGAGCATTTTTTCAACTATTGGAGAACTGGCCTCCGAGGTTCCAACCGAACTTGTTCTTATGGGAACACACGGAATCAGAGGTTTGCAGCATTTAACAGGCAGTTGGGCTCTCAAGGTTATAGTTACTTCAAAGGTCCCTTTTATTGTTGTTCAGGAACCTCCCAAAGCTGATACCATAACGAAAATTGTATTCCCGGTTGATTTTAAGCGCGAAAACAAGGAAAAGATAGGTTGGGCCTATTATGTGGCCAAACTTTTTAATTCGAAAATATTCATTTTCCGGTCCAATTACCAGGATAAAGGTTTTGTAAAGGAAACCTATAAGAATATGGCCTTTACCGAAAAGTTTTTTACTGCCAAAGGAGTTTCGTATGAAATTGTAGTTGCTGAAGGAAAGAAATCTTTCCCGGTCGAAACCATTGAGTTTTCGCAAAATATCGGAGCCGATCTGATGCTGATCATTACTACAAAGTCGATCAATTTTACCGATTATATGGTTGGAGCATCCGAACAGGAAATAATTGCCAACACCGCACAAATACCTGTGATGTGTGTCAATCCTCGTCCATCCAAAATTGGCGGTAGCTTTAGCACCTCCGGAGGCTGATATTGTAAAAATTTATACTTTTGAAAAGAGGATGTTTGACCTAAATACAAACACCCTCTTTTGTTTTTTCAAACACGTTGTATATGGATGTTATTTTTGCTACCCAGAATCCGCATAAGCTTCAGGAAATACAGGCATTGTTGGGCGATTCTTTTAAACTCATCAGTCTCAAGGATCTCGATTTTAAGGAAGATATTCCAGAAAACCAGGAAACACTTGAAGGAAACGCATTGGAAAAGGCCCGTTTCATTTTCAAACGTTTTAATAAATCTTGTTTTGCCGATGACACAGGATTAGAAGTTAAGGCTCTGAATGGTGCTCCGGGAGTATATTCTGCCCGTTATGCTGGTTCTTTGTCCGATTTTGGCACCGAACAGAAAAGGTCGGCAGCGAATGTTCAAAGACTTCTTACAGAACTTAAAGGGAAAGACAACTATAACGCGCAATTCCGTACAGTAATTGCATTTATTACCGATAAGGGCCAGGAATATCTCTTCGAAGGTGTAGTGAAAGGTTCTATAATCACTGACCTGCGTGGCGTTGGAGGGTTTGGTTACGATCCTGTATTTATGCCCGAAGGTTTTAGTCAGACATTTGCTGAAATGCCCCTTTCGGAAAAAAATAAAATCAGTCACAGGGCGCGGGCATTTCAAAGTTTTCGCGAGTTTCTGTTTAAAGGTAATAAATTGTAATTTGTAATCGTTTTAACTGGAATCAATCTTCAGCATGAAATTCCTTTCAGCTTCGATTTTTCTGTTTTTGATTTCGTTGGCTGCCCGCACTCAGATTCCTGTCGGTGGCTGGCGATTGCATTTACCCGGAAATTATGGTCTTCATGTTGCTTGGTCGCCTTCAAAGGTTTATTGTTCGACCGGCGAAAGTCTTTTCGCTTATAAGTTGAACGACAACAGCATTGAGAAACTTTCGAAAATTAATGGATTGTCCGATTTTGGTGCCAGTGCAATTGCTTTTTCCACAGAATTGAATTTGCTGGTTATTGGTTACGATAACGGAAATATTGATATTGTTAAAGGGAAGGAGATAATTAATATCTCTGATCTGAAAAGGAAATCGTTACCAGCCAACAAGGCCATCAATCATGTATTATTCGATGGCAAAATGGCTTACCTGAGTTGTGGATTCGGAATTCTGCTGCTCAATCTTGAAAAACTCGAAATAAAAGATACCTACATATTCGGCCCTAATGGAACTTTTTTGCAGGTTAATTCCTGTTCAGTTCTTGGGAACGAATTGTATGCAGCGACAAGCACAGGAATTTTCAAAGCTGATAAAACCGATCCGTTGCTCGTGGATTATTCGCGCTGGCGACTCGTTACCAATATCCCCAACTTCAATAAGGCCTTTCGCCAGGTAGTTGCCGATGACAATACCTTGTATGCAGTTTATGCTAACCCCGCAACTGCCGGCGACAGTATTTATTATTTGCGAAATGGTAACTGGTCCAGTTTTGGTTTGGATGAGAATACCGATATCTACAACTTAAGTTTTACCGCTCAGAATATATATGTATCTACATCTATAAATCTTAAAACTTACAATAGGAACTTTGAGCTTAAAAACACACTCTGGAAATATGGCGAATACGGAGACGCTCAGCCCAGGGAGTCATTTACTGATTCACAGGGAAATATATGGATAGCAGACTTTGGCAATGGATTAATCCAACAACGTACCAATGGTACTTTTACTAAAATTATGCCTAATGGACCAAGCAGTAGCCGCATAAAATCGTTTTACTTTTCGGGGAATACATTATATGCTGCTGCTGGTGGAACGGATATATCCTATAACAATCTATATTATACTGCTGAGTTTTCCACCTTTTCGAATGAAGAATGGAAAACATTCTTCAATTGGGGACATTCCGACTTCATGACTGTAAGAACCGATCCGATAGATAAGGACCTTGTATATGTGAGTTCATGGGGGGCGGGAATTTTTTCTTATAAAAATGGTCAGGTAGTTAATCATTTTAACGATGCCAACAGCTCACTTCAAACAGCCATTCCTGGTGCTCCCTATGTTCGCGTTTGGGGAATGGATTTCGATAAGGATGGAAACTTATGGGCGTCGAACAGCCATGTTAATAATACGTTATCTGTTCTGAAACGTAACGGCGATTGGAAGGCCTATCCTTTAAGAAATTATATTGGATCGGAATTGCCGGGAGATGTAGTTATCGACGATGTCAATCAGGTTTGGGTTGTACTAAATAAAGGCGGAGGAATTCTGGTTCTGAATACAAGCAATACACCTGATAACCCAAGTGACGATAAGTATATTGTTTTTAAACCCAAGGATGCTTTTGGGCAATTTGTTACCAATGTTTATACACTTGTGAAGGATCTGGATGGCGATATCTGGGTCGGGACTGATATTGGACCAGTTGTTTACGCCAATCCCGATGAAATTTTTGAAGGGAATACCGATGGTAAACAACCATTGCTGCCGCGACCGGGTACCGATATTGTAGACCCTTTACTCGGAAAGGAAATTGTACGATCCATTGCCGTGGACGGAGCGAACCGTAAATGGATAGGAACAGAAAGGGGAGGGGCGTTCCTGGTTTCTGCTGCTGGCGATTCTGCTTTACTTCAGTTTAATATGGATAATAGCCCTATTCTGTCCAATACTGTTATTGCGGTTGGAATTCATGATAATACCGGCGAAGTTTTTTTTGGTACCGATCGGGGTATTATTTCTTATCGCTCCGATGCTAACAAAGCCGGAGAAGATTTTGGTGATGTTTATGCTTTCCCTAATCCAGTACGGCCGAATTACCATGGAAATATTACCATTACAGGTTTAATAAAGGATGCTAATGTTAAAATAACCGATATTGCAGGTAATCTTGTATTTGAAACTACAACCCTGGGCGGTCAGGTTGTTTGGGATGGAAAAAACCTCGATGGCCGGAGGGTTGCGACCGGGGTATATATTATTTTTTGCACCAACGAAGATGGCAGCAAAACGAAAATAACAAAGCTTTTGTTTATGAATTAAAGGTAAGTCAACAGTCCACAGACGTCGGTCCACAGACGTCGGTCCACAGCTAAAGTCAAATACAAGTCGATGGTTGATAGTCAATGGCTAATACATGCCAATACAGTCGACAGACATCGGACCACAGACGACAGCGAATACAAAAATGACAATGTTTTCGCGGATTTTGGCCGTGGACTGTGGTCTTACGACCGTCGTCTTCTTAATGTATACTTCGCATTTTTCTTCCGACTCTTCACTTTTTCTCCTCTCCTCTTTAAAATTTATTTTGTGCATAAGGAACAAATCTCTATATTCGCATCCCAAAGTTCGTTGAAATATGCCCGGATGGCGGAATAGGTAGACGCGCTGGTCTCAAAAACCAGTAGCAGTAATGCTGTGCCGGTTCGATTCCGGCTCCGGGTACATTTTTAACTCCTCCTTAATAAAATCGGCAAAATATTATGACAAGCGATTCCGACATGATGAAACCATACCGGGAAAAGCAACAGCAGTTCGACCGCCGATATCTGGAAATGGCAAAAATCTGGGCTGAAAATTCCTACTGTAAACGCCGCAAAGTTGGCGCTCTTATTGTGCAGGGGAAAATGATTATTTCCGACGGTTATAACGGCACTCCGGCTGGTTTCGAAAATATTTGTGAAGACGACGATTTTAAGACTAAACCTTATGTGCTTCATGCTGAAGCCAACGCGATAACCAAGGTTGCAAAATCGAACAATAGTAGCGAGAATGCTACGTTATATGTAACAACATCGCCCTGTATGGAGTGTTCCAAACTTATTATTCAATCGGGGATAAAGAGAGTTGTTTTCTGCGACCGGTATCATACTACCGATGGATTAAATTTGTTGTACAGGGCGGGAATTGATGTGGTATATATAAATTTGGACGAAAAGAATGATGCTTCAGAATAAAAAAACGATTGCCTTTCTACCCGTAATATTTGCCCTTCTACTTGTTGCAGGAATTGTTATCGGAATTAAATTGTCCCGGTATGGTACTAGCGACAGGTTGCTTATTTATCCCAAAGCCGATAAGGTAAACAGCGTTCTCGACATGATTGACGATACTTATGTCGACTCTATTTCGCGAAACGATCTGGAAGAAACTGCAATAAATTCCATTCTTAAAAAACTTGACCCACACTCTGTTTATATTCCTGCTTCCGATCTTGAGGCCGTTAACGAACCTCTTGAAGGAAATTTTACAGGAATTGGGGTACAATTCAATTTTCAGGAAGATACGGTTATTGTTGTGAGTACCATTCCAAACGGGCCATCCCAAAAAGTCGGAATTCTTCCCGGTGATCGTATTATTAAGGTGAATGATACAATTGTTGCAGGTGTAAAGCTCAAGAGCGATCAAATTGTAAAACGCCTGAAAGGAATTGAAGGAACTACGGTAAAAGTCAGTGTACTCAGGTCTGGAAAGAAAGATCTGATCGATTATATTGTAACCCGGGGTAAAATACCTCTTCGTAGTGTGGAAGTTTCTTATATACCCGCTCCCGAAATCGGATACATGAAAATCTCCAAGTTTGCAAAAACAACCTTCGATGAATTCAAGCAATCGATAGAGCAGCTTAATAAACTTGGTATGAAAAAGAAACTAATAATCGATCTTCGTGGAAACGGCGGTGGATTGTTAACTTCTGCCACCGATATTGCCGACCAGTTTCTTGGAGGTAAAGAGCTTATTGTTTTTACAAAAGGTAAGGCCCGGAATAAAACAAGTATAAATTCGAAGCCCTCGGGTTTGTGTGTCGATTATACACTGGTTCTTCTTATTGATGAATACAGCGCCTCTGCAAGTGAGGTACTTGCAGGTGCTTTGCAGGATAACGACCGGGCGACGGTTATTGGTCGCCGAAGTTTTGGAAAGGGTTTGGTTCAGGAACAGGTTTTACTTCCTGATGGTTCAGCCATTAGACTTACGATTGCCCGCTATTTTACCCCCACTGGAAGAAGCATACAAAAACCATATAATAATGGTGTTGATAAATATTATGAAGAGCTGGGAGAGCGTATGACACACAGAGAATTTGAAGTTCAGGACAGCATTCATTTTAACGATTCGCTTAAATATACAACTCCCAAAGGTAAAGTTGTTTACGGGGGAGGCGGTATAATGCCCGATGTTTTTATTCCTTTTGATACAGCCGGAATTACCAGGTATTACGAATCGGTTTTCTCAAAGGGCCTGATTTATAAATTTGCATTTCTCTATAGCGACCAACGGCGCTCCAGTCTGGGTTCCTGCAAAAATATCAACGAGCTTAAGGCTCTTTTGCAAAATAAAAACCTTTTGGATGAATTTGTAGAGTACTCCAAAAGCAATGGTGTTATACCCGAAAAAGAGGAGTTGAAAATTTCCGGTCCATGGCTCGAAAATCAACTTATTGCCAATATAGGGCGGAACTTTTTCGATGACGAGGGCTTTTATCCGGTTGTTCTTGAACTCGATAAAAGCATCAAAAAAGCAATTGAAGTGTTAAAAGGACAATAATGTCCTGATAAACTTTTAGTATTTGGCATGATTAAGAAATTTAATTACAAAACTCTATTACTTTCAATAATCTTCGTTTTAATTTCGGGAACAATCCCGTCATTTATAAGTTGTAAAGCAGTATCAACAGCAAAGGAACGTCCTGTTTACGAAGATTCCACAAAAGTTGTTCTTTTTCTGGATACTACAGTTTTAGGACCATTTTATTGGCCTGTTAAAGGAAAGGTAATCAGTCATTATGGGAAACGTGGCGGGCGCATGCACACGGGAACTGATATAAAACTTGCACACGGCGATACGGTTCGGGCTGCATTTACAGGTGTGGTTACAAAGGCGGAGTCTTATTACGGATATGGTATTCTGGTGATTTTGAAACACCCGAAAAACCTCGAAACCTATTATTCTCATCTAAGCAAGGCACTAGTTAAAAATGGCGATACCATAAAGTATGGAACTCCGCTTGGTCTTGGCGGCCGTACCGGAAGGGCTACTACGGATCATTTGCATTTCGAAATCCGTAAAGGGGGCAAGTCGCTGAATGCAGAGCATTTCTTTAACTTTAATGAGCTGAATGTTAAGTCGTGGGTGCTTTTAAAAAATGAGAAACAGGAGAAGGAAAAACCTGTGAAAGAGGTGAAAGATAAATCCAAGAAGAAAACAGAGACCGCCGACGATTTGGCAGAGGTAAAAAAGTACCATACCATCAAAAAGGGTGATACACTGTATTCGTTATCGCGCCATTACGGAACAAACGTAAGTACAATATGCAAGCTGAACGGTATAAAACAATCAAGCATATTAAAGATAGGAACCAGGCTCCGGGTGCAATAATAGAAGAAACCTACGATCGGCGCAGTCTAATAGAGTCACCATGGACTATCGAGGCTCTGTTGTATATTATTGTTGATATTAATAGAATCACAATTGTGGCGATGTTAAGCATAAAGCCCTTTTTAACATGTTTTCACGCCACCAAAAATAATTCAATTTGATTAACCCAGGGCGCCGCTTCGCTTTGCCCTGGGCTGAATTATCCAAGGCCTTCAGCCTTAAAAAACATAAAAACAAAACTACATTTCTGTGCAACATAGCCACCGTCGACCATTGTCAATCAACTTGTATATGTATTGGCCATGGACTATCGACTTGTATTCCGCATTCGGCCATGGTCCTTTGTCTGTCGACTGTCGGCTGAATTATTCTCACATTTTAAACTTCAGGCAAAAAAATTTGTTATATGCATATAACTTGAAAAAGCCTTCTGAAATACTAATTAATTTTTTTACCCATGGACAAAGTACGTGATATACTAAAGAGGAAAGGATCGGACTATTTTTATGTTCAGCCTGAGAATTCTGTTTTTGAAGCGCTTGAAACGATGGCCAGGAA
>JAEYWD010000017.1 GCA_023429135.1 Bacteroidota bacterium | reverse complement strand
TTTAAGATTTTTTGTCTGTCTTTTTCTTCCCTCTTTCAACGTACCTCTTTGTTTGTTTTTGGGAGCGCAAAAATAAGTGATGTTTTTTATTCTACCAAATTTATTTTCGAATTTTCTGAAGTTTTTTTTCTAACTCCTTTCTTATTCTTTCTGGCTTATCTCCTACCTCTTATTCCCTTCAACGTACTTGTCCGTTATATCTCAAACGGGCTGCAAATATAACGGGTTTTATTTTCCTGACAAGGGATTTTTGCATTATTTTTTAAAAAAACTATAACATACTCATTGTCAAAAGTTGCTTTTGGGATTAAAACACAAAAAGAGATCAATCAACATTAATTTATAATCCTTTTCTGGTTAAATAATCTCCTAATATACATTTTATACACCTTCTGGACATTCCAAACTATTTGTCTGCTAAGTCTTTTTTTCTTTGCAGAAATTGCTCCATTTAATTGCCCATTATGAGAACCTTGCTCAACCAAGGGAGGATGAGCCCAGAACATTTTTAGCACATCCCGGCTTATTAACCGGTTATGCCACCAGTCTATAATATCGTTGCATTTATTAGTCCTCAGATCTATTAATGCGGCTTCTGCTCCTTCTCTGTCTATCAGATAAGCTCCTGCCATTCGTCCATGAGTTGCTCTGTACAGGTATTTACCAGATCTAGTCTGGAAAAAAGACGGAAATGTTAATGTGGTATTCTCCAATGAAACTATAAACCTTTTTTCAAGTGACTTAACCTCATCAGTCAATCTATTAAGCTGTTTCACAAAATCGCTGAGGAAAAACGGATCGTTTTCAAATATTATGGCAAAGGACTTATTAGAACGCACAAGCTTTTCCAGGCTTAAAATATGATTAAGGGTACATGAAATTGCTCCTTTAGAATATTTACTAAATATCTGTGGATCAAAATATTTATCAAGCAACTCCTGATTAAAATTGCTCGGATCGCCATCAACAACAAATTCAAAGTTTAATCCATATTCTTTAAATAGCCTTTTGACTCTTTCTTCCTGGAATTCATAACCTTGCTTGGCATGAACAACATAAATCTTTGAATTTTCTAGTATCATCTACAATTCTTTTACCTCAATTACTTTCCTAACAAACCTAAAATTCCATTTATAAAAGTTAACGGATGCGTTGGATTGCCCGGAACATACAAATCAACTTTATACTTCTCAAGAAACTTTCTGTTAACAGCTTCGCTTTCGGCAAACATTCCACTACTAATAGCATCGGCTCCAACCAAAATAACCACTTTGGGATCCGGAGTAGCTTCGTAGCAAATATCCAAAGCTGTCGCCATATTCTCAGAAATTGGCCCTGTTATCACCACCCCATCGGCATGGCGAGGAGAGGCAACAAATTCAATTCCAAAGCGTCCAATATCAAATTGAACATTCCCGGAAGCATTCAATTCCCATTCGCAGCTATTGTCGCCGCCAGCCGATACTTGCCTTAATTTCAAAGAATTCCTGAACAGCTTCCTGATTTCCTTCCTGACAAAAGACTCGTTCATTTCAATGGGTTTATCATCTCCTTCCTTAATAATAAGGTTTTCCCTTTTATTGGATGAAAGCTTATAATCCTTTGTAAATCTAACCTTTTCAGGAAATGCCAAAGCACATTCTCCACAGAACACACATCGACCAAGATCTATCCGAACCGGATCAGGAAGTATGGCATTGGTAGGACATACGGTAACTAATTTTAAGGTATCAACCTGCTCGCGGGAAATTAAAGGACGCCCTCTGAAAATACCCGGAACTTCAACCTTGGTAACATCGGGAATATATTGCTTCCCGTTGTGATATAATATTTTAATTTCTGACAACATAATTCAAATTATAAGTCGTGACCACAGTAGCTTAAGTTGAAACTCTTGTTGCAGATCGGGAAATCGGAAATTTCGTTATTCCGCACCGCCAGGGCCAAAGCCAACCAGTTATGCATAGACGGGTCCTTGATCTTATATAAACTTAATTCTCCTGAAGAATCAGTCATTGCGCAATGGCATATTTCGCCACGCCAGCCTTCAACCAGTGAAATTATAAATGAGTTTGCCTCTGGAGTCTGGCTAAATTCACGAGTTTCAACTTCGGGTAAGTTAGTCAGTAGGTTTCGTATATAAGCCATGGATTGAATAATTTCGCTCTTCCGTACCTGAGTTCTGGAATAAACATCACCATGATGCTTCAGTACTGGTTCATGATGGAATGATGCATATAAATCATGTGGATGCGAAGTCCTTATATCTCTTGGAATTCCACACATACGGGCTGACATCCCAACTGCTCCAATGGAAGATGCTTGCTCGTGAGTAACAACTCCGGTCTTTTCCAATCGTGCAAGCACACTTGGAAGATTTTTCATACGATTGTACATTTCAGTAAAATCGGGCTCGTAAGCTGCCAATACATTTAAAAGATAATCGGCCAGCTCGCGGGTTAATGGATACTGATTTCGAAAAGCCCGGATCAACCCTTTTGATAGGCGATTACCACACCAAACCTGCATTGCATTAATGATTGGCGTACGAAGTCGCCCAAAAACAGAGCTACCAAGTTGATAGGCGACGTCGGTACAAATTGCACTCAAATCGCCGGTATGAATACCGATACGCTCCATCTCAAGAGCCACAGTGCGGGCAAGTTTCAAATCGTTTCCTGCTGAAAATCCGCAGAGTCCTTCCCATAAATTACTGAAAGCAGTATTATGCCCCACGACTGTATCTCCGGCGATGGATTCCGCCAGAATATTCCTTTGTAGTAAATTCTTCTTTTGAAGAAACAGGTTTTCAACTCCCCGGTGCTGATATCCAAGTTGAATTTCGAGATGTAGAATTTGCTCACCGTTGCAAATAAATCTGAAATGACCAGGTTCAATAATACCCGCATGAATCGGCCCCACTCCCACCTCATGAAGTTGTTCGCTATCGATCCGGTAAAAGGGATAATTTTCGATTACACTATTCTTATTAGCCCTGTTAAACGGATATCGGACAGGTTTTAACCAGGGGTGATCGCTATATTTCAAGCCAAAGTTCTCATGAATTTCTCTTTCGAAGATATGAAAGGAGAAATGCTGAGCTGAAAATGATGGCAATACAAGCTCCCTGAACTTGCTTAAAAAACATGAACTAACCGATATTGTGGCATCCTTATCATTGGCCATGCAACAAAACAATCGCAGGTTATCATCCTCAACCCTTCCGAAATAATTGACACAGTGATAAGCGCTATCCTTGAGAAAATCAACATTTATCTGCATAAATTTCTCATAATCCAGAACAGGAATGGAGGATAATGGAATAGCCTGGTTGTTTTTGATATTTATATATTCGTTCATGTTAATGCGGCAAGTTAATAATAGCAGTATTAATCATATCCACTAAAATAGCGGGAGGATTTAATCCCAGATAAACAACAAGAATCAAAAGAGCATACTGACTGATTGATTCCGAAGGATGAATTTTCTCCAGATGTGTATCGTCAAAACCTACGGGTTTTATAAAAAGCATTTTAAATACATTCTTACCAAACGACCAGATTATAATGGTAAGTAAAAGCAGAATTATAATCAACAACCACAGGTTACCTGATTCGAAGAGAGATCTGAATATCATGAATTCGCTGATAAACATTCCTGAAGGTGGCATAGCTGTAACTACAAAATACGACAGCAACAAAACCAAAGCCCCGGCAACATTATACTTAAAGTAATTTCCCACATCGTAAACACTCTTACTTCCGTAAGTCCTGTATATTTGCCCAAATTGAAAAAACAAGGCAGGTTTGGCGAACGAGTGAAGAATCACGTGCAGTAACGCTGCATAGTAACCAACACCACCGGCAGCTAGCCCGAGAATAATTAATCCCATGTGCTCCACGCTGGAATAAGCCATCATACGTTTTATATTTTTAACCCTCAACATATAAACCGTAGCGACAAAAACCGACAGAAGTCCTGCAATCATCAGAACTTTGTTGGCCCAGGGTAATATTGAAGTGCGACTAATAATCTCGTAAAATCTGAAAATCCCCAGAAACCCAACATTCATTAAAACACTGCTAAACAAGGCGGCTGCAGGATACGGTGCTTTATCCTTGGCATCGATACCTGCGGTATACATGGGTACCAGACCTGCTTTAGCTGTAAATCCGGTGAAAATAAACAAGAATGCAAGTTTCAGCCAAAAAATGCTTAAAAGCGGCGCATCATTTAAAAGACTCCGGTAAGTTAAATCTTTAAAACCTTCCTGCTGAATGGCAACCGTAAGAAACAGAATCCCGATAAAAACAAGCGTAATACTGATAGAACATACAAAAATATACTTCCATGTACCTTCGAGTGTTAAAAGACTCCGCCGGTGATAAATTAATGCAGAGGCGCTCAGGGTTGTGAGTTCTACAAAAATCCAGGTAATGGCCATGTGGTTCGAAATATACGCTGCACTAAGAGCCATAATAAGTATCACCATGGCGGCATAATACATCCCCTGTTCTCGTGGTGTGTAAGGATGCTTAGTAAAATAAACATGACTGTGGTAAAATGCAGGTATGGCAATAACGCTCAGCACAAAGAGCAAAATCATCCCGAAGGCATCGGGCATAAAATATACCCATTGCACAATCTCCATATTATTATAGGAGTGAATTGTCAAAATCCATTGCAAAACCAGAAAAGCTCCGACAAAGATTGCAGATAATGCCTTCTTCCTAACGAAAAACAATAAGAATGCAAGTATTACCGATCCAATTAAATAAATGCCTATCATAAAGCTAAACCTATTAATCTTTTAAATTTCTGAGCTGAGACACATCTTGTTCTTTCAGCACATCGCCAATTTTGTTGACGAAAATTCCAAGCAACAGAACACTCACGAAGATATCGAGAAGAATTCCAATATTTACCAGCATTGGCATTTCGCTACCCACCGCCAGGGAAAGGATAAAAACACCATTTTCGATCACCAGAAAGCCCATCACATGGGTAATAATTTTTCGTCGTGTGATAATGATATAAAGTCCGGTGAACAATGCCGAGAGCGCTACGACAAAGAATATTTTGCGTATATGTGAATCGTGAATTGTATTCGAGAGCAAAAACGAACCTAAAATAATGCCCGTAATAATCACCACCGATACAAAATTGGTGAGAAAAGGCTCAGCTTCGCGGGTTATTTTGTTCCGGTTGATTACATAATTAAGAAACATAGGAATGAGAACCGTCTTGAAAACTATGGTTTCGAGCAACACAAAAATCAGGTTCACAGTATTAATTTCAATTAACTCGATAAAAGCCACCCCAAAAAGGATGATTCCCTGGAAAGCAATTGCCGAAATATAAGTGTATAACCGGTTAGCCATACCAATATATATCAGACTGATTGCAAAAGCTATAAGAAGAATATTCGTCATTTTAAAACAGATTATACGATTTTACCCAACATTAAAAGCACGCCTAAAAATATGAGCAACGAAATGGATGTAAGCATAAAAATAAACTGCGAGTTGTGACTCATCCTGAAACGTGCTTCGAACGACTCGATGGTTCCCACAATAATGGCAAACAAAACCTGAGCTCCTATAAATATAGGTATTGAAAAATACCACTCGTAACCCGGCGTAAGAAAGAAATTAGCAATGATTGCTCCATACATCGCAAACTTAAGATTTACGGCATGCATGATTAAACCAAGGTCGAAACCACTGTTATCCAATATCATTACTTCGTGAATCATGGTCAGTTCAAGATGTGTTTTTGGATCGTCAACAGGCATACGGCTATTTTCGACCATGGCAATGATAATGAAGACAAAAGTTGCCAGTACTCCGATTGCATAGGAAATGTGAGAACCAAAATGCAGCGATGCAAAAATATCGGCAAACGAAGTGTGACCAGTAAACAGAGCCAATGAACCCATCAGGATAAAAAACGCCGGCTCTACCAACATGGAGTATAAAGCTTCTCTGGCCGCGCCCATTCCTTCGAAGCTACTTCCGGTATCCATAGCTCCTATGATCATAAAAAACTTACCTAAGGCAAGTGCATAGGCAAAAAACACAAAATCGCCCTTGAATGAAATTAACCCAGGCATATTTCCAAAAGGGATAAAAAGGATAGCCATTATAATTGAAGCAAAATAAATGCTCGGAGCTATCTGAAAAATAAAACTGGAGGTTTCGCTGTACACAGCTCCCTTTTTGAAAAGACGAAGAATATCTTTAATTGGCTGAAAAACTCCCGGCCCTTTTCGTCCCGAAAAGATGCTTTTAGTTCGGACAACTATTCCCGAGAAGAAAAGACTGCTGATGAAAATTAAAATCAAACTCAACGAGCTTGTCATAACTATAACTGTTTAAATAAATCGACTAAACTATAAGCTGCACGAATCAGAAATGGAATGGTAATCACAATAAAAATAAAAACCACACCATATAATATATAGAACTGCACACTGCCATTCT
This sequence comes from Bacteroidota bacterium, assembly GCA_023429135.1. Taxonomy (GTDB): domain Bacteria; phylum Bacteroidota; class Bacteroidia; order Bacteroidales; family JAAUTT01; genus JAAUTT01. The sequence goes on along the minus strand of JAEYWD010000017.1, from coordinate 22,977 downwards.
GTAAGAACTTAAACCTTCCGATAAATCCACGCAAATGCCTCATCGGGACATCTACAATCACATATTCAACCTTGTCGAACACATGCGTTTCAACATTTGCTTTCCCCGGAACAATCGAATTAATCCGTTCTTCGTGCTTAACCACCCTTAAGATTGGTTTTACAAGATTACGGTAGGTTCTGGAGAAAGATCCGGAGGTGTATTGAAGTTTAGGAGAAGCCGTTTCGTAGCCACATCCCCAGGTGGGGCCTGAAGTTGAAATTACCTTTTCAGTAACTTTCTTCCTTATATAATAAAGAACCATAGCCAGAAGAATGATAGTCCACGAAGCAAACCCAACCTTTTGCATAATGGTGAGATAATAAGGCGAAGGCTGAAAGTTTAAAGTTTCACCTGAGAATAAAGAGACTACCCTTGAAGCTCCGCCAACAAACAGTTGGGGGAACAAACCAATAGCAACAATAAAAAAGGCAATAGCCCATTTTGGTAACAACATCATCTTGTTTGGTTCCTGCATTTCTTCTGGATACTTGCTACGGGCAGCACCTAAAAAAGCCACACCAAAAGCCTTGGTAAAACAAAACAGCGCCAAACCGCCAATTAATACCAGGCCAAAGATCGACAAGATAATCAGAACGGTGAACGAAAGATGATTGCTTATATTGATCGCGTTGAACAATCCCGAATAAATAAGAAATTCGGAAATAAAACCATTGAAGGGAGGTAATCCACAAATTGCGACTGATGCCAACAAAAACAGCATCGCCGTTTGAGGCATTTTTTTTATAACACCACCGAGCTTTTCAACATTTAAAATATGTGCAGCCTGATAAACTGAACCTGCGGCATAGAACAACAACGACTTAAACAAAGAGTGATTCAGTGTATGCATCAATGCCCCTGCAAATCCGGCAAATTCCAAATAATGGTTCCCCAACCCTTTGCCAAGAGCCCCTAAACCTATTCCTATCCCAATAATTCCAATATTTTCAATGCTATGGTAGGCAAGCAACCGTTTCAAATTATGCTGAAGAATCGCGAGCATCACTCCATAAATTCCTGAGATTACAGAAATCACCAGAATCACCGTACCCACGAGCACATAATTAACCTGAACTAGCAATAACATCCTGATGATCCCGTAAATGCCGAGTTTTATAATAACTCCCGACATCAATCCGGAAACATGCGCCGGAGCAGCAGGGTGTGCATAAGGTAACCATGTATGAAAAGGTACAAACCCTGCTTTAAACGAGAACCCGATAAAAAACAGCATATACAGAACAAAACCTAATGCCGGCTGAATGGAAGACGAATATTGGGTAATGGCAACAAAATCGAAAGACCCGGTTTTAAAATTTACCCAGATAAAACCAAGCATAATGAATAGAATACAAATATGCGACTGGATAAGGTAATTGATTCCCGCTTTGAGGGTTTCCATTTTATGCGATTCGAATATCACAAGCACAAATGCAGTTACAGCCATAATTTCCCAGAAACACAGAAAAGCCAGTGTATTCTGAACTATATAGATAAAAATCATGGCCAAATGATTCAGCAAAAAGCTGACATAATGCATTGTCAGTTTTGATGAATCCTGGCTATAGGCTTTCAAATACTGTGTTCCGTAAAATATGGATGTCAGAACTGTAAAGTTCATAATCAGGATGAACCAGGCACTCAGCGGATCAATGCGTATTGCAATTTCCTTAAATACAGGTCCCCCGTAAAAACTCATGATAATATTTTCGTTAAACAGCGCCTGACTTGCAAGAACCGACGAGAAAACAGCATTCAAAACCACACCGGCAATAGTAATTATTCCTTTTTTATTTTCCGGAACAAAAGGAACCGCCAAAACTGCAGCCACAGTGAATAGTAATATGAATGCCAAAACGATCATTCCATCAGAATAAATTGAAAAATGAAATAACTATTAAAACCAGTATAAAGAAAACGCCATACAAAATGTACATCTGAATTTTACCATTATGGATAAAAGTAAAATAATCGGTAAAGCGCAGCAAGTATTTAATACCTCTATTGATAATTTTAGCTTCGAAGAAATCGAGAAAATAGGATTGAAAACTTCTATAACGAGGGAATATGCTTGCTTTTTCAATCTCTTTGTATTTCTTTTTTTCGTGAGTCCAGAAGCTGAATAGTTTAGTCAGGTTACGCGAGTAAGATTTGGAAGTGTACTGCATGCGGGTGTTTGGAGCAGTGTAACCGCAACCCCAGGTGGGAGAAACAGCAACCGTCTGAACTTTTTCAGTTCTTCGTTTAAGGATAAAAATAACAGCACTAATTATAAATAGAACCAGAGAGGCAATGCCAATATTAGATAAAAGCACAAACAGTTCGTCCAGCCTGGCTAGTGGCACATTACCCGAACCAAACACTGCCACCACCTTCGATAATGGATAAATCAACAGATTGGGAAAAATTCCGATTCCAATCATCAGGATTAAAATCAGCGCAAGCGGAATCAGCATAAAACGACCCACTTCCTTGGGCTGATGAGCAATTTCCTGGCGTGGACTTCCGAGAAATATAACACCGAACGATTTTGTGAAAGTTAGCAGAGAAATTCCGCCAATCATAGCCAGGAAAGAAATGCATACAATCATCAAAGAACTGAACTGGATATTCTCTATTTGAATACCTTCAATCAGTCCGGTATAGATGAGGAATTCAGAAATAAACCCGTTAAAAGGTGGAAATCCACAAATGGCCAGCGATCCGCACAAATAAAAGAATGCAGTCAAAGGCATCGACTTAAGAACACCTCCCAATTGTTCCATGTTTCGTGTGTGGGTTTGGAGGTAAACATTTCCTGCCGAGAAAAACAAAAGAGATTTATACAAGGAATGGTTAAGCGTATGCAGCAAAGCTCCGGCGAAACCAATAAACTCGATGGAAGGATTACCAAGGCCTTTACCAATCAGGCCAATTCCTATTCCCATGCCAATAATTCCAATATTTTCGACTGTGCAATAAGCGAGAAGTTTTTTAAAATCGCGGTGTATGGCAGCATTCAGAATTCCATAAAAGGCAGTAATCACCGAAACTATAAGAATGATTTCGCCAATCAGAATAAGATCATTCTTTAAATAAAGTACCATCCGTAAAATGCCGTAAATCCCCATTTTCACTATCACACCCGACATTACTCCTGAAATATGCGAAGGTGCCGCAGGATGTGCATGAGGCAGCCAGGAATGCAGCGGGATAAACCCTGCCTTAATTCCAAAGCCAATAAAAAGAACCAGAAACAACCATTTCCCGTTTCCATGAGCAAAGGTGGCTGCAAAGGAATTAAAATCGAACGACCCTGTAATCTGATAGCCAATAATAAAAGCTACAGTAATAAGAGCAACACCAATATGCATCTGAATGAGATAATTGAGAGCCGCCTGAATGGTTTTAGGACTGCTGAAATCGAACAATATCAACAAGAGCGAAGATATGGTCATTATTTCCCAAACAATCAGGAAGGCAAAGGTATGCTGAACCATGCACACAAAAAGCATAGATGCATGAAATACAACATACAGCACCCAATGGAGTGATAATTGCGCCGGAGTCGCCTGATGGTGGCTCGTATAACCAATGCCATACCAGGCCCCTGTAAATGATGTAATATTGACGATCAGAATAAACCAGGCAGAAAGCGCATCAATTCGTAAAGTTATATTCTTGAAAACCAATCCGCCGTTAACAACTATTTCTATAGCGCCATTATTAAGAGAAGAAATTGCCAGGTATAACGATATTAAAGTTACAATACTTACAAAGCCAAAAGCCGTATATGCCTTAAACCTGACAGGTAAAAAGGGAATAAGAAAAAATGATAATCCAACCACACAGAGCAGCCAATCAATCAAACCACTAAAATCCATAAATAAAATATTCGAACTATAAACTATCCTTTTGATTCAATGTCGGTAGCTTAGATAATGTTTACCAGTGGGTAATTTCTAAACTTTTCGGCACTTTTACGATTGTAAAAATTGTTTTGTTTGGGAAAAAACGATTCAAAGTTAAAAAGAGAAATATTTAAATGACATGAAAATACTATATTTATCGCTGTTTTGAATGATTCTAAAGAATATGCTTTCATTGTTTTAAGTAAACAACTGTAATTCTGCAATATGCAAGCTCCCTTTGTTCAATATTTTCTTTTTCAGTTACAAAAAATAGCACATAAGCTTTGGGGAATTTTTATCTTGCTCCTATCGTTGTTGTATTTTCAAAATATATCCGCTCAGCAAAACAATGACCTTAAGCGAAAAAGGCCTCTCACACGAATCCTCTTCATTTTCGACGCATCACAAAGCATGGCCACCAATTGGGAGAAGAATAAAAAAATTGATGTTGCACGAGACATATTAATAGGAATGATCGACAGCCTTGAGAAAATCCAAAATATTCAAATTGCTCTCAGGATTTATGGTCATCAGAGTCCGGTACCACCAAAAGACTGCAGCGATTCAAAATTAGAGGTTCCTTTCGGACCAGCGACAGCTCCCCGCATCAGACAAAAGCTCAGGTACATAGAACCACGAGGCACTACCCCTCTAGCAAGTTCACTGGAACAATCGGTAAAAGATTTTCCACCTTGTGAAGATTGCCGTAACATTGTTGTTTTGATTACCGATGGAATCGAAGCCTGTGATGGAAATCCCTGTGAAGTTTCACTGAAACTGCAGAAACAGGGAATCACACTAAAACCTTTTATTATCGGTATAGGTTTAGATATAAACTTTAAGGAATCGTTCAACTGCATCGGAACCTACTATAATGCGGCTAAGGAAGAAAAGTTTAAAGAAGTTTTGAAAGCAGTTATTGCTCAGGCGCTCGACGCAACCACCGCACAGGTAAATCTGCTCGACGCTTATGGGAAACCATCGGAAACAAATGTGAATCTATCTTTCTATAACTTCATATCGAATAAACTTGCCAATAACTATATACATACCATCAATGTAAGAGGTAATCCAGACACAATTATACTGGACCCTCTTGTAACATACCGAATGACAGTGCAAACCATTCCGCCGGTTTCAATCGACAGTTTTAAAATAACTCCCGGTAAACACAATATAATTACTGCAAAGGTTCCGCAAGGATTTCTCACAGTTCAAACCGACGGAGGAAATCAGTACCGCGATATTGTTTTCATCATCAGGCAGGCCGGTTCTATGAAAACTCTTAATTACCAGCAGATGTCGAAAACTGTAAAATACCTTACTGGAAAATACGACATTGAGATCCCTGTGCTTCCAAAAATTAATATCAAAAGCATAGAAATAAACCAAAGCACCACCACCACCATAAAAGTACCCCAACCCGGACTAATAACTTTTGTTATGTCGTCGCCCGGATTTGGAAGTATTTTTCTTCGTGAAAACGGAAAGCCTATGAAATGGGTCTACAACCTGAATAAAGACATCCGTAGCGAAATTCTTATGCTTCAGCCCGGCTCTTACACTGTTATCTTCCGTCCTGGAGGCGCAAAAAGCACGCTTTACACAATTTCAAAGACCTTTGAAGTAACAGCAGCTACCAGTAAAGTTGTAGAACTATTTTAAATATTTTAAGTATACCTGTTAAACTTTTTCAAAAGTTTGAAGTCATAATAGGAAACAAAACCTTTTCTGGTATTTGATGACAGATTATACTGACAAGGAACTCTTGGCACTTTTCCGCACTGAGGATAGGAAACACTATGCCTTTAATTGTCTTGTTACCCGATATCAGGAAAGGATCTATTGGCACATCCGCAAGTTAGTGATCAATCACCAGGATACCGATGATGTTGTTCAGAACACCTTTATCAAAGTATGGAATAACCTGGCCGATTTCAGAGAAGCATCGCAGCTTTACACCTGGGTTTACCGAATTGCCACTAACGAGGCTCTCACATTTCTGAATCAGAAGAAAAGAAAATTTTTCCTTCCTATACTAGATTATGAAAAAGAGTTAGCCTCTTCGCTGGAGGCCGATGAATTTTTCTCTGGTAACGAGCTTCAGTTAAAACTTCAAAAAGCTATTTTGAGTTTGCCCGAAAAGCAAAGAGTAGTTTTCAACCTGAAATATTTTGAAGAAATGAAATATGAAGATATGGCTGAAATTCTCGACACATCAGTTGGGGCACTGAAAGCATCATATCATCATGCAGTCAAAAAAATTGAAAAATTTATCGAAGACAATTAAACCTTTTTTACTTTTAGCAGTCAAAACTTCAAAAATACGGCAATGGACCCGCTGAAAAATAATAAGTTTAACCTCGACGACCTGAAAAAGCAAAACCCTTTTCAGGTTCCTGAGCATTATTTCGATTCACTGGGGACCAGAATATCCGACAGAATTGAAGCCTCAACTCAGAAAGAAAAGGATTTTTCTTTTGCTCATTTAAAATTAAAACCAATATTTGCTTTTACCGGAGGTTTTATTGGTTTGGCCCTTGTTATTTATTTTGGGTTTACAATTTTTCTCAAAGATTCAGCTAATATAAAGAACCAGACAAGTAACGAAATGGCAGGCCTTACCGAATATTCTCTTGTATCGGAACTCGATGAGGCCGTCTTATTGGAAGAATTTTCGAACACTGCAGTATCTCAAACAGATTCCGTAAAAACAGAAAACAAGGACAACATTATCGATTACCTGGTTAAAGAAAATATCGACATTTCAACCATCATTGAAGAATTATAATATGAAGAGTTTAAATAAAATATTGCTTCCCGTACTGCTTTGTTTATTTGCACTAAACTCACCTGCAAATTCACAAACAGCAGGCGAAAGAATCAAAGCAAAACGCATAGCATTTTTCACCGACAGGCTTCAGTTGACCCCGGCAGAAGCACAGAAATTCTGGCCTGTTTTTAACGAATACGACTTAAAGAAAAATGCATTAAGTGCTGAAAAGAGGAAACTTACCGAAACTTTTCAAGGCAATTCCGATAAGATTAGTGAAGGTGAAGTAGATAAGATTATTAATAGATTTATTCAGATTTCACAGCAGGAAACCCAGCTTTTTGAAGCTTATAATAAAAGGTTCCGTTCAATTCTTCCGGCGCAAAAGGTTATGAAACTCTATTTAGCCGAAACTGAATTCAAAGTTATATTACTGAGGGAGTTAAAAGCTAACAGCAAGAATGCGATAGCAGAATAATTGGATATAAACAAGGAGGTTTCGACAGGCTCAACCTCCCAAATACTGCCTCCTTAACCTTTAAGCTTAGAAATCAGTTCCTCAATTGTAACCGACGTTTGTTCCCCGCTTTGCATATTCTTTAACGAAATCACCTTTTGCTGCATTTCATTATCTCCAACCAAAGCAACATAAGGAATTTTTTTGGCATCGGCATATGCCATCTGCTTTTTCATTTTAACCGATCCCGGAAATAATTCCGCATTGATACCGGCAGCACGAATCTTCGAAACCAAAGGCAAACAATACATTTCCTCTTTCTCACCAAAATTTATAAAGAGTACCTGCGTTCCCTGGGTTGAATCCTGAGGGTATTTATCTAATTGATTCAAAACATCGAAAATGCGGTCGGCGCCAAAAGAAATACCTACCCCTGACACTCCGGGCATACCGAAAATCCCGGTAAGATTGTCATAGCGACCGCCTCCACAGATGGAGCCCATTTCGACATCGAGAGCTTTTACTTCAAATATGGCACCTGTATAATAATTTAAACCACGGGCCAACGTAAGGTCTATCTCGACGGGGGTTTTTACATTTAATATTCCGAGGTATCCAAGCAAGGTTCTAAGTTCTTTTACTCCGGCAAGACCATCTTCTGAAGCAAAAAGCACTTTTTCGAGGAAGTCAAGTTTTTCAATATTATCCATCTCGACCACCTGAACGATCGACTTCAGCTCTTTAACTGCTTCTTCTGCCAATCCGCGCTCAAAAAGTTCTTCCTGAACACGCTCCCACCCTACCTTCTCAAGCTTATCAATAGCAATGGTGATATCTACGATGCGTTCCGGTTCTCCAATGTAATCGGCAATACCAGTCAATATTTTACGGTTATTGACTTTCACAACAGTGTTCACCTGCATCTTACCAAAAGCTTCGTCGATAATCTGGATAAGCTCGGCTTCGTTCAACAACGAGTCGCTTCCCACTATATCCACATCGCACTGGTAAAACTCGCGGTAGCGGCCTTTCTGGGGACGATCGGCACGCCAGACAGGTTGTATCTGAAAACGTTTAAATGGGAATGTTATATCATTTCTATATTGTACAACGTAACGAGCAAAAGGCACTGTAAGGTCATACCTCAAACCCTTTTCGCAAATGTAAGAAGACAACTGGGGAATATCCATTTTCGACATCTCCTCCTCCGTGAGTCCATCCAAAAAGTTTCCGCTGTTCAATATTCTGAAAAGCAACTTATCACCTTCCTCGCCATACTTCCCCAGCAAGGTAGATAGATTCTCCATTGCCGGCGTTTCGATTTGCTGATAGCCATACTTCCGGAAAATTTCGCGAAGCGTATCGAAAATATAATTACGTTTTCTCATCTCTTCGGGCGAGAAATCACGGGTTCCTTTGGGTATGGAAGGTTTAGTGGTGGACATAATTTATAGGCTTTAGGGATTTAGCAGTTAGGCGATAGGAGAAACGAACTCCTATCTGCTTACTGCGCATTAAAATAATTTTAACTGTTCTGCTTAAGGAATCAGACATCTATAGCCTAATACCTATAGCCTAACAGCCTATTTTACAAGTTTTTTATATCTGATCCTGTGTGGCGTATCGTCACCCAGGCGTTTCTTGCGGTTTTCTTCGTATTCGGAATACGATCCTTCGAAGAAATAAACGCTCGAATTGCCTTCGAATGCAAGGATATGCGTTGCCACGCGATCCAGGAACCAGCGGTCGTGCGAGATTACCACCGCACATCCGGCAAATCCTTCCAGACCTTCTTCAAGGGCGCGAAGTGTGTTTACATCGATGTCGTTGGTTGGCTCGTCGAGAAGGAGCACGTTGGCTTCTTCTTTTAAAGTAAGCGCCAGATGCAAACGGTTACGTTCACCGCCGGAAAGCGCTCCGCATTTCTTTTCCTGGTCGGCGCCACCAAAATTAAAGCGCGACACATAAGCACGGGCATTGAAAAGTTTGCCTCCAACCATTATATTTTCGCTATCCTGCGATATGACCTGGTAAACAGTTTTTTCAGGATCGATGGAAGTATGCTGCTGGTCAACATAACCGAGTTTAACAGTCTCGCCCACTTCGAAGGTTCCCGAATCGGGCTTGTCAATGCCCATCATCAAACGGAACAAGGTGGTTTTACCGGCACCATTAGGACCGATAATACCAACAATTCCACCAGGAGGCAGCATAAAGTTGAGATTTTCGAACAGCAGTTTATCACCAAATGCTTTCGAAACGCCATTTGCAATAACCACCTTATCGCCAAGGCGGGGTCCGTTCGGAATAAAAATCTCGAGACGCTCTTCTTTCTGTTTCACGTCCTCATTCAGCATTTTATCGTAAGCCTGAATACGGGCTTTCGATTTAGCCTGACGGGCTTTGGGCGACATGCGTACCCATTCGAGCTCGCGTTCCAGGGTTTTACGACGCTTGCTCTCGGTTTTTTCTTCCTGGGCAAGGCGCTTCGACTTCTGATCGAGCCATGACGAATAATTACCTTTCCAGGGAATACCTTCGCCACGGTCGAGTTCGAGGATCCAGCCGGCAACATTGTCGAGGAAGTAGCGGTCGTGGGTTACGGCAATTACAGTTCCTTTATATTGCTGCAAGTGCAACTCCAACCATTGTACCGACTCGGCATCGAGGTGGTTGGTAGGCTCATCGAGGAGCAAAATATCGGGTTCCTGCAGAAGTAAACGACACAGCGCTACACGACGACGTTCGCCTCCCGAAAGAACACTTACAGAAGTATCTCCATCGGGGCAACGAAGTGCATCCATAGCTCTGTCGAGTTTGGAATCGATGTCCCAGCCTCCTACATGATCAATTTTTTCGGTGAGTTCGCCTTGTTTTTCGATGAGTTTATTCATCTCATCGTCGCTCATGGGTTCGGCAAACCTATTATTTACTTCTTCATATTCTTTCAAAAGGTCCATCACCGCCTGAACCCCTTCCTGTACTATTTCCTTTACGGTTTTGTTGTTATCCAACTGGGGATCCTGTTCAAGATAACCCACGGTATAACCGGGTGAAAACACTACTTCTCCCTGATACGACTTCTCCAACCCTGCAATAATCTTCAACAAAGTAGATTTACCGGAGCCGTTCAAACCAATGATACCTATTTTGGCCCCATAGAAAAACGAAAGGTAAATATCCTTTAAAACCTGCTTGTGCGGTGGGAAAATTTTATTAAGCCCCACCATCGAAAATATGATCTTCTTATCGTCCGACATTATTTAAAAAAATTAGGCCGTAAAATTAGGTGATTTTTTGCACATTTTGACCATTGGGTAAAAGGAAGTTTGGAAACCTGTTTGGCCGGATTAATATAGTCCAAACTTTTCCAGCATTTCCTTATCAACAACTTGCCAGCCTAGCTCCAACGCTTGTTGAAGATCGGTTTCCTTTATTTTAACAGCAAAATTTAAACCAGAAGGATACCCGCATGCTGTGCGAGTCATTAATTGTATTTCTTTTGAACTTATAACACTTAATCCCTTTGAGAAAAGAAATTCCTGCGCAGCTAAAATATCTGGAAAGTAAGTAATCTGACATTGTACCCCGGAGATGTGATATATCCAAACATATTTTTCTTCAAAGCATTTGCTTGTAGATACTTTGTATGAGTTGCATCCGGTTAGTGTTAAAAGAATAATACCAATAAATAGACGAATTCTTTGCATCCTGGCGGTTTATTTCTGCAGTAATCAAAAACTCTGCCCAAACTTAGTTCGAAACACACTTTTGAAATGATAGTAATGAAACTATTCTACAAAAAACCATTCAATAGCAAGAATTAAGCTAAACAGTTTTATTGATAACCATAAATTAACAAAGGGGAACCGCAGCTCCCCTTCTCCAATATTTTTAAAAATCTTTTACAGTCCCAAAGCAAGTCTTCTGAAATCCTTGGCCAGAAATCCCGGTTGCTTTTTCTCGGTTATTGTAAAGAAGTTGAAATAATACATCCGTGCATCGTCGGTACCAAGAATGTAATGGTAAGAGCGGCCTTCCCTGTCTTCTTCGCCCGGACTAATCTGGTGGAGAACAACCGTGTTGGGAGTCTTTTCTTCAACTGCTTTTTCAATCTCCTCGGAAGTTACAATCTTTACATCGTACTTATAGATTGCTTTTATTTTATCTATGGTATTCACTTCTTCAGCCAGATCTTCCTCTTCAACAAGCAGGGTCTTGTTTTTTACTTCTTTAATAAATTTATTATAATAATTGAGTTTACGAAGATAAACGTGGTTCGAAGCTTCCTTCATGTTTGCAACATGTACTTCGATAAACCGGATGATTAACCCAAGCTTGTTCACATACTCATTTTCGTCGACAGCCGAATACGATAAAGGGATATTAACAATTTCGGGCATCTCCGATAAATTTGCAGAGTTGTCGCCCATAGCCAATACAAGAAAATCGTAAAAAGCAGCGGTATTGCCCTTGGTCAGATTCTCAACCGATAGGAACAGAAAGGAGCTTTTGTTATCCTTGCGCATCTGGTCAAACTCCTCGTGACTAATGATTTTATAAGGTGTTACCTTCCAGTACTTCTGCATGGCATCCTTGATAAAAATATTAAAGCCAACCGATGGGTTACTATCCATAACCACATAAGTTGTAGATGTAAAGAAATCGACAAGCTGCGATTTGTTTATAAACTTGGTATTTTGCGCCTGAATGCTCAGTGAAGCCATCATTATGGCTGCTACAATAAGTATTTTCTTCATATTTTTTATTTAAGAGTTAGGGATTTAGGCATTAAGTAAAAACACGAATATTTTTTTCATTCTAATAACCTAACATCTAAATACCTAACAGCTATGAGTTATTTTTTGGCTATTTTTTTCAGATCGGATAACAGGAAGGCGTCAGCATCATCAGAATCATCGCCCACCATATGGTAATCGAAATAATAAAATTTCGCATCGTCAATACCCATCAAAATATTATAACATCTCGATTTGATACGTGTACCTTCGGGTCCTACCTTGTGGAGAAATACCACATTTGGGGTTCTGTTATCAATGGCCTCTCTCATCTCCTCCCTGGTGACAAGTTTTACATCTCCTGAGTATACTTTTTTAATTTTTGCCACTGTATTAATATCTTTCGAAAGTTCGTCGGGAATAAAATAAACGGTTTTACCTTTCAGTTCGGCAATATTATCGTTATAATGTTTGAAAATATTGACCGAGAGCAGTTCAGGATTATCCAGCAACATTTGCACGTGGTTTTGCATAAAGCGCAGCATAATACCTAATTTATAACTATAATGATCTTCATCTACACCTGTGTAAGAAAGAGGAACTGAACACAGATCGGCCATGTCGCCAAGAGAAGGAGATGTTCCTCCAAGAAGTAAACTCAAGAAGTTATACTTGGCATTGGTTTTATCGTTCTGAAATTTAACCTGATTCATTAAAATAAATGAGTAAGCCGGGTCGGTACGAAGCTTTTCAAAATCTTTCCAGGTAATAAAATCAAACTTTGTAAGTTTCCATTCGGCAGGAAGAACTTCCTTTGCAGTAAGATTAAAATCCGAGAGTGGATTATCTTCAAGCACAACAAGTGTTTTGGTATTCTTAAACCTTAACAGTTCTTCCTTTGTCGGGACATATTCTTTCTGAGCAAAAAGGTTTATTCCAAACAATCCTATCACAATTACAACCAACAACTTTTTCATAAATAAAATATTAAGAGTTAGGAATTAAAAGCGGATTACGTTCATTAAACTTACGGATATATAAAAATTTTAACTGCTGACGTTTTTTCTTCGACAAGGCCACATATTCATCGTGCAACTCCGGATCTTTAATAAAAAGAGCCTCAAGGTTATCAACATCATAATCGTATATTTTACCCGTTTCGCTGTCCATTATAAACTGTCGGAGTTCGGTGGTTGTATACGAAGGTGAGGCTCCATAGTAACGGTAATAGTAATAAGGATTATAATAATAAGGATCGTAATAGTTATTATTTTGAGTAGTGATGGTGGCCACAAAGTGACAAATACTTCCAACAATATTGATTTTATTGAACGATTGCCTCATCCGGACATAAAGCATACCCCCGCGGCAATATCCCCAAATGGTTTTCATTGAAACATCCTGACGGATTCCCAATTCATCGTAATAGCTAATGACCGACTCTGTTGAAAGAGCATCAAAAAACTGTGGATTATTGTAATCTACTGTCGAAATGATTTTATACTTGGGAATAGGACTATTATTTTTTACCTGTTCAAAATTAAGGTAAACTCCTTCTCTAAACCTGAAATCGGGATTATATTTAACAAGTTCGCGCTTTACAGTATCAAAATTAGCCGACTGTGCTACCATAGAAAGCCCGCTTATGAATAAAAGGAAGGTTAAAACAATTAGATCAAAGCTTTTAGTTTTCATAACTTGAAAAGTGTATTTACAAATTTAATAGTTTTTGACAAAGGATTTAGCATCCAAAATCACTAACTTAGAAATAAACGTAATATAGATTAATAACAGATGTTTAAGAATTTATAGTAACTTTATAACGGGATTTATTTGAAACAATTAAAAAACGGATAAGGATTTATTTTAATTTTTTTTTAATTTTAGCTTATCGTTATGTATGACTTTCGGCTTAGTAGTTCACTAGATATATAAACAATGGTTTCTGTAGATTTTCTGAACGATATTTTCAAACTAAATAAGAAGCACAATCTTGATCCAATTGAAACAAACAAACTAACCTTTGTTTATTTATTTAGCTGGATTGGCCTGATATTATTTGGTTTTATCTCCGTATATGATATTTTTCTCGACAACTATATCAGCGCTCTTGTTCAGTTTATATTTCTGATAATACTTTCAATCAATATTTACCTCATCAAAATAAACCGGTGGTTCCCGAACCAGGCACGCCTTACTTTAATTATTTATTCTTTTCTCCTGGTTTATATGGCTGTTGGCGCAAATACTGCAAATGGGTTTCTTTGGTCCTTCAGCTTACCTCTTTTTAGCATTGTTTTATTTGGTACACGCAAGGGTTTCATTTACTCCATTGCATACTTCTTAATATTCATCGTTATATTTTTCCTTCCTTTCGACTGGAACAATGCCTACCACCTGAGTCTTTCCTTAAAGATAAAATCTATTCTCATCTATCTTGCTATCAGCCTGATAAGTTACCTTTATGAATATTCTAAGACAAAGATAACTTCCGAACTCGAAAATAAATTTCTCAATTCCTTAAATGAGAAAAAGCTTAAAGACGATTTTATTTCGAAACTATCGCATCAGATTCGCACCCCCTTGAATAACCTCATGGTTATCAGCAACCTTTTAAGCGAAACCGATCTTGACGAAAAGCAGAAAGATATGCTTGAAACCATTCAGGCATCGACCAACAACCTGGTAAATGTTGTTAATAATATATCCAAAGTTTCATCAGTTGATTACGGATTGATTAATATCAACCTGAACTTCAACCTGTTTTCGACCATCAACAGCACTATCAAACTTTTCTCAAGCATGAACTCAGAGAAGTTTGACATACAGCTTCAACCTCAGGTAAATTTCAAGTACAATTTCTTAGGCGATCCCATTAAGGTAAAGCAGATTTTTCTTAACATCATCGAAAATATTGTAAAATCGGCCGAAAGCAAATCTTCCATAGTTGTATCATATAGCCTTATTAAAGAAACTGCCACTAATTGTGAACTGCAGTTCAAAATCACCACTGTTCCCCCAATTTTAAATACCCGGTTAAAAGAGGATCATCCGGAAACACCCTTTGGCGATGAAGGGGGCATTATGGATCTCTCCATTGCCAATAAGCTTGTGGAACACAACGGTAGCGTTATAAACATACAGTTCAACAAAGAAAATACAGTTATCAGTTTTAATCTTGCTTTTCAAAAATCGAAGATCGGAACTGAATCAAGTTATCCTGGGAAAGTCGACTCTGTTGCGGCTGCAATAGAAGCAAAATCCATCCCGGTGGAACTTAAGGATGCCAACGTTCTGCTGGTGGAAGATAATCTTATTAACCAGAAGATAGTTGTACTAAGTATTCAAAAACTGGTTAAAAACATTGATATTGCCAATAACGGGAAAGAAGCTCTGGACAAATTCGGAACCGCCAAATACGATATCATTTTAATGGACATTCAAATGCCTATTATGGATGGTATTATTGCAACCAAGAAAATACGTGAGATTGAGCAAAGCACAAATACGTCAACACCTATTATTGCTATCACGGCAAATGCCCTCGCCGGCGATAAGGAAATATGCCTGGCTGCAGGAATGGACGAGTATATCAGCAAGCCATTCCAGGTTGAAGTTTTGATTCAGAAAATCACGAAGCTCCTCAGCAAAAATGCTGTTCAGAATAATGCTTAACTGAAGCATTATTTATTGAATTAAGATAACCAGGAGGAGAGATTTATTCCTTTGAAAATTTCGTATAGGATATTAATCTATTAAAAAAGACCTGTACAGCAATTATCTCCTAAAAATTGCATCGGTTCTAAATTGTTGGTTTTATTCCTAGAATCAATATGTCATCTACCTGTTCCAAGTCGCCTTTCCATGATTCGAGGCGTTCTTCAAGAAGATGAAGTTGCTCATCCATCGGGAACTTGTGTATCGTAAGCAGTAAGTGCCTGAATCGTCTGTATTTGAATTTTTTGCCCTCAGGCCCACCAAACTGATCGGCATATCCATCGGAAAACAGATAGAAAATATCATCGGGATGCAATTCTACTTTATTGCTTTCGAAAATTTGATCCCTATCAATATCATCTTCAATTCCTATTGAAAATCTTGAACCGCGAATTTCCTGGATTTTATTATTCCGTATAAGATACATTGGGTTTATTGCGCCCGAAAACTCGAGAGTCTTTCTTTTTTTATCAATAATTACAAACGCAATATCCATCCCATCTCGTAAAGTAAAATTCACAACGTCTTTAAATATTGCTTCAAATTCGCGATTCAAAAGGGTAAGCATTCCTGCAGCAGTATCAATACTCTGATTATTTGTAATCTTCCGAAACAGCTCATACCCAATGATCGACATAAAAGCACCCGGAACACCATGACCAGTACAGTCAATTGCTGCCACAAAAACTTTATCGTTCCGTTCACTTATCCAGAAAAAATCACCACTAACTATATCCTTGGGTTTTAAAAGCACAAACGAGTTAGGGAAAGCCTTCTTAATTTGTCTTTCCGATGGCATCAGGGCTTCCTGAATACGCTTGGCATAGTTAATACTATCAGTAATATTTTTATTCTTAATAGAAAGTTCCTCCTTTTGGCGAAGCATTTCTTTGGCAATAATTTCCTGTTGTTTCAACAATTTATTAGTCTTATGAAACTGAGAAGTTCGGAATTGATAAATACCAAAAAACAGAAGTCCGGCAAACACTGCATAAAGATAAAAAGCCAGAGTTGTTAGCCAGAAAGGAGACTGAACAATAATGGTATATTCAACGCCTTTGGAATTCCAAACCATATCACTGTTAGACCCTATAAGTTTAAAAGTCCATTTTCCCGACTTGAGATTAGTGAAGGTAGCGGTATTGGTATTTCCGAAATTAATCCATTCAGGTTCCTCATCGTTGTAAAACTTGAGCTTGAACTGGTTTTTCGAAGGAACAGCAAAATCAAGAGCTGCAAAGTCCAGATTGAGCAGATTAGTTCCATACGGAAGAACAATTTGATTATTAATTGCCTTAACAGTTCTGCGGACCCCGTTCTTATCAATAACTTCAATATTTGTGACTATAACATTAGGAATAGTACTTGATCTTGCAACTGAGTCGGGTCTAATAATATTTAAACCCGAAATTCCCCCAAAATAGAAGGTACCGTTCTTATCCTTAAATGCTGCCCCAAGATTATATTCATAATTCTGTAGACCATCCTTTATATCGAAACTTATAACCGATTCGTTTTGAATATTAAATTTATTTATTCCCCTGTTTGTACTTAACCATAAATTATTAAAGTTATCTTTCAAAATAGCATATATCACGTTGCCCGAAAGGTGTTCGTCTTCAGTAAAAACATCTAAAATATTGCAATTAAAGTCGAATTTTATCATACCATTATCTGTTCCGGCCCAGATAGCATTATTTTCCTCATCCACTTCAAGAGAATAAACAATAGCAAACCCTACCATTTTCTCAGGCTCCTGTTTCGAACGTTTTTTGATTTTACCAGTTAAGGGATCGAATTTAACCAGCCCTTTATCCGTTCCCATCCAAAAAAAGCCATCACGGCTCTTTTCCAGACAGTATATAGTATTAGAAGGCATTGAAGTGGTATCATCCGAAGAATATTGCCATTTTTCAATGGCAGTTTTGGTTTTGTTAAGTTTTAGCAATCCAAAATAGGAAGCAAACCACAGGTTTCCGAAAACATCATCGGTAATATTGGATATCCGGTTCTTTTTTACAATATCGCAATCCAGAATTTTAAATTCATCGCAAATACTTTGTGATTCACCGGTAAATGGATTAAAATGTAAAATACCATCGCGCGTTCCCAACCAATAGTTATCCTTTCGGTCTTTAAATATTGAGTGAATGTAATTCAAATTTGAATTTCCGGTGGGAGTATCAAAGTTGAATCTTCGTACTGAGTTATCCGAGAGATCCACAATATTCAAACCTTCGCCCCATGTACCAATCCATAAAGTATTCTCATCGGGTTTATACACCGACGCCACATCGAACGATGTCAAATCAAGACGGGGTTCAGTGTCTTTGCTTATTAGTCTAAATTTTTTGGCGTGCACATTTATTTTAACCAATCCCCTGTTGGTGCCCATCCATATTAAACCGGACCTGTCCTGGTAAAAGGATAAAACCTGAGCAGTTAAGATATCGGACGTAAATAAGGCAGGGACCTGGAAAGGCTTTTCCTTTTTTGTAATCGGGTCGAAAATATGCAGACCATGTTCTGTTCCAATCCAAATATTCTTCTTATTATCCTCCAGTAAAGCGCTTATTTTAACACCATTGAAAGATTTCAAATAGGAAGGCTGATTATAGGTTTTACTTTTCCTGTCGAACAGAAATAATCCATCCGCCGTTCCAATCCACATATTATCATCGGAGCTTACCAGAAGAGATGTGATAATATCAGAAGCCCAATCTTCATCAGATCGTTTGTCTTTCTTAACAAACCTGTCAAATAACAATAAACTGCGATCGAGATAGTTGAGTCCGTCCTTGGTGCCAACCCACACTTTTCCGTTATAATCCTCTACAATAGGATAATTTACCTGTTCGTTGTTGAGATTAAATATATTAAAATAGAAAGGGTAGTGATAAAAATTTCCTGTGGATAGATCATGTCGATCCAACGAGGAGGAAGTTTTTATCCAGAAATTTCCTTTTTTGTCAAAAAACAGTCCCTGGATATCGTCAGAAGCAATAGATAATAAATTCCCTGGCTCGTGCTGATAAGTTATGAACTTATCGTCGCTGTATGCATATTTATTTAATCCGTTTTTCGTTCCCACCCAAATATTCCCCGATTTATCTTCGGCAATACAAGTAATAAAATTGCTGGAGATGGCACCTTTCCGCTGAACTTGGGGACTATATGTTTTGAATTTATAACCATCGTACCGGTTTAAACCGCCCTGTGTTCCAATCCATAAAAAACCGCGACTATCCTGATATATAGCATTTATTGTTGTTTGAGAAAGGCCATTAACAACAGAATATGATTCAATATCGGTAACCAAATCCTGTCCAAATAATAGATGGAAGGGTAGTAACAATATGACAAAAAAGAATTTCCTGAAAAGCATATTCATATTCTGTACAGTAATTGCTAAGTTACCAATTATAAAGTTATTCCCCAATAAGATTGTTAAAAGAGTTATAAGATGAGAAAAAATATTGAAAAAAGGTAAAAAAGGAAGGAATAAAGAAGAAATAAAGGAACAGTAGTTGAACGAGAACAATAAATTAAAAAAGCGAAGTTGAGAACCTCGCTTTTTTAATGAAAATTTTATAATTCTATCCCTTCTTGATCGATTTCATGGCAATATTTTCGAGCATTTCAGTTGTGACAGACTTAGGACGTTCCAGCGGATAACCCAATGCCCTGTCCCAGATAATATTTGCACAAATACCAATAGCACGCCCAATACCAAACAAAACTGTATAGAAGTCGTACTCCTTAACACCATAGTGCCATTGAATCACACCCGATTGCGCATCAACATTGGGCCATGGGTTTTTCGCTTTTCCATGGTCCATTAATACCTGCGGAACCACTTTATAAAGCATATTGGTAAGTTCGAAGAGCGGATCATTCGGCATGTTTTGCAAGCAAAAATCGCGCTGAATGGTATACCTGGGGTCGGTTTTACGAAGTACCGCATGTCCGTAACCCGGAATTACCTGGCCCGAATTAAGGGTATCCCAGACAAACTGTCGTAACTCATCTTCAGTTGGAGTATGACCGCCCATTTTTGCCATTACTTCCTGTAACCACAGCAACACCTCCTGGTTTGCCAAACCGTGAAGCGGACCAGCCAAACCATTGATCATAGCAGAAATAGACAGATACATATCGGACAATGAACTCGATACAAGGTGTCCCGTGTGTGCACTCACGTTACCGCTTTCATGATCGGCATGAAGTATAAAATGCAGGCGCGATACATCGTCGTACGGTGCAGCAATTCCCATCATATGTGCAAAATTACCTCCGAAATCGAGGTTAGGATTGCTTTGAATTCTTTTTCCTCCACGATACAATTTCGCATATATGTATGTTGCAATTTCGGGGAGTTTGGCCAATAAGTTTAATGCATCCTCATAATAAGGATCCCAATATTCGTTTTTGTTAATGCCTGCATGATACTTTTTATTAAAGAAAGATTCCCTTGCCATTGTGAGAATGGCTGTTGAAAAAATTGTCATCGGGTGGCTTATTGACGGAAATGCGTCAATAACCTCGTAAACGTAACGTGGAAGAATACGACGTTTTGAGAATTCATCAATAAGTTCGGTTACTTCTTCTTCGGTAGGGATATCGCCGGTTAAAAGCAGATAATAACAACCTTCCACATAAGGCATTTCCGACCCTTTAGGTTTTGGCAGTTTTTCGAATAACTCAGGCAACGTATACCCCCGGTAACGAATACCTTCCTGCGGATCGAGGTAAGAGATGTCGGTGACAAGACACTTCAGGTCGCGCATCCCTCCAATTGCTTTTGAAATGGTAACTTCATCAATTACAACATCACCGTAGTCGTTTAGCAGTCTGTTGGTCCGCTGTCGCCATGATTCGATTTTTTCGAACAGTTTTTCCTTAAGCTTAGTAGGCATAATTATAAAAGTTTAAGATTTCCAATACACAGTTTTACTAATATAACAAAAAAAAGTGAATTTTGTCACCCTTTAGCAATTCATTACCTTTTTAACAAATTTTTGGAAGATATGTTCTCTAACTTTCTGAAGGGAGGGAAAAAGAAGGGTTTGCAAGGATATGAACGCAAAGGAGGGTCAAGGACATAGCAACGCCCTTGCAGAGGTTATGCAAGGGCGTTGCAGAGGATTTAACAGCCTGGCAGAACATTCATCTCTTGACAATAATTCGCGAAAGTCTTAGATTCTGTTACACCTGTTCAATAATTTGTCCATATCCAATATTTGAGATTAATTCAAACTCTTCAAATTCTCCATTGCTTCGGGAACATATTTGAGGAGATTGCCAACTGTTTCGCAACTGCCAAGTTTTTCACAGTCGCCGCAGGTGCGGAAATCCTGGGCTTTTACGCATTTTCGGATTTCGCAATCGTTACAATGACCAAACTTCACACCTTCTTCGCGGCAGCCGGTGCAGTTGATCATTCCGGGGGTAATGCTGGCATTAAACTGGGCGCTCCAGGCAGCGGCTGTTTTTACACGCAGTTCGTTGTCGTTATTCAGAGTGGCGGTGCGTGCATCGCAGGTGGCGCAATTTATTCCGCAGCAGGCAATTACTTTTTCCATATCGATAATTCGTTTTGGGGTTAATATTAGTCCTGACGATTTTTTAGTCAGAGTTGTGGCGATAATATACAAGCTAAAAAAAGGAATTGCAAATAAATTTGAAGGACGCAAAGTGCGCAGAGAAGACGCAATGGGCGCAGAGACTTTCTTAAACACAGTTACACAGGACCACGGAGATGGCACAGTGAACCACAGAGTGAATATTTGGTACAACAAGCTGTTATCCTGTATTCCTCAGTGTAACTATTATATTCTTTGCGCCCCTCTGCGCTTCTTAGCGCACTTTGCGTCCATCCATTAAAACGAGAAAAGGGTTTCCTCTTTCGAGAAAACCCTTTAATCAGGTAATATTTAAACAGACACAAGTATTTAGACACAAGTAGTAAGACAGACGGCCAATTTGGTATCAGTCCTGATACTTGATACTTTTTACTTGATACTAATTATTACTTTTTGTAACCGTAGATAGCGAGATCGCCCAATTCTTCTTCAATACGAAGTAACTGGTTGTATTTTGCCATACGGTCGGAACGGCTTAACGAACCGGTTTTGATCTGACCAGAGTTGGTTGCAACTGCGATATCGGCAATTGTTGAATCTTCAGTTTCGCCCGAACGGTGCGAAGTAACCGAGGTATAACCTGCACGATGAGCCATTTCAATAGCATCGAGTGTTTCGGTTAAGGTACCAATCTGGTTAACTTTGATAAGGATTGAATTTGCACAGCCGGTCTTGATACCTTTCTGCAGGTACTCAACATTAGTAACAAATAAATCGTCGCCCACGAGCTGAATTTTGCTACCGATAAGATCGGTCAGGATCTTCCAGCCGTTCCAGTCGTTTTCCGACATTCCGTCTTCGATAGAATCGATTGGGTATTTTGCGCAAAGTTGCTGTAAATATTCAGCCTGCTGTTGTGAATTACGATGCTGACCATTAGGGCCTTCGAATTTGGCATAATTGTAAACACCATCTTTGAAGAATTCGCTCGAAGCACAGTCTAAGCCAATCATTACGTCTTTACCAGCTTTGTAACCTGCTTTTTCGATAGCTGCAATAATGCTATCGAGAGCTTCTTCGGTACCACCGGCAAAGTTAGGAGCAAAACCACCTTCGTCGCCAACAGCAGTACTTAAGTTTTTCGATTTCAAAATTGATTTTAAAGCATGGAATACTTCAGCACCCATACGTAAACCTTCGCGGAACGAAGAAGCGCCTACAGGACGGATCATAAATTCCTGGAATGCAATAGGAGCATCGGAGTGAGAACCACCGTTGATGATGTTCATCATTGGAACCGGAAGCGTTTTAGCGTTGGTTCCACCAATGTAACGATACAAAGGCAAACCGTGGTGATCGGCAGCAGCTCTTGCTACAGCGAGAGAAACACCTAAAATAGCGTTTGCACCGAGGTTGCTCTTGGTTTTGGTACCGTCGAGTTCGATCATTTTGCGGTCAATGGCAACCTGATCCATGGCGTTCATACCAACCAATTCCTTGGCGATAATTTCGTTAACGTTATTAACGGCTTTCAGTACACCTTTACCAAGGTAACGGCTTTTATCGCCGTCGCGAAGCTCAATAGCTTCATTTTCGCCGGTTGATGCTCCCGATGGAACAGCAGCACGTCCTATAGCGCCACTCGATAAAATAACTTCGCACTCAATGGTAGGGTTGCCGCGTGAATCTAAAATTTCACGAGCATGGATACTTACTATTTGGCCCATAATCAATTAAATTAAATGTTAATATTCGTTTTTTATGAAAGATAAAAAGG
>JAEYWD010000098.1 GCA_023429135.1 Bacteroidota bacterium | reverse complement strand
ATTTACAATGCCGATGGTTCTGCAAACACTGCATTAATCGACGATATCGTTTTAGAAGTAGGTGCCGAAAACGTTTTATGGGAAGCTCCGAATAAGAACCAGCAGGTTTGGTTTATCAAACTTTTGGGAGCAAATGTTAACCTTGGAAACATTGCCAGCAACGAGGTTGTTCCTTTGGAAACTTTACGCTTAGGCTTAAGGGGCGATACATTCTTCGAATATTTACCCGAGCCGCTAAAAGAGAAAAAGCAGAAATAATGTAAGTAACCAGTAGCTAGTAACTAGTATTTAGAATTTTAATCTTTTCACTAGTTACTAAATACTATTTACAAAATACTTTTTCAATGCAACTATTTGGATTAATAGGTTATCCATTATCACATTCTTTTTCGAAAGGTTATTTCGCTGAAAAATTTCAGAAGGAAGGAATAGAAGGATGTCTGTATGATAATTATCCAATTGACAATATCAGCCTTCTTCCGGAAATTATCAAAAATAACCCGGAACTTATCGGCTTAAATGTAACCATTCCTTACAAAGAAAAGGTTTTAACCTATCTTGACAGCATTTCGGATGAAGCGAAAGAAATTGGTGCTGTTAATACGATCAGGATCAAACGTCTGAACGAACAAATTATACTTTCGGGATTCAACACCGATGTTTATGGCTTTGGCGAATCGTTGAAACTTCTGTTGGAACCGCATCACACTTCTGCTTTAATTTTAGGAACAGGTGGCGCCTCGAAAGCCGTTAAGTTTGCCTTGAATAAGATGGAGATTAATTTCTTGCAGGTTTCAAGAACCCGGTCGGATACAAGTCTGGCATACGAGGATTTAACCAGGGAAATTATTGAAGCGCATAAAATAATCATAAACACAACTCCTTTGGGCACTTTCCCAAAAGTAGAGGAATGCCCTCCCCTTCCCTACCAGTATTTAAGCTCAAAGCACCTTTTATACGATCTGGTTTATAACCCGTCTGTTACAGCATTTTTAAACCATGGATTAAAGCATCATTGTCGCATAAAAAATGGTTTGGAAATGTTGCATCTGCAAGCTGAAAAAGCCTGGGAAATCTGGAATGGAAAGTGAGATCGGGTTACCGGTTGCGTGTTGCAGGTTATGGGTTCATTTTACTCTGGGTTTGTAATTATTTTGTTATG
Source organism: Bacteroidota bacterium (assembly GCA_023429135.1). Classification (GTDB taxonomy): domain Bacteria; phylum Bacteroidota; class Bacteroidia; order Bacteroidales; family JAAUTT01; genus JAAUTT01. Next base: position 29,708 of record JAEYWD010000098.1, on the reverse strand, counting down.
AGTAAATTTCGTTATAACACAAGCATAAAGTCGTACGAAACAGATGCGTCGGGCAAGGTAAGCCTGGCTAATCTGTTTTATTATTTCCAGGAGGCTGCGAATCTGCATGCTTCATCGTTGGACTGGGGACTGGAGTATCTTGAGTCAATCAATAAGTTTTGGATTTTGTCCCGGTTATACATTAAAATTGACCATTACCCTGTTCATAAGGATGAGATTACTATTGAAACCTGGTCACGCGGGGCAGAAGGTTTTTTTGCGTATCGCGATTACAAAGTGCTGGTAAACGGTAAAAGTTGCATTGATGCTGTTTCTTCCTGGATGATTCTCGATAGACCCACGCATCGCCCTGCCAAAATAGAGCTGATAGGTAAAGAAATCCCCGGGATGAATGATTCATACCTGGCATTCCCTTCCGCGAAAATTCCGACGGTTGAACCTCTCCATAAAACCTTTGAGAAAACAATAAACTACTCCGATATCGATATCAATTTTCATGTAAATAACGGAAAGTATGTTGAAATTCTCTGTGATAGTCTGGCCGGTAAACTCATGGCCGGTGCTGCGATTGAATCGTTCGATATTCAATATATGGCCGAATCCCAAATGGGTGATAATATTCTTGTTTACCAACGCGAAGATGATTCTTCCGATATTCATTTAAGCATGATGAATGCAACCAAATCCAAAGAAACATGCAGGTGTCATATTCATTGGAAATAGCATTTTTGCGTCACCTCTGAAATTTGATTAACTTAGAGGTTAAGTGAAAAATAAGCAGACATGAGCCAATCAAGACTATTCCAAAGAATTTTACTGACTTTCATCCTTATAGTTTATACATCTTTAGCAGGTCAGGCGCAGCAGGCCTTAAGTCTATCGAAACAGGAGATAGATTTTGGTAAAATTTCTTCTATTGCATATCCTGCCAAAACTGTTGAATTTACCAATACCGGAACCAGTAAACTTGCAATTCTGCTGATAGAGAAAAGTTCCAATGTAAAAGTGAGTTTCGAAAACCGGTTTTACCAACCTGGCGAAAAAGGTATTATCTATGTTTATTACAATGTCCGCAATTTAGGTCCGTTTGCTGAGGATTTACTTATTTATTCCAGCCTGGACGACTCTCCACAGGTCCTAAAAATTAAAGGAAACTGTGTTTCAGTTCAGGAATGCTTTCCCGATGCGAAGAACCTAATGTTGAGAAATGTTTCGGTGATTAACAAGGTTACCCAGGAGCCTGTTCCATTAGCCACATTAACTTTTATTCATAACCACAATACGGCTAAACCGGCAAAAATAAAGATGGACCGAGAAGGTAAAGCGGTGGAGGAATTTCCTATTGGCCAATATAATATTACCGGCAACATCGATGGATACGAGCCTTATACTAATCAGATTTTCGTTCCCAAAACCATGCCTGTTATTCTTATTGAACTAACTCCTAAAAATATTGCATTACAACAAACAAATGAGAAACAGCCAGACATTGCCGGAGAAAAGCCCTCTGCACCAATTTTGTCAACAGATCTACCTGAAGATAAGTTTGCCGCTAATAATATTATTTTATTGCTCGATGTTTCCACATCAATGAAAGCACAAAAGAAATTCAGTCTGTTGCAGCAGTCTATCAATAATCTTGTTTTAATTTTAAGGCCTATCGATAATGTTTCAATCATTACTTATGCCAGCGATGCCAAAGTGGTTTTGCCTTCCACCTCCGGTAATAAGAAAGACAAAATAAGCAGTGTAGTTCAGGACCTGGTACCAAACGGAACCACTCAGGGCGTTAAAGGATTGAATATGGCTTACGAAACGGCCCTAAAACAATATATCAAAGGAGGAAATAACCAGGTAATTCTGGCAACCGACGGGGAATTCTCCGAAAAAGGTTTAACCGATGCCTATTACGAGAAGTTTATTACTGATTACGCCCAAAAAGGCATTAAACTTTCGATACTGGGTTTTGGAGTAAACCAATCCGCCATAGACCGGATGAAAAAAATGACAGCTTATGGAGACGGCAGCTATATCCATATCGATTCGGAGAAATTCGCCAAAGATGTTCTTATTGAAGAAATCAGAAATAAGTCGATGATTCCTTGATAATAGTTCCTTTAGATATTATTATGTAATAATAAGGTTAAAACCTGTCAGCATATTACATTTCTACGAAGGTTCGTTGATTTGGAATAAGGTTCCTTTTGAAAACCTTATTTCGACTTGTATTCTAACCTTAGTACCATAGAATACAGATTTTTCTTTTAACCTTATTCCTTCATTTTTAGACTTGTTAAAATCACTTCTTCATCACCTGAAATTTCTTTACCACCTGGCTATTTTGCCATTGTATCTGAAGTAAATAATGGCCCGGAGGTAACAATCCGGTGTTTAAAGAAGTATTGAAAGTCCCGGAGGATTTTTCTGATTCTCGGTGTAAAACCTGTCGTCCCTGCATATCCAAAACAGTGATATTTACCTTACCCTTGTATGAATCAGAATATTCCAGGTTTAATTTATCACGCGCAGGAACGGGATATATCTTCAATGCCACTTCCTCTGGTTGAACGGTTTTAACTTTCAGGGAACTTCCGGGTATGGTTGTCGACCAGATACCACGTCCGTGAGTAGCCACCACAACTTCATTATCAACCGTTTTTATCTGCCAGATAGAAACAGCAGGCAACCCATTGTTGGCATATTGCCATGTTGCTCCATTATCGCGACTCTCAAACAAACCAATTTCGGTGCCTACCCAAATCCAGGAAGTGTCAAAAGGCATAACCGTTAAACAATGTACTGCAACATTAGGGAAACCATTTGTGCTTGCGCTTCCTTTTCCAAAACCTGATATATCTGTCCAGGTTTGACCAAGATCCAGTGTTCGTAGTACTTTAGGAGCACCATTGAATGAGAATAAAGCAAATGCCTCTTTGGGGTTTACCGGATGAGTTGCCAACCCGGAGATATAGCCCATTTTAACCTCATCGTAGACATTAACTGGCGAAAAACTGTTTCCTCCGTTGGTGGATAAAAATAAGGAAAGTAAAGGCTCTTTGTACATTCCGGCACCTGCCCATACAATATCAGGATTCGCCAACGATACTTTTACATTATGCTGATTGGTAACATCCTCTCCTATGGTCCAACCTGTACCGATGGTGATTTTTTCCCATCCGGTAAAAGGATGGTAGCCAAAAGTTTTCGAACGCCACACACCATTCTTTCCGACCGCAAATAAAACATCGGGGCGCGAAGGAGAATTGCCCAAACGAGAAATAAAAGGACCATCCTCGTTGATACCTCTGTCGCCGGCTGCCCATGTTTTTCCACCATCGCGCGACAGATAAAACTTGTTATTATAGGTACTCCCAATAATCTGATCGGGTTTTGCTGCATTCCAGACCACCTCAAAACCATCACCTCCTAAACGCGAAATATAATTTGTTTTACCTGATGCATTTTGTCCGGTTGGCGACTGCCAGGTACCATTGTCCTGCATACCGCCAATATATTCCTGAGCTCCTGGCTTTTTGTCAACCCCGTAAAATTGAGTTGTAATCATCCCGTTGCTTAACTGAGCCCAGGTTTCTCCACCATTTTGAGAAAGGCCAATACCACCATCATTTGCAGAGATAATCCAGAATTTTTTGGCAACCGTATCTACAGGAACAACAGCCAGATGATGATGGTCCACGTGCAAATTACTGTTAAGACTTCCCTGATCTCCACGGCCATCGGAAACTATAGTACCGGTTCCTGTCTGGAGCGCCAAACGACCATACTCTATTGTAATTTTAGATTGAGGCAACAGTTCGGGAGTCCAGGTGGCAAAATTCTCGAGCGTAGGCCAGAAGAAATACAGTTGCTTGTAACGCTGCCCACCATTGCGGGCAATGCTTGTATCGGCAGTTTCGGAATATGGTACCGCATTTACAAAAATATATTCCCTTCCGGCAATTTCGTTTCCTGCAATCCGGTGAATCAGGTTAAATTTACCATCTCGCTCCTGATCGCGGAACGAGACCATTAACTGCGTATTGGTTTTAGTATCCCAAACCTGAAAAGGAACATCAACATAATCCTTATATTGATAAGAAGTAGCCACCACTCCGGCTCCACCATCCTTGCTTGTTCCGGATGTATCGGGAGTAACAAATCGATGTGCTTTTTGCTTTAACCCTTCGCCAAATTTAAGTTCAACGGAGGTCCAATCTTTAGCAAGTAAACTTATGGCATTGTTTTTATCACCGGTTTGCATTCCACCACTTAGAAAGGTTCCTCCAAAGTTTATAAAGGAAAGGAATGACCCGGTTTTTAAAGTATCAACCCTGATTACCTGTGGATCGCTCTCGGAAAAGGTATTAGCAAAAGAATATTTACCGAGATAAACTCCTCCGATGAATAATACATTTTCGTCGTATGGGTGACATACAATGGTATTGTCGTACCATCCCTGTTCATCAAGATAATTTACAAAGCCGGAGGTATTGCTTTTGAATTTTTTCCAGGTCACACCTTTATCGGCGCTTACATAAACATGCGTTTCGGTTTGATCGGTCTCCATACAGGCAAAAACTTTTGAAGTATTTTTAGGTGAAACCGCCAGTTCCACTCTTCGGCAACCGCCAATACCAGCAGAAAAAAGGCTCCAGGTCTCGCCCATATCAACCGATTTGATAACACCGTTGCTGTTTTCGCCAGCGTACAGTGTATTAAAATCTGACGGATCAGCCTCTATGTCCTGAACCCTGAGAGAACTGTTATATACCTTTTTCCATGTAGATCCTCCATCAGTTGTTTTTAGAATTCCGGTATTTGTTGCCACCAGAGCGGTATTAGGATTAGCAGGAGAAACAACAATACGGTTAACAAAAAAGAAATCGCTGTTACCGGCAGTCGAGCCTAGAAATTCCCACGAAACGCCATGATTTGTGGTTTTAAAAATTCCGTTACCTTTTATCATACCCACACCAAAGAAGCCTTCGCCGGTTCCGGCGTACATAACATCGGGCTGACTAATGGAAATGGCCAGAGCTGTTGTCGATAAATTAGGCATATCCGGGGTAAGGTTAGTCCAGTTAGCGCCTGCATCAACAGTTTTCCATATTCCACCGGAAGCCGAGCCGGCAAACCATGTTTTAAAGGTTTTATCCGAAGGATCTACAATCACACTTCTTACCCTGCCTGCAACATTATAAGGACCACGTGAAATCCACGGCAAAACAGCATTTGCACTTTTAAGCTTTACGTTCCGCTTTAAAGCTTTCTCAAATTCCAGAAACCTGTAACCCTCGGGATATGGAACATTTTCGCCCAAACGGGTTGTAATGGCAGCATAGTATTCCTGAAATTTATGGGGATTGTCCTTTTCTTCGTTCGACTTATCCGATTTATGAAAGAGAACTTTAACCGAGTAAAAAGTTACTGAAAACAGGACTATTGCCAGAGAAAGGAATAAAATAAGCTTTTTCATTTTGCCGGAATTTTAGGCAATATAGAAAAAGTAAATGAATACTAACATGCGTATAAGCATAAGATTTCCCTGGCCTAAAAAGCACTAACCTATTATGTGAAAACCATACCTACTTTTAGCTATAACTATTTACTTATCAACATTTTGTTTAATATTTTTATTGACTTTTTATTGGGGATATGGCAAATTATTTCTATTATTGCTAAACAATACTGTTTTCAAATCATAGGTTTGATAATAACAGGAGGAAGAAGGGTAGTGATTTGTTACGGTAGCATTGCGTAATAAATAAGAAAAAAAGAGATGCCCATATTTAACAGTAAAACCAAACTGTCAAAAACTTTCCCCAACATCGCAAGGTGTTCTCACTTGGGAAATTCATTAAATAACCACGTTTTCTCACATTATAAGGCTATAAATAAAACTTATACGAAAAGAAATTCAGTTTACGAACTGATAAACTCAAATGCTGAGTTCATAAACTCAATTTATAGATGTATAAATTCAACTTATGAATTCATCAATTGAGATGATAGTCTTATAATGATGTATTATTCATCCGGAAACGAAGTATAACCCTTCAATAATTCACTAACTTAAAAAAGAAAAAAATGGTAAAAACATCAGTAAAGGTAGAAATACCGACAAAAAGACCTGACGATTTGATAACCTTAGGCGAAAAAATTTACAACCGCAATGTTGAACTAGCTGCTAATAGTCCATTGACTAGCTTTAACATGACAACTTTTAATACGTCGTTAAAAGCGGCTAAGGACAAGAGAGTGCAGGCCCGCAAACTTCATGATGAAGCTGAAAAATTGAACCAGGAAGCAAACCTGGTATTAGGATTGGATGCTGCTCAAAACTCTAAGACCCCAGATACAGTATTAACTGTTATATCCTCGGTTCGTGATACGCTATTGGGTATTAACCGCGGAAAAGAAGAAGCCCAGAATGATTGGGGTTTTAAAGTAGTAAGCGGGAGTAGTGCAAAAAGACCTGGTACCAAAGCATCAGGTAAATAGGAATTCAAAAAAAATATACTTCGTTGGAATTTCTGAAAACAAAAAAAGGGTGCCGTTGAAGCACCCTTTTTCTATGTCCAAAAAATATTTCTAGATTTCGTCTTCCGCCCAACGTGTTCTGCGGAAACCGGTAACAGTAAATGTTTTTCCAGGTTTACGCGAATCGGTCATGGTGAAGGTTATTTTATCAGATTTACCTTTTGTAGCGGTATCATATCCATCTTTTACAATGGTTCCACCAGTAATGGTAAAGGTCGTTCCATTTGTAAAGTATGTATTTACGGCATTTTCTCCACTAAAAGATAAACCTTCAACATCGCAATTAATTTTTCCTGTAAAACGACCGGTATAAGCAGCCGCTGTTGAAGTGGAAGTAGCCCTGATCCACATCTGAGTTTTGCTGTTATCAGAAGTATTATAGGTTGAAAGAACAATTAAACCACTGGTGGCAGGAGAAACAGTTGGATCGGTAAATCTAACAATCCATTCACCCGACAATGGGTAAATTGGGCTGTACTCAATTTCATAATCCTCATAAGTTTCGCAGCTTGCAACAAATACAAGTGAGAGACAGATTATTATATTTCTTAATATTTTCATTTCAAAAATTATTATCGTTTAACAATTTATTTTATTGTTTATGCCACCAGAGTTTAGTCTGGATAGGAATTGCTACCGGTGTATTTTTATTGTAATCGGTAGAAGTCTTCGGATAAATCAACCTTTTTGGGAATTGACCAGCAGGCAGCACTGTATTGATGGAAGGTGCAAGGGTTCCAATTACATAGCTTGCACTCTGCGAGTTTACAGTACCATAATTTGGATAACCTGTTCTGTTGATTTCGAGAAAAGCTTCCCAAGCCTGAGCACGAACACCGGCAATCCATTTCTGTCTCCAGATAGATTCTAACATGGTTTGTGCAGAAGTTTGGTTGAATTCATAAACTTTACCAGCACCGATAAAATCGTTTACATTGAAATTATCAGGGAAAACAGGAGTTTTATTAATATCCAAAGCTCCAGCCCAACGAGCAAATGCACCTGTTACAGCTTTATCGTAACTGGTTTTAGCACTGGCAGCATCATTCAGTTTAACAAAAGCTTCAGCTTTGAGGAAATCAAGTTCAACAACCGACATAAAGTAAACAGGATCTTCAGCTTTGATAAGAGCCCTTGAAGATCTGTCCTGATAAGCAGCGCCCAAAGTATATCCACCTTGTGGTAAACCAACGTAATCTCCTAAAGTTGCATCGGGCACTTTTGCTTTTTCCATGAAAACAGAAATTCTTGGATCGGCGGTCTGACGCAGATATAATGCAAGTGTTGAACTGGCACGAATGTTATTCTGTGTGTTCAGTTTTCTGCGGTCGTTTTCGAACAACGGATTGGAGTTATTTTCCTTATCAACAAATACAGCAATTTTGGCATCTTTAACCAAAAGATCACCTTCAGTTAACAAGGCCTGAATTGCAGTTGCATTATTAGCAAAATTAGGATCTCTCATTAAAATTTTCAATTTTAAGGATTTGGCAAACTTAACCCAGTCGTTAATGCTGCCTCCAAAAACAAAGTCGTTGGTACCCATATCGATTAAAGCAGGATTAGTTGCATCAGCTTTCTTAGCGATTGCCTCATCAAGCAATGCAATAATACCCTGATTAATTGATTTAGCATCGTCAAATTTAGGATCCGAAATTGTTTCGAACTGTAACGATTCAGTAAAAGGAACATCACCATAAGCTTCAACTAATACATGGTAAGTATAAGCTGTCATAACTTTGGAAGCCAGCCAATAATGCCATTCGCCTGTTGCTTCAGCTTTTTTAATCGAAATCTGAAGGTCGGCAAGAGCTCCAGCGTATAATAAACTCCAGGAACGAGTAATATAAGTATTACTGTTTGGGAGGTTATAAGAGTCGATATTTGTATACTGGTTACTACCAGCATTCTGAGCATAATGTTGAGCCCACATACCACCCAGCAACTGTAAATCGCCACCAACAGATCCTGCAACAAACATTTGGGCTGAGGCGAAATACTTTTCACCCTTAACATCATCCGGATAGTTAGGGTCTTTATTAATATCTAAGTCACATGAGCTAATAGCCATGATCATTAGAAGTATTCCAAATAAATATCTAAATTTCTTCATCATTTTTGTTTTAATAATTAGAACGCAATTCTTATGTTACCACCAAAGTACCTTGAAGTAGGTGCTGCAGAAAACTCACCAAAATCAGAAAGCAGGTCATTACCGTAGTTAGTACCTTCGGGGTCAACAAAATTGTTTGTGTCGGGAGTCCACATCAGGAGATTTCTTCCAAAAACACCGAGTTCCAAACCTTTGATAGGAGTATTACCCAATAATTTTTTAGGAATGGAATAAGATAATGTAAGCTCACGTAATTTCACAAAGGTTTTATCCAGAACCATATTCTCGTACATCAAAGTGTTTGTAGAATGGTTATAATAGGAATACTGAGCTGTTCCCAAAATTGGAATATCGTTTTCCACAAATGAACCATCAGCAAGCTGACGAACAGAATTTGGAATGAGGAAAGGTTGTCTTTCGTTGAAAACTGTAATTGGGGAGTTTCCGTCGAAAGCCATTAACTCAGCAGTGTTACTCCAGAATTTACCACCTTTACGGTAGTCTAAAACGCCTGATAATGTAACGCCTTTGAAAGTAAATCTGTTGTTAATACCTAAGATAAAATCAGGTTCGCGCGATCCGACAATTTTCTTGTTAACAGGATCAACAGTAGGACGACCGGCAGTATTCACGATAACTTTACCTTCGGGGTTTGTAGCAGCCTGAGGAACTTTAAATACACCAAGAGGCTGTCCAACAATGGCAACAAAGTCAACACCATAAGCGCTGAATAAATTGTATTCCTTAACGTCACCCCACAATTTCATTACTTTACTTCTGTTTTGAGAATAAGTGGTGGTTAATTCCCATTCAAAATCTTTTGTCTGAACCGGGATAACTGAGAAACGAAGTTCAACACCTTTATTTTCAACTTCTCCAACATTTCTTGTATAGGAAGTAAATCTGGTTTCGGGAGCAACTGTAGAAGCAATAATCTGATCTTTTGTATTCTTGATATAATAAGCAAAGTCAAGACCAATACGGTTATTTAAAAATCTTAAATCGGCTCCGAATTCCATATCAGTGGTGATTTCGGGTCTGAGACCTCTGTTACCTTCACTATTGCTTAAAGTTATACCAGAAACTCCACCTAAAGGCAAAGTAATATTACCAAAACCTAAACCAACCGAAGTAGGAATGTTACTTCCAAAAGTTCTGTAAGCAGGAGCATCGTTACCTGTCTGACCCCATGCTAAGCGAACTTTGGCAAAGCTTAAGACATTACCTTGTTTGATGGCAGGAATTGCATCGGTTAATACAAAAGCACCGTTAACACCGGCATAGAAATAACTGTTTTTGTCGGTAGGTAAAGTTGATGACCAGTCGTTTCTTAAAGAAACAGTTAAAAAAGCCCATTCTTTGAACCCTAAGTCAAACTGTCCTAAAGCACCAATTAACATTCTCTTTGTTTTACGCGAAGTAGTTACAGGTTTATCAAATCCGTTTGATAAGTTGTACCATTCGGGAACGGCCAAACCATATAAATAAGCATCGGAAGAATAAGTATTACGAACGTTATAGTTAACACCAGCAATGGCATTTAAGCGAAAATCGTCGTTTAACTGGTAATCGCCCTGAATAAGACCGCTACCATCAATTTGCCCATTGTAAGTATTCAATTCATCGTAGGTACCAACTTTATCCGATTTATGGCCATAGTTCCATGTTCCCGGGGTAAGTTTGGCCACAGCGTTCCAGCTTTTCTGTCGGGCATTAGTAAAGTCACCTCCTAAACGGCCCAACAGTTTTGTGTTTTTAAGAACTTCGTAGCTTAATTCAATTTTACCATAAACTCTGTCATCCTGAAAGCTGTTACCATTGTTATCGATTACCCAGTATGGATTCTGAGCGTAGAAAGTAAAGAAGTTATCAGGATTGTGATAAATACTCTTATAATCTTTTAACTGGGTTAAAGGTATATCAACAGGCATTTGAACCATTTCCTGGAATAAAGTTGCACCATCGCTACCCTGACCAGCAGAAACAGCAGTAATATCTTTTCTTACATAAGAAACATCGAAGTTGGCTGCGAATTTACCAGCTTTATGATCGCCTCTGAAAGAGAAAATGTTGCGTTTAAAAACATCAGCGTCGGTCGGAACAATTCCATTAGAGTAAGTATTACCATAAGATAAGGCGAAGGAGTTTTTATCATTACCGCCGCTAATACTTAAGGTATTAAGGTACTCCATACCGGTTTCGTAAAAATCGCGGATATTATTTTCGATGTACGAAAATGGTTTTGTCATTCTTTGGTAGCCGGAATATAATTGAGGAGGATCATAAGTGTAATCTTGCGACGTATAAGCGCCCCATTCATGTACTCTACCATCAAATGCTGGTCCCCATGAACCGTTTTCAGCAGGATCCCAGTAAGGCCAACCCTGACCAAAGTTCTTTTGTGTTTGAGGAGTACGTAAAATTTCAGAACCAGTAACTGAGCCACTGTAAACCACTGAAATTTTACCATCGTTCTGGCCTCTTTTGGTAGTAATCATGATTACACCATTTGCAGCACGCGAACCATATAATGCAGTTGCCGAAGCTCCTTTTAAAACAGTAACCGATTCAACATCATCGGGGTTAATATCATTAGCCTGGTTACCAAAGTCAACAGAGTTACTTGTACCACTGTTACCCGAGAAACCATTTAACATAGGAACACCGTTAATAACATAAAGTGGTTGGTTGCTTCCTGTGAATGATGATACACCACGGATAAACACTTTTTGAGAAGTACCGGTACCACCAGCCGAAGAAACAGTTAGCCCGGCAACTTTACCCTGGAGACCAGTGATAAGCGAAGATGATTTTGCAGCAGTAATCTCATCGCTTTTAACAACACTTGCCGAGAATCCTAGCGACTTGTCACTTCTTTTAATACCAAGAGCAGTCACAACAACTTCTTCCAGGCCCACTACATCTGGTTCCATAGCAACATCAATACTGCTTCGGCCACCAATAGCAACATCCTGGGCTTTTAATCCAACAAAACTAAAAGCCAGCGTGGTTGCTCCTGATGGAACATTCAAAGAGTATTTTCCATCAAAATCTGTTGTAGTTCCAACGGTTGTACCCTTAACCACAACAGACACCCCAGGTATAGGATTACCATCTTCGGAACTGGTAACCTTACCTGTAATCTGCACTGTTTGTGCTTGTAGTAATTGCAGCCCTACAAACACAAGAAATGCAAAAAACATCGCAAATCTTTTCATAGAAATTTAAATTTAGGTTTAAATAGTAATAATTATCCAAGCCGCCAAAATAATAATAATTCTTATACATAAAAAATGTGTTTTGCTAGTGTAATAAGATTTTTATCATATTTTGGATAATAAACTTTAAGGAGTTTTTAAGCAGAAAGGATGAATTTTGTAAAAATCAAAACATTAAGGAGGGGGTAATAAAAAAATTGAAAGCAATAATGATTTTTATCGGAGTTGTTGATTTTCGAAGATTGCGAAGAAAAAAAGTCGAATGCCGTTTTTTTATTTTATTTCACTAGTTCGGTAAACAAAGATTTTCAAAGAACGTCTTTTTTAATATCAAAACACCAGTGTGATTGCATAAACCAAAATAATAGGGAAGATTGGCATCTATTAAATATATGGTCATTGTGCAATTGCTCTAACTGAGAACTGATGGCTCATCAGATTTGCAGCAAATCTTAAACATGCATCTATATCTTCTAACTCTAAAGTTGGATATTGCTTTAAAATTTCCTCTTTAGAATCTCCTGCGCCCATAAACTCCAGGATTGTTTACACAGTAATTCTCTTTCCACGAACTGTTGGTTTCCCGTTGCATATTTCACTATCTACAGTAATTCTATCCATTAGGTACTCCATAACCAAAATTTAATTCACATTTACTATTTTTTTCATTGAACCTAACCGATGCAGCGTTAAAACCTTTCCATATGAATTACTTGTTTTTAAATGAATTATAACTATCACTTCACAAACCTCAACCTCAAACTATTCGATACTACCGAAATTGAACTTAAAGTCATGGCAGCGCCTGCAATCATAGGATTTAGCATAAAGTGCCAGATGGGGTAAAGCGCTCCTGCTGCAACCGGAATTCCGATAACATTGTAAGCAAAAGCCCAGAAGAGATTCTGTTTGATAGTTCTTACTGTTCTTTTCGAAAGCATCAGCGCCTGTGATATCTTTTGAAGATCGGAAGAGATGATTGTAATTTTTGCAACATCCATCGCTATATCCGAACCTCGTCCCATGGCAATGCTAACATCAGCCTGGGCCAGTGCCTGCGCATCGTTAATACCGTCGCCCGCCATAGCAACTACGCGACCTTCTTTTTGAAGCTGACTGATGATTTCGTGTTTTTCCGATGGCAACTTACCTGCATAAACTTTTTGAATGTTCACCTGACGGGCAATTACCTCTGCCGTTTTTGGCTGATCACCGGTAAGCATTACTACTTCAATCCCGGTACTCTGAAGACTTTTAATTGCTTCGGCTGATGTTGGCTTGATGCTGTCGGATACGGCAAATACGGCAACCAGCTTCTCATTTGCTGCAAAATAAAATACAGTAGCAGCTTGTCTCTGCCATTCATCGGTCATTATAATAACTTCTGAGGGAACAGAGACTTTATAATCGTTCATAAGTTTACCATTACCCACCAGGTATGTATTGCCCGAAAAACTTCCTTTCAAACCTTTGCCTGCAATGTTTTCAATTGCAACATCACCCGAAGAGTTGGTATAACCTTTTCCTTTCAGAAATACTGCTACAGCTTCGGCTAGCGGGTGCCCCGATTGTTTTTCCATTTGAACCAGTACAGTCAACGCTTCTGAGCTTTCCTTATTCTCATTTAACTGGTAAAAATCAGTTACCGAAGGTTTTCCGAGAGTTATAGTTCCTGTTTTGTCAAGAACAACGGTATCAACCTTGCGGGCAAGTTCCAGGCTTTCGGCATCTTTAATCAAAATACCCATTTCGGCCCCCTTACCAACTCCAACCATAATTGCAGTTGGGGTTGCCAGGCCAAGTGCACAAGGACATGCAATAACCAACACGGTGACCATAGCAACGAGTCCCATTGTTAAAGCATTGTCGCCCCCAAATATTAACCACGAAATAAATGTAAGAACGGCGATTCCAATTACCACCGGCACAAAAATACCGGCAATCTTATCCGCCAGTTTCTGAACCGGAGCTTTACTCCCCTGCGCTTCCTGAACCATACGTATTATGCCGGCCAGTAATGTTTCGCTTCCTACCTTCGTAGCCCTGAAAACAAAACTGCCTTTTTGATTGATTGTCCCTGCAAATACCCTCGAATCGACAGTTTTCTCGACAGCCAAAGGCTCGCCGCTAATCATACTTTCGTCAACAAAAGAACTTCCCCGGACAACTACCCCATCGACTGCAATTTTATCGCCGGGCTTTACAATAATAAGATTATCAACAGCGACCTCTCCTATTGGTACCTCGGTTTCGTGTTCATTATGGCGGAGCACTGTAACTGTTTTGGGTTGAAGTCCTATAAGCTTCTTAATAGCTGAAGAAGTATTGGCCTTGGCACGCTCTTCAAGCATCTTTCCTAATAAAATAAAAGTGATCACAACCGCCGCAGCTTCGAAATATACATGATTATGTACCCCTGCTTTATGTAAAACATGTGGAAAAAAAGTTGCAAAAGCACTGAAAACCCAGGCTATACCAGTACTTAAAGCCACCAGAGTATCCATATTGGAGGTGAAATGTTTGGCCTGTTTCCAGGCATTTATAAAGAAATTACGGCCAAACCAGAACACAACGGGTGTGGATAATGCCAACATGATATAATTGGCATAGGGCATGTTCATAAAAAACATACCGATTACAACCACAGGAATGGTGAGCAAAGCGGAATAAATGGTTTTCTGTTTAATCTCTTTCTGATGGTTCTTTCGGGAATCTTCCAGAAGCTGGTCGGCATTTTCTTCCTGAACTATTAAATCATAACCAATGGATTGAATTACTTTCTTCAGTTCGCCCGGGTTTGTAGTACCCGGAATATAATCTAACAGAACGGTGCTTCCGGCAAAATTTACCGCAGCATCAATTACTCCCGGCTGCGATTTCAACATGGATTCCACACTCAGGGCGCATCGGGCACACGACATGCCAGTAACCGGATAAGTCTTTTTCACACTGGTAACATTAAAACCTGTTTCACGAATTTTATTTACAATTTCAAATGTAGGTACATTATTCCCATTCGTCCCTATAACAGCTCTCGAATTGTTGAGTTCAACCTTGTGCGAAATTATTCCGGGAATACTACCAAGAGCCTTGTCCACCTGAATTGCGCAATGTTCGCTTCCCATGCCTGTAATCGGGAGGATAATTTTGTCCGTTGCTTCCATAGTTCTTATTTTTATTTTGATACAAATTTCGGAACTATCAGGAAGCTGGGTGTTATAAAATTCAGGTGAGAGGTTATATAATTTGGTGGAAGCCTCTCCCCGCCCCTCTCCAAAGGAGAGGGAGAATGCTCTTACTTACCAACTTAGTTTCTGGAAAAAAGAACTTTTCAAATCTCATCTAGCCCTTTACGTTGATGGTTTTTCAGGTTTTTAAACTCTGTAGGCGAGAATCCCGTAACCTGCCGGAACTGACTGCTTAAATGGGCAACACTGCTATATCCCAAATCCCACGCCATCTGTACAAGTGTTTGTTCGTTATAAACCAGCAACTCCTTTATTAATTCAACTTTTTGGGCAATAATATATTTCTCAATGGTATTGTTTTCCATTTGCGAAAAAAGGTGACTCAGGTAATTGTAATCCCGTTTGAAATGATTTTCTAAAATGGCCGAAAGCTTAAACTTTTGTTCCGAAAGATTTCCTTGCCGGATGTACTGCAGAAGGAAAGTCTTTATCTCATTCACCAGCTTGGCCGATTTTTCCTCCAATAATTCAAAACCACTTCGCTTTAAAATATCCGAAATTTTAGTCAAATCGGGATTATGATTGGATATCACGGCTTTCCCAAGTTCGATTTCATCAATAAAAAAGCCGTTTGCGGTGAGTTCTTCGGTAACCACACGGACGCATCGCGGACAAACCATGTTTTTAATAAAAAGCTCCATATTTTTGTTAACAAAAGTATTGTATAATATTAAGCAATTTTAGCCGCCTGTTGTTATACCATAAATGTAAATTCATTAATTTTAACAGTGTAATTCAAAACAAAATACCAATGTTGAAGATCGACCTTTATCACCCTGAAAGACAAAAACTTCATGCCCATTTTGCCAACCTTGTTAAACTTGCTAAAGCTGATGGCATAATCGATGACTCAGAACGTCAGTATCTCTATAAATTAGGAAAGCGCATTAACATGACACAGGAAGAGGTTGATGCTTTTATTAACAAACCACTCTCCGATGCGTTCATTCCCCCGTTCGAACTTGAGGATAAATTTGAGCAACTTCATGATATGATTGCTGTTATCATGGCCGATGGTACTATTGACGAATCGGAACGGAAATTATGCCGTGCCTTTATCATCGGTCTTGGCTTTGAAGATAGCAAAACCGAAAAAATAATTGATGTGATCTCAAAACTTATATCAGAGAAAGTTGATCACGACGAAGCTTTTGAACGGTTCCGCAAGGAAGTTTTCAGAAGAGGATAATATAATGATAACACACAGATCATGGTTAATCGCCCCATGATCTGTGCACACAATAACCTAAATTTTCATTCATGCCACTTCCCGAAGTACGAAGCAGTAATATTTCCATGCACCTGAGCCGGGAAGATATTGTGCTCGAAACCGCCGCCCAGATCATGAAAGATTTTGGACTTTTCGGAATTACTATTACATTTTCAGGAGATACAACCAATGCTTATTTTGAATTGCATAACCAGCTTGTACATCAGATTGAATCGCTGATTGACCGGGATTATGGGCGGTTGCTTTCGGTATTGTACCAGGTGGATATTTCGGAAAAAGATATTGCCCGCTCGGCTGAAGAACTGCCCGAATATAACCAGGTTGAGCTTATAGCGCACCAGATAATTGTTCGCGATTTAAAAAAGGTATTAACCAGGCACTACTTCAAAAACCACAAATAAGAAGTTTTAACTAACATGAGTTTAAATAACTTTTAATACCGCTGTTATTAATTAAACGCCTGCTTCAATAAGGTTAAAAATACACTGGTATCTATTCTGCTAAATTGATATTTTATTCCACACACCCCGGGGAACAGAATATGAAGTTATAATATTTTCCACACACCGTGTGGAGCAACTTCTAACCCCAAGTTTCTTTGCCCACGACGTGAGGAATAAAACTTCAGTTTAGAATTGGTTCCCCACACCGTGTGCAGCAAAATAACATATTATAATACCTTGCACACACCGTGGGCAGCAAAATATATACTTATAATACCATGCATACACCGTGTGCAGCTTATCTTAATGCTGCAATTTGGTTCGACGCAGATGATCAGGGGGTCGGCAGACTATCCTACAACCCGCTGTAACTGCTCTTCACTTATATCAGTAGGAATTCCGTTTTTGTGCCAATGCTTTTTACAGCCACAATAATCCAGAAATACACATTGCGAAGGAATATTCAGCTTTTGCATTTCATAACCTCCTTTGAGAAGATTTAACACACAGGCAACGCCTATTATTCCAGTAGTCTCCTGATTCTTCCAGTATTTCAGGAACCTGGTAAAGTCGGACGAATGGGGTATCAAAACAACCTCTGTATCTTCGGTTGAATATTCCCATCGCTTCACATTGATATTACACTCCGGAGAACATGCCGTGCACACCATCTTCGAACCTTTAACTTTGGCTTTACATTTCCCGTCGGCCGGATTGCTCATGCAGGTTGGCAGCAAAATCACTTTTCTGGAAGTATTCTGAAAGCCGGGTTTTAAGGCACGGTTCAAAATCTCTGCACCAAACATATTCAAATGATATTCAACTTCGTGCCGTCCGCAAAAAATATAATTTTCCTGGAATTTATGCTCAGGTAGATGGTTCTGACGAAACGATCTTACATTCTCGGTAAATTGGCCAAGTTTGATCCTGGCTGTAATTTCAAAAACTGAAGCTTCTGTTCTTGCATTTTCAAGAAAACTGCGTTGCTCCTCTAAAGGCAAATGATTTAAATAATTAAACCAACTCTTTAATCTTAAAGTTTCTTCCGAAAATTCGCCCGTTGCATCCAGCCATTTTATAAAATGATTTAATCTGCTGTACGAATCAATTTTTGCACTGTTAAAAGTTCGGTTTAATAAAATGGCCGACAAAAGGCCCCGAAGCTTGTCAATAGCAGGTTTTAAAACTTTGTAACGACTTCTGCCTTTGTACAAAATATTTAGAAATGTCATTCCTGGGCCGCTTGATGACATTGCATTGGGAGAATATTTATTCAGCAGCACCCCAAGGGTGAGATATTCCAGGTAATGTTCATCAAAAGTCCTGGTAGCTTCTTTGTCTTGAGAGGCTATAAAGCTTCCAATATATTGTAGTGTTCTCTCCGATCGTTCCTCCAAAACAATGGATGTAAACTCAGAAAGTTCCTCGTAAAAAGACTTTTCAGTTTTAATATTCAGGCGGTATGTAATTGCTTCCATAAATAAAGCGGATTTTTATGGATACAAAACTAATACGCCACCAAGGGCATTTAAAATCAATATCGGCGAATCAGCAAAATTGACCGATGAATGCATTATATCAAAACCTGAGTTGTTCGTTAGAAGTTGTCGGGGTCGAAAAGCAAGAGTTGACCGCCACTATCAGTATTGTGATGCTTGGGCTGAAATATCCCGAAATTGGAAACACCAATCCCCAGCAGTCTTATCTTTTTATTTTCGGAATCGCTGTCGAGTAAAAGTTGTTTTGCTGTTTGAAGAATTAATTCGCGGTCTTCAACCGGTTGAGGAAAAGAATAACTCCTTGTAATCTGCTGAAAATCGCTGTATTTTACTTTTAGCGTAATGGTACGGCCATATAAATTATACCTGCGTAGCCGCTCAAAAACATACACCGAGATCTTATCCAGCTCCTCATTCATTTCATCAATGGTTGTTAAATCGTAAGGAAAGGTATCTTCGCCGCTCACCGATTTTGTCTCGCGGTGTGGTTCAACTTCGCGGTTATCTATTCCACGGGCAATGTCGTAAAAGAAATGACCCATTTTCCCGAAATTTCTCACCAGTTCCTGCCGGGTAAGTTTCTTAAGATCTGCTCCGGTGTACAAACCAAGTTTATTCATTTTCTCCGCCGTGACCTTACCCACTCCATGAAACTTCGAAACCTCAAGTTGTTCCATAAACTTTTCGACTTTTGAAGGTCCAATAAAAGTAAATCCGTCGGGCTTATTAATATCCGAAGCTATTTTGGCCATGAATTTATTGATGGAAACTCCGGCGGAAGCAGTAAGGTTAAGTTCGTCGCGAATAGCCTGCTTTATTTGTTTAGCAATATCGATAGCAGAGCCGATCCCCAATTTATCGGTAGTAACATCCAGGTAGGCTTCATCCAGGGAAAGCGGTTCTACAAGATCGGTATACCTGAAAAAGATTTCACGTATCTGACCGGAAACTTTTTTATATACATCGAACCTCGGGCGTAAAAAAATAATCCTTGGACAAAGTTGTAAAGCCCTTTTAGATGGCATAGCCGAACGAACTCCATATTTACGAGCCTCGTAACTGGCAGTAGCAACAACACCTCCCCTGCCCTCAGGCAAACCACCAACAGCAACTGGTTTGCCCCGGCAATCCGGATTATCACGTTGTTCTATAGATGCATAAAAAGCATCCATATCTACATGAATTATTTTCCGAAGATTCGCTTTCTCCACTTCAAATACAGGGTTAATATGTGTCAAAGATAAAACAGCATTCTAAGAAATATAACAAAATCAATTTTTATAAGAGTAGTTAATCATTTAACTTTGTACATCTAAAAACTCCAAAAATGATAACTCAAACTCCTGCTAATCCCGTTGAAAAGAAGAAAAGTACCTGGAAATACATCTGGAACCACAAAATGGTTTTCTTTTTATTGCTTTTGTTAATTGTAGTTGCCGGTTGGGCCGGAATTAAGATTCTATCCTTAAAACGGGGTTATAACCAGGAAAAAACAGCTATCACCAATAAATTTGCCGAAGAAACTGCACGTGTATTCTCATGGGCTGTGAGAGGAGAAATGTTGCGTGAAAATAAGGACCAGGTAAACCAGTATTTTATGAATCTGGTAAAGGAACCTGGCTTCAAAAAGATACAGCTTGTAGATGTTAACAACTCAACCGTTATCATTTCAACTGATAAAAAGGACGAAGGAAGCGCTGTTTCCGACACATCCATTTTAAATGCAACCGTTGCCCGTCAACTTCCACACGGAGATTTACTCAGAACTATAACTCCAGTTATGGGATTAAATTCCAGAATGGCTGTATTGGTAATTGACAGGGAAGTTTCACGGAAGGAATAACTGTCCGTTTTCGAACACGAAAATCGATATTTCGTACATATTTTGAGGGATTTCCAACAAGATCACTTTTGGCTATTACTTTGCTTCATAAACAGTTAATCACCCATGGCATAATGATTGATTCAGCGTGATTGTATTGCTAATTCCCGCTTTATGATCCGCAGCTATTTTAAAGTAACTTACCGAAATTTACTCCGACAAAAATATTTTGCATTTATAAACATATTTGGGTTAGCAATTGGGCTAGCATGCAGCATCTTGATCGGTCTTTATGTAAAACACGAATACAGTTACGACAAATTCAACCACAACTACGACAGGCTCTACCGTGTTATCCTCGATTTTAAAATGGGGACCAACACCATGTCGGGACCAATAAGTCCGGCTCCCCTGGCTCCTGAAATTCTCAGACAGTTACCCGAAATTGAATCAGCAGTTAGAATTCGACACCAGGGTAACAAGGCTATCAGAACAGATAACAGGACTTTCTACATTGATAAATTCTTTTATGCCGATTCAAATTTTTTCGAACTTTTCGATGTTTCTTTTATTTCCGGTGATCCTAAAACAGCGCTCATTCGTCCAAATACTGCTAT
This sequence comes from Bacteroidota bacterium, assembly GCA_023429135.1. Taxonomy (GTDB): domain Bacteria; phylum Bacteroidota; class Bacteroidia; order Bacteroidales; family JAAUTT01; genus JAAUTT01. The sequence continues at coordinate 8,977 of JAEYWD010000098.1, read as the reverse complement.
TATCACCGAATCCACGAGCTTAAACCTATTTGGCACAACCAATTCCGTTGGGAAATCATTCAGGACAACAAATGGTGATTCAATCCTGTTCGAGATAACCGGAGTTGTAAAACCATTCCCATCCAATGCTCACTTCCATTTCGATATGCTGGCATCTATGTCGGGTTATGCCGACAGCAAAGTGCCCATGTGGCTGGGCAACAACTATCATACTTATGTTCGTATTAAACCAGGGACAAATGCTAAGGAATTCGGCAATAAAATTACCGATCTGTTTGTTAAGAATGCTACACCTCAATTATTGCAATATTTCAATATTTCAATAGAAGATTTTATTAAAGCAGGAAACAGGAGCAATTACGGTTTGCAAAAAGTGACCGACATCCATCTGAAATCTAACCTGAATTATGAAATAGAAGCAAATGGAAATTATCTCTATGTTGCCATTTTCATCCTTATTGCCATTTTTATATTGCTGAACGCCTGCATTAATTTTACAAATCTCACAACTGCCCAGTCGGCCAACAGGGCTAAAGAAGTCGGGTTAAGAAAAGTACTGGGTTCTGATCGAAAAAGGCTGATTATACAATTCATTATCGAATCGGTGGTTTTTAGTTACATAGCTGTAATGCTGGCATTACTAATGGTTGAACTTTTACTGCCTTACTTTGATAACCTGCTCAACGTTAATCTCAACCTAAGTTTAAACGATTATTCAAAGTTATTGCCTATTGCCTTGTTGATGGCTACAATTGTCGGGATTATCTCGGGAATTTATCCTGCATTCTATATTTCTGCTTTCAATCCTAATGAGGTTCTTAAAAGTAAATTTCTGCAAGGTTCAAAGCACAACTGGCTCAGAAATACCCTGGTAATAACACAGTTTTCAGTTTCCATCGCCATTCTGTTAGGCACAATGCTGGTAACTTCTCAGCTTAGGTTCATCCAAAATAAAGATCTTGGCTTCGACAAGGATAAACTGCTGATTATCCAACGCACTGATCCAATCAAAAAAGACATACAAGTTTTCATGGAAGAACTTGGCAAATGTCCTCATATTGAAGAAATATCCTTATCGGATGCTACACCTGTAAATAAAAAGGGGAATGCAGGATATATGCTCGAAGGAGGCAGAACAAAAGATATTTTCATGATAAACAATTACGTGGTAAATTATGATTACCTGAAAACAATGGGGTTTAAACTTAAGAAAGGTCGTTTTTTCTCCGGAGAATTTCCGACCGATTCAGCATCTGTTGTTATTAACGAGGCTACTGCCCGTTACCTGGACTTAAAAGATCCGATAGGCAAAGAAATATGGAATGCGGGACAAGGGCCCGAGAACAAAGAAAAATACAGGATAGTGGGAGTAATAAAAGATTTTCATTATGAATCGCTCCATGCACTGGTAAAACCACTTCTATTTCATCTTTCCGATGAATATTACAGTGGATATATTCATATACGCATAAAGAAAGGAAAAGAAAACGATGTACTGGAATTTGTCAATCTTACATGGAAAAATCTGGCACCGGAAACCCCTTTGCAATATTTCTTTTTTGAAGATCAGTTCGATAATATGTACAAAAAAGAAATAGAAACCCGCAGGCTGATGAATGTTTTCGCTATCATAACAATACTCATTGCATCTCTCGGACTTTTCGGACTTGTGGCTTACATGGCCGAAAAACGCACCAAAGAAATTGGGGTAAGAAAGGTTTTGGGCTCGTCAGTATGGGAAATAATTCAACTAATGACTAAAGAAGTTACAGTACTGGTAATAATCTCATACCTGATAGCCGCTCCTTTGGCTTATTGGTGGATGACACACTGGCTCACACAGTTTGCCTATAAAACTCCTATCCATGCCCCGATTTTTGTGCTTGCGATAATACTTACCATGCTTATTGCCTGGTTAACAGTTATAGTTATTGCAATCAAAGCCGCAACACGGAATCCGGTAGAATCGCTCAGGTACGAATAGACAATTGAACCAAAAGAAATAAAAATTGTAATCGAAATAATAGTTTATTAGTTTGTGAAACCTACAGGACAGTTGTGAAAATTAGGCCTGGTTTCTTAATAGATGAACTCCGTATTTTAATTCAATATATAAAGTCAATTATTTGCAATATTGATCGAAATCTGAATAAGCAAATAATTGACTTTCTAGAATTACTTTTACTAAAATTTAAACATTTGCTACCCTTATCACATCGGCAAAAACACCTGCTGCGGTAACTTCAGCGCCAGCTCCATAGCCTTTTATAATCATAGGTTGTTCATAATATCTTTCTGTAGTAAGAGTTATGATGTTATTACTTCCCTCCAGATGATAAAAAGGATGATCGGAAGAAACTGCTTTCAGCTCGATAGAAGGTTTTCCGTTATCCAGTGAAGCGACAAATCTCCATTTCTTGTTCTCTTTCTCAAGAATTTTACGTCTTGCCTCAAATTCAGCATCGTACTTCTTTACATTTTTCCAGAAATCATCGAGCGTGCCTTCAAAGCATTCTGACGGTAAAAAGGTATTAATCTGAACGTTCTCCTTTTCAATTGCATAACCCGACTCTCGGGCCAAAATCAAAAGTTTGCGTACCACATCGGTTCCGCTTAAATCGATTCGTGGATCGGGTTCTGAATAGCCCTTTTCTTTAGCAAGTTCAATGGTTCTGCTTAAGGGAATGCTTTCGCTGATGGTATTGAAAATGAAGTTGAGTGTACCGGAAACCACAGCTTCGATCTTCAGAATTTTATCACCGCTACGGATAAGGTCGTTAATAGTATTTATAATTGGCAACCCCGCTCCTACATTGGTTTCGAACATAAATCTAACACCTTTTTTACGCGCCTTGTTTTTCAAATGACTATAATTTTCATATTCCGAAGAACAAGCAATTTTATTAGCTGTGACCACCGAAATATAATAATCGAACACTTTATGATAAATAGATGCAACACTTTCATTTGCTGTGCAGTCAATTAAAACACTGTTACGAAGGTTTAACTTAGCCATCTGAAGCACAAAGTCGTCGATCACATAAGGAACACTTTCCTTTTCAAATTCATCACGGTAATTTTCCAGATTAATACCATCGGCTTTCATCAGCATACGTTTGGAGTTGGCAATCCCAACAACGTTTATTTTCAAACGATGATCTTCCATAAGACTGTTTTGCTGGCGCAGAATCTGGTTCAGCAAACTTTTTCCCACATTCCCGATGCCGACAAGGAAAAGATGTAACTCTTTGAAGTGCGAAAGAAAAAAACCTTCGTGAATGGCATTCAAAGCTTTACGAAGACTTATTTTGCGAATCACCACCGATATATTCAACTCGGAAGAACCCTGAGCAGTAGCAATAACGCTTACGCCATTGCGTGCAAGCGAAGAAAATAAGCCGGAAGATATGCCCGGAGTATTTTTCATACGTTCACCCACAATAGCAATAATGGACAAATCGTCTTCCATCGATATTTTTATTTCGTTTCGAAGGAAAACTTCAGTCTGAAATTCTTCTTCTATAGCCTCCCTGGCTTTTACGGCATCTACAGGACTAACTGCTACACTTATCGAATACTCGGAAGAAGCCTGGGTTATCAATATAACGTTCGACTTACTTTTGGCCAAAGCCCTGAACACCCTCATGGATATTCCAGAAACGCCCACCATACCGGCACCCTGAATGGTAATCATGGTAATATCATCAATGGATGATATACCTTTAATCGGAGTATTTATATTGCTTTCGAGATTGTTACCAATATAGGTCCCGCGGCACTCGGGATTAAAAGTATTCTTTATGGCAACCGGAATATTCTTTTTATATACCGGGTGAATGGTTGGAGTATAAACCACCTTTGCGCCAAAGTGCGATAGCTCAATCGCTTCGGCATAAGTTAAAGAATCGATGGCATAAGCCTTTGAAACCTTGCGCGGATCGGCAGTCATAAAACCATCAACATCTGTCCAGATTTCGAGTATGGACGCATTTAGAGCAGCCGCAACAATTGCAGCAGTGTAATCTGATCCTCCGCGTCCAAGAGTGGTTGTTTCGTCGGCTTCGTTGCGGGCTATAAATCCGGGTATAACTGGTGTATGGTCCAAAATGGAGAAATGACGGGCTATAAGGTCATCAGTTAAATCGAAGTCAACTTTTGCACTTCCGTAATTGGAATTAGTGCGTATGAAGCTGCGTGAATCGTGAAACCTTCCATTGCGGATAACATTTGAGAGAATATAAGCTGATAGATGTTCCCCAAAGCTTAAGATATAATCGCTGGTTTTGGGCGTTAAGTCTTTCAGGAGGTAAACTCCGTTGAGGATATCTTCGAGCTCGTTGATTAAAAGTTTTACCTGTGCAAGAATAGCGCTTTGGATGCGGGGATCGATAAGTTCGCGTACTGCCGAAAGATGGCGAAGTTCAAGCTGTGCAAGTTCAGTGTGAAATGTGTCGTCGCGTTCAACAGCCATTTTCGACATTCGGAGCAGTTGGTCCGTTACGCCCTGAAAGGCAGAAACTACAACTATGCAGCTTTCCTGCTGCGCTTCTACAATGTTTTTGACCAATCGAACACGGTCGGGACTTCCTACCGAAGATCCACCGAACTTTAACACTTTCATAAAATTACTTTTTTAGTTTACATATAAAAAATAAGCTGCCGGACCACTGAACATCCAGCCGCCGGTTATAAAAAATTATTCGTTCTATAAGTTTTTAATGATTGACAGGCTGGAAACTCTCCCATGTGAACATGACCATTGTGTAGGTGCGGGTTCGCATCGTACGCATGGTTGTTGTGGAGAAAGAAGAAAAACTAATCGTTTCCATTCTGCTTTTTGATTGTAAGTAAAACCTTGCAGTTTTTATCGTTTTGCAAGATTTTGCTAAATAAAGAAAAAATCCTGAATTAAAAAAAGAAAAAATGTTCCGATTGTAAAAATTGATTTAACCCTTCCGAATAACTCTAAATATCAATCAACTTATTTTTAATGGCAAACATTACCAAATGTGCCGTATTTTTCGAGTTTGTCTTATCGAGAAGATTGGCTCTGTGCTTATCTACCGTACGTTTGCTGATATGAAGGTTGTCGGCAATTTCGTTATTCGACAATCCATTACAAATTTGAATAAGTACTTCAATTTCCCGTTCCGATAGTGCTTCAGTAAGCTCCTGCTCTTTATGGTTGGAGCGAATATTTTTCACAACATTATAGAGCAGCTCCTGTGAAAAGTATTTTCCACCCTGATAAACCGTAATCAAAGCATTTTTCACTTCGTTTATATCGGAATTCTTAAGTAAAAAGCCCTTCACTCCTGCTTCAATCATTTTATAATAATACTCCTCTTCGCCAAACATGGAGAGGGTAATTACCTTAAGGTCAGGATATTTTTTTAGCGCTTCTTTGGTAGCTTCAATGCCATCCAACACAGGCATATCGATATCCATTAAAACAATATCGGGTTGAATATGAGGCAAGAGATCCAGAAACTCCTTTCCGTTTTCTGCTTCAGCTACAACATTAAATTGTCCTGTAGTTGTAAGCAATATCTTTAATCCGTTGCGAAACAGACTGTGATCGTCAACAATTATAACATCCAGTATCTTTCCGTTGAGGGTATTCATACTAACTAAATTTTAACCCTTATCAATATTTTTGTTCCGGTTTCCCGGTTACTTTCAATGTCAATTTTCCCTTTGATGGTGTTTATCCGGGAAATTATGTTTTTGTACCCCATTCCTTTCGGATTGGTATTGTCGTATATCACTTCATTTACATCAAAACCAACCCCATCGTCGCTGTACGAAATAATGATACATTTAGGCTGATGCGTAAGCACAATTTCAATGTTTTTAGCATTCGCGTGCTTTAGTGTATTATTAATAAGCTCACAGGTAACGCGATAAAGTACAACCTCAATGTTTTCGTCGTACCGCTGGTCGAAAGCATTGGTGTCAAAATTAATGTTTATGGCTTTTGATTCCTCAATTTTGTTAGTAAAATTTTTAAGGGCGCTGGCTAACCCAAAGTTATTAAGTATATGAGGACTTAAATTGTTCGAAATCTCTTTAATGCTCTTAATAGATTCGTTGATAATAAGATCAGCATTTTTTATGATATGTTTTTTGTCGGGATCGCTTTCCATTTCATTCAGGGTGGAAACCGAAAGTTTCACAGTTGAAAGTAACGGTCCCAAACCATCGTGCAGATCTTTAGCAAACCTCCGTCGTTCTTTTTCCTCGGTCTGAATTATTGCATTAATAAGTCGCTTCTCAGCTTCACGCCGCGACTGTTCTACCTTCTTTATAAAATTAAAAATCCGCCTGATCAAAAGCACGCCAATGGAGAAAAGTAAGGACGTAAATAATCCCAGCCACGTATAAACAATGCTCATGTCGATCGGAATTTTTTCATCGAGCACCGGCATCAGCTCAAAAATTCTTAATACAGCCATTAATAAAAACCCCGCCGTAATAAGTATCCACGAGAGGTTGTATTTGGTAATTCGCGTTAACCGTATAGCCGCAACAGCAGCAACTACCTGCAGTATAATGGATATTACAAGTGTTATTTTGGTAATCATATTCGGGCCTTCCATCGCAAATTGTTGAAAACTTATGCAAAATAAGGAATAAAATTCGATCGCTACTATGATTGGTTGAATTCTAAAAATTTATAGTTTTACCACAACTTTGAAATAAGATGAACAGCCTAAAAAAGATATGGTTTGCAATACTCCCTCTGCTGAAAAATAAGTTCACGCTCAGCCTGATACTTTTTTTCTCCTGGATCTTTTTTTTCGACCAGAACAATCTGATTGACCGCATTGAGAACATTCAACAATTACACCAACTGGAAAGCGACCGTATTTATTACATGGGGAAAATAAATCAGGATACCGAAAGATTGAAAGAGCTAAAGTCCAATTCGGCCAACCTCGAAAAATTTGCCCGCGAACAATACCTGATGAAGAAACCTAAAGAAGATATCTTTATTATTGTAAAGGATTAAACGCCTTCAAAACCAAATCGGTCCCATCGCCGGTAAGTAAGAAGCATTTCTTCGTTCGAGTGAATTTTCAGATCTTTCCCTGAGGCTTTAAGCAGTTTTTCACATTCAGTTTTAACTGGCATTTTTGGAAACTCCACCTGAGCTGCAAAATTCAGATATTTCACTATTTTAAATGCATCGAACCAGTTAAAGAATCGCTTTTGGAAACTTTGAAAAGAACTACTGTTTTTATAAATCTCTTCAATTGCTTTTTCTGTTTCGCTTTCACTAAGAAATTGATGAATAGCACTATCTTTTAGCAACTCTTTGGGAATAGCTTTATGTTCATAAATAATATTGATATGCTCAAAAAGATTCTTTAATGGCAAAAAAGAATCAAACTGATAAGTAAGAAAATCATCCCCTGTGGCCTCCATCCATTTTGTCATAGAAGCTCCTGTTCCGAATGGGACTCTGCTTGAAACCCTGGCCTGCGGGAATACAGTGGTATTGCTTACCTCGGTAAAACCTCCAAGGGCAATAATTTTATTCAGAAAATAGAAATCTTCCCCAGCTTTAAATTTGTTCATTCCTCCCTGCTTCACATAGGCTCCGGCCCTCACGGCGAAGCTGGAACCCACAGTATGAAACGCGTAAGGAAACCCTGTAAACCTAATGGCCTGGACTAAATATCGAAGATGCGTTTCGTATTGAATGATTCCCGAACTCATTCTTTTATCCGTAATTTCATCAACAGGATGCTCAAAATAAATGGAAGCCCCGGGAGTTTTAGTGTGTTTGATAAAATGATCCGAAACTGCTTTCAGGTAATTTGCTTCCACTTTTGCATCGGCATCAAAACCGCAGATAATACCATTATCATTTTCCAGGATATTAAACCTGTGAACGGCTTCGTCCATTCCAATTTTGCGGGCTAAGCCAACACCAGCAAATTTCGGAGGCAAATTGGGTGCGAAAATTGGATTGCATAAAAAACCAGGCATATTATGTTCCTCAGACCATGCCTTAATATTCTGAAAGGTTATCTTGTTGAATTCTTTTACCTCAGCGGTACATTGTTCGCCAAAATTAACAACCACAATTACTTCCACATTCATACCGTTGCGATCACAATTAAATAATGAATGTAATGACAAAAGAATATCAGGTTCGTTAAAGCAGGGAATTACTACAATAACAGAAGTACCCTCACTTGGTGGTATTGTTACCCGAGGTGAATGATTATGTTTTGAGAGGTATTGATTAAAGTACAACATCTTGAAAACGAAAAAAGGGTGCCGACAGCACCCTTTTATATAGCTAATTATTTCAATTACTTCTTAGCTCCGGCCTTCTTTTGGGTATCATATTTTTCATTCAGGCCTTTGATAACTTCTTTGGTGATATCCTGACCAGGATCGGCATAAAGAATTTTTCCATCAAAAGAATTACCAAAAACAAAGGTGAAATTTTTGTCTTTGTTGTATTCCTTAATAAAATCCATGATGCTGTTCATTGATTTACGCAGCATAACGGCATTTTCTTCCTGAAGCTGGGCTCCATAGCTATCGCGTAATTTATACAGGTTTTGTTCTTCGAGTTGAAGTTGCTGTCCCATCTGCTCTAGTTTAGAACGAACTTCCAAACCACGTTGAGCTTTATACTGCAAATCCTGATAATTTTGCTGCAGCGATTTAGTTTTGGAATTCAACTCAGAATCATATTGTTTTCCTTTCGTTTCAATTTCTTTAATTAAATCTTTAGTCATGTGGTAGTTAGCCATAACCGAATCGATTTCGACAAAAGCAATAGAGCCTGAACCAGTTTTAACTGCGGTTGAATCGTTTGATGAAGCTGATGATGAACCAGAATTTCCTTTGCCTGTAAAATAAAGAACATACAATACAATAACAGCTACTGCAAGAACTGCCTGAATAATAATACCCGCTTTTTTCATTGTTTATACCTTTTTTTAATGGATGGGCA
>JAEYWD010000071.1 GCA_023429135.1 Bacteroidota bacterium | reverse complement strand
GATGAACCAGAATTTCCTTTGCCTGTAAAATAAAGAACATACAATACAATAACAGCTACTGCAAGAACTGCCTGAATAATAATACCCGCTTTTTTCATTGTTTATACCTTTTTTTAATGGATGGGCAAATATAATGGAATGATTGAATAATTCAAAAGTAGGTACAAAAATTTGAATTAGAATTCGGGACATGGTACTGCGTGAAGTTTTCTTTTCTTCGCATATTTGGCAAATTCGATACTCAAGGAGAGTTCGTGAGCGCCGGCAGTTTTATCCATCAGGTTGGAAACGGTAAAATCGTAGCTATAACCTATACTTATCCTCTGTGTTTTAAACCCTATAAGAAAGGCAAACATATCTCCCCTATCGCTGTTGAGAACAGGAATACCTCTGTACCATAAACCAAAGACCAGCGGACTTTTGTTCCAGTAAATACCCATATCGAGCTGGTTATATTTATCCTGATTTTTATACATAAACGCTACCGACAAGGTCTCGTCGATCGGGCGCAGAAGACGGCCCTTTCTAATCAGGGTTACCCCACCAAATACGGAAGTTTTAAGGGGAACAGGATGTTCATCAGCCATAATAGAGAGATTAGGCTGCATAAGATGATCAACAGATAATCCAATCCAGATTTTTGAATTATAAACAATGAGCGAAGAGGCAACATCAAATGCTCCAACCTTATCTTTTTCAGGAAAAATCAATGTTCCGTTCGGGTCGATTATACCCTGATCGGTTAACTGATATGGAAGAATTAATTTGGAATAGTCTATTGAACGCTGAAGATACGTAAACTGAACACCAGGTCGGAGATGCCAGAAATCGTTAAACTGAAAATCGTACGAATACTGGAGGCCTGCAATTAAGGTTCCATATCTTCCGGCTCCTGCAACGTCGCGCACAGCCAAAAAGCCTATTCCACTATTGAAATTACTAAAATAATGGTCGAATGATGTACTATAAGTTGTATAACTTTTGGGCAACCCTGGCCATTGAATGCGATAATTTGTATAAACCCGGTTCTGAAGAGTCGATCCGGCAAATGAGGGTGCAAGATATAATTTATTGGCAAAAAATTGGGTAAAATGAATATCCTGAGCCTTTAATGAATTCGATAAGGAAATCAAAATAATTAAAGCAAAAATTGTGAATGCGTGCTTTATATGTTTCTTTGCTTGTACCAAGTCAGTCCAGATAAAATTTACTTTTCCACTTTAATTTAAAATTTAATTCAACATCTCATCTTTCAACTACTGACGAACATATGTATTAAATTTTAAGGCCTTTTCATTAATATATCAATCACCTTTTTCGTTAAAAATCGAATTTTGTTACACGTTTAGAGTAAAATAAAATATCTTACATAAAAAAAGAGGCTTTTATCTAAGCAACGTCACATCTCCTGCTTTATTAAAACTAGATGCGTTATAGAATTTACCTTTTGCTTTCCAGATATACACATCCGATTTGCAAAGTTTTCCTTTATAATATCCATCCCATCCTTTGTTCACGTCTTTCGTTTCGAATAATAATTCGCCTAACCGGTCATAAATCTCAAGTTTATATTCTGCAACTCCATCGTGGTGCGGATGAAATACGGTGTTCTTTATATCAGGGAGCGTATACTTTCCATCACCAGGTCCGTCGGTACTTGGCTTAAATGCATTCGGGAATATCAGAACCCCGGTTCCCTTCACCTCAACAGCCTCCTTTATTACAACCGAATCGAAACATTGGTACTCTGTCCAAACATTTAGAGTTATATCGTATTTACCAAGTTCTTTATAAGTATGCGTTGGCTCGAAGGACTCTGAAGTTTCTTCATCGCCAAACTCCCACAGGTACTTGTTTCCAAGTTTACTTGTGTTGTAACATTGTACTAAAGCATCGGGTAGCATTACCTCCCGTGGCGAAACATCGAAGCTAACTTCCGGTTTAGGATAAACAACCACCTCACGATAAGTAACATCCTCAGGTCCATCGCCATAGGTTGTAAGCTTTACCTGGTATTTACCCGGTTTATAATAAATATGATTAGGATGCATTTCGGTAGAAACGGAACCATCATCGAATTCCCACTTGTACGATGTAGCCCAGGTGCTATGATTTGTAAAAGCTACTGTTAATGGTACACAACCGTTATCACTTGCATCAAAGTCGGCAATGGTTTTTGGGGCGAAAACCCGTATTCTGTGACTGGCAGAATCAGAACAATGATTGCTCCAGACATTCAGCCTAATGTTGTAGTTTCCCCACCGTAAGTACTCATGAACACCAGGTTCCATGGCTGTAGAGGTCTGACCATCATCGAAATTCCACAAGTAATTCCAATTACCGGCATTTGTTTGATTATCGATATTAACTCTGGCATCAGGGTAAAATAAATGCGATGGCAAAGCTGAGAAGTCAACCGTAGGTTGTGGGTAAACCGTAACCTGACGGAACATGGTATCGGAGCAACCAAATGATGAGAATCCAATCATCCGCACATTAAAGGTTGTATCTTCTGTTGAATTGTTAAAGAACCTGTTAGTAGGATTTTTCAATGCACTGGTGATATTGTCGCCAAAATCCCATTTATAGGTCACTGCCCGCAAAGTTTTATTAACCATTGGTACTAACAATGGACTGCATCCTGCTGTGTCAGGGGTAAAAGAGGCAACTACTCTTGGGTATATATTAATGCTCTGTTGTATTTGATCCGTACAATTGTGAACCGACTGAACAAATAATTTTAAATTGTAAGTTACAGTGTTTGCTGTCAGGTTATCATAAATGTGTGTAATCTGTGCCTGGTCGGTCGAAACTATGGAGTCTCCGTCGCCGAAACTCCAGTAATAGTAATCGGCAGCCTCTGATAAGTTTTTAATAGGCAGTGTAAAAGGAGGACAATTTACCGAATTCTCCACATCCAAAAGCGCCTTTGGCTTGGCATATATTATAACCTTTTTGGCAATAGTATTGGAGCAGTTAAATATGGAAGAAGCCGTAAGGGTAAGGTTGTAAACCGAATCGACATTACTGAAATTGGTATAGGTATGTTTGGGGCTTGTAACAATTGATGTTCCTTTATCGCCAAAAGACCAGTTATACCGGTTTGCATTCCGCGATTGATTTGAAAACGAAATCTCTAAAGGATGACACCCCCGGAGCGTATCCTGAGTAAAAGCTGCTGTAACTTCGGGAAATACCTGCAGTGAAAGAGTAGCAGTATCCTGGCATTTCCCATTGTAACTGGCTACAAGTTTAGGATAAAAATTCTGTGGACTTGTACCAAGATTTCTATAGGTATGAGAAAACACAGGTGCCGTAATATTCGACTGTTGCCCATCACCAAAAATCCATTGAAAACCATTGGATCCTGCAGACGAAGAATTTGTAATAGAAATAGGATGAGGAGAACAACCAACAGGTTTATCGAACGAGAATCCGGCTTTTATAAAAGGATAAACCTTGATACTGATGGTTGATGAATCAACACAATTATAAACGGAATAAGCCCTTAGTTTTGTTGTAAGGGTACGCTCACTCGAAGTAATATTTTCGAAAGTATGCGATGGATTTTTACTTACTGCTGTTCCTCCGTCTCCAAAAAACCATTGGTATGCAACAGGAACTGTCCCAGGACCGGACTGATTTGTATATCTTACATTTAATGGATTACACCCCTCAGTTACATTGGTTACAAAGGTGGCATTTACCTCCGGATAAATTGTAATCTGGATAGAATCCCTGCTTCTGCAGATACCATTGGTATTACTCGCAATAAGCTTGATATATCGTTTTAATGGTTGATTCGACGGATTATTGGTTGCATTATTGATATAAATATGTGAAAACTCGGCAGAAGAATGATTATCAACATTTCCATCTTCATAATTCCATTGGTATTGGGTAATACTTCCTCTTGACGAATTGTGAATTTTCACGTCGTATGGAGAACATCCTTTTACTGAATCGACAGAAAATTTAGCTTCAACATAAGGATAAACATTTACATTAATAATTGTATCATCCATACAGTTATACTCAGAGGTTACGGTTAATTTAACCGGATAAACCTGTGTTGAATTGGTAGTATTGGTAAAAACATGCTCAGGACTCTGAAGAGTAGAAGATGTGTTATCTCCAAATTCCCACTTATAATATTTTGAAACATTATTTAAATAAGTCGACTTGTTTGTAAATGTTATTGGCAACGGATTACATCCTATAATAACATTGGGCGAAAAATCTGCCTTAATCTCAGGATAAACCGTGATCCGCTGCATTACAGAATCGCGGCAACCTGCACTGTTTTTAACAACAAGTTTCAGTTGTGGTGCAAAAACAACGCTGGTAGTATTACGGTACCGGTGAATGGTATCGATCACCGAATGGGTATCGGAACTACCATCGCCATATTTCCATTCATAACTTGCAATTCCACCTCGCGATTTATTCTTTATAGCCGCATTAAAAGGTGCACAGGATGAAGGAACGTCGACAGAAAACTGAGGATCGAGAAACGGATGAATTGTGATATCCCTTTCAGCATAACCATTACAATATTCATTCGACATACCAGTCACTTTTACCTTGTAGGTTTTATCAATGGTGGTTAAATTGGTGAATAAATGACTGGGATCTTTGAGTGTGGATGTATTTCCATCGCCAAAATCCCAGAGGTATGAAGTGATGGCCGCACTGGCTGTCGTATTAAATGCAACGGTGGTCGAGTCGCAAAAACTATTGCCCCCTGGAACTGTCACATAGCTCAAAGTTGACTGTGGATAAACAGTTATTTTACGGGAAATTGTATCGGGGCAGCCAGAGCTGAATGGATGTCGCACAGTTAATAAAAGTTTGTAATTAGCCGGTGTTGCCGATATATTAACAGGATAGGTATGCATCAAAGTGTCCTTATCCGTTATCCGTGTAGTGCCATCGCCGAAATCCCAGATATATTGACTGATTGCTTTCCGGTTCAGGGAAGTATTGTAAATCTTCACGGTGAGAGGGCTGCACCCTTTTACAGTATCAACAGCAAATCCGGCTTTGATAAATGGATGCACAGTTAGCGTTGAACGTGCTGTATCGCGGCAATAAAATGGAGAACTGGCAACCAGCATTACATTAAAAGTTGTGTCGTTTTTACCAAATAGATTCTGATAATTATGCACAGGATTCTTTACAACGGAAGAATTGCCATCTCCAAAATCCCAGTAATAAGAACTATCGGTTACGTTACCGCTTGAGAGATTTCTGAATGGAGTTAGAACCGGGTGACAACCAACCGAGTCGATAGGAAGAAAATTCGCTTGAATTTGTGGATAAATCACTAATTCCTTTTTCACCGAGTCTTTACACATAAAATCGATACTCGATTTAAGTTTAATTGTGTAATGGATAGGGGCATAGGGTGATGTATTATTTTGAAAAAAACCTGAATTAGGCAATGTAAAGGCATTGTTTGAAGGAGGGGTAAATGGAATGTCAGCGTTATTGTCTTTTTTAATTGTCCATTCGTATATATTACCACCTGTGGAGTGATTGGTGATTTTGAAATTCATGGGAGCACAACCTGTAGTTTTATCGGCATCGAAAGCAGCTTTAACTTCAGGCTTGACAATTACTGTTACGGGCAGAGTAACATCGCCGAAACATTTAGCCAAATGTATAGTAACATGAAAGTTATGCGTTCCAGGAGGGCAAAACACTCGAGGTGTGGCGGATTTGTAATCACTAAGATAAGTGGGGGGGCCAGTTGGAGTGCCATAATGCCAGGTATAACCATTCTTTAAACCTCCTTTTGCCTTTAAAATTACGGTATCGCCAAAACATGCCCTGATGGCGGGTTCGTTAATACTTGCAACCACAGCACTCGGAGAGGCTGAATTATACGACGAAAAATAACCATATTTATTTGTTTGACCGGTAGTTCCATTGGTAATCCCCAAATGAAAAAAGTCCTTTTCGTTTACTACCTTAACCGCTTGATCAACGGGCACCAAGGCTGTTGAAATATCCCGTCTTTCATATTTCAATGCAGCCCAACCTGCACTTTTTATTGGCTCGAACCAAGTAGGATCAATAGGAACTGACGTGCCATTGTCATAATATATCCTGAAAAACTTATACGACTGATCAGCAGCGTCAAAAGGCTTTGTTTGGTCGTACGGGATCATAAGATTAAGGGTGAGTTTATTCACTGTACCCGATCTGTAAAAAGTAACTTCGGGTGATCCTGTACAATCGGTAATCGGAGGTAATACAGCTCCCCCCATCTCGCAGTCGATACCGGTTATATGGAGTACATAAATTGGTTTATCAGCATTAATGAAAATTGCATTCTGGGCGGGTACATAAATTGGGTTAGGAGAAATATAGTCTACTCCCCCTGCCGCAGCTATATTCGATGTTCGTAAAACAAACCCAGAAGTATCCTGAAAAGTAATTTTAGTATTTGGCTGGGTTGTGATTACAAAAATTTGTTCACCGCGTTCAATATCTTGAACTGCAAGACTATTGTGTGACGTGGCTTCATAACCACACATTACCAGATATTTCTTACCGAGAATTGAAGTTGGTACAATTTGATCACCTATAATATCGGCACAACCTTTTCCATGAACATTTACGGAGTCGTCGTTTACAGTAACTGCAATAGGTGCTCCGCTTCCTTCAGTTTGGCTCACATAAATATGGGTGCCGGCCGGATGCGCTCCAGGAGTCCTGTCTGCCGCAACCAGAGAATAAGTATCGCCTTTTTTGGGCAGAACAATTTTAAAAGGCGCAGTATTGGTATGCCCTTTAAGTATTACTGAAGGCTCGATCCAAACCACAGTATTGTCATCGGTGGCAACAATATCTATGGTAGCGTAGGCATTCCATACTTTGCCATTTTGTGTACGACCATCATTCTGCCAAATATTCTGAAAAGGAGTATAAAAGTCCGTTCCCAGAGCATTTTGGCCTTTTAATGAAAATAATTGCCTGTTATTAACATTGTCGTAATCATAATAAACGGTAATGTCGTTGTCAGATTCTATTAAGATCCCCCTGTTAGTCATTCCCTCTACAGGATCGTCGTCAACGAGGGCCGGATTTGCATACAAACTCTCAAATTCTGCATAATTCTCCGCCAGTACTTCTATATGAGACTTCCCTGCTGGTACGGTAAATGTTCGTGCCCCAAAAGATGAGTTATTGGGCATTGATATTGTGACCTTGGCATCCAAGTCCATGGCGGCAATTTTGAAACTTACATTATTTGAAGCCGTAATTGTTGAGTGCCTGTCGGTCTCTTTTGGAATAGCAAACCAAAATTGGCGATCAATCTGTGCCGTTAATGGTTTTAAATTAAAGCACAATATTAAAAGAAACAAAATCCAAAACTGGAAATTAAAAGTCAGGTTCTTAAGGCTGTTATAAGTACTCACCACGGTTTTAAATTTTATGTCGGGCTAAAATGCTCCTCTTTTTACGTGACTACGTGGTTAAAGTTTAAAAATTGACAGAGAAAGATAAAATTTTATTATCTTCAATACGGATTATATAAAAAAACAAAGGTTTTTAATAAGTTATGGATTGTTTACAATAAGAAAGTAATTTTTCAGTTATTGTTAATGATTAGTATATTTGATTCGCTAACCTAAAATTATCAATTATGTCAAATTACATTTCAGCAACCCTAACAGAACAAGAATCGCAGGAAATTATGACTTTGCTTGCACAAGTTAAATCCAAACTTTCTTTCAGAGTTAATCTCACACAGGAACAATTTGATGACATTCCAAAGTTAAGTGACGGGCGTTTGCCATTTACGCAAAAAAGCCTTAATCATGGCCGGCAGGAGCCAAAGATAATATCACCTCTTAACGATCTGACGGAAATGGAGCAGGATCTGAAATTCTTTTCGGCACTTGGGCCAATAGAAGATGAACTCCGACGTTTGAAAGAAATAGTCACTATTGCAAGGGCTGCGGCAGGATGCGATGCATTCAGCACCGCCCTGGATATTTACAACACGGCTCAAAGAGCAGCAAAAAAAGGTCATGCAGGCGCACAAACCATTGTCGACGACCTTAAACCTTTGTTCGAACGCCAGGGCAAAAAAAAAACAATAACGCTCCTGCAGTTCAAACAAGTTTACCTTTACCGAGAACCGGTTTACAATTTTGGTTAACAGGTTCTCTTTTTTTGAGAACCTGTTAACCTTTTTTGAGAATTGGTTCTCAAATTTTGAGAACTGGTTTAATCTAAAGTAAACCGGTTTAACATTTTGGTGAACCAACTCACCAAAAAGGAGAATTGATTCACCTTTTTTGAGAATTGATTAATGTTCGAGGTAAATTAATTTGAGCTGAGAGGGAAAGTTTCTCTAAAATACAGAGAACATAAGTAGAACCTGAACTCCGATTGTGATAAAACTTTTAATTATTGTTCTCGTAAAAAAGGACGATGCCCCAAAAATTTGTCACATGGTAAGATTTTTTACATTACTCGGTTGTTTACTGTCTTTTTTTAATTCATTCGGGATTACAGTAAATGCAACTTCCTCATCAAATAATGCATCTTATGCCTCGTTAACACCTTCGAAAAATATATGGTTTGACCAAATAACTGCAAATTCATTCAGGATTAGGTGGGATAAAGGAGATGGTTTTAAAAGAGTGGTTTTTATTAAACAAACGAGCAACTTAACTGAAATACCTGTACCAACTGATTTTACAACTTACACTGCCAAAACAACATTTGGGGATCCGTTGAGCAGCCAATTACCGTCGGGCTGGTATTGCGTGTATAATAACAATTCAAACCTGGTTACAGTCACTGGACTGAATACGGCAACAAACAATTACAGGGTTGTAATTTTTGAATATGACGGAACTCCAGGTGCAGAAACCTATTATACAAACTTTAGCACAGGAAACCCGGTTACAACCGCACCTCTTGTCCAAGCCTCCAATGTTTCTGTGAGCAACATCCAGAGCTCTCAGGCCGATATTTCTTGGAATAGGGGAAATGGAACCAGTTGTGCTGTTTTTATAAGGGCAACAACCTCCGGGACACCAGCTCCCGTAAGCAATACAACTTACAATGCAAATACATTCTTTGGAAGTGGATCCCAGGCAGGTTCAGGCTGGTTTTGCGTTTATAAAGGCACCGGCACCAATGTAACAGTAACCAATTTCAACTCAAAAACTGCATACAGGGTAATGGTCGTTGAATACCATGAAGCTAATTATTTTGTACAGTATACAACAGCATCCCCGGGTACTAACCCCGTAGACTTTACTACGCGACCTACACAGTGCACAAATGTTAAATTCACTAATTTACTTCCTACCAGTGTTACAATTTCATGGACGAATGGAAATAGCAACAAAGGCCGGACGGTCTTTATCAAGGAGACTGAAACTAACGAAATGCCAGTTCCTGTGGAAAATATTACTTATTCCCCAAGTACTACCTATGGATGGGGAGATGAAATTGGAAGTTCGGGATGGTATTGTATATCGCAGGGAACCGGAAGCACGGTTACTCTTTACGGGATAACACCCGGAAAAACCTATAGGGTTATGGCCTGCGAATATACCGGGAACCCGGGAAGCGAAGTTTACAATACCTTTGAAGCCGAAGCAAATCCCAATTCCTGTAGAAATACCTTTCAGGCAAGTAACATAGTTTACAGAAACATAACCGCAGGATCCATAGATTTTTCATGGAACCGGGGTTCGGAAGACAGTTGTGCAGTATTTATGAAACAGGCAACCTCGGGCAATGCTTCGCCGGTTAACGGAACCATATATGCTGCCAATAGCACATTTGGCTCAGGCGGCCAGATCGGGACCACGGGATGGTTCTGTGTCTACCAGGGTAAAGGAACCTCAACTACTGTAAATGTTGCCGACCCCTCGCTTGCTTATCAGGTTATGGTTTGTGAATTCAGCAAAATTGCAGGGCAAAGGTTATACAACAATGCCGTGGCGACATTAGACCCTTTGAACAAAGCAGCGACCCCGGTTGCACCCGTAAATCAGGCTTTGAACCTTAGTTTTTCGAACCTTATGCCCACTTCAGCAACCATAAGCTGGAGCAATGGCAACGGAAGCAAACGTGCCGTTTTTATAAAACAAACCACTGGAACGGAAACGGCTTTACCTTTGGCCAATACCACCTACTTTGCCAATACAACCCTAACTTATGGTAGCCAGATTGATGCAACCGGATGGTATTGCGTTTATAATAATACTGGCACAAGTGTCAATGTTTTTGGGTTAACTCCCGGGACCAGCTATAGAGTAATGGTTTGTGAATACAATGGAATTGAAGGATTGGAGCAGTATAATACCAATGCTGGCACCAACAATCCTCTAACTTTACAGACTATCTTACAGGCAAGTTATATTAACTTCAGCAATATCCAGTCAAATTCAATGGATTTGTCGTGGAGCCGCGGAACCGGTGACAGTTGTATAGTCTTTGTAAAACAAACCAATACTGGTAATGCTTACCCTGAAGACGGGGTCAATTATACTGCGAATGGGTCATTCGGAGCTGGCAGCGAGATAGGAACAACCGGCTGGTTCTGTGTCTATAAAGGAAAAGGAAATAATTTGAATGTGACGGGGCTTACCACTACCCTAACCTACCGTGTTATGGTTTGTGAATATACAAATTCCGGAAATCCTATAAAATATGTGCTTTCAGCGGCCACAGGTAATCCGGCAAATATTCCCTTACCTTCAACTCCAACAACTCAGGCAAAGGAAATTGTTTTTAATAATATCACGTCAAACTATCTTACATTAAACTGGACAAAAGGAAATGGGGCTTACAGAGCTGTTTTTATGAAAGAAACAACCGGCACTGAAACCCCGATTCCATACAACGAGTCATACGTAGCCAATTCAACTTTTGGGAATGGAAGTCAAATTGCCTCCAGTGGATGGTATTGCATTTATAACGGAACGGGAACAAGTGTAAATGTTTATGGCTTAAATGCCGGGAACACCTACAGGGTAATGGCATGTGAATATAACGGAAATGCAGGTTTTGAAGAATATAATACATCAACTGCCTCAAACAACCCTGCATCTGTCCAATTACTGCTTCAATCCAGTAACATTGTAATTTCCAACATTCAACCCACTTCTTTCGATCTGGAATGGTCGCGCGGAAATGGTGACAGTTGTGCTGTTTTTATAAAACAAGCAACCTCGGGCAATGCAGTTCCTGAAAATGGGGTAATTTACAAACCTAATTCAACTTTTGGTTCCGGGACAGAAATTGGAGCTACGGGTTGGCATTGCGTGTATGTAGGAGTTGGCAACAGTACTACAGTGAATTTTGGAACAACGGACGATGCGTATCAGATAATGGTTTGTGAGTATACAACATCGGGGGGAGTAAACACCTATAATATATCTACCGCACTGAACAATCCTATAAACAAACCCGCGGTGCCGGTTCCGGTAACACCGGTAAGGCCAACCACTCAATCCAAAAACATTATTTTCAGCAACTTCACTTCCGATGCAATGACCCTTTCCTGGACAAAAGGAAATGGATCAAACCGGGTGGTATTTATCAAGGAAACTTCAGCAACAGAATATGCCGCACCTGTTAATAACAGCACATACATTGCTTCTACTGTCTTTGGATCGGGTGATCAGATAGGGGCTACAGGGTGGTTTTGCGTTTATAACAGTAACGGAACCGGAACAACCATAACAGGGCTATCGTCAGGAAGTACTTATGCGGTAATGGTATGCGATTATAATGGTTCAGGTGGTGACGAAATTTATAATACCGATCTGGCCTCTGGCAATCCAGCCTCAATTTTGTTTTCGGTACAGGCAACTTCAATTTCTTTCAGCAATGTGCAGGAGACCTCCATGGATCTTACCTGGACCAGGGGCAATGGCAGTGGCTGTATCGTTTTCGCAAAAGAAGGAACAAGTGGAAATGTATCTTTATTTAATTCAGTTACCTATAATGCTAACAATGTGTTTGGAGCAGGTTCACCGGATGGTATCGGATGGTTTTGCATATATAAAGGAACAGGTACAGGAGTTTCTGTAACAGGGTTAACACCAAACAAGGACTACCGTGTTATGGTTTGCGAATATACTGGAATACCCGGGGCAGAAACCTACAATACGGTAACGGCAAGTGGAAATCCGGCCCAAAAAACTACAATACCCACCAATCAGGCTTATAACATCAGTTTTTCAAATGTGACGGCCAATGCTATGCGTATTTCCTGGTCGAATGGAAACGGCAGCAAAAGAATTGCGTTCATAAAGGAAACTAACGGACTGGAACATCCAGAACCAATAAATAATACAACCTATACAGCAAATACAGTTTACGGAAGCGGAAGTCAGATTGGTTCTTCGGGATGGTTCTGTATCGCTAATGGCACACCCGGCAATGTTGACGTAACAGGTTTAACGGCCGTTAAAACATACCGGGTGATGGTTTGCGAATACAATGGTATTCCGGGAAACGAATTTTATAACACAAATTTTAATACCAATAACCCTAATTCGATACAGCTAACAGTTCAGGCAAAAGATATCACTTTCACCAACGTTCAGCCTACATCAGCAGATTTTACATGGACCAGGGGTTCTGGTACAGCGTGCGTGGTATTTGTGAAACAGGCTACCTCAGGAAATGTAAGTCTGACAAACACTTTAAGTTATACCGGCAATTCAACGTTTGGATTAGGAACACCCGACGGTACTGGATGGTTTTGTGTTTATAACGGTACTGGTAATTCAACATCGGTAACCGGATTGGAAGCAAATAAAGAATACAGGGTGATGGTTTGTGAGTACTCCGGCCCGACTGGAAACCAGCAATATAATTTAAGCACCGGTACAAGTGGAAATCCTGTACAAAAACCATTAAAACCTTTAACACAGGCTTATTCTATTAGTTTTACCTCAATAACTAACAACTCCATGTCTTTGTCGTGGACCAAAGGTAGTGGAAGTGCCCGTGCCGTTTTTGTAAAGGAAACTTCGCTGAACGAATATGCCAGTCCTGAATTGAATACAACGTATACCCCCAATACATCTTTTGGAACTGGTTCTCAAATTGGCACAACAGGATGGTATTGTGTCTACAACTCAAACGGAAATACTACAAATGTAAGTAACCTCACTCCGGGAGCAACCTACCGGGTGATGGTATGCGAATACTTTGGTTCGGCCGGGGTTGAACAATATAGCAACGATCTTTCTGTCAATAATCCGGCAAACGTTACCCTTACACTTCAATCTACCAATGTTCAATTCACAAATGTTCAGCCTACCTCGATGACGGCCTCATGGAACCGGGGATCGGACCAGGCATGTATTGTATTTGTAGCCCAGGCAACTTCAGGCAATGTGAGTCTTTCAGATAATTTCACCTATGTAGCCAATGCAAATTATGGCACAGGCTCTTCCAATGGTTCCGGTTGGTATTGCGTATATAAAGGAACGGGAAATACAGTCAATATTACAGGGTTAACGGCAGGACAGCCATACAGGGTAATGGTTTGTGAATATAACGGCACCCCGGGCAATGAAACATATAATACTTCCTCAGCCACAATAAACCCAGCAAATAAAACAACAGCACCATCCACACAAGCTTTAAACATAAATTTTTCAGGAATTTTTGTAGGGAAAGCAAGCATCGCCTGGACACGCGGAAATGGCACATCGTGCGCTGTTTTTGTGAAACAAACTACGAGCACTGCTGAGCTCGCGGTTCCTGTAAACAATACCAATTACGCGGCCAACAACAGTTTTGGATCAGGGACACAGATAGGATCAACAGGCTGGTACTGTGTTTACAAAGGAATTGGCACCAATATACTTGTCACAAACTTAACAGGTGGTTTAACTTATAGGGTGATGGTCTGCGAATTTAACGGTGTTACCGGGGGAGAAGTTTTCAACATAACAGATGCCTCTAATAATCCAAGAAATTTCACAACAATAACTTCGAAAACAGATCAAACCATCACTTTCAACGCCATTGCTCCCCGTCAATTTGGCAGCCCCGATTTTGACCCTGGAGCTACAACCACTTCAGGTCTCCCCATTACTTATTCTTCATCAAATACCGCAGTGGCTACAATTGTTTCGGGTAAAATTCACATAATAGGAATGGGAAATACAACCATTACGGCATTGCAGGCCGGAAATGTGGATTATACACCAGCTATTTCGGTAGACCAACCTTTTACTGTTGATATGGGAACACAAGGAATTAACTTTGCACCATTAACAGCAAAATATTACGGCGATCCTGATTTTGACCCGGGTGCAGTCGCAAGTTCTGGATTACCAGTTACATATTCGAGCAACAACCCTAATGTGGCAGTTATAGTTGACAACAAAGTGAGGATAGTTGGAGTAGGAACAACATCCATTTCTGCTTTCCAGCCAGGTAACAGCAATTTCTATCCGGCCAGCAGTGTATTTCAGAACCTGACTGTTTACAAAAAAAACCAAACTATTACATTTAACGCTTTACCTGCCAAAACATTCAAAGATGCAGATTTTGATCCCGGTGCCACCGCCAGTTCCGGTTTACTTGTTACCTATACCAGTTCCAATACTAATATTGCGACTATTGTGGGAGGCCGGGTTCACATTGTGGGAGCAGGAGCAGTAAACATTCTGGCATCGCAGGAGGGCAATACCTCTTTTAGTTCTGCACCTGTTGTGCCCCGTACGTTAATAATCGGCCAAGCTGACCAGAAAATTACATTCCTGCCCATTGCTGATATGGTTTATGACGACATTTACTTAGACCCAGCAATGTCAAATTCTGGTCTGGACATTGAATATATAAGCGACAACACTAGTGTTGCGGAAATTATAAATAACAAAATTCATGTAGTAGGGTCAGGAACCACAAATATAGCTGCTACACAACCTGGAAATACAAATTACTTTCCAGCCACTGCGGTAGTTCAGTCTTTAACCGTTTTCAAGAAGGACCAGACAATTACCTTCAACACTCTGCCATCAGCAGTAATGGGCGATCCGGATATTATTCTTACAGCCGAAACAAGTTCGGGGCTTCCCGCAATTTATTCGAGCGATAATACCAGTGTGGCAACTATTGTTAATGGGAAAATCCATATTGTTGGAGCTGGAACTACCAACATTGTTGCATCCCAACCGGGAGATAACAGATTTAACCCCGCCTTTCCAACCATTTCACAACCATTTATGGTGGACAATGCCGACCAATTAATAACTTTTAATTCCATTCCACCCAAAATTTTTGGCGATGCCGATTTTGCCTTAAGTGCAACAGCAAGTTCCGGTCTTCCGGTGCAATTCAGTAGCGACAATCCATCGGTTGCGACTGTCACAGGCAATGTTGTATATATTACAGGATCGGGAACTGCTAATATAACTGCTTCGCAACCAGGCGACGGAACTTATCACAGGGCGCCCTATGTTATTCAACCTTTAGTGGTTGACAAAACCTCCCAAACCCTCAATTTTAATGCTTTACCCTCCAAAACATACGGTGATCCGGATGTTAACCTTACAGCATCATCAAGTTCAGGACTTCCTATAAGTTTCATGAGCGACAATACTTCGGTTGCTGTAATTGTTGCCGATAGAATACATATTGTAGGGGCTGGGACAGCAAATATCTATGCAGTTCAACCGGGTAATTCAAACTATTACGCTGCAAATTCAATATCCCAGCCATTTATTGTTGCCAAAGCTTCCCAAACGGTAACATTTGGCGCAATTCCATCAAAAACATACACTGATGCTGATTTTAACCCAGGGGCCCTTTCCAGTATCGGGCTTCCAATAACCTATTCGAGCAGCAACGAAAATGTTGCTATAGTTGTTGGCGACAAAATACATATTGTTGGATTGGGGACTTCTACAATTACAGCTTACCAGGGCGGTAATAACAATTATTCAGCAGCAAGTGCCAACCAGGTTTTGTTTGTATCAAAAGCATCGCAAACCATCACCTTTAGCCCTATTCTTTCGCGGCCTTACGGAAGTGCCGATTTTAACCTAACGGCAACTGCAAGCTCAGGCCTTGAAATTACGTACACTAGCAGCAACTCCTCTGTTGCTACGGTTATAAACGGCAGAATTCACATTGTAGGTGTCGGATCTACACTGATTAGTGCCTCGCAGTCGGGAGACACTTATTACAACTCCACGCTCCAAACCCAAACTTTTATTGTGACCAAAGCAAGTCAAACCATTACATTTGGAACAATTCCGGAACAGATATATGAAAATGGTGATTATCTCTTGGAGGCTGAGGCGAGCTCTGGTCTTCCGGTAACTTTCACATCGAACAATCCATCGGTGGCTATTATAAGTTATGGGTGGTTACACATAATTGGTGCTGGAACAGTGACCATCACTGCATCCCAATCGGGAAATACATACTATAATGCTGCAACCAGTGCTTCCCAGGTTGTTATAGTCCGAAAAAACACTCAAATTATTTACTTCGATACTATCCCGGAAAAGACATATGGGGACGTTGATTTTGATCCCGAAGCCGTTTCAAGTTCAGGGTTAACAGTTAATTATTTGAGCAACAACCCGCAGGTTGCATCCATTGTAAATGGAAAGATTCATATAGTTGGAGCTGGTACAGCAAACATCACGGCTTATTTAGGTGATAACAGCAATTACTATGCAGCAACCAGCATTGTTAAATCACTGGTTGTTAAAAAAGCAACACTTTTGGTTAGCGCCGAAGATAAAATCAGAAAATTTAATACCGACAACCCAGCTTTAACTTACAACATCACGGGGTTTGTAAATGGCGATGATGCAATTGGTATCGATTTGAAGCCTACTATTGCAACTATTGCCACAAAGGATAGTTACCCGGGTTCGTACGAAATTGAACCTTATGGCGGTTTGGATAACAATTATATTTTCACTTATCAAAAAGGTTTACTCACAATTTTGGGAACCAGTCCTTTAAAACCAGCTAAACCAGTTGGAAATACAGTTCTGTGCATCAATTCCGACGACCAGACTTATACAACTGCGGGTGGAGTATTCTCAACATCGTATGTATGGGAAATAAAACCTTCAACAGCAGGAGTTATAACTGGTACAGGAACTTCTGTGGTAATCAATTTCGAAGATGCATTTACCGGCAAGGTCTCCATTACTGTTAAAGGAAAAAGTTTGGAACTGAGCGAATCATCGGATACTCTGCACGTGACGGTTTTGCCTAAGTTGGATATCCCGGAAGTTAATTGCAGAGGTAGTTATTGTAACAACAACATTTATGGCGACAGTATTGTAATGCCTCTTTCTCCTGCTCAGTATAAATTTCAGCTATATCAGAATAATAATCCAATTGGGCCTGAGATTGATGGCAATGGCTCTGGCATAGGCTGGTACGATTTAAAGAGCGGCACGTACACTGTAACCGAAAAATTGTGCAACTTAAATATCAAGAGTGACATTTTGATAAAAGAAGTGTCGCCCAATTCCTCAAAACCCGAGGTGAACACCAAGTGGAACGATGTACTTGTATGTATCAAAGGCCAAGACTCCATCATTGGTTTTAAGTGGTACAAAGATGGTGTACTTTTGAAAGGTGAAAACAAACAGTTTCTCTGGACACAGCAGAAAGCCGGAAAGTATGCAGTTAAAACAACCGATATTAGTGGTTGCGATTTTACATCGGATGAGATTTCAATTGAACCTTCAATCCATGGATTGATTTACCCTAATCCTAACCACGGACAATTTGAGCTTTCGTTCAACAGTGCCGAAAAAGGGTCTGTAACCGTAAAAGTCTCGAGTATGAAGAGTCTTTCGATTAAAACATTTACATTCAACAAAGACAACGAAGAGTTCAAAAAAGATATCAGCATACAAAACATTACCCCTGGGGTATATTTTGTGGATGTATTGCTAAACGGCCGTCGTATTTTCTACGAAAAAATAATTGTTGAATAAATTTTACTGAAATAATGCATTTAATCAGAAATATAGCACTAATAAGTCTTCTTTTCACCATTACCGCAATCAACAAGGTGAGTGGACAACGCATTATCAATGTTGGCATTCATGTTGCCCCATGTTTATCATCCATTAAAACCGATTTCCCTGCCAGTATAAAAGACTTAAAGTCGGAAGGCGGGCTATCCTTTAATTTTAGGATATCAGGTAAATATTTTCTTACGGAGCAGGTAGGAGTCTCATCCGGTTTTGAAATAATGGGCTTTAAACAGGCTTCCTCAGCCACATCTACCTATGAAAGTTTTAATGTATTTTACACCGAAACCCAATTTTATGAACGTAGGGTCTGGGGAGACAGCATCAAAGAGAATGTTACTTTAAACATATTGCATATTCCCCTGCAAATGTTCTACCAGCATAAGTTCAACAACGCTGTTTCTATATTTGGTTCGTTAGGCCCAGGTATTTCAATTCCTGTAGCAAGTAAAAATTCAGGTTCGGGAACTTTTACCTATAAAGGCTATTTCCCTGAAGAAAGAGCTCTACTTTGGGATATCCCTGTTTATGGGTTAAGCTCCGATGTTGATGTTAAAATAGACAACAAACCTGAATTAAATCCAATGATAATCAATTTTGTTGCCACTCTGGGAGTGGAAACGTCTATAAACCGTTACTATCGTTTTACTGCTGCGGTTGGATATTATCATTCATTGACTAACGTTTTTAAACATGGAAATTCTATCCATGTTTCGAACCAAATAGGATCATATAACAGTATTTTAGGGACAGGTAAAAACCATTTGTCGAATATGTGGTTTAGTATCGGACTTTCAAAAAATATTCTTTTTTAGCATAAAAGCGTTAGAAGCTTTACTCCCTATCAGACTGTTTAGAACATTGGACAAACATTTTCCATATATAAAAATGGATATAATTTGTTTTTATCAAAATTCTCAACCTTAAAGTAAAAACTCCCGTATAAAAAGCATGTAATTTAAATTGTGCATGGAATCCTTGAGTTCAGGATCATCATAATCACTGACGCATGGATTCGACCCTAAACAAAACTGAACGCATGAAAAAGATACTGATCCTTTGCCTTATTATACTTTTTCCAGGAAAAGTTGAATTTATTTTTTCGCAAACAGTAACGGTTGAACAAATTACCGATACTATTGCTATTAAGGGAATGCCTTTACAGCCAGTTATAAGGATTAAAATAAATTGTCCGTCCAGTCCAAGTTTTAGTTTATCTAAAATTGACATAAAATCCTTTTGCGAGAGTTTTGCAGATGTGGACAGTGTTGCGATTGCCCGTACAACCTATAGCCGGTTTTCGGTTGCTGACTATGAAACTGACTGGATTGGCGATATAGATGCGTCTTACGTTACAAAAGTGAAAAAAGCATTTTCACCTACAGATTCTTTAGTTTCATTTAACGGTTTAACATATACTTTGCAAGCAGGCGATAATTATATTTGGATATTACTCGATTTATCAAAATCATCTATTGCTGGTCATTACCTGAAAGTAAAGATACCTAAAGAGTCACTGGTTATCAACGGTGTTGGCTATCCTGTCACAACCGAATCCTCTCAGGAAATTCCAATCCGGCAGGTCTACTTTAGTGAAAATTTTAACTATTATACTCCTTCAAATAAAGAACCACTAGGTTGGAGTCAGGAATGTCTTGCCGGTTGTGACTATATAGGCCCTGTGTGGCAATCTCAGAAAGGAGGTTATGGCTCTCCCGATAATGTTGGCAACAGAAACCCCAACACTGCCAAATCAGGTACATTAAACGCTCGTTTGGTTCACCCTTATTATACGCCATATTCCATTTTACTTAAATCGAAACCCATTAACCTGCAATTATCAACCAAACCCAAACTCATATTTTACCATGCTCAAATGAACTGGAGAGATGGTGGAAACGACTATATTGATTCCCTAGGACTTTATTATAGAATTGGTACTTCTGGTCAATGGAAATTCCTAACAAAATACACATTAGCTACACCAGATGGCAAATGGGTGAAGAGAGAAATTACCCTTCCAGATGAAGTCGTAAACGAAAAATTCTATATTGGTTTTAAGGGGACAGCTCAATGGGGTTGGGGTGTTTGCGTGGATAGTGTTAAAATTTACGAATCGGGGATAGAAACGCGAAATGTTAACTCAATTATTGCAGCTCATCCTAATTTAAACCAGGTTCCTCAAGGTTCGACCAAAAACCCTATCATGAGAATCAACATCCGGGTAAAAGGAAACACAGGATCGTTAACTTTGAACACTTTAAGAATAACATCGGCAAATACCAACAACACTGATATCGCGAATTTAGGAGTAAAATTATTTTCCACTACTGATTCAGTTTTTGAATCTCCTGTTTTGGTGGGTACTCCGCAAAGTTTTTCATCAACTACAGTGACTTTTGGAAGCCTGAACCGAAAAATTGAGACAGGCGATAACTATTTATGGGTAACTTACGACATTAAAAGTAACGCCATACCCGAAAATATTTTAGATTTCCAAATTAAAGCCGGCGATATTTCAATTACCAATGCCACAGGAACATTGCCTGAAAACGATCTTGACCCGACAGGAAGCCGATTGGTAAAGCAAACTGTTTTTTTTGATGATTTCGAAACCGATTTGGGATGGGGAATACGCGGTTCTTTTCAGCGTGGGGTTCCAGCCGGAGAAGGAGGTAAAGCAGAAGGTGGTGATTCTAAGGGAAGGCCTGATCCGACTTATGCTTATTCGGAAACAAATGTATTAGGCACAACTCTGAACGGTGATGGAAATTATTTGAACAATTTAACCTACACAACCGCCGATACTGCAACATCACCGGTCATTCAAGGTAAATATTTCAAGAACACAAGTTTTAGCTTTCTGCGCTGGTTAAACATCGAAACCCAGGATTCAGCCGTAATAGAATACAAATTTGCAGGAGACAATAAATGGCGGACTCTTTGGGACAATAATCAAACAGAATTCCAGGAAGCTGAATGGAAAAAGCAGGAATTCGATACTAAAAGTATATTCGACCGAAAAAACTTCAGGCTTCGGTTTAGATTAGGCTCAACTTCTGTTATCAACCGATATTCGGGCTGGAATATCGATTATTTATTTGTAACGGGGGATAGCGTTAAATACGATGCTGCAGTTACAAAATACATTAGCCCCCAAAGCGCCTGTGGATTAACAACAACCGAACATCTCAAAGTTACGGTAAAAAATACTGGTCCCAAACAACTTTCGAACTTTAAAATTAAAGCATCTATTGATGGTGGAAAGAACTGGATAAGTGAAACCATACCAGGTCCACTAAGTGTTGATGACTCTATCGATTATCAGTTTACAACAGCATTTAACCTCAGCAAACCTTCAATTTATAACATTATAGTTAAAGTTGATAATGCTACCGACAATTATTCTAAAAACGACAGTATTGTTCATAAACTTACATCAATCCCTACCTACACTCTTCCTTACAAAACAGGTTTTGAACAGGACACAAGCTTTTGGTCGCCAGGTGGTTTAAATATATCGTGGAGGGAGGCTGATCCTGGCGGATCCAGTATTAAAGATGCTGCAGAGGGTTATAAAGCCTGGAAAACTGATGATTTTGGAAAGTATAATCAAAATGAGAATTCCTATGTTGAAAGTCCATGTTTTGACTTCTCTGGTATAGAAAAGCCAGTTATTGATTTTCAAAACAGCTTTAAAACACAATATAAAACTGATGGTGCTATAATGGAATATTCTCTCGACCAAGGCAATACATGGAATTATATAAACAGTGACACCCTTCAATTCGGATGGAAGTGGTATAATGATGTAGATACTTCTAGAAAGAAAAAATCGTGGACTGGTCCTTCCGGGGCAATACAGGATTGGCAAATAAATCGCCGATATTTTTCAGAAATATCCAATATAGCAAAAGTAAAATTTAGGGTTTCTTTTAAAACACACCCGGATGTTACCAACCCGCAAGATGGATTTGCTTTCGACGATTTCAGGTTGTATGAAGCACCATATGATGCGGGTGTAACTGCTATTAGCAATTTAACCAGCCCAGCATGTCAATATTCAAATCCTACAAAACTCCAGTTGACTGTCAAAAATTTTGGTATCCGAGATATCAAAGTTAACGATTCAATCATTATTGGAATTCAAGTAAATAATAATGCCGTTGTCAAAGACACATTCAAACTTGGATCTCAGATCAATAAAAATGCAAGCCAAACATTAACAATGACTAAAGCTATAAATATTGTCGACCCGGGCACTTACAAAATAAAGGCTTTTGTGATAGAGAAACACCCCTTGCTTTATGGAACCAATAACGATACAACAACTTTCGACCTTGTTGTTTATCCAAACCCTATAACTAATCTGGCAGACACTATTTACACGGCCCGAAAAGACACGCTGATAATAAAAGCTCATTATGATGCAAATTATAAATATACCTGGACTTATAACAGCATCACATATCCGCCATCTTCGCATCAAGTGAAGACAGATACTACAGGGTGGGGCAAACATTATCTGAATGTTGAGAATTTAACGTCAGGATGCATAACCGAAGATTCAGTTTTTGTTAAACGCCTGATTCAGGATGTGGGAGTTGAAAGTATCATTTCTCCAATAACTAATTGCGGATACAAAACTCCAGCTAAGCCTGTTATCAAAATCAAAAATTATGGCACTGATACCTTAAAGCTTAATCAACCTATTCCTGTTAAAATTAGACTGAATAGTGAAAGCATTCTTTTAGAAACCTTTACGTTAAACAAAATTCTAGCCCCCGACAGCTTAGTAACTGTAAACATAAATTCTCAATTGGATTTACTTGCACCTGCAAATAACACTCTCAAGATATGGACAGAGCTGGACACTGACGATTCCATAAAAAATGATACAGCCTCAATTTCTTTCCAGATTTATGGCTACCCCCATATCTTCCTTGGAAACGATACTACCATTAAAGGTAAACTTACCTATGAGCTTAATGCAGGTACCGGTCACAAAACCATTCTATGGCACGATGGTATAACAACAACCGAAAAATTTACCATTTCTTGGCCTGGGAAATACTGGGTAACTGTTACCGATAACAATGATTGTGCAAGTACTGATACTATCAAGGTACACATGGTTATTCACGATCTTAAGATGAGTACGTTAGTTTCACCCATAAATGCATGTACGCAAACGGCAACCACTTCGGTTCAGTGCAGAATTAAAAATGCAGGTACCGATACTGTCAAAATTTCAGAACCTATAACGCTGTTTTACGAATTAAATGACGGACCTAAGCAAGAAGAGATTCTAAACCTTACAAGTGAACTCCTTCCTAACGATTCCATAATTTACACCTTCACTTCAAAAGTTGATATGAGCGTTAAAGGTTCTTATAAGTTTAAAGTTAAATCTATTCTGGCAGGAGATATCCAGGTTCTTAACGATAGTATCATAAAAACTGTGGAAGTTTTTGGTAAGCCGGATGCCGATCTAGGTCCCGACAGAATTGAAAAAGCATTAACGTATGATGTATCTCCGGGAAAATTTGTCAGTTACAAATGGATGGATAATTCTACCGATTCTGTATGGAAAATGACAAAAACCCAATACCCGCAAAATAACTACTTTATTGTAGAAGTCACGGATAAAAATGGCTGTACTGATAGCGATACTGCAACAATATTCCTTCTGATAAACGATCTTAAGATTTCAGATATTCTTGTACAAGAATCCAGTTGTTCACTTTCAGATAAGGAAATTATCAATGTTAGAGTAGAAAATTTTGGTAATGCGGAGTTAAAGAATAAACTGGTTGATATATCATATACATTAAACGGAGGACCTGAAGTTAAAGAAAACTTCACTTATAACGGAGTTGCTGGTGCTACAATGGTGCATACTTTTGCATCACCGGTTAACATGTCGGCAAAGGGTAATTACCTTTTTAAATTCAAAATCAAATTTGCTGAAGATGTTAATCCGCTTAACGACACAGTAACTCATTTGTCCAAGGTCTTAGGATTTCCAGTGGTGGACTTCAAGGCAGCTAATGATACAATCGTTACTAAATTACCGTATACCTTACATGCAGGCCCCGGTTATGCCGAATATCAATGGCAGGATATGTCAACCGATTCGGTATTCACAATTACAAAAGAAAATTATGAGCCTTCTAACCCTATTTACACTGTAATTGTAACCAATAGTGAAGGGTGTCCGGTTACCAAAGATGTGAAAGTGATCGAAGCATTCTACGACCTGGGAATTACCGGTATCAATACTCCTTTATCCAATTGTACCTTACCTGCTGCCAGTAAATTAAGAGTGAAAATTAAGAACAACAGCAGTGTTGCAATCAGCAACAAATCAGTCACCGTGGGTTATACCTTAAATGGCGAAGCTCAGGTTAACAAAACAGTTAATGTGAGCCTATCCAAAGGAGCTGAACAGGTTGTTGAATTCGACGGAGATGTTAACATGTCGGCAATAGCAACCCATAATCTCAATGTTTCATTAACATTTGCCGATGATGAGGATGTGGCTAACAACACCGCTTCTTATGAAGTGAAAGTATTGGGTAATCCGACTTTCCAATTGGCTACCGATACGCTCAGAACAAATGTTATCCCGGCAACTCTGGATGCTGGCGCAGGCTTTGCTTCGTACAAATGGAGCAACAATGCTACCGATCAAACCATAAGTGTAAGTTCCAACGGATGGTACAGTGTTGTAGTCTCCGATATAAACAATTGCATTGCAAAGGACTCTACTTACTTCATTAACACAACCGGTACAGGCTGGTTAAAAGATCAT
This sequence comes from Bacteroidota bacterium, assembly GCA_023429135.1. Classification (GTDB taxonomy): domain Bacteria; phylum Bacteroidota; class Bacteroidia; order Bacteroidales; family JAAUTT01; genus JAAUTT01. The sequence goes on along the minus strand of JAEYWD010000071.1, from coordinate 29,495 downwards.
GCTAAAATAAGTCTATATCCCAATCCGGCAGTTAATTATCTGCATATCAGCATTGGACTCGAAAAGAAAGAAACGCTGATGTTGGATATGATAAGCCAGACTGGAAAGGTTGTATTCTCCAAAAAGCTCGAAAACATTGTTAAATTCACTGATGAAGTCGACATATCGATTCTCCCGAAAGGTCTTTACTATGTAAGGCTATACTCTAAAGACTCGATGATAGTCGAAAAGATTATGATAAGGTAGATTACACCGGGTGATATTCATATTCATTTTCGACAAATGAACTTTGAACCTGTAATGTGGAATGTTTAATATGAAATTCTTTAAAGAGCATTTCGCGGATATGATATAAAAAAGCATCATCGCAGCCCTCTGGGACAACCAGATGGGCTGTGAGACATGTTTCGGTGGTACTTAAGGCCCAGATATGCAGATCGTGCACCTGTTTTACCCCCTCCACCCGACAAAGAAAATATCTCACTTTTTCAAGATCAATTTCTTTCGGAACTGCATCAACTGATAATTTGAAAGAATCAACCAGCAGTGCTTTTGCACTCAAAAATATAACTGCAACAATAACAAAACTCAGGAGTGAATCAATCCAGTAAGCTCCGGTGTGCTTTATAATAAAACCACCTGCCAGCACTCCTGCTGAAACTGCTGCATCGGCAGCCATATGAAGAAAAGCACCCTTAATATTCAGATCTTTTTTCTGCCCTTTAATAAAAAGTAGTGCTGTAATTGTATTTACAACAATTCCTACACCAGCAACTTTCATTATAATATCTCCCGGAATTTCTACAGGATACCTGAGCTTTTGAATTGTTTCACTCAGGATTAGGGTTCCGGCCAAAATAATAAGAATTCCATTTAATGCCGCTGCCAAAATGGTAGTTTTGCGAAGACCGTAGGTATACTTCCCGAAAGGGCGCTTAGTAGCAAGATATATAGCCACCCACGACAAAACAAGGCTTAAAACATCACTGGCATTATGTCCGGCATCGGCAAGCAGGGCCGAAGAATTTACCCTCAACCCATAAATTACTTCAACAACAACATAAATTACATTTAAGCCTATACCAATCGCGAAACCAGCACTATATCCTGACCGTTTAGTATCATATGCATTCTGAAAATCTGCAAAATCATTCATAAGCTACCTCCTTGTTATAAATAGAACAAAGAGGTTACCGAACTGGGAAGGGGTTTACGTTGGAATTATATTGATTTATTGATATTTATATATAGTTTAAATAAACATTACTACTCATATAACAAATATTTCTTCCGCATTTCCTTATATTGACCAAGTCCCGGCTCCCAGCTTTTCCTGATCTCATCCTCGGGAGTGCCTGCAATTATTTGTTCACGTAGTTTTGATGTTCCGGCCAGTTTATCGAAGTTGCCCATCTGTCGGCTTTGTTTGTAGTCGAAAAATTTATCTTTTTGAGGGTAAGCCTGATAAAGTTCCTTTAACCAGGTAAGATTCAACTGACGTGTTTTACGGAAGATTTCAATATCGTAATTCCTAAGATCGAGACCATAGCATACCTGGTCCTGAAATAGTGGAGTTTCAGCCATTCCTTTAATTGATTTCGGTGTAAAGGAAAAGTTATATTTATCTTTGAGTAATGGATTGCCCAAAACCGTAAACGGATGATAAGTGCCGCGTCCCTGACTAATAATAGTTCCTTCGAACAAACAAAGGCTTGGATATAAAAGTATCGATTGTTGTGTGTTGAGATTTGGAGATGGAGGAACCGGTAAAGTATAAGGCATATCGTGATTATAATTCTTCATTTTTATAATTCTCAGTCTGCATTTCACTCCATTGGCAAGCCAACCTTCCCCGTTGATCATTTGTGCAAATTCGGCAATGGTCATTCCGTGCAGAATGGGAATCGGAAACATGCCTATACCCGATTTCAGGCTCATGTCGAGAATGGGTCCATCCACGTAAAATCCATTTGGATTAGGCCTGTCGAGAACCAGAAGCTCAAGATTATTTTCGGCACAAACCTCCATAATGGTTTTCAGCATATTGATATAAGTATAGAACCTTACCCCAACATCCTGAATATCAAAAACCATAATATTGATGCCCTCCATGTCCGCTTTCGAGGGACGGCTTTTTTTACCATAAAGTGAAATAACAGGGATACCGGTTTTTACATCAACAGTATCGTTAACCTCCGCTCCGGCACTGGCATTTCCGCGAAACCCATGTTCGGGCCCAAAAATCCGGGTAATCTTAACTCCTGCTTTCTGCATGCTGTCAACCAAAGATGTCTTTTTTATAATCGATGTGGGGTTTACCAACATGCCAACTTTTTTATCCTTTAAGTAAGGGAAGTATTCATCTGTTTGCTCAGCTCCTGTTACAATTGAAGTTGCCGAAGCTCGGTTTTGAGTCTTTTTTTTATCGGGTTGAGCAGAGCAATTCAAAAACAAAAATGCGAAAACAAGTAGTGTACATGCATAAAAGCGAGATGATGTAAATGTTCTCATACAAGTTAAATTAATTTGTAATACATGTTATATGTTGAGCAAATGTATAAAAAAAACCGGCATCTCAAAATGATACCGGTTTTATGCATTATTGTTCACTCAAGAACTATATTCCAGCAAAAAGAAAATAAGCAAGCAGCAGGGTAAACAGAATATTGAAAACCTGAGCAATCATGAAGGCCCAGGCCGGACGACCATTACCGGTCTTTATTAACATAGTAAAATCGGTTTCCATACCAATTCCCACAAATGCAAAAGCAAAAAAGGCGGTTTGAATGGTCTTCAGGTAGTCTTTTGTAGCCGCTACATCAGCAGGGCTTACCCAAAAAGAATATATAACTGAAGCTGCGATAAAGCCAAGTACAAATTTTGGAAAACGTTCCCAAATCATCCCGAAGTTTACCTTTTGCTTAACATCTGAATTCGAATCTTTTTTACCCTTGAAAACCCAAAATATAGAAATTGCCACTGCCGCGAATCCAATCAGCACGTTCTGTGAGAATTTTACAATTGTACTGAATTTAAGAGCCTCCTCCCCCAAAATGGTTCCCGAAGCCACCACAGCTCCCGAAGTATCAATTGTACCGCCAAACCATGCACCAGCCTGCGCCGGATTTAAACCGAGATATTTTGCAGCAATGGGCATCAGAATTAACATCGGAAGTGCAACAATCAATACCAGACTCACCACATACGAGAGCTTTTTGCTATCGCCTTTGATAGCTCCTGCTGTTGCAATAGCGGCCGAAACTCCACAAATGGAAACTGCGCTGGATAACATCAGAGCCAGATCGTCGTCCACTTTTAGTTTTTTGGCAATCCAATACGCAAAAAACCATACTGCCAACACAACCACAAGGGCTTGAACCAATCCGAGAGAACCCGCTTTGATAATATCGCCGAAAATAATTCCCGAACCAAGAATAACAAGCCCGGTTTTTATGAAAAATTCGGTGTGAAGGTTCTCTTCAATCCATTTAGGCATTCCAAAAATACTTCTGATGCTTATTCCCAAAAGCAAGGCAAAAATTACGTATTCAAAACCATAATATTTAACGGGTTTATAACCTGATATCAGCATACTCAGAATACTGACAGCAAAAATGAAAATTATAGAACCGACCAGTGTCCCAATCTTCTTTTTCTTAAGAAATAAGGTTAATACCCCGACTACGATCAACAAGACAGTAATTCCCAGCAAACCCATCAGATTTGAACTTTCGGAAATTAATTTTGAAAAGGATCCTGAATCGGACCATCCAAATTTGGGAGAAGGAAAATAAAACCCAGCCCATGCTGTAAGTACTATTGCTAATCCGGCAAAAAACGCCAGCCAATCTTCATTTTTCAATAACTTCGACATAATTTACAAGTTAGGTTTCCGGGATATAAAATACTTCAGCTCTAATATTTCTATTCTATATTCCCGGATTTTTGGCCGTGAAGATAATAAAAAGAGCTTTTAATCTTATTTTCAGTGAAAAAAGTTTTGAAATGAATCCTCCATTAATATTTGGTATAGGGCACTTTCATCACATGTAAGGTTTTTTTTATCCAAACACGATAACGTGAGGATGCATGCCATGTATTACCGGCCGAAGCAAAATCGCAGAAATGAACCAGAACAGGCTTTGCATATTCACCTTCCAGATCGGTACCTAAGACCAAAGGCGCCGTGAACGACATCCAAATGTTTTCAGGATTTTTATCGGATAACTTCAGGTCTACTGCCTGACCTTTTTCCTGAATAATAGCTGTTTCATCCACAAATCCATCTTCAAAGCGTGTGTCGCGTGCCAAAAGAACCGGTCCGCGTAAAATGGCCTGGTATTCGTTTAACTCAACAACTTTTGCCGGCATATCAAATCGAATTTGCACCTTGTCGTTAGAGTTCCAAACCCGGTTAAGTTTAAGGTAGGAACCGGACATCACCCCTTCAGCTTTGATCCCGTTTACCGAAACGGAAGTACTCTTACTCCAGAGCGGTATTCTCAAAGCCAACTTACAATTGACAGGTTTATCGGTTTTAATTCCGATTTCAACAGCGTCGGATTCTGGATAATTGCTATTCTGCACCAATGTAATCCGGGTTTTAGAACCGAGATCTATATTAGTAACTAACTCACCATATAAGTTCACAAAAATTTCGTTTTGTGCGGTTTGAACTGCCACTTGCGGTAATAATCCAAAACCCCGGGGTCCGTTCGCATTACAACAATTAATATGCATTCCGCACTGCTCCTCACCTTCCTGCCTGTGCCCTTCGAGTGGACTGTATTTGGCAATTTGTGAGCCATCGAATTTCATAGAGGCGAGTAATGCATTATATGCAGCTTTTTCAATCTGATCGGCATAAACAGAATTACGCGTTAATTGCAACAGTTGATTGCAAAGTTTCATCCAGGTGAATGTTACGCAGGTTTCCATGGTGTGGTAAGTTGGCTCGGTTTGACGGTGTGCTCCATGATAAAAGCATTCAAAAGCGGTACCCGAACCGGCAAGATTTATCTCCGAACGGATGATTTCCTGAGCCACCTTATCGACAACATTCAGGTAAACATGGTCTTTAGTAATTTTGTACAATTCCAGCAAACCATCGTAACACGACATCATTTCATAAGCCTTCTGACCATTCTCCCACGACCACCACGAAGGAGGATTAGGGAAGCGTTCAGCCACCGGAATTCCTTCGAGACCTTTCGTAATAAGCTTTGGTCCGTAAGCGGTTTCCCACTGGCCAACAATGTATTTTGCAAAGTCCAGGTATTCCTTTTTTCCGGTATGATTGTAAAGCAAAACAATGGGTTCCAGAATTGAAGAACTGGGCATCCCCCTATAATTGCCGGTCTTTACTATATCATTTTTCCCCGGACCTACGAGTGTCAATACATAATCGCCCAACTTTTTAGCAGCTTCGAGCGCTGTTGCATCTTTTGAAATATCATAATAAGCCTGCAAACCAAGCAGGGTATATTTGCATCCCCATATATTCCAATGGTTTAATTGAGCCTCGGGTGTATAATTTCCGATATAGCCATCGGGAGTTTGAGTGGCAATCAGATCTTTCGCAGCTTTTTGAATTATTTTGAACAGCTCAGGATCGCGATTATACTCGTAAGCAGCAATGGCCGAGAGAATCCATTTGCCCCAGAATTCGGTCTGCCAGAGCCTTGTTTCTTTACGGGTTTGGAAGGGTTCTATTAAATGTTGAACATCTTGTTTTTTAATACGTTCGGCAATACACAGATCAATTTTTTGACCGATATATCCGCCAATTTTTGTATTTACCTGCGGAACCGGAACTTTGGATTGCGCGCCAACATGGTTAAAAGAAAATGTCAGAATTAAAATTAAGCTGAGAATAAAAAGATAACTAATTTTTTTCATGATAGTTAAGTTAGAGTAGCTTTCAATTAAAAACCGGCGCAGCCATATGACCGCGCCGGAATATTCAAGGTTATAAAGCCGGTTCGACTTTAAGTCAGCGAATTACTTTTTTTTGGTTGTTTCAATTACACCTCTGAAGTAGCCAATGGACTCGGCAATACCCATAAACGGATTACCCATATCCTTCTCGTGTTCGAGACTGCAAACTCCGGTATAACCAACTTTGCGAAGCATTTTTACGAAAGCAGGAAAATCGATTACCCCACGGCCAATTTCTAATGAATAGCCTAACTTGGTATTCCCTGTAACATCCTTAATATGCACATCAAATACACGGGTATGATATTTCTTTAAGTCGGCAACAGGGTCCTTGCCATTTCTTGTATCGTGACCAATGTCCAGACACATGCCAATACGTGGATCGAGATCTTTAACATGATTCCAAACATCTTCTGCATCGGGATATTCCTTGATATCGGGGCCATGAAGATGAATGGCATAATTGAAACCATATTCCTTCACTTTCTGATCTACATAAGGCAAAAGATCGTAGTTGGGAACTCCAACGATAAGCTTTACTCCTACCCTTTTGGCATATTCAAAAGCATTGTCAACAGCTTCTTTCGATTTCATGTAAATAGGACCAACGGCATAGCCTGTAACTCCCTTTTCCTTTAGTTTGGCATGAAATTGCTGAATCTGTTCGTCAGTGCTGTTAAAAGGAAGGTGAAAATCCTTTATACAGAGATAATGAACATCGCAACGTTGCAATGTTTCGAGAGTTTTATCGAGGTCGAACTTTACAAAAGTATATCCGGCCATCCCAATTTTGAACTTTTCTCCTGTTTCGGGAGCAGGGCGTGGACCGGGACGTTCCTGTGCATTAGAGAGCATGAACGACATGACTCCAACCAATAGTAGTGTTATCCTTTTTTTCATCAATTTAAATAATATTAGAGTTTGTAATATTGTTCCCAGCCTTTACGCGGAGCAACACCAACAAGCATTTGGTTTGCAACTTTGATATTAGTAATCTGCTTTTTGTTGCGATCGAAAACAAGTTTAGCGTTCAACTGCTGCGCTAACACACCAAGGTTGAATACCTGGCTGAGCGGACCGGCAATTTCGAAAGGTGAACGGGTTTTTTCCTCTCCTTTGCAAGCTTTGAGGAAGTTCGCGAAGTGGTTGGAAGGACTTTTTGGAACTTCAGGCAATTTCGAAGCCATATCCTTTGCCTTTTCTTCAGGAATAATAGAAAGAGTACTTCCGTGCGAACCACCTTTGAATGTGAGTTCCTTGGAATAAATAATCTTACCCGGGTTCAATTTGGCAGGCTGAATTTTGCCGTTTCCAACAGGAGGAATATTTGGATCGAGTTCGGAAACTCCATAACCTTCGGGAACAGAAGGAATGTTATTTACACCATCGTACCAGGTTATATCTAAGGCCGGCATATTTCCACGTTTTGGGAAACGGAACGCAATGGTAGACGACATAGGGAAGAAGAATTTGTTGTGACCGTCGAGTTTAACAGCTTCCACTTCGTAGGGCAGGCCCAGGTTAAGGAATTCGTGTGCGGTATCGATAATGTGGGCACCCCAATCGCCCAGTGCACCCATACCGTAATCGTACCAGCAACGCCATTGGCCAAGGTGATAATCCTTATGATAATCGTGATAAGCAGCTACGCCGGTCCAAACATCCCAATCGAGTGTATCGGGTTTTGGCTGCCCATCAGGAAATTTGGTAATCCTTGTATCCCAACCATGCCAGCGACGTGGAGAGTTCATGTGAGCTGTAATTGCTGTAACATCCTTAATTATACCTGTATCAACATAAGTCTTGAACTGGTAATAATTAGCCTCAGAGTGTCCCTGGTTACCCATTTGAGTTACCACTTTATACTTTTTGGCAGCCTTCATCATCAGTTCCACCTCATTGAAGGTGCGTGCCATTGGTTTCTCAACGTAAACGTGCTTTCCAAGACTCATTGCCAGCATGGTAATAGGGAAATGCGCATGGTCGGGTACGCCCACGGAAACAGCTTCAATTTGATTTCCCATTTTGTCGAACATTTTGCGGAAATCCTGGAAGCGAGGAACATCGGGGAATTTTTGTAAAATTTTGAGTGTATGAGGAGCTCCCATATCCACATCGCAAAGAGCAACAATATTGCACAAGCCGGTATTATACAAAGCTTCAATAATTTCAGCTCCTCTGTTTCCAATTCCACAACATGCAAGGTTAACACGTTCGCCTGGAGCTGCAAGGCCTGCAAGGGGCGTGTCCGCACCCGAGACTGTATTGGTTAAAAATGTAGGAAGTGCTGTTACAGCCGAAAGTGCTAAGGCTTTTTTCAGAAACTCCCTTCTTGCTGATTCATTAGGTTTCATATTTATGATATTAAAAATTAGTTCCTTACTCCGAATAATTTCAACTTCTCGATAAACAGGTTAAGCTATTAAGCATAGAAGGCGCTTAAATTTATCAAACAAAAAACTAAGGAAGAAATAAATTTTGAATTTTAATCAATTTTGGAAGGAAAATAATAGGAATTTAGACTATTTCTAACATTAATAGAACTGCAATTGTCCTTTCAATTAAATTTAACTTAAAAATTGGGATACTATTTTGCAAATATTACTTCGGCATTAATCATTAAATTGGGATAGCCCTTATAAAACATATTGTAAGGAATCCATTCACCCCCAAGGTTTAGTCCCCAGGTTACCATTTTGGGTTGTTTTAGCACTGTGCCTATTACCTGACCATAATACGATCCCATAAAAGTCTCTGTAACTCCCTTATCATTCTTCCTCGTCCTGGAATGCTTATAAAAATATTGATCACCGGAGTTAATCCATTCCATCACAACAAAGACTCCTTCTTTGGGAAAAACAATATTATACTTCTCCATATCTACTTTAATCCAGCCGGGGCCTTTGGCAACAACAATAACGTTTTCATTTAAAAGATCGTTATCTGGACAGCCTTTTTTATTATTTACACTCATGATCCGCACCCGGAAAGGTGTTTCAGGATGGCCCAAAGGATGAATATAGTAACTCACCGATTTGATCCATCCCTGCTTTCCATTCTTATTTTCGATGTGGTTTCCTTGTTTATGATTAAATACATTTGTAACATGAAATCCCTGCGGCTTTTTCGCGAAAATACCGACCTTTTCCAACCTATATTTCTTCGGCACCACCACAACATCGGTTAAGACTGTGGGGTTAACCTTTAACTCAATCTGTCCGTTTCTATTCTTTAAGAAATCCGAAACAGAGACTTTAGTTTGATTATACCCCAGATGAGAGAATTCCAAAGTATCAGTTGGCACATTATCCTCAGCAATTGTTATTTTAAATGCGCCATCCTTATTGGCTATGGTGCCGGTTTGTGATTTGATAACGACAACCGTTGCGTAAGGCAAGGGGGCTTTTGTCTCAGCATCGGCTATTATGCCTTTTAAAGTAGTCTGTCCATACAAACTCATTGTCAAAAACAGAATAATACTTGCTGTGCAGGTTTTAGTCGCTTTTAATTTCATAAAAGGTTGTTTATTATTTGGAAGATTTCTGAAATGCAAGACCCAGCTTCAGATCAATACCCCATATGGGTTGCCAGTCTTCAACTTCGGAGTGATAAGCGCCAATGCCTGTTGCAAATTCGTAAATGAAATATTTACCAATACCCCGTCGGAATCCCCATTTGGGAATAAGACTCAATGCGCGCAGGGCCTGGTTATTTTTTCCTATGCTGATTCCTGGTTGATAATCGACCGAAAAGGACAAATAATTGGCTGCATTATGAAGCGTATTTCGGCCTTTATTATGTCGCTTAACAAAGTTGTAGTAATTGCGGGGTTCAAGGCGGATAATAGGAGCAATAAGCCAGTAATCGTCCCTGATTATGTTTGATCCAAAACCGCCGGCTACCATCAGCTCAAAATTAACGGTTGACTGTTGAGTAAGCCACTGCTCATAAGCATACGAAACGCCCAGGAAAGTAGCTTTAAAACTATGTGTATTATCAACTCTCGCTATTTGCGAGCGAAGAATTGTAAACTGCATGCCTAAAAGCAGCAGTAGCAAAAGAAGAAGGCTTTTTTTAATCATAATACTTTAAAATTCATTGATTGATTGGTAGTTTTCGATATAGATCCATAACTTATTTACATCGGAGCTTAAAATTTGGTTGGTAGATTTAAACAAACTTAAAGTTTTCTCCCATTCCGAATCTTTCTTTCCGATAACGGGGTAAAATTCACTAATAGAATTATACACCGTGGTTTCAGGTATCCATCCTGTGCCTGAGTTGTAACCCGGATAAAATGTCTGATATCCAAGATTCACAAATTCTACCCTTATCTTGTTGGTCTTAACTGTAATAATTGCAGTCATCACAACCGATTTGGTATCCTCTATACTTAGTGAGTTCCGAAAGATAATCTTACCATCTTCTTTGTTGTAATACAAATCGTTAGGCTTGAACCCGTAATATATCATCAACCACTCCATGGTTCGGCTAAACAGCCAGTTTTGTGGTTTCTCGTAAGTTTTCACAAAAGAATAGTGTACCTCATTATTTTCATCCATAGGAAGATCGGGATACTTTCCTAACTGCTTTAGTGTTTGATTCCACTTGTTTGCATTTAATTTAGCAAGTTCCTCCTGAGATATAGTCTTATCCTGAATTTTCTTATTTATGAATACTTTTTCCAGAGAGTCGGTTTGTCCGTAAGCATTTAATCCGCATATTGATAGCAACAGAATAAAAGCATTTTTCATTGGTTTCAGAATTTTAGGTTAAAGAGTGTTCAAGAAATCAGTTGATCATTGGAGTTTGGTTCAAACGAATATCATGCCAAAAGTTTAATTATACTTATCCTGAACAATAGCTTCCAAATATTTTTCGATTTGCTGTACATTTTTCTTATAGAACTCAAATACAAGATATTTCCTGTAAAACGATCCGTTATATTGCTTATAATAAACATTTGTAATTTCAACAAGCTGGTTATTAATAATCATTCCAACCAAGAGACATTTCTTTTTATTCTCGCCATTGATACATAAAGTTGAGTCAGCAATAAAATTCAGATGAACATTTACACGATAAAAGAAGGTGCTGTCGTTTATCTTAATCCTGAAGGTATCAGCTTTTACAACATTCTGACGAACAGCAACGGGCAAGGGATCTACCTTGAAATCGTGATCGAACTTTCCGTATTTTCTTACAAAATTTTTACCCGAATCCACCTCCGACCCGGCTGTGGAATAAATATAACGCATAGGCTGCGATTTCCGGAATATCGGAAACCGACGTTTTACATCAACAACTTTCTGAGTTTGAGTGTATCTGACTTTATAAGTCCAATCCTCCTCATTAAACATGGGGTAGATTCTGTAAAATCCTGTTGCCAGTGTTGTGTCTCTCAAATTTCGAATGTATACAAGGGCAGGTTCACTTTCAGCATTGTATTTCTGAGCAACGGATTCGATTGAATTCCACCATAGAATAATAACTATAATTCCTATGAATCTCATTTGATAGCCTCCTTTATATATTTTGGAATTTCGTTTACAGGAAAAGCTTTATTCAAACATATGCCTACCATAAACGCTCCTTTGTTATTCAGAAAATTATTATACCGGACATCCATGGAGATATTTCTGAAGGGTGATGCACTTGAAAATGAAAAGTTCAGCAATGTAAGTCCGAGTTCGTAACCAAAACCAGCCTTTGATTCATTACTAATCCAAGATCCCAGCTTTACAGAGGGCGTAAGAAAAGAAAAATCAACACGCGAATTGAAAGGGTTATGGTAGTAACTTCTGATATTTAAACCTACGTTAGGGAAAAAACAATAATCGTTTCCGTTACTATAGACTGCAAAACCAAGGGCAACCCGGTTTAATACGGGTAAGTCTAAATTATCGGGAAATAGTGGCGGTAGCCAAAAATTATACCCTGCACCCCAGAACTGATCTTTGTTAATTGTGCCGGTAAGATAAACTTTAGGCAAAGTATTGATACTTGTAACCGTGCCATATAATCGTTGGCGACCTTTTTGGTCGAGTTCCATTTTGTGTACCAGTTTTACAATTACCGGCAGGCTGTCGGCAACAACATATTCTTCAGTAACAAACGAGGAGTATTTCTTTTCAAAAGTAAGGGTATCGCCAATAACGCAATCAATCTTAAATTTTCCTTTGAAATCAGTTTCAACTGAAATCTTCCTGTTCTTTACCGAAACGTTCACATCGGGTTGGATCTTGTTTTCTCCAATAACATATCCGCTTAAGCGAAAAGTTTCCTGAGCAATAACAATTGGCGAAATAAATATGATGAACAGAAGTAGGATACCTTTTTGTGAAACCAGTCTTCCGATTTTAACTTTAATAAGTCCCATAATTAAACCAACTCGTTTTCTTCAACTTCCTGTTGTTTTAACGAATACGTCATCGCTGAATGATAACCGAGAAAGAAGAAAGCTATCAGCGGCAAACCGAGTATACTCTCAACAAAAAATATTTGCTGAGGTTTAAAAGGCATTAGGAAGAGTGGAAAAATATAATCGCGGAAAAATGAGGTAAATTCGTAAGCGAACTCGTTGAATAACCACACAGCGATAAACAGGAAAATAATTTTCCTGAAATTGATTTTTATCTTTCTTCCATAGGCCAATTTGTAGGTAACCAAACTAAAAACAACTAAAGGCAAAAAGATCCGGAAAAAAAATATGAGGGAATTGAAATAATAAATCTGGGTGTCCAAAGCAATTTTATTGTAAACCCAGGTATCGAGCTTATAGCAGCCATAATCGAAAATGACACAAATAACAAAAATAGATGATAGCATTAAGATATCATTAAAAGAAAGCACCTTAAAAAAATCGGTATTTTTAAACTCTTGTTCATCGATACTGTTGGAATTATTGCGGATTAATCCAAGTGAAAACATAGCTACAAAAAAGAGTAATACAGTTTTGGACAAATCTATAATGCTGTAGCAATTTCCATAGCTATAGCGGGCAAAAAAGAAACTTAAAATGCTTTTCTGGTCCATATTCAGAGATAAGTCAAATTCAGTAAATCTCAATAGTAAAGCCATTATCACAAAACAGAAAATTGTATAGGTTATCGCAACACTAAAAGTTTTTAAGAGATTTGTGCGATAAACCTCCACAAAATTGATGAATTGATTCTTAAGAAAAGTCGTTAAGTTCATTGTTTTATATTTATGGTCATTCTCCAATTCTTGCTGAAGGGAATAAGTTTTTGATATCTTTTGCAAAGGCTTCATACTGCTTTTCCCTGGTAAGTTGTCGAAGTGATAAGTAATATCGCTTTTTTTCATCCTGCACAACCATTATCATCGATTTGCGAAAAGAAATAGCAACAGAATACAAACCCAGTAATAATGGAAATAGGGGAATCAGCAACCGTTCGATATAGATTACCCGGGCAGTGTACCAGCGATTATAGATTTCCAGAGTGTCTATCAATACAAAGGTCAGAAGGCCAATGCCAATGGTTAATATTAAAACCCAGTTTTTGTGTTCCATCCCTTTTCTGATCATCAAAGACTGAACATTGCCAAAATCTATGGTGTGGTAATTGAAGCGGTTTCGCAGCAAATGAATTGATTTTTCTGAAATTCCAAACTGGTCGGTTTCGTAGGTGTACTGTTGCATAAAACTATTTTGTTTTCATTTCTGTATATTTTTTACCGTCGTAAACCAAAGAAAACGCTCTTGTTCCAGCAATCGTTTCTTCTTTACAGCCTTTGGTAAATTGGTAATCGGCATGGGTAACTTTTACATCGTACCAGCTTTTTTCGCTTTTAATTACTTCAAAGGTTTCGGTATATTTTTCGGCTTCGCAATCGTCGGTTTCATTTAACGGTACTTTCCAGGCTGAGTTATCATACTTTGAATAAATGTTAAACAGGTATGTAAGCGATCCTATCTCAAGGTAACAAACAGTTTTTGTGTTTTCGAAATGCTGATTTCCTGTGCTCTGAAAGGTTGATATAAGCGCTTTTTTACCTTTCCCGATATCGATAATGCTGTAATCGCTTATATCACCCAAAGGTACTTCCGACTCTGATACCAGCGAATCGACAAGCTCAAATCCGCCTGGAGTATTCTTAAAAAAATAAATATCCATGTACCCTAAATGATGACCATGTTGACTCGAATTCGGGGCTTCAATAATTACAACCCACAATTTCTGATTACCAAGTTCGGTTTCCTGCTTAAAAACCACAGAATAGGTTACACTGTCGTGGTAGGAATGATCCCCCTCTCCTTCCCTGAAAGGTCTTGTAAATGTTTTGTTGTTCCTGTCTGTTTTCCCGAAAATTCTTTTCAGGAGCCATGCATCGGTGAGAACAGGCTGTGAAAAGGCCTGCGATGTAACTAATAAAAATATGAAGAGAAGTAAAAATCTCATCATGGGCTTACATACTATGACTTTCATAAAGCGGTTCAACATCGTTTTGGAATGTCAATTGAAAATTGGGCATCCAAAACCTGGCAATTCGCACAAGATGTTTGTAAATATAGCAGAATTTCACAATCCCTAATTACCACAGATGTTAAAACTTTGAGAATAGAATTTAAACTACCCTGATAAAATTCTTGTCCTTAGTTTCAGGCCCTCATGGCGGTAAGTGCTACCCGGGCATCACTTAACCTCCATGAAAGCACAGAAATAGCAAAACATAACGTTAGCTACTGCTGGGTATATTTTACAATATCAATCCCTATCCCGTTAGGATCTTCAATTGCAAAATGGCGGTCGCCCCACGGTTCGTTGCGCAGTTCTATTTTAATAGGAACTCCTTTGTTTTTTATGGCTTTGTAAACCTTATCCACATCATCCACCTCTATAGTCAAATAAACTCCCTGTCCTTGAAAAGACTTATGAAACAAAGGTTGCTGCGAAGGGTGGTTGGGAAGCAAAAAACTAATCTCAGCCTGGTGACCGGGAGTATGCATCAAAAGGTAGAACTCGTTCTCGAAGGTCACCTCAAAACCCATAACATTGATATAAAACTGCTTGCTTTCAGCAAGTTTACTGGTGATAATTCCTGCATTAAGTTTCATAGTATTTCGATTTTTAATTGTTTCGGCCGACTGCGAAAGTAGAATTGCCGGAAAGCAAACTACAAAGCTGATAATAATTAATCGTCTCATTTTTATATGTTTTAAAATAACAATACAAAATTGAGAAACCGCCAGGCCAATTAATAGTAAAAAACGGACAACTTAACGGCCAAAAGCTTTGGAAGGGGTAATCCCGAAAAAGTTTCTGAAATCTTTGATAAAGTGCGACTGGTCGTAGAATCCAGCATCGAAAAAGAGTTTGTTATTTCGCAGACTGTGGGTGGAAGGTTTTGCACGCAAAATATTCTGGAAGCGAACAACTTTGGAAAAAGTCTTTACATTATCGCCTATATAAAATTCAAAAAGTCGTCGCAACTGACGGGAACTGATTCCGGTATCGAGATCACTTTCGACATTCAATACTCCTGAGTTTTTAAGAATAATATTCATCGACCGGAAAAAACGGTTATCAATATCGAAGTCAAATTTTGAAATATGCCTGATAAAAAAGCTATCCAACTGTTCCTTAATATCCTCCTGTGTTGGGGATTTACTGTATGCCTCTTCAATATAGCGGGAAAGATGCGGAACTACATCGGCTAATTTTAAAAAGCAGTTGCTAAACTCCGAGGCCCTGACTTTAAACAATAAAGGGAACATTGCCGGCAGAAACCGCACCCCAAAATAATGAAACGATGTTTCGAGCGGGAACTCCATGTACTTTCTGCAAAATCCCATCAGGTAGCTTTCGTGGGGATTGCCGGCTTCAAAATAAATATCAATACACCCATCGGCTACAACACGGTAAATGTATGGGTCGGCTAACGGCTGAGTAGTTTTAAGTTCCCAATAACAATAAATAAAAGGTTGAAGTGCCACATCAGGCAGAACTTCCCGGTACAGTACACCATCATCGGCGTGATTCGCTGCAGGCTGAACCGGCGAATAAAGGTTTCTGATACTTGATGCATACTTCAAATCCATAGCTTATTGGCAACAATTATTGTTGTAACATTTGCTATGGTGAAAAGTTTAATGGGATTTCAGGAGATTCTAAAGCAGTATCCTTAGCTTGTAACCCATTTCTAAATGACCTGAATGATTATTTCAACCGTTCGATCACCCTTTCATAAACTTTCATATTTTTTATTAGAAAGTTATCTTTTATTTCGTTAAGACTTTCAACATAACCATCATCTCTTCTTACATCTATTTCTTCCTGCTTGGCCTCTTTGCTAAAGTCCTTCAACAGGTTGGTAAATCCGTAATAACTCTTGCAGAGGTGATAATAAGGCTTTAATTTTTTGAAATAAATACGATCCTCGGTCATACTCAGATCAAACCCCTTCCCTTCGGTTTCGACATAAGATTGAGTACTTTGGCTAATGAACACAAAAATAAGCGAATCGTTGAAAAGATTATATTCCACTGAGCGGGTGCGGGCTTCGCCCTCGTAAGCCGAATATTGATCAACAATCCGAATAATCTTGTTGTCCTTTTTGTAAATGGAAATAATTCGTAGCTCCCCCTCGCCTTCGTAAATTGTATCGCCTTTCTCGTCGATATAAGCACTGCCATCGACAAATTCGAAAACCTCGGGCTTTGTTACATAAACCCATTGCGTTATGGTAGAATATGCGGAACGGATATTCTTAATAGTAGGATCAGAATAAAGTTTCTGGGCAAAACTATTAATGGTAATCATTAAGGCAAGAAGTGTTACGGCGGTCTTCATGGTAATTTTTAATTTATACTATCGCTTCTTTTAATGGCTCATTAGACATAAGAAGCATAATAATTCCAACAGCCACAATGGTAACAATCCTGATAATCATTCGTAGATCGAAAATTTTGCCATCCCTCTTTTTCGATTTAAGATAAAGAATGCCCGCTAATGAAAGAATTAAAGCTATGCAACTGATTGGAAGCATAATTTCGTAACCCGCCCAATGCAGAATGCGGAATAATATTCCAATTACGGAAGCGCTGCAGCATATGGCGATAATTTTGTTAAGAAAAATTTCAATACCGCTGGCATATTCATGTACCGAAAAAGCATTCAAAAAATACAGATTTGCAAGGGTAAGTAAGGTTAACACCAAAAAAACATTCACATTTAATTTGGTTCCCATTTTCAAACCCATAACCAAAAGAAATATAAAAGTAAGGATGGATTCGAACTTATTTAACCGGGTCGCTACCCAGTTCCCGATTTTGGTGATTTGCTCATTCTGTTTGTTTTGTATCATAGTGTATCTGTTAGTACGGCTCTGATAAAGGTAATTTATCTACTGCTAATTTTTCCCAATCGCTCTTTATTTTACTAAGTTTGATCAAGAATAATATCAGCAAAACTATTTCCAGTCTGAAAGTCACCCGAAAGCCAGTATTATTTATAAAAGGATAAATAATCATCATAAATATACATACTGCAATTCCAAGAATTGCTTCTGCCATACCCAGATTAATTGCCCAGTCCTTTTCCGACCATAACCCCACTGCCACTATTCCTTTCAGTAAAAAAACAGCGGTTAAAAATAAGCCTAACATCGACAACGGATCGTTTGTAGTTAGTCCATACAACGATAACTGAAACGGCACTTCCATTAGTCCAAGAACTATACCTGCCGGGGCTATTATGGCAAATACCATGAATATCCAAAGAAATACTTTAATCCACCAGGGAAGTAAACTCCTTCTCCGTTTCACAGTTTCGCGACTCAATAAATCGGAATCCAGAGTATCAGGTTCGTTATTTTCCATGTTTTGTCTAATTAAGTTGTGATATTTTATTGAATAGGGTTTAAGTATTTAGTTGTTTAGATTATATGCAAAATAAAATAAAACATTGTGTGGCTGCACCCATTATTGCTGAACGTTAGTAGTATTGGTTTGCGATTTAAAAGTATATTATTTTCGGAAATAACAAAAGCATTTTTTTCACTAAACAGATGAACCGGATTATAACTTTTTGCATAATGTATTTCAATGCAATGTAACCTCTTAGCATCATTTTAAGTAAACTACCTCAAAATTGACAAATTTCGTTTCTAAATTTATTTACCAAAATTTCAATTATGATTTACGGCTGGTATAGTTTTTTGATCAAATGTTATTCCCCTGCAGAGTTAAATATCAGGGGCGAAAATTTAGATGGTATCACATTTGAAGTCCGCCAGAAGATTTTTCATCTGTTCTGGATTCCCTTTTTTAGTCTCGGGAAAATTTACGCACTAAGAAGAGGGGGCAACTTATATAATCTTACTGATGATTATATTGCTCTGATAAAAAGCCGTAATGATGCAAAAACTCCCTGGTATTCCTTTACAGGCCTTTTAATGATTCCGTTGGCTTATTTCATCTATCTGGGTGTTGAAATGCATGATAAGTATGAACGTATACAAGGGAATAAAAGATACATCAGTGAAAAACTGGAAATGATAGAACATCCCACTTCAGGAGATTTTTATTTATTATACAGCCAAGAACCATACAAAACCTATCTTTTAAAGGTTGAACAGTTTACTAAAGATTCAATCCAGTTAAGAATCCCGATGGTTAAATACGACAGGTTCCTAACTTCCGCTTCATCTATGAATGAGTATTTTAAAGAGTTAGTTAATAACTGTAGGCTCGAATGGGTTTCAAAAAAGGAGCTGATGTCGGCCATAGAAAACGACCCCCGCGATTTAAGCAACTTTGAAGGAGTAGCAATTCCGATAATTCTTGATGAGATAAAATTTGATATAGACCGAATAGAACGCCTGGAAGCTAATTCAAGGTATTAGAGTGAAATACCTCACTCCTAGACCTCTCTTGAAGAGGCTGTGAGTCCGTTGAAATAACCTCCCTTTCAGGTATCGCAGCTAACATCGTCCCATTGCTGGTTCATGTAATTGATGAGCCAGTTGAGAGCATAATGCCGCTCGTAAACCACACTCTGATTCACAACTTCCAGCGGTTTATTGTTAATTCTTGCGTCAACACAGGCCCAGTCCAAACGGTAATAGAAATCGGCTGCACCAAGAATTTCGCTCTTCGACCGGATTGTATGCGTGGAATTTAAAAACTCAGCAGGTTCTCTGTTATTACCTATGGGATAATCGCCATACATTATTTTCTCCAAATTGCAGGGCTCATCGGGGAAACCTAAGCGGTTAACTTTACCCAGTGCCCACATCAAGGTCCAGATACCTTCACCTTTCCATGATTCATATAACTTTTGCTCCTCGTTGGGATTATCGAGAAAGGCTTTCTCATTGGGTGTTACAAAATCCCAAAGTTTGAAATGACTGATATATTCTTGTGCCTCATCGCTTGATAACAAATCATGAGCAACCAGATTTGTAATGGCCAGAATAGTTACCCTTTGAGCTACTTCCTGCGGCGACCTGAGTACAACCTCATCATCATCGGCAATGCACGGTAGGTTTTTATTTACCTTTATTTTCCGCTCTTCAATAATCTGCTCGTTTTTAAGTTTCCTGCTTTTCTGCCTTTCGGTTACCTCTTTCTGAGGCTGATCAAAATATTCGGAATTAATAACAATTTTAAGGTCGTCGATTTCGCAATTACCCTGCCCATCGATTATCAACTGCAGATTGTTGTCGAGAAAATGCTGCCCTTCGGATCTGCTGATGACAGTACCTGGTTGTACAAACAGCACAGCATCCAATTCATTGGCTACTGTTTTTATAAATTGTTTTATTTCAAATATTTCACCTTGTTGCGGGATAACCGAAAATTCACAATTGAGCGTTTGTATTTTTTGCAGAAACAGATCTTTTACTTTTTCATTTTCGGAAGGTAATGACGAAACAAAACCATAGAGTCCTTTAAGATTTTCGACCAGCGGACAATCGTCAGTTTCGGGCAGAAAATAAGATGGTGATTTCCGCTGCCTGTAAGCAAGTTTAAAACTCTTATCGGAGCCAAAAAGCCCTCCTTTGATCACAACTATAGCAATTTCAAATTCGTCCTGTTTGCTAAGAGTTAATTTTCCCTTGGGAAGAACTTCATTAACAATTTTAACGATTCCTTTAAAATCGGGCTGGTGCGAATAAATAGTACAAATCATAAGGCAGTTTTGTGGTTCAATAATTTTGTCTGGTTATGGGAATCAATATTACATTTTTTATTTGATTTACCAAAAGTTTGAATTACTCGTCAGGATAACTTTTTACCTGGTTAAATATTTATGGTCTTCATTAAGTGATCAGAATTTGTCAGTTATAATTCTAACATTTTCATTCACTCAACGTATTGCAGAGTTAAAGGCAATTCCCTTAATTTACCGGGGGAGGATTAGTAAACTAAATACAATTAAAACCATGGGACTTTTTAATTGGAGAAAAAAAGATGATAAGATAAAAAATCAACAAGAACCAATTAATCAACAACAAGAAATTCCACTCGATGAATTTACTCAACAAATGGCTGGGTCGGCAATGAATTGTGTAAATCATTTCAAGGGCAGATATGGTGATAAACTTGATTTTACGGTAAAAAGTTTAGAAACTGTTGATGAAATCCTGGATGAAGCATCCGATTTCTATGAAGAAATGAAACAGGAACAGAAAGATTGGATTATTAACTCTGTAGGGGCATATATCTTTGAAGTTGCCCGTAGAAATTATGGTGGTAAATATTACTGGTTCGACCAAAGAAATCAACCCATTTTTGTGACGGGACAACCTAAATTCGAAATATCCATTGTGGTGTTTGATAAAGTGAGAGGCCGGATAGAAAATGGAAAAGAAGACAACATTCCATTCTTTTTTAAAGGATATACCGAAAGGGTAGAAAATGCAAAAGAAGGAGACAGGGCTACAATAGTGTAATTTTAGGTTTATTAGCGAAATTAGCTAAACGCCCTTTTTCAAATTATTTATTTATTACCAATATTTTTCTCAATTTCTATCCATCGTTTCGTCCCAATATCACTTATTTGTCCTCTTCGGGCAAAATCAAATTCATTCCATGCTTTATGTGGATTTTCAGGAATCAGTTTGCCTTCTTTTAATTTGTTTTTCAATGCAATATATGCTTCCTGAAATCGCTTGTCATTCTTTGCCGTATCATAAAATGACAAAACATAAACATAGTAGAACAGGTTATATCGTAAAAATGGGTATTCCACTTTCATAAATGTCGTACCAATCCCGAAGCTACAAGGTCCAATCGGCTGGCGTATCTCCCAATGTTGTAATAAGAAATCTACTCCTTTGTTCAATCTTTCCAAATCGTCAGCAGAATTTTCTCTAAACCGGAATGCGTCTAATACAAATAGAGTTGTGCCTGGATTACTCGCATCGGTCAAAGGAGATTTGCCTAATTTTACAGTTTGACATCTCCAGCCGCCATCGTCGCATTGAGAGTTGAGCAACCATTTATAACTTTTCTCTATTCTTGGGTCACTCTTTAAACCAAGTCTCCCCAATCCTGCAATTATCCGAGCTGTTAAACAAGGAAGTTTTGAGCTTTTAGGCGAATATTTAAAACTACCTTCTGGGGTTTGATAAGCGAATATAAAATCAATGGCATCTGCAATTTGAGTATTATCGTTAATGGAATAACCAATCTCTCCAAGAACCGATAAAGTATCAATGGTCGAAAATCCAAAGGGTGCGTGAATATCTCTATCTGCTCTGGACCAAAATGGTCCACCATTATCGTTTTGACTTTGTAAAATTTTCTCAATCATTGTCTTGTTAAAACTGCAAGGGCTTGTTTTGTCTGGTGCTAATATTTACGGTATTAAACTGTCAAATATAGGTGATTAGTGCATTATTTTCGTGTCAGGTTATTAATTTTTTCAATCCATTCAGTTTTCGAATAGGTATATGCTTCTCTGTCGTTTGGGTATTTTTTGGCAAGTTCCAATTTTAAAGCTTCATATTCTTTTGCAATATCTTTATGCATAATCAAATAATCTCTGAATCGTATTTCGTCCCAGTCTCCACGATACCTTACGTGAACATGATATGCTTGTCCTTTAAATCCCTGATTTGTATATCCTTTTACAAAAGTCAGGTGCGGTGCAGGATTTTCGGGGCGGCAATTGATTGAGTATTCAAGGGACTCAAAAATATCCTTTAATCTCTGAATATCAATCCGCGCTGCAACTTGCAGTAACATATCAATGGTTGGTTTAGCCTTTAATCCTGGAATTGACGTACTGCCAATATGGTCGATTTTAATAATATCCGTATGTAATTTATCCGTGATTAATTTAGCTTCTGCTTTATATAAACCGGGCCATTTATCAGAATATTCCGTTATGATAATCGGAAATAATTGCCCTAATTCCGCATTTGTCATTTCATTGAGAGACTTACCCGAATCAGAATCGGCCGATAAATCTGTATCATCTTTTGTCATCACCTCTTTTTTAATCAAGTTTCTCACGTACAGTTTTCCCGTATCCGGCTCCTCAGGTTAATGGTTTCGCTACCCGGGGCATCAGCTAATTTACACATTTTTATGAATTATCCGGGGACGTGGCAATGGAAACACTTTCAACAGGCTCTTGTATCCCTTCCAAGTGTAAATGTTATACTGGCTCCCACCCCGATAAATACATAGACGCTGGTGCTCCGATGCAAGCAACGGATTTCGTTCAACCGGTAGCTCAAGCTGGGTCGTGCCGACCACTTGAGCTCCTATTTATTAGGCGCTGCTATTGTTTCTTATTCAATATTATTTCTCGTCTTATAAATTCAATCCGCTTGTTTAGTAAGTCAGCATTCTTTTTCGTCGGCTCTGCCAAGACAGGATAACATTCTGAAATGTCAGAGTCATTTAGAATGCAATTTGTCCAATCTTCCATTAAATCACAATAGGTAATCAGTGCGTCATTTGGTGTTAATACGCTTTTGTCAAGATATACAGATGGAAGATCTCCAACTATAATCCAGATATAATCATCTACGTCTTCATTCATTGGATCAATCTCAAACAGAAATACACCAATCTTGTCGTAAATACAAAAATCTTTGTCAAACCAGCAATTTAAAATACTCTTACACCATGAAAAGCTTTCCAAATACTCTTTTGCCTTTTCGTATAAAGCCAAAACAGCCTTTGTCTCTTCAATATCAGTCAATTTATCAGTAACCAAATTGTCCATTTTGAATGTTTAAAAATCAAGCCAAATTCATCGGAAGTTCGTTCTTTATAGTTGCGCCTAACGGTGGCGGTATGGTTAGTTGCCGATTGCGAGGTACTTTCGTATCAAGCTACAACTACTTTGAAACGGGCTGAAAGGCTCGAATACTTACTATCCCGGCAATTAACTATACCGCGTGTTGGCAGTTCGTTGTTTATTCTCTTAAAATTTTTTCCATTTTCTTACCCTTTGCCAATTCGTCAATAAGTTTGTCTAAATATCTCACTTGTTTTGTCATAGGATTTTCTCTTTCTTCAATTCTGTAATCACAAATTACGCCTGTTATCAGTTGTGCGTTTGGGTTTAATTTTGCTCTTTGAAAAAATGTTTCAAATGTTATTTTTTCGTCTATGTATTTTTGCAGTTTTTTTTCATCAAAACCAGTCAACCATTCAATAACTTGGTGCAATTCTTCAACTGTTCTGCCTTTTGTCTGCACTTTTGTTACATAATGCGGATAGACAGATGCAAAAACCATTTTGGCTATTTGTTCGTTATGTTTTTCTGTTACTTGCATTATTTATTTGTTTTCGTCCGTATAAAAATCATTGCGATTGCTGTCGTTACAATTCCCATAACCAAAGCTCCAATTGCACCTTGTTTCGCATAGTTTGGATAATTAAAATTGGCTTCTGCTTCTGCTGTCGTTTTGAAATAACCAATTTCTACTGAACGTTTTATTACGTTGGGAAAATATTCGGGTGTGATAACATACGAAGTTATCCATTGTGTAAGCGGACTGATTAAAGCAATGATAACTGACAAAACAATTCCCGAAACAAGTCCTTGTTTGTAGTTCATTTGTCCGTCATAAAAATTTTTCTTCTTGTCTTTCAACGCCATTACCATTACAATAATTGCAGGAATTGCAAAAAGGTTAGTAAGGTAAAGATGATAGTCAATGTATTTTCCGTGTAGTCCGCTTATTTTTTCTAAAACCATCCAAAGCAATCCAACCAAAGAAAAAATGATTGCCCACTTAAATTCTATTTTGATGTTTTTCATTTTGAATTGTGTCATTTGGTTTGTAATGCTGTTTTAATAAGTTTTTCTAACTGTTTTTGGTTAATGTCTGTCAGTTTGTTTATGTAAAGACAACCTACACCAGTTTTGAATTTTCCTAACTTTTGAAGAGTTTCTTCGTGTATGTTAATGTCAATCGCAAGGTGTAAAGAAAGGTTTGCTTTTCGTGGTGAAAAACCGATGAGAAACCAATCCACTTCTCTGCCTGTTTTCGGACTTTTATATCTTTTGTTGCCAAAACCTATGATTGAAGCACCCCACATTTTGGGTTCTTCACCACTAATTTTTTTCATCATTTCAATTATTGCAATACTGTCTGCACGTTGCTGTTCATTACTCACTTTGTTAATAAAGTCCTCAACGCTTGCAATCGTTTCTTGTGTTTTTATTATTGCTACTTTACTCATATTTTTGTTTATAATGTTCTTCAGAAGTCATCTATTTTTTTAGTTGCACTGCCGTTCGTTACAATGACTGCCAACGACTCAATAAACACCATTATTACGTTTATTGTTATTATACCCCCAGGTGTAAATCACTCTTAATACCCCGAAAGAACTGGAAAATATAAAATTTTTATATTTTTGGTTCTGCCAGTTGATTGTTGTGTTTATTGGCGTTTGCATTTAAATTTCTGGTTTTGTATTGCCCAATTTACAATTTTTCCTTTATCGGACTGCTGTCTGTGGGGGATTTTTTTGTGTACGGCTTTTCCCCATGTAGCCTGATTTTTTTGAAAATCCTTCCTCCATATTGCTTTTTTTAAACCATTTCCCTAAACGTTTTAAACGTTTCTTTGCCTGCACGATTTGACTTGAGAGTGATTACAGTAACAAAATCTTGTACGCTAACCGATAATTTAATTTTTATTGCCATGACACCAACTTTCATCTTGTTTCACAAAACAAACCCTTTCGTTTATCCTGCTTTTTTGTTTGCCCGCAACTGGATTTAACAGCATCACCGGACTATCGCCCACGAGTAGCCATTGAACCTTTGGGTTTGCTAGTGATTTGAACCAGAATTCACAGCTATCCCTTCAAAGTGAGTAGGATTTTTGCCGGTACGCTCAAATATTTGCCTCGCCAGGCGTTCGGATGCGCTCGCTGACTAATCGGACACGCTCGCTGACCGTTCGGACAGGCTCGCTGACTGTTCGGACAGGCTCGCTGATCATTCGGACAGGCTCGCTGAGTAAACCGACAAGATCGGTAACAAACCGGAAGAATTCGCTGCGCATTTCCAAAGGGTCCTCAGTCATGCAGACCAGGGTGGATCCGGGTTGTCAGGATTCATTCCATAAATTGATTATGTACCTTTTCTTATAATAAATGCTTCTTCCTTTTCTATTTTTGAAGGAACGTTTATCATTCAGGAAGATGCTTTTGTTAGTTGAGAAGGAACGTTTTCGATCCCGGAACGAAGATTTATTCTATCCAATTGTTTCACGATTGATTTCTTTGCATCAGGTTTTGAATTTTAAATTTTCTTAACTTGGCAAACATCAATTTCAGTTTTTAATCTTCACTAACTTAACTCACGTTATGAAAAAATACCTGATTTCAATTTATGCCTTACTGCTTCCCGTCGCCATTTTTGCGCAAAGCGGAAGAGTTTTCGACAGCAAGGTGCTTCAAAGCAAAATTCTTAAAATGGAGCGTAAATATGCTGTTTACCTGCCTCCCGATTATTACACCTCCGAACGCACCTATCCTGTGCTTTACCTGCTGCATGGCAGTGGCGACGACCAAACAGGCTGGGTTACCTTTGGCGAAGTGCTTAACATTGCCGACAAAGAAATCCTCTCGGGGAAAGCTACGCCCATGATTATTGTGATGCCCGACGGGAACACCGGTCAACGTGGCTATTTTAACGATATAAAAGGCGAATGGCGCTATGAAGATTTTTTCTTTGAGGAGTTGATACCCCATATCGAAAAAACATACCGTACCAAGACTGAGAAACGTTACCGGGCAATTTCGGGATTATCCATGGGCGGTGGCGGAACATTTATGTATGCGCTACACCATCCGGAGTTGTTTTCGTCGGCATGCCCGCTGAGCGCAGCTACAGGTCCGTTAACACTTGCCGAGGCCAAATCGTACTATGAACGTCGTGGAATTAAAATTGAAAATGAAGCCGAAACCGAAAATTATTTTAAACGTCACAGTGTTCTGCAGCTTCTGGAAACAGTACCTGCCGACCAAGTTAAATCGGTTCGCTGGTATATCGATTGTGGCGACGATGATTTTCTTTACGAAGGGAATTCGCTGGTTCATATTGCCATGAAGAAAAAAGAAATACCTCACGAATTTCGTATTCGCGACGGAGCACACAACTGGACCTACTGGAGAGGGTCTCTACCTTCGGTTTTACAGTTTGTATCCGATGCTTTCCATCAATACTAAGCGTAGTTCACGAACATTGGTAAAGAGGCGCAGCAAATCAACTGCGCCTCTTTTAGATCAAGGTGAAGCCGGTCGTAAAACTTTGTTTCACGAAAATTCCATTCGTATATTCGTGGTATTGTAATTTATTCGGGCAAAAAGGAGAGATATGAAATTACAAATTTTCTTATCTTTATTAATCAAATAAGTAAAAATGCCCAAATACAGGAAGTTACAACAGACCTATTTTTTAAATATACTTATCATCAACCTTGTAACGCTTTCTTTTTTAGGTGGATTATGGGTGTTTCACGAAATTTTCCAATACAGAACAGAGGTAAAGACTTTAAGAGATGATTTTATAGAAGAGAGGAAAACTACAGTTAAAAATGAAGTTGAAAATGCAATCAGCTATATTGATAAAATTTACAAAGACACTGAAGAAGCTCTCAAAAGTGCGTTGAATAATCAAAGCGAACAGATTATCCAGATTGTAAATTCAATATATTCGAGCCATGGCCGCTATAGCGAAAAAGAAAAGCAGAACCTGATAATGTCGTTACTCAGGAAACTAAACGGCACAAATCCTAATAACTTTATTTTCATTATTAAACCTAATGAAATCAACGATTTAAATTCATCGGTAACTTTCAGGACTTTGCTGACTAATGATTCGCTGTATCAGGACTTGCTCGAAAAAAGATTAAATCTTATCTATAAGAAAAACGATATTTATTATCGGCATTACTTCATTCAAAAAAATGAAAAAGAGAAAAAGGAACTTGTTCTTTACCTGAAATACTACGAACCCCTTCAATGGGTTGTAGGAGTTGGCGTTGATTACAACCAATTTGTAAAAGCCAGGCAAAGAGATGTTGTTTTGCGGCTATCACATATAAGATATGGTAAAGACCGTGATGGTTATTTATTTGCTAATTTCCAGAATGCCGATCCGTTGTTTACAAATGGCAGAATTACCATAGGCGAGCCAAATAAGTGGGAGCTGGAAGACCCTCATGGTGTTAAAATAATGCAGGAACAAAACAAGGCTGCTCAAAAACCGGAGGGAGACTTTATTCAATATTCGTGGAGAAAAATATTTACCGATGAGGAAAAAGCCTATGGAATCGAAAAACCTACCAGTCCTAAAATTTCATTTATTAAAGGTTACAAACCCTGGAACTGGATGATAGGTGCAGGATTTTATGTTGATGAGATTGATCTTACCATTCAGCAAAAAAGAGCTACGCTTTATAAGATAATAAAAAGCCATGTGATTGTAATAAGCATTTCGTTTTTGGTTTCGATTCTGATTTCGATGATGTTTGTTAAATGGATCCAACTGCGTCTGAATGTAAGTTATACCCGTTTTATCGACTTTTTTAACCAGGCTTCCAGGGGAACAGCCCGGCTTGATTTGGAAAACATGTATTTCCAGGAATTTAAGGAACTGGCTCTCTATGCAAATAAAATGGTAGAGCAACGTGAACTTGCCGAGCAGGGATTCAGGCAAATTGTGGAGCTCTTCCCTTTTCCGATATGTATTTTCGAACAGAGAAACATATTATATGTAAACCCTCAATGGATTAAAATTATTGGTTACAACATAACTGAAATCCCAACTCTTCCGCGCATTCTGGTAAAGTGCTTTGCCGATAAGGAAGAGAGACGCTTTATTCAAAACCTGAAAAATAATAATGCTAAGCTGGAGAATTTTTATAAGATTTCGTGTAAGGATGGCCAAATACGCTATATGAAACTGAATTTAATCTCGATGAAGGATAACAATTCAATGATAACGCTTGAAGATTACTCCTTAAGAAAGAAAATTGAGGATGATTTGAATGCTGCCCGCCTGAAAGCCGAAGAATCCGACAGTCTTAAATCAGCCTTTCTGGCCAACATGTCGCACGAAATTCGTACTCCAATGAACGCAATTATCGGCTTCTCCGGCCTGCTGCAAAACGACAGCCTGTTGCCCGAAAAACGTAAACGATACCTGGAATTGATACAGAAGAGTTCCGAATCGCTCCTTAACCTCATAAACGACATACTGGATATTTCGAAAATTGAGGCCGGTCAAATGAACTTTCAAATTACAAAAGGCGACCTGGCCGAAACTTTTACAATTGTAGAAGCCGAAATTAAAAGTATTTGTCAAACCATGAAGAAGCAAAACGTTGAGATAATTACCAGCTATCAGTTAACAAATGAAGAAGGTATTATTGAAACCGACTTTTTGCGTTTGAAACAGGTACTTATGAATTTGCTAAGCAACGCGCTTAAATTTACCCCTGAAGGAAAAATTGAATTTGGATGCCGGTTGATTAGAACTAAAACTGTGGAGTTCTTTGTAAAAGATACTGGAATCGGGATAAGACCCACGCACCTGGATGGTATTTTTAACCGTTTTACAAAGATTGAAGAAGACCCCACTAAAATTTTCAGAGGAGCAGGTCTGGGACTTGCTATTTCAAGGAAAATAGTCGAAAGCCTGGGTGGAACAATTGGCGTGAAATCGATTTATGGTGAAGGTTCGGTGTTCTATTTTACAATTCCGGTAAAATCCAGAATAAACAAACGATAACCGGAATTCCGGGGAACTATCATTACCAATTACTGAATTAAATGATCCCCCAATAAATCCTTCTATGTTTATGGAAGGTAATTAGGATCTGCTGAATAAGTCCGAAGGACTTAAATATGATTAGCCCCGGATGCAATCCGGGTGTTTCAGGTAAAGGGAATTCTGAACACTGAAGGTGTTCAATTTTGTTTATATTCAACACTTTCAGTGTTGCGAATTTGTTTTCCCGCATTTACCCCGCACTTCGTACGGGGCTAATCATATTAAATCCCTTCAGGATTTAATGCACACTTTTTAGGCCATCTATTTGTAAAA
>JAEYWD010000059.1 GCA_023429135.1 Bacteroidota bacterium | reverse complement strand
ATTGATTGATATTGCGAAGCTCGATGATATCGGGCAGAGGTGTATTTACAAACTGAACACTCATAGCATTGAATTAAGCGTGTTTAAAAGGAAATAGCTTTTTGTCGAGCCACTGAAACAATTTATCTTGCAGGATACCAATGATCACAATAATGAAGAGTATGGCAAAAACCTTATCGAGCCTGCTCTGACGGGCCGCAGTAAAAATCAGGGCACCCACCCCACCGGTTTTGTTTACAAGTTCGGCAACAATAATGTAGGTCCACGAAATGGCTGTTAATACGCGTATGTCGTCGAAAATTTTGGAGGTGACAAACGGCCAGTAAACCGACTTAAAGGTCTGCCAGTTGGTGGCTCCCAACGTATAGGAGGTTTGCAGGTAAATATTGTCGATTTCGCTGATCCTTTGAACTACAACCGGCAAAAGATATACAATGATACCAAAGGCAAGGAATTGTACTTTCATATTGGTTTCAATTCCAAACCAGGCAATAAAAAGTCCGGTAACAGCAGTAAGAGGAATAAAGCGAATGGCATCAACGTATCTGCTGAGCAAACTCTTGAAAAAAGGAATGAGGCCTATGATAAAGCCAAGAATCAACGATACGGCTATTGCCTCAACATACCCGTAAATGTTTAATTTAATGGAATAAAATGTGTTGCGTACAAGCAAATCGTTAAAATGCAACTCCTTAAACGATTGAATTACGGCCAACGGTGAGGGTATAATGGCTCTGTGTACCCATCCGGTAAAGGTTATCAGGCTCCATATTCCCAGGATCAGTATCAATCCCGATAAAGTAATCAGCATCGATACCTTCCTGGATGGAGTATAATTCATTTTAAATATCTTCATAAACTATTCCGATAGGAGTTGGAACTCTGTGCGGCGGTTTTTTGCCTTTCCTTCTTCGGTATCATTGGTAGCAACCGGTTTATCAGGACCATTACCAACGATAACAAACCGGTTAGCATCAAATCTGTGTTCACGAACCAGATAATCTACTACAGCCTGAGCTCTTCTTTTCGATAAAGCACGGTTATTGGCTTCGCTTCCTACGTTATCAGTATTTCCTTCGATACGGATGCGGGCGTTACCAAATGATTTTGCGATATCAAGAAATTCGTTGTCGATAATGTACTTAGCATTTTCATCTATTTCCGACGATCCCGAACGGAATGCAATTGATACGCGCTTGGTAGATATTGCTTCAACAGTTTTAGCGGATTCGCCTGCACTGGTAAATTTAACTTCATTTTCAGCTTCGTGACCAGGACCTGCTAAGTTTAAGCTGGAAATCAAGGATGAATTTCCAACCAGACGCCAGCTAGAAATGTTATCGGTTGGATAACCAATTTTAGCATATTTCACTGCCATTTTATTGTAAATGGCCTCGCCGGTAATACCGGTATATGTGCCTTTTGTATTGTAAAAATTAATATTGTCGCCATAAGTACAAATCCGTACATTGTTTATTGCCTGCAGGCAAAAGTCCTCGGGTTGCTGGAGACCTGCTGCCAGAATCTTTGCTGCTTTTTGCTTTGCAGTTTCCGAAGTATTGATTTCAGCAGCTCCTTTCAACCAGCCCTCAACCAGTTTTACAAGCATATCCTTGTTTTCGTTAACATATTTCTTTTTTGCAACAAACACGTCGGAGATAATGTAGGAAGCTTCTTTTGTACTTTGCAGAACTCTGGCTCCAGTAACTTTCGAAACACAGTCTGCATCGTCCGGACTCCATACTACAGCAGCATCCACCTGTCCTTTTTTGAATAAATCGGCTGCATCAATGGCGTTGGCTACTTTCACCGGGTTGATATCGGAGTAGGAGAGGTTGCCGGCTTCGAGTAACCAGAGCAGGAAGGTATGGCTGGGTGTCATTTCGGCAAAGGCCACTTTCTTGCCTTTCAGGTCGGCAACATTCTTGATGGTGCGGGTAACAACAACAGCATCCCCACCGCGTGACCAGTCGGATTGGAATACGATCTGAGGTTCATATTCCTTTAATCCTGCTACCTCGGTTGTAAAAGCATCAACGGTGGCCCACATCAGGTCTATATTGTCTGATTTCCAGGCGTTACGGCAGTCGTTAAAATCATCAAGCAGTTTAAAATCTACCATAAAACCGTAATCTTTGTAGAAACGAGATTCCTTGCTGGGGCCGAAGCCTTCGTTAAATAACTGGCCGCCCGAATAGCCGCCCCAGGTAACGACTCCAATACGGATCACTTTTTCTCCCTTCAGATCGCCCGATATCCCTTTGCCTTCGCCTTTAGGAGCTATTACATTAATTAAATTGGTTTTATAGAGCAGAAATGCCAAACCTCCCAGTATCAGTACAATTATAAGGAATTTTGACAATGGTGTAAGTTTTGTTTTCATGGTTTATTATGAGTTTAATTGGGTTAAAATAAATGTTTGTACTTGCCCGATTCATTTTGATCTGGAGCTGCATTAATGGCAACTTTTTCGGGAGCGGGTTGGTTGAGAAGAAGCGATATTCCTTCTTTTTCCATTTTCTCAAGCAGTTCCATGCCTTTTTGCTCGTAAACGCCATTCTGAAGATCGATGCTTTCGATAAAGGTAGACGAAACTTCCATAAAGCGTTCCATTTCTCCGATTTTGCTGCTTATATCGTCCACTATTGCATCCATGGCCTGATCGAACATCATCTTCTTATCAGGATCGCCTTTTATAATGGACATAGCTCGCCTCATGGCCGAATAACCGGAACGGATTGCTTCCCGTTCCTGTTTCTTGATGCGAACTTCGTTTTCAATGTCTTTGATCAGATAGCCGGAATTGTCGTACATTTTTGCCAGTACGCGATAAAGTATTTCCATCTTGGTGAGCAGCTCGTTGAATCGTTTGTTCGATTCTTCCAGACGACCGTACTGGCGGGTGTTAATTACAACCATGTCCTTATTGTTGGCTTTTTTTGCCTGTTCGGCCATTAAAAGGCTTTCCTGCATCTCATCACTGTTAGTTTTGATGATCTGTTTCAGTTTTTGGATCTGGCCTTTTAGCTTTGCTATATGACCGTCCATTTCTTCCAGGTTCTTGTGAAGACTTTCGATGTAAGTCTCAAGAATGCCAATAGGATCGATATTCACAAAAAGTCCCGTAATAGCACGCATAATGCTTTTATAAATGAACCAGATAAGATTGCGGAATTTGGGATCGAAAAGCACATATAATATAGCTCCGAGAACTACAAAAAGAATGACTGCATGAACTGTATTCTGAAGTATAGAAACGATATAAGGTAGTAATTTATACAGCAGATATCCGCCACCAACTACTAACCCGGCCATAAATATAAAGCCGGTAACTCCTTCGGGTTTTTGCCAGAAAGATTTTGGACCATTGGGTCCCTTTACAAATACATTTTGCATAAGTTAGTTTATTTTACTTAGGTTTGAGTCGATTTGGCCAAGAATCACTTCCAGGGTTTTAGAGAAGTTATTTTCGGCTAATTTTATTTTAGAATCAGCTTCCTGAAGCTGTGATTGAACAGCTACAATTTTCTGCTGATTTTCGTTTATTTCCTGGGTTAATTTTGTGATCTGATCAGTCTTCTGTTTGTTCAGTGCCTGGAGATCCTGAATAGCTTTTTCCTTCGATTTTACCTGATCCTGAATCTGCTTATTCAGTTCAATCAAAAACTGCTTTTGTTCTTCCTGCAGCACTTTTTTGTAGTAGTCAGCACTTTCTTTAATTTTTTGAACAGTTAATCCCTTGGTTGAAAGTGTGGCCAAAACCGTTTGAATTTTCAGTTTTTCGTCCAGAGGAATGTTTTGCATTGCCTGCAATGCGCTAAGGAATTCCAGATAATCCTCGCCAGGAAGGTTATGTGTTTCAATAGCCTTCATTAAGGCATCGAAAACAGACTGATCAAATGCTCCCGACGGAACAACAGCAGTTTGCGATGGCTGGGAAGTTACTGGTTGAGGAGTCTCAGGTTCTTGTTGAACAGGAGCTTGCTCGCTTGTTTCAACAAATAAGCTTGTAATTTTTTTTAAGTCAAATGCCATGTGTTGGTTTGATAAAAAGATGAGGTACGAGCAAATATAGGAATTTTTTTGAATATCGCCTGCTATACGGAAGTTTATTGAGAAGCATGTAATTTCCTTACCTAATTTTATTTTGGTGCATTTGCTTCTGAATACCTCATTGTGACTGATGTTGGTTAGTGTTAGAATTTTATTTTACTTCATCATCAGTATTCGAAGACGAGTCCGGATGATTGTGTTCATCTTTTTTTACAAGCTCCATGCCGCACTTTGGGCAGGTGCCTGCTTTATCGCTTTTAACTTCGGGATGCATAGGGCAGGTATAAACCTCTGCCGTCTGCTCGCTTTGCTTTTTGTTTTTAGCTGATTGGTTACAGGCGTTCAATCCGGCAACAGCTAAAAAGATGAAAAACAATAATTTTTTCATGCTCCTGGATTTTAGTTATAAATAGATAACCAGTGAAGACAGAAAAAGTTAATTATAGTCGATGGACGACAGACCACTGCAAAATACGTGAATACAAGTCGATAGACGACAGTCCATGGCCAATAGCTAATACTGGTGCATTTACTTTTGACTTACGACAAGACTGTGTAAAAGTCAGATTTTACGGATGGAATAGCAAATTCCGCCTAGCACAGGTTAGAAATTACTGTATTTTGTCTTACGACTAATTACTTACGACTTACGACTAACCTATTCTTTACATCTTTCAACAATAGCGTCTACATGTATCTGGGTGGTATTGAGAAATGGAATTCCCATATAGGTTGGCTCTGTGAGTATCAGCGGAAACTCGGTACAACCCAGAATGAGAGAATCGATTTTATGTTTGTCCATCATTCTTTCCACAATATTCATCAGTAATAATTTGGTTTCTTCTTTAAAGATTCCCAGCTCGATTTCTGTAAAGAGCTTTTCGTGAATGGTAACTTTGTCCTTTTCTTCAGGAACAACCACTTCCATGCCTTCTTTCCGGAAAACTTCCTGGTAAAATTTTTCGTCCATGGTAAACTTGGTTCCGAATAATCCGAGTTTTTCAAGTCCCATGCTTTTAGCTTTCTGACAGCAGGTTTCAACAATACTGATAAGGGGAAGGGGTGAAGATTCGTTTATCTTTTCGAAAGCAACGTGGGGTGTATTGGCTGTAATGGCAGCAAACCGGCATCCGGCGGCCTTTAACGATGCAATGCGTTCGTTCATCCAAATGGCTAATTTGTCGAATTCCTTACGGTTCATCATGTCGAGTAATTCAGTCATGCGAACACTGTAAATCACTATTTCGGGATAATCAAGAGATGTTCCGTTTTTGAAGGCATTTATAATGCGATTGTAATAATCAACCGTCGACTCAGGACCTAATCCGCCTATTAATCCTATTTTTTGCATGTCAGTATGTTTTATTTTTTTGCAAAAATACATAATATGGCTTAGAATTTTGTTGATGATTATCTTTGTTTATTAATTCACTGTTTGTTCTCTTGAAAAGTCATTATATGAGTGAAAAAAAGTTTTGTTACGAATATCCCAGGCCTGCAGTAACAGCCGACGTTGTTTTATTTGGTATGAAGAATAACGAATTGTTTGTTTTGTTGATAGAACGAGGGAATGATCCATTTAAAGGCTATTGGGCGTTTCCGGGAGGATTTATTGACGAAGACGAGACAATTGAAACCTGTGCTGAAAGGGAACTGAAAGAAGAAACCAACCTCGAAGGTATTTCCCTGGAGCAGTTTTATACCTTTAGTGAGCCAAGACGTGATCCACGACACCGGACCATTTCGGTTGCATTTATGGCTTATATTAATATCGACGATTATCAACCCAAAGCAGGGGACGATGCTGCACGGATTGATTGGTTTCCGGTAAATGCTTTGCCCGATCTTGCTTTCGATCACGACAAAGTTTTACTGAAGGCGTTAAGTGTGCTCGAGACCAAAGCGGTTATTTAGAAGGTTGCTTCATCTTTTTTCTCAGCATCTGAAGGAGCTGCCATGCCACAGGGATCGAGGCGAAAACAACTATTCCCAGGAGAATGTAATGTGTGTAGTTCAGCAGTTCAGGAAACTTGTTGCCTAAAACATATCCCAGTGTCATGAGACCAGCTATCCAGATGGTGCCACCAAGAGAGACGTAGCTGATAAACTGACGTTTTTCAACATTTACAGCACCTGCAAGGGCCGGAAGGATGGTTCTTACTATTGGAAAATAACGACCTATGATAAATGCCCAAGCGCCATGTTTTTTGTAGAATGCTTCGCTACGGGTAAGATAGCTTTTCTTAAATATCCAGTTGTCTTTTTTATTATACAATCGCTGTCCGAGCGATTTTCCCTGAAGATAGCCGGTATAATCGCCCAGTATTGCTGCTGTAATAGAAAGTATAATCACCAGAATTAACGGAAATTCAATAAACTGTGTGCCGCAAAGCATCCCCGATGTGAATACAAAGTAATCGCCACCTGGGAGCACTATTCCTACAAAAAATGCTGTTTCCAGATAGATAAAAAGAATGACAAACCCCAACCCTCCATATTGAATTAAAGAATCCGTATTTTTAAAGAAATCGAAAATTGAACTGATTGCGCCTTCCATATTTTAAACTAACCAATGATCGGTTACCATTAAAATAACAATGAAGAGAATGTAGAAGTTGAGTCGCATAAAATACTTTTTCGGGTTAAATTCAGTTTCGTGACTGGAATATAGTCTGCTGAACTGGTAAACCAGCCAAATACTCGAAAAGAGAATTCCAAACGCAGCCATATAAGAATGTAGAACACCGAAATAAGGCAGCATAAAAGCGATGATGGCAGTTGCCAGCACCCAAAGAAACGTAAAGGCGTAAATATGTCTCCGGGTGTATACTTTTGTGAGTACCGGAAATCCTGCTACTTCATATTGAGGGCCGTATTTCATCAGAAGAAGCCAGAAATGAGGTACCTGCCAGATAAAAAAGAAAATGGCAATCAGTACCGCATAAGGATTCGAGAGCGAACCTCCCGCGGCCACCCAGCCAACCAGCGGGGGAATGGAGCCGATTACCGATCCCGGAATTACAGCATAAGCAGTATACCGTTTTAAATAAGTGTAAATTACATTATACCAGAACATGGCCGAGAAACCGAGTAGCATTCCAGTTAAATTTGAGCCTTTGTAAATCAGCCACGACCCTGCAACAGCCAGCACCAAAACTACCAGCCAGGCTTGTGGAAGGGTAATCCTGCCGGAAGGAATTGGTCTTTTACGGGTACGTTCCATCAGCGCATCGTACCTGAACTCCTGGATGTGGTTTAATGCAGCCGATGCACAGGCGAGAAGCAGAATTCCTGTTACCGATAAAAGCATGTGTGACGAGAAACCCTGGTAAAAAAGTACGTATCCGGCAATGGTGGTGAACATTACGGCAAATGTGATCCGAATTTTAACAAGTTCAAGAAGCGTTTTCATTGAATTCATTGTTTGTTTATTTAAGGCTGTAGGCTATAGGTGTTTAGGCTGTAGGAAAATATTTCCTTAAGATTACACTCTTCATCACCTGAATTTATAATATATTATAAGGTTTTAGATTAAAGGTGTTTAGGTTGGAAGAATGTATTCTCTAAAACCTAAACTCCTATATTACTAATCCCCTGCATTTAATTTCTTCATTTTTTGTTCATTCAGATATGCCATAATGGACACAACAAATACTACAAAAATTGTGTAGTAAATCCACACCGGAATAGGAACAGGATCGCCTTTACCGTAAGAATGCAGGCCACTCAGGTAGAAATTTACCCC
This sequence comes from Bacteroidota bacterium, assembly GCA_023429135.1. Lineage (GTDB taxonomy): Bacteria > Bacteroidota > Bacteroidia > Bacteroidales > JAAUTT01 > JAAUTT01. Next base: position 20,053 of record JAEYWD010000059.1, on the reverse strand, counting down.
AAAATAGGTCATAATTACGGATGCAAATCCCATTAATGCGAAAAAGTTGAATATAAAAGCATCTTTCAAGCCAGGAACAAAACGCATGTGAGCTATAAATGCATAAACCAGTAAGGTAACAAGTGCCCATGTTTCCTTAGGATCCCAGCCCCAGTAACGTCCCCACGATTCGTTTGCCCAGATGCCTCCCAGAAAGGTTCCTATACTAACCAGGAATAATCCCAGGATCAAAGTCATTTCGATGATGTTGCTGAGTTGTTTGATAGTGCCCCCAAGCTCGGCTCGGTTCTTTTCGTTTCTGAAAAACATCAGCATCAAATTCAGAAAGCCTAGCAGAGCTCCTAATGCAAAGAATCCATAACTTGCCGAAATTACCGATACATGGATGGATAACCAGTACGAATTCAACACCGGAACTACGTTGGTGATTTCGGGATCCATCCAGCTCAGGTGTGCTACAGATAATATAACCGATGCCAGCAGGGTTGTTGCTGATAGTGCTATTTTCGACTTTTTAATGAATAAAACACCTGCCAGAACCGTTGCCCAGGCAATATAGGTGAGCGATTCGAATCCGTTGCTCCAGGGTGCATGACCGGACAGGTACCAGCGAAGAAGCAAACCTCCGGTATGCATTGCAAAACTTAAGATAAGCAGAATAATTAGTATTCTTTCCAGAATAAGAAACCTGAATTTCTTTGCAAAGAGTGAAATAAACTGCAACAACAGCAATAATCCGCCAAACAGACTGTAGTATTTCATTAACCGGTTGAATACATCGAGACGGTTGTTGAAGGTTTCGAGCTTGGTAAGGGTAGGCGAGGGCATGACATCTTTTCCGTATTTTTCCTGAAAAGTGTGAATAGACTCCAGGAATGTGGCCGCATCTTTTTTGGCTTTCTCATCGGGAAACTTATGAACTGCCTGAAAATACATCCCCAGAATATTGGTTGCAAACAAGGAATCCATTCCGGTGAAAGTTTTAGATACCTCTACCGGCGAATACCAGGTATGATTCGGATCGTTTTCCTTTGGGAAAACATTGAAATACTGCCAGGTATAAACCATATAAGCAATATTTACGCGTTCGTCGGTGCGGATGATTTCAGTATCGAATTTGTTTCTTGCCGATGGTTTCTTTTTGTATGCTTCGCTCACGGCATCCGAAAGATAATAGTGGCCTTTTTTATCGAAACAATCGTAAAACGAAACATGCTTTTTGTTGGTACGAAACATATCCTGAAGTTGCGGATGCGATATTTTTATCATGGGTACGTGTTTCCATTGCTCGGGATAAACATTCATCCCCAGAAATACCTGCTCGGGAGTTAATCCGTTGAAATTGCTGCTGCGTGAAATCTTTCTAATTATTTCGGAGGCCAGGGTAGAAATAGGTTCTACCCGTCCTTTCCTGTCCTGGACAAGTAGTTCACCAAATTTTTTTGCTTCATCCTTATCAACAGTAAGGGAATCAACCGGAGCCGCCTGGAGGCTTATCCCTGAGACCATTAATATTAATACCAGGCTGGCTGTTTTTGCCGAAGTCCCAAATTCCGCACTTTGTTTCAATAATTGACGGAACCGGCTCTTGGGATTCAGCAGATTTGCAGCAAATCCTAACGCAAGCAACAGGTAGCCGAGATAAGAGACAACTGTTCCGGGCATATCCCGGTTAACGGAGAGGTAGGTTCCCTTTTCGTCTTCGTCGTACGACGACTGGTAAAAACGGTATCCGCGGTATTGAAGCACATTGTTCATGTAAATACTATCCTGCCGGAAATGCTGGCGGTTGTTGTCAATAAGAGCAATATTGCTTTGGAACGACTCCGGAGAGTTTGATCCCGGATAGCGCTTCAGTATAAATTTATTAAGCTTCAGGCTGAAGGGAACTTCTTTCCACAAGGAACCAAAACTGAGAGTGAGATCGATTCCGTTGATGGAAATCTTTTGTTTGTCGCCATCAAAACCTTTTCCTCCCCAAAGAGTAACGATTTTCTGATAATCACCCGATTTTACCTCAATCATCAGGGCATCGGGGGTATTCTGATCGCGGATAATATTTTCATTCGGCATTGCCGCCATTGCGGCTTTCGGAAGGTATTGCTTCATCACCATCGTTACGTCGCCGGCTTTGTAAAGAGTCATTGGATTAAAGCGTACGGGTTTTCCTGCATCGACTGTGGTCTGGGAACCTTCGCCTCCCATTGTTACAATTTCCAGCGGAACTTTAGAAGTCATAACCAGGGAATCGCCGCTGCGTTTAATAAACAGTCCGCTTTTTTGTGTGGTATCTTCAAAAGAAATAAAAGTTCCGTTTTTCTCAATGTTTGTTCCCAGGTTTAAATGATGTTCTTCGCGACCGTTTCCGCCTGCCAGCACAAGCACGATGGCTGGCTCTCCGGTTTCGGAAGGGACAAGTGAAGGGATGGCATCGGTAAGGAAATTGGCAATGGAGAACTCAACCGATTTATTTCCTATTTCCACTTTTTCGTTCAGTCGGTTTTTAGTGGTCGAAGAAAGCAAAAGCTTTTTGTGCCAGTTTTTTTCTTTCCCATCTGCTGCTATATTGGCTTTAAGGTAATAATCGGTAGTGGAAATAAAGCTCTGTGTTTGACCTTCGCGGATATGCATCATGCCTTCTTCGCCTATATATCGTGTAATGGCAGCTCCCACCAGGATAAGAATAAACGCCAGGTGAAAAACAAGTGTGGGTATTTTCTCCTTTCGAAGCAATTTTGCAATAAATATGTTACCTATAAAGTTAAGGCAAATCAATGCAAGCAGCAGTTCGAACCACCAGGCATTGTAAACTAGCGCCCGGGCGGTATCCGACCCATGATCGTTTTCGATAAATGTTGCAAGAGCTATGGCTGTAATAAATATCAGCAGATAAATAAGCGTAGTTTGCAGTGAGAAAAGAACTTTTTTGAGTGTATTCATAATAACATTCCCATTAATCCCGGGTCAGGACTTAAAAGTTAAAACCGGATTTATAACACAAGATAAGACAAAAATGTTTATAGAAGCAAGGAGAAAATGGGACGGAACAAGGATAAACAGGGTTTAAACCAGCAGCTTTCAGACACATTTATTATTTTGACGAAAAATAAATAACAGGTGCAATTAAAAAAAAAGTAGATTTCACTGATTACTTATTTATGGTTTTCGGATTAATTATTGTTCGTTAAACAAAACGAATCAATTTCGAGCACTTATCAAAACCTGCATGATTTATTTCTAACCTCCTAATATTTTATTATGCAAAACAAAGTTTCAATTTCGATCGCACCAACCGCAATGACAAACATTCTAAACGCGTTGAAAACAATTAATGACAACCTTCCCGATTTGATTGTTCTCTCGGCCGACGAACGTGATAGTTTACCAAAGTTTGGAGACAAGTCGACTGGCTTTGTCGATAAGGCATTCGAGTTTGGTAGCCAGCGTTCCGAACTGTTACCTAATTACTTTTCCCTGTCCGAAATGGGAAATGATATTAACGGAAGGGCCGATTTATTAAAGATTATTGCTCAGGTAAAAGCTTTGCTCGAAAGGTTATCCGACTCTTATATACTGGCCGGTTCCGAAGCCTTTGCAGCCGCATTACGAATTTACGATATATTAAAGAAGGCTGATCACGACGGAGTGCCCGGCCTTCGTAGTATGATTGATGAACTTCAGAAGCGTTTCCCTGGTAGAAGTTCAAGTTTGCCAAAAAAAACAGCTAATTGATTAAAAAACTTTAAATGGTTGTAAAAAGAAAAAGGGTTCTGAATAAAATTCAGGCCCTTTTTCTTTTAAAATGCAGAATGTTTCTTCTCCAGAGAGCAAATTTCTCTCCGGCGAAGCAAATTTTCTCCTGGCAAGAGCAATTTTCTATGTTTTTTATGGAATTTGCTCTTGCCCGAAGAAATGTTTCTCTCACCCGAAGCAATTTCCCATGAAATTAAAGCAACATTCTATCATTGTAAAGAAATGTTGCATGTTTGGGAAGAAAATTGCTTCCTGTAAAAGAAATGTTCTTTCTTTTATATGAAATTACCTATGCTGTAAACAGAAATTGATATTGTGGCCTTACGCTAGGCTGAATTTGTAATTCAGCCTAGATTTTAAAACAGTCTCTAGCAAATTTTTCTGGCTCCAACAGAGCCTGGAAAAATATGCCTCAGATTTTTTTATTGACAGTTTAAGCTGTTAATCTCCTCCTGAGCCTCTGCCAATGCCTCCTGCCATTCCTGTTTACTGGTACCTGTCAAAGCAGTACAGTTTTCATAAGGCTTTAAAGCATTGAGGTAAGCCTGATAGGCCGTTTTATAAGCATTGCAATTGGCAACTGTTGGACTTGTGCCATATGCCATTGCGGCATTCACAACTTTTGTTAATTCATCCTGGGTCGCTACTGCCCATGTAGTTGCGCATACATCCGGATCACTGTCCTTATCTTTTTTGCAAGATTCGGTACTAACAAAAACGGTTAAGATTAAAAGGAAAAATAGTTTTGTTTTCATGGCTTTTGAGAATTAAGTTTTTTGAATTCTTCACAAAAGTCAGACTAATATTTTACCTGTATATCCCAGAAAAAGGGGATTTTCTGAAAAAACTTTCAAAATATGAATGCTTGCGAATAAACCTAACAACCTAAATTCCCACTTATTTCTGCGCCCTTTCAATGATTAGGCGATAACGCGAGCATTAAAGAAATTTCTAAAGCCCAAACGCCTGTAGCCTCTTACACCTTTTCCGCGATCATAAAAGCGTCTTCGCCTTCTTCTATGCCGGTCAGCTTTACTTTTATAAGGTCGTTTTCATTTACACTGTCCAATGCAGCAAATTTTACAGGAACATAGTATTCTCCATAACCCTGGGCTATTCCATTCTTTATTTTTTCGACCAGAATAGTTTGTTCCAGACCTAACATCTTATTAAAGTAGGCAATTCGGTTTTCTTCGGCTATTTTGCGGATTACTTCGCTACGCTGACTTTTCACTGGTTCCGGAACCTGCTCGGGCATACGGTCGGCACGGGTACCAGTGCGTTTGGAATATTTAAAGGTGTGGATATGCGAAAAACCAACCTCGCGGGCAACTTTTGCCGTTTCTTCAAAATCAGCCCCATTTTCGCCTGGGAAGCCTACCATGATATCGGTGGTGAGATTAAACAACGGATTCGCCTGTTTGATTTTTTCTACCAGTTTCAAATAAGTAGGCATGGTGTACATGCGGTTCATCTTGATCAGAATCCGGTCGCTGCCACTCTGGATGCAAAGATGAAGGTGCGGACAGAATTTTGGATGGTTCATCAGGCTGATAAATTTATCATTCAGCTCATCAGGTTCCATCGACGAAATCCGCAACCGGAAATCTTCAGGCATATTCAGTATCTCCTCAATGAGATCTTCAAAATGAACTCCTTCGAAGTAATACCGTGATATGTTTACGCCGGTAATTACAATTTCTTTATACCCATTAGAAACCGCCTGCCGGATGTTATCCATAATTTCATTAACCGGACGACTTACAGCCATGCCACGGACCATCGGAATGATGCAGTAGGTACAGAAATTATCGCAACCATCCTGTATCTTGATAAAACTGCGGGTATGGAAAAGTGGATCAGTGAGTTCGTAATTGAAACGGTCGGCTGGAAGTTGCTCTTTTTCGACCAGTTCACCTTTAAAATGGGCATCGATCAACTGGAAAACGCCCGATTTCTTTTCATTATCAATTAAATATGTGATGGCTGAATTGTCGCCGAAGATTTTCTGCTGCTCGGGCGACATACACCCCATGACTACCACCATGGGTTTGTGTTTCAATTTTGAGGCATGATTCACAAAAGTGCGCGTTTTCTGATCACTTTGGTTAGTTACCGTGCAGGCATTCACAACATAAACATCAGCGGGTTTCTCGAACTCCACCACCTCATACTCATTTCTCGAAAACTGCGATGCAAGCGCTTCAGTTTCGTACTGATTCAACCGGCATCCCAATGTTTTAAACGCAACTGTACGCTTCATGAATTTTTTGAAATCTGGTATTAAATGATTAACGGTGTACTTAGTGAAATTAATGAATATCTTGTATTTACCTCATCCTAAATCCTTCTCCTCAAGGAGAAGGACTTTAAATACAGGCTCTTCTTTGCTCCCCTCTCATTCAGGAGAGGGGTTGGGGGTGAGGTTTTAAGAATATTTTTCAACTTATATTACTTACCAAAACAGGAACCAATTCTCCCTCGAGCGCAAATGGAGTAGCTTTCGTAATTTTTAAAGTTACAATTTTTCCGATCAGCAACTTGTCATCACTCTTAAATCGTGCTCCAATTTTACCTTCTGTGTATCCCGAAAGATACCCATCCTTTCTGTCGGGACCATAAACCAGCAGCTCAAGATTTTTTCCTATGTAATTGTTGTTGAAGCCACTTGTGTAAACCTTGAGGTCTTCGGTAAGTATATGCAATCGCTCTTTTTTCACTTTTAGCGTAATAACGTCTTCCCAACGGGCGCTTGTAGCTCCGGGGCGGGGCGAGTAGCTGGCAATGTAAGCCATATTGAAACCAATCTGCTGAATAGCCTTGCGGGTATTAAAGAATTGTTCCTCAGTTTCGCCGGGGAAACCAACTATAATATCAGTAAAAATGGTTGCCTCAGGCAATTTGGTCCTGATGTTCGAAATGATTTTCAAGTACCTTTCCAGGTTGTACTTGCGGTTCATGCGGATAAGCACGCCGTCATCCCCCGACTGTAACGGTATATGTATCATTTTTGCCAGGCATTTATACCGGGCAACAGTATCGAGCACATCTTCGGTCATATCGCGCGGATGCGGTGATGTAAAATATACCCAGAACTGGTTAGGCGATTTTTCTCCGTATTCCCCAATTTTTCGCAGCAACTCGGCAAAGGATATTTCTGTTCCTTTTTTATCGAGGCCATACGAGTTCACATTTTGTCCCAGCAGGGTAATGGATTTGAAGCCCGATTCCACCAGCCGGAAAACTTCGTCGAGAATTTCGCCGGAGGGGCGTGAAACCTCCCTTCCACGGGTATATGGCACTGCGCAGAAAGTACAGAACTTATCGCAACCATTCTGTATGGGCACATAAGCTTCGAAGCCCGACTGATAAGTAGGGTCGATTTTCCAGAACTGGTATATACCGGCTGCATCCTCGGGATTGTGCCTGCTCATAGGCGTAACAACGCCATAGCGGGCAATCATATCGGGTAAATCGGGCATTTCTTCGGTAGGAAATACCAGGTCAAAAAGCTTCAGAAACTTTTCGCGATCGGCTTCAAGCACACAACCCGAAACAAAAGTCACCAGGTTTCGGGTGTTTTTCCGTTTATTCCAAACATGTATGCGGTTATAAACTTTGTCTATAGCTTTCTGCCTGACTGAACACGATAAAATTCCCAATAACTGTGCTTCTTCCTCATTGTCGGTCCACCGGTAACCCATCGATTCGATCACCTTCTTAGCACGTTCCCCATCCGACAGGTTCATCTGACATCCAAATGTCACTAAATGGTAAAGCATTCTTTTTTAGTGTTATATGGCATAGAGCTTATCAAGTCTTACTCCCGATAGTGTCGGGAGTAAGTTGCAAGACAATTCACCCGCAACTTAACTCATAACTCGTAACCCGTTCAAAAATACACTTCCGTAAATATGTTGTCGGTGCTTACACCTCTGTCGGCCAGAAGGTTATAAACATCGTAAACCATATCGCTGTTGCCGCAAAGATAGAAAAGTGCATCATCTTCAAAAGGATAAATGGGAATTATTTTTGTAACCCTTCCTGAAATATCGCCTTTTTCATCACGCGAAGTGCAGCTTATATAACGTTTGTCCTGATAATGATCTTTTTCGTAAGTTTCTTCTATAAACTTAATTCCGTGAATTAAAGTATAATTCATCTCCGGATAACTCTTTACATAGCTATGAAACGGCGAAATCCCCGTCCCACTGGCAAAAAAGTAAAATTTACGATTGGGAATATCGAGCGGATTAAGATTAAAGAATCCGAAAGGTCCTTCAACAATAAGGCTGTCGCCTTCTTTCATTCGTTTTAATTTTTTCGATATATCTCCTTCAATTACTTCTTTCACTAGAATTTCCATAAAATCGTCGTTTTCGCCGCTATATATCGAATATTCCCTACGTTGCCGGTTTCCCGGAATTCCTACTCTGATATATTGACCTGCTTTAAAGCTCAGGTTATTTCTGTTGAATCGTAAAACATACGTCGAAGGCGTTAATAATCTTACTTCCTGCACCTTGAAATCTACCTTTGTTATTGTCTGTTCCTTTAAATCCATGTTTTTTAATTTACTGAATAATAATTCTGAGGTTTTAAGCTAAAACCTTATGTCAATAGCCTAACACCTAATATTAACATTGTAAGACAAACAAACGAGAGCTTTGTTTGCAATAGAATAAATTCATTTTAACCTATAGATCAAAATACCAATCTCACCCAGGTTCCCTTACCTTCCTCTGATTCAATTTCGATGCGGCCATTGTTAAGCCGCATTATTTCACGGGAAAGGCTGAGCCCGATTCCGGAACCATGTTCGCGGGTCGTGTAGAAAGGAATAAAGACTTTTTCGGTATCGGTTTTGGGGATGCCACAACCATTATCACTTATTTCTATAAACGGATGCATCCCGGCGTCTTTTCCTGTGCGAATAACAATCATGGGGTCTTTTGTTTTTTCAAGCGCTTCCATTGCGTTCTTCACCAGGTTAATCAACGTTTGGAATAATAGGTTTTCATCTGCAAGAATGGTAAGTTTTTCATCTTCAATAATAAGTTCGGTTTGGATTCCCTTTCCTGCAAAATCTTCCTGATAAAACTTCAGGATCCGAAAGGCAAGCTTCCCTGGTTCCAGATACTGAAAAACAGGCTTTGGTAACCTGGATAATGAATGGAATTTATCCACAAAACGTACCAGACCTTGTCCTCTTTCTCCTATCATTTCCAGGCCTTCCGTCATATCTGTAATCATTTCTTCATTCATATCGGCAGGCAAGAGGGGTTTCCCATTCTTTTGAAAACGGCGCATCATCGATTGTACCAGTGTGTTTACCGGGGTAACCGAATTCATAATTTCGTGCGTAAGTACCCGGATGAGCTTCTGCCACGATTCGAGCTCCTGTTGCTCCAATTCATTACGTATATCCTGAAACGAAACCAGTTTCATACTGATAATTCCAATGCGGAACTCGCTGCATCTGAAAAGCAACCGGTTTATGGTGTTACCCTGGCTAAACCGGAACATGGAATTTTCTCCGCCTTTAAGAGAAAATACAAAATTGCCAAGAGAATTGCTTGCTCTGTCCAGATCCATTACGCTGGAAGGTTTGGGTATTCCAAGAATTTGTTGAGATGCATGGTTGAAGAGTTCTATCCGGCCATCGTCCCGAAAGGTGATGATACCGATATCGAGATGTGAAACAACATACTGAAGATACTGGTATTGCTTTTCTTTTTCGATATTAGCCTGTAGAATAATCTGCTGTATTTCGGTGAGCAATGTGGCCAGATTCTGGAATGACTGGTCCTTCTGCAAAAAACGAAAAGAGAGATTCTGCTCTTTCAGATTAATAAGAAACCGGGAAAGTAAGGAGTTAATCTTGTTCTGATAATTCACAAGTTCCCAAAGCTGGAAACTCAAGATCATAATCAGAAATAACCGGGTGTAAAAGCGTCCTGTTTCGTTGATAGTCCATGCAAATAAAAAGATTACAAGCGCGAGCAGCAGTACCCTTATCCACAAACCGATGTAATATCGTTTAAAGATCATATTTTTCTATTTTACTGTAGAGAGTTTTCCGGGTAACACCTAGTTCACGGGCCGCCAGACTCATATTACCCCGACATTTTTCAAGGGCTTTTATGATAGTTTGTTTTTCTACTTCCTCCAGGTTAAGGGTTGAAGTTTCTGAATTTCGCGAAGGCTTTTCAAACAAAAAATCATTTTCTTTAAGATGATCGTTTTCGGTAAGAATCAAAGCTCTTTCCATTGCATGCTGCAGCTCGCGCACGTTTCCGGGCCAGGTATAAGCCTTCAGCTTGTCGATGGCCGCTGCCGAAATTTTTATACCGTGCCGGTTGTATTTGCGGCTGTAAATCTGCAAGAAATACTCGGCAAGTAAAACAATGTCCTCTTTGCGTTCGCGTAGTGGAGGTAATTGAATTCTAATGGTGTCGAGCCTGTAAAGCAGGTCTTCGCGGAATAATCCGTCGGCAACCATTTGACGCAAATCCTTGTTAGTTGCCGAGATCAGACGTATATTAACTGCGGTTTCCCGCGTGGATCCGAGTCGTGTAATGGTCCTGTTTTGCAATGCAGTAAGAATTTTGCTCTGAAGCGACATGTTGAGGTTTCCTATCTCGTCCAGAAACAATGTACCCGCATTGGCTGATTCAAAACGTCCGGCGCGGTCTTCTCTTGCATCGGTAAAAGCCCCTTTTACATGGCCGAACAGTTCACTTTCAAACAGCGATTCGCTTAACGAAGCCAAATCTACGCCGATAAATATTTCTTTCCGGCGTTGCGATTGCCGGTGTATTTCCCTTGCCACAAGTTCTTTTCCGGTACCGTTTTCGCCCAGAATGAGGACGTTTGCATCGGTACAGGCTACTTTTTTAATGGTTGCAAATAACTCCTCCATAACAGGCGATTGTCCAAGTATCACCTGGAAAGGTTTTCGGGCATCTTCATCCAGAATTTTTTGTTTATTCTTAAGCTGGTTCACTTCCCTGCGCGATTGCCTGTATTTAATACCAGCATGAATGGTAGATAATAACTTATCCAGGTCCCAGGGTTTCAGAATAAAATCCATCGCGCCATTTCGGATAGCTTTTACTGCCAGTTCAACATCGCCGTATGCCGTAATCATTATTACAGGCATATCCGGATCGGTTTTCAGAATTTCCTTCAACCAGAACAGGCCTTCGTTTCCGGTATTTTTTCCGGCTGTAAAATTCATGTCGAGTAATATAACATCATAATTTTGATCGCGCAAGGCGGAATTTAACTGGTTGGGAGAACGTATACCCTCAACCAGTTCAAACTCAGGTTTGAGTGCATAACGAAGGCTTTTCAGCACACCTTCATTATCGTCCACTATCAGGATTTTTCCGTTTTTTTTCTGCATGATAAATTAAGAGTGTATAAATTTAATGATTATGTTTATAAAATATACATCTGTTGTTTACTTTCTATACACATGAAATTACAGGAATATTATAAAAAGAACATATAAGTAAATGATATACAGTATTTTTTAGGTTATGGCACCTCTATTGTTTCAGGATGTTTAAAATATAATATCATCCTTTATGCTTCGGAAATATTTCAAAATCGCCTTGAGAATAATACGCCAGAACTGGTCGTTTACATTGCTGAATATCATTGGTATTGCTATAGGTTTGGCCACCTATTTCCTTATTATGTTATGGGTAAATGATGAGCTGAATTATGACAAATTCAACCGGAACTATGCCAACCTTTACCGGATTGTAGAGAATCAGTATTATACTGGGGGAGAAGTTTTTCCGGTTGCTGTAACGCCAGGCCCGTTGGCAGAAGGCATAAAGCGGGAATTTCCGGAAGTTAAAAAATCGAGCCGGTTAACAACACGATGGTTTGTTATCAGACATGGAGAAAAAATCATAAGCGAGGAGTTTTCTGTCGTCGATTCCGATTTTTTGGAGATGTTCAATGTTGAACTGGTCTCTGGTAACAAGTCGGGCGCTCTTCAGAATATTCAGTCGGTGATTCTTACAGAAGATTTATCGAAGAAATATTTTGGAGATGAAAATCCTGTCGGAAAGACTTTAAATATCGATAAGAAAGAGTTTATGGTTACCGGTGTAATGAAGAATTTTCCAAAGAACTCACATTACCAGGTTAAATCGCTTATACCTTTTGAGATTCTGAAAGAAAAAGACAGCTACATTGGGCAATGGGGAAGCAATTCGTACTGGACTTATGTAATGCTTACTCCCAATATTAATCTCGAACAATTCAATAAAAAGATAAAAAAGCTGATCATTAATAATACCAATGCTACAAATAAAACTGAAATCTATGCACAGCATATAGGCGAAATTCATCTTTATTCTTCCGGGAAATTTACTGCCGAAATCGGAAGTCAGGGCGATATAACCTATGTAAGAGCGTTGCGCATTATTGCCATATTTATCCTTCTTATTGCCTGTATCAATTTTATGAATCTTTCAACTGCCCAGAGTGCCCGAAGGGCAAAGGAGGTGGGGATTAAAAAAATCTCGGGTGCCGGTCGTCAAAAACTGGTGCTTCAGTTCCTGGGCGAATCCATTCTTCTGGTTTTACTTGCTTATGTGGTGGCGATGGTAGTGGTGGAATCCCTGCTGTCTTCTTTCAGTAACCTTACCGGAAAAAATCTTCAACTTGAATATTTTTCCTGGGAACACTTACGGAATTCACTCGGAATCATTCTTGTAACCGGAATAGTGGCAGGAAGTTACCCGGCTTTCTTTCTTTCGTCGTTCGACCCATTGAAGGTTCTGAAAGGAAGATTCACTTCAGGAAGTGGAGCTTCAATTTTCAGGAAATACCTTGTTACTGGGCAGTTTATCATTTCAATCGCTCTTATTATTTCAACGCTTGTAATTACACGGCAACTAAGTTATATTCAAAACAAAAAACTAGGCTACGATCACGAAAATATTGTTTACCTGTATCTTAATGATGATATCAAGACCCATAGTCAATCTTTTAAGCAGGAGATAACCAGCAATTCAATGATAGAATCTTTATCTTTTACCAACCACAATCCTTCACAAATAGGCAGCTCCTCATGGGGATGGGATTGGGAAGGGAAACCTAAAGATGAGGAAGTGCTGATGCATGTGAACATGGTTGATAAGGATTTTCAAAAAACTTTGAAACTTCAGATGGCCGATGGTGAGTTTTTTAACAGTATTGATGGAAAAGACTCTTCTGTGGTTTTGAATGAAACTGCTGCCAGACTAATAAGTACCAAGGAGTCGGTAGTTGGTAAGGTCATTGGTTTTAATGGTAAAAAATTACATGTAATTGGGGTTATTCGCGATTTTCATTTCAAATCGGTTCATCGTAAAATAGAACCGCTTATAATGGGAGTTCTTCCCGATCAGTATAGTATTGCCTTAATAAGGGTTGCCGCAGGAAATAAAGATAAAGCATATAAACATATCGAAGAGGTTTTTAAGAAATATTCCTCGGATCAGCCTTACTACCTTGGTTTTTTGGATGAGGACCTTAAAAACCAATATCTTTCCGAGAAAAGAATGGCCGTCATTTTCCGTTATTTTTCCGTACTCGCTATTTTAATTTCGTGTCTGGGACTGTTCGGGCTATCACTGTTCACAGCCGAGCAGAAAACTAAAGAGATAGGGATTCGCAAAACCTTAGGAGCAACTTCTTTGTCGGTAATAGTTCTTTTTTTGAAACAATATTTTCGCTGGGTAGCTATTGCTACTATTATTGCCGTTCCTGTTGCCTGGTACGGTATGCATAGCTGGCTCGAAAACTTTGCATATCGCATCAAACTTAGTCCGGTGGAATTTATTGCAGCATCCTTGCTGGCTTTCATTATTGCCATGTTAACGGTAAGTTATCAGGCCATTAAAGCTGCAGGACAAAATCCGGTTATATCACTCAAATATGAATGATTTAACATGACAAATTCCTATCTATTTACGGGAGTTTCTGACTAAAAAAAGTTTTAATTTTGACTTTTTCATCATCACAGATAATACATGAATCTGCTTGCCGAAATTCTGAAGGAAAACTCCCGATACAATGTTAACAGGGTAGTGCATATAATTGAGGAAAATCCGGATCTGATAAAGGATCTTGTTTCTCTGACTCTGATGAAAGATGTTAGAATTCCGGCACGGGCATCATGGATAATGTGTCATTGTCATGAATCCATGCCTGGAATTGTATCGCCCTTTGCAGCAGAAATAATAGAAGCTTTACCTACTTTTTTACATACGGGTACCCGAAGGAATATCCTCAAAATATTTATTACCGAACCCATTCCGGAGGATTACCAGGTATTTATGTTCGATCACTGTCTGGACTGGATGGTTTCCAAAAAAGAGCCTATTGCCGTGAAGGCTTATGCCATGGATATTCTTGTAAACATTGCCATGCAGGAACCCGATTTAAAGAACGAAGTAATTCCACTGATTCTGGATGTGATGCCCAACGGCTCAGCCGGAGTAAAAGCCCGTGGAATTAAAATGCTGAAAAAGCTGGGTTTTAGGGAAGAGGATTATTTCTAGTACTTGGTACCGGGTAACTCCCAATAACCAACTCGTAACCTATAACTCGTAACCCAGAACAGATTTCCAAAATTATTCTCCGAATTCTCTTGCATCGGAGTTCTCCTTTTCCTATATTTTTAGCATAAAATTTGACTAAAAATGCGTCAGGAATCGCTGGAGAAACTAGAAATACTTGCAGGAGCGGCAAAATACGATGTTTCGTGTGCTTCGAGCGGGACACAACGCGACAATCCCGGCAAAAGCCTCGGAACTGCAAGTGCCTGGGGAATTTGCCACAGCTTTGCCGACGATGGCCGTTGTATTTCACTTCTAAAAATAATGCTTACCAACTATTGCATTTACGATTGTGCCTATTGTGTTAATCGCAAAAGCAACGATGTAAAACGTGCAGCTTTTACTTCCGATGAAATTGTTGATCTTACCATAGAGTTTTACCGCCGTAATTATATAGAAGGTTTGTTTCTGAGCTCCGGTGTCATGAAAAACGCTGATTATACCATGGAGCGCATGGTGAAGGTTGTGAAGGATCTTAGGCTGGTGCACCGATACAACGGTTATATTCATATGAAAAGCATTCCTGGAGCCAGTGCGCAGTTGGTTCGTGAAGCAGGATCGTATGCCGACAGATTAAGTGTAAATATCGAAATTTCCACGGAACAAAATCTCAAGTATCTGGCCCCCGATAAGGATTACCAGGGCATTCTGAAACCCATGGAATATATTCACCAGGGCATTCTGGAATACAAGGAAGAACGCCAGAAAACTTATAAGGTACCTAAGTTTGCACCAGCCGGACAAAGTACTCAGTTGATCGTGGGAGCCACACCCGAGTCGGATAAACAGATCCTGAGCCTGGCATCATCGCTTTACAGTCACAATAAATTAAAGCGGGTGTACTATTCAGGGTTCATTCCGGTTAATTCGTACGATAAGCGACTGCCGGCACTTTCAGCGCCTCCCATTGTGCGCGAACACCGACTCTATCAGGCCGACTGGCTTTATCGTTTTTACCGTTTCAAAATGGATGAGATAGTGAACGACACTAATCCTAACCTGGACCTGGAGATCGATCCCAAATTAAGTTATGCACTTAAGCACCCTGAATTATTCCCGATTGATGTCAACAAAGCCGATTATGAAATGATTCTGCGCATTCCCGGGGTAGGACCACGATCGGCCAACCTCATCATTATGGGACGCAAACATGGAAGGCTTACATCGGATAAACTCAAAAAAATGGGCGTGGTAATGAAACGGGCTCAATACTTTATCACCTGCGGCGAGTTAAGCGCTTCCAATCTTGTGAGCGAAGTTCAACCCGAATATTTAAAAAAACTATTTACCGAACAGGTAAAGACAAAACGAAAACCAAACGATGCTTTACAACTCACGCTATGGTAGTGTTGCTTTATGATAAAACATTTGACGGGTTTCTGTCAGTGATCTTCGAAATATTCAGGAATAAGCTTAAGCCTGAACGAATCGAAGGTTTTGAATCACAGGAAAACATTCTGTTTGCTGAAAAGATTTCCATAGTTACCGATCAGGAAAAAGCTGGCCGGGTGTGGGAAGCACTCAAAAAACGGCTTACAGTAAGGGCTTATAATGCTGTATATCGCATTCATCTGTCCGGAGCAGCCGATGCCGAAATGATTTTGTACCACTTTATGCTCAAAGTTTTTGCATCTCCTGTTAATATTGAAGAGAATTTTGGCGATCCCGATGTGCTGCGCATCAAAAAACTTGACCAGCAGATTGGTAAGGAAGCAGAGAGGATCAGGCAATTTGTCCGTTTCCAGAAAACTGCTGATGGAATCTATTATGCTTTGATGGACCCTCAGTTCAATGTAATTCCTATGGTTGTAAAGCATTTTGAATCGCGTTTTGCCGACCAGCAATGGATAATTTATGATAGTAGGCGCAATTATGGATTTTATTACAATTGCGAGCAAACTATGGTTATAAATCTTACCTCCGATAAAGTTAATCCGCTAAACGGAAAGATCAACGGTGATATATTGGCTGAGGAAGAACTTCATTTTCAGCAATTATGGAAAAAATATTTTAAATCGACCTGCATCGAGGAGCGCCGTAACGAAAAGCTGCAGATGCAACACATGCCCAAAAAATACTGGAAATATTTAACTGAAAAACAGGATTGATCTACTTTTCGAGCAGTATTGGCTCTATAACTTGAAGGAAAGCAACAAAATCATTTTCATTTTTTATATGGAATGGAGAGCGCCTGAGTTGTTTCAAAATGTCTTCTTTCTTATCAGGGAAAAGGGCGAGAAGAGACTTTAATTTCAGACTTTTGAGAGTATATGTTTTATCCTGAACATTGAAAACAAACACCGGTGCAGGGGCATAGATGTAGAACTTTTTTTTCTTCATATAACTGTCTTTTCTAACCACTTTTCTCAGTGCAATTAATCCAAGGTTGTTTGCGGCAAATATCTGATAAAATTGGGGAGTTGTATCACCCAGAGCTTTTACCGTTCTTTTCGCAAACAGGAAACTTGTATCTGTGTTTCTAAGCTCAAAGGATTTAATACTCAAATCATCCAGTTCAATTTGTCCATATCCGTCACTAAGCCAGATCAGTTTTTTCGAAAGGCACTCATATCGAATAAAAACCTTATCAATACTGTCGCCTGAAGCAAAAACAATTTTTCCCGGAAGGAAGGTGTTTCTGAAGAATATGCCCTTGTTTATCAGACTTTTGTCGATGTAACTTTTGCCAATAAGTTGCTGGTAAATTTGCTCATCGAAAGATGATTTGTTCCCCTCCTTCGGTTGAGCCTTTAATGCAATTGAGGTAGACATCAATATGATAAGAAACATTTCTCTCATCGCATGAAGTTTTAATTTTTTATGTGACAGAACTAAATTCATTGCCCGAGGATATTAATGATTTTGTAGGAAACTATTTGGTTGCCATCAAGAGTTGTAGCTTTCACTTCCACAATATAACTGGAGGACCAATCGGAAGTATAGAAATTGAAAGCCTTTTTCTCCTTCAATTCTGAAATGGTATTCCAATATAAAGTTTGTCGGAAATCGGGCAGGAGATCCTTGGTTGGATAAGCTGGGTATTGTGGCGAAGCGTAGGAAATTGTTGCCAATTCCTTGTCCAGTCTGGTAATCAGACTACCTGGAAGAACTTCTTCATAATTAAGGATTTTGGGAGTGTTAATTGAAATTATTCCCTGAAACTGGATTCTTCCTTTAAGACGATTTTCGTTACAAAGCTCTATTTTAGTGATATCCGGAGTAGAGAAATTCATAACGCTATTGAGGTTGTACACATTAACTCCATTCAGAAATATGGCCGATGAATTTTCAAACAAAAGACCTGTAGCCGGATTCAGGTTATATCCACGGATGAATCCATCCTTTAGTTTTATCCGGAAGCCTGGAAGCAGATTGTTTACAATCTCTTCAAAATTATTCAGGGTTATAAATTGCGATGGAAAAACGACTTTGGTAGGTTCGTGATAAACAAATGGAATATTTTGGGATCCGCCAGGATGGATTAACCTTTTGGAATGATTTATATTATAAGCTTTTCGCACTTTAACAATATTTTGACTTTCAATAATATATTTCCTTAGTGTAGCATCAAATGACTTTTTGTCGGGCACAAAAGGTGTTGAAAGTTCAAATTTATCGTCTATTGTTATGCGATACTTACCCTGATAATTTTGTCGAGTGGTTATGATTACCGGTTTTCCAGCATAATAATCACTCAGGATAAAGGAGAACTCACCCTCTTTATTGGTAAAAGTGTATTGAAGGTTTGGGAATGTATCGGGAGTTGTTACATATAAACACTCATTTTCGACAGGAATATTACCATTCCATAATTTTCCATACATTTGGATCCCCTTGGTTTCGGGTTCATATTTCAATTCGCTTTGATTATAGATTAACGGAAGTATGGCTGGTTGTTTTAGCAAACTGTGAGAGTAAGTATTATGTTCCTTAACAGTGATGCTGATGTTTTTTAATGGTTGTTTTGACACAATTTCAAGATTCACATTCTCGCGTATACCAAATGTGTCTTTTCCGGTATTCAGCATAATTACCTCCGGGTTAATACCCAGGGCAGGAGAATTGCTTTCATCGGTATTAACATGTTTAAGTCCGGTAAACCATTCGTCGAAACGGTTAACTACTATCAATTGCTTGCGGCTATAAGTTTCTTCGCCAAAATTCCGCATGTAATTAGTGAAAGCTACTAATTCGTAATATCCTGTTTTAAGCGTATCGGGAAGATAGAAAGAGCTTTGGGTACCATTGTTTACAGCTTTTACATAATATCTCAAAATTGTATTTCTTTCATTTCGGAGGACAATGTAGCACACATTGCTTGTTTCATTATTTTTTTGGCGGGAATCTATAAAAACGCCGAAGTAAACATCTTCTCCTGCTATGTAAATGTCACGGTCAGTTTCGATAACCACATTTTCAGGAGTTATATTTATAGCCTTTAAGCCATTGGCCAAAGCAAGAGACAGGAACCATATCAGAATAAACCGAGTCATTATCTTATCCATGTAACAGGTGCAACATTGGGGACAAATCCTGTTTTGGGAATTGTATCGAAATCGATAGGTTTCAAAGGTGTTAAATTATAGACACCGTTATTGGAATAACTGTCGATCATAAAAGTATTGATACTAACCGATGAAACATCAAAAAGTCCATACACAGGTTCCTTCGGATCGCTGGTGCATTTTATGTTTCCACCAATCTGCAGGTTAACCGGATCGAATATTTTATCCTCAGCTTTCAATTGTTTGTTTATCAGATTATAAGTATCGAAGATGTTTTTATTCATGTGGTATTGCTTTATAGTTACAAAGTAGTGATACAAATAGTTATAAGTGAATATTTCTCTTGGAGGTCGACCCTCAATTCTGGAGAAGTGATAAATGCCGAAGAAATATACATTTAAAGGCATAAATCCTAGCTTATGCTGAAATTCACCGATATTTGAATTCTGAATTTCGCTGATAATTGGGTACACACTGGCTTCATACTGTCTCCAGCAGTAGCTTAGCACCCCTTCGGTTATGGAAGTGAATTCCACAAGCATGGTATTCGAAAAACGGCAATATGTTTCCTGTTGCGAGTTTATGGTTTGTGTGGCAGTAAAATCAGCTCCATTGATGTTGTATTTTTTTACTTTATTTTCAACCGTTAAGTAATATGGAACCTCTCCGGCTTTGTTCGAAATATGCTTTAATGATAATTTGGGCAATAATTCCTGTTCATTGGAAGTGTATGTTTTGCCATCTTTTGTGTTTATGAAGAGTGAATATTTATCTCCAGTCATCGGCCGGAATTTTGAAGTATCGGAATAGTAGTTGCCGGAAATTTTTTCATTAAACATGAATGTTTCTCCTTTTTGGTTCTGCACATAAACTGTTGCTCCAGTTTCGGGGATTTGGGTCAGAGAATCAAACCTTACTGTTCTTGAAAGCTTGATTTTATGAGCTTTCAATTCATCAGTTATCAATCCGTCGACCACAAGCAAAGGTCGTTGGGATACCAGCTCAGGATCGTATACTTCCTTGCAGGAAACAAAGTTTATAATTAAAAGAATCAGATATATATACTTTTTCATTGTTGCCCGGTAAATATTTGTCATGATTTGATTATTTAGATTTCTCACTTCGTTCGAAATGACAATCAGTTGTTTAGGTTATGGGAGGGGGTTGGAT
>JAEYWD010000030.1 GCA_023429135.1 Bacteroidota bacterium | reverse complement strand
AGTTTGATTTCTGGCAAAATGGTCAGATGTGAAATCAACAAATTTTAGGATATTATAAACTTTTCTTCAGTGACTTTAACTATATTTGGAACAACAGCTATCCCGTGAAGCGGGATTTAGTTCAACATAGTGTAGCAGTAATAAGGGTTTCAGAGCAATATGCAAGTTTATCGCTCGCAAGCTAAGGCTGTAATGGTGGATAGTAAAGCGTCCACGAAATCCCGCACGCTGCATACACTCAACGTTAGCGGCAACCATAAGAAACAGAACGCGAGTTATCTGCTAATAAAGAATTAGTAAAACAAATGGAGAAAAAAACAATATCTTATAATAATTCTATTTTAACTACTGCCTATTTTATAAGCCATATTCATTGGCTAAATAAAATCCGAAAGACAATAAATGAGCCTGAATTAATTCAAGGTATTAATATTTCAATCACAATTTTACTTTGCACATACATTGAAGCCATATTGAATGAACTACTTGGATGCATAATTGAAAAACGGATTAATGAAAGTGACGACGCAAATTATCAAAGAGTATTGGAATCTATTCAAATAAAATTGTCAAAAGCGTCTTGGAATCAATATTTAGATATATGTAAAACTATTTTACCAAAGTCTTTGAATTTTTATGTCGACAATGAAACATGGAAAGGAATAATGATTCTTTTTAGCTTGAGGAATATATTAGTACATGGGAAAGAAATTAAATCCAAACTTCTTTTCCACGATGATAAACTTGAAATAGAATACTCTGGTGTTTTCCAACAAATTTTAGATTACTTTAAGGAACAAAAGGTTTTAAAAGCTCATCAACTAAAATCAAGTAGCCATAAGATTCTTTCAATTCAATCAACAAATCATTTTATAAAAATTACAGATAAATTTGTTGATGAGATAATAATTAAAATTTCAAACGAGCAAGGCATTAGTACCGGTGATGTGTTTTCTTATAGATTCAACATTTTAAGGAATCATGGTATTAATTATAATGATATATACCCTAAACCTCAAAAAAAGAAAATGGATAAAAATGATTTGCCTTTTTGAATTAATAAATGGAAGCCGCTAATAAATAGGAGCTCAAGTGGTCGGTACGACCCAGCTTGACATAGGGTATACATCAGGTGGGTTTCAGAGCAATTTGCAAGCTCCGGGCTTGCTGGCAAGGGCATTAAAGGTGGATAATGAAGTAACCACGAAAACCCGCCCGCTGCATACCCTCAACGTTAGCAACCAGTTAAAAATCTCCTTCGATGATTATAGTTAAGAATATGAAAAAACTAGTGATTTTTTTATTGTGCTTAAATCTGTTTTCCCAAACGGCAAATTCTCAGTTTAGAGGACAAGTTATTGATGATTCAACAAAAAAGTCGGTTCCATTTGCTAATTTATACTATCCTATCTCAAGTATCGGCACCAGTTGTGATGAAAATGGATATTTTAAAATACAAGCCTTATCAACAGAGAAATTAAATATTGATTCATTATCCATTTCATGTGTTGGTTACAAGACTAAAAAAATTGATATTAAAAATATTAGAGAAAACAGCAATTTAATAATCTATCTTATGCCTCAGCCTATAGAATTGGCAGAAGTAATTATAAAACCCCGTAAAAGAATAAAGGAACAGATTAAAATAGGAAATGTTGATCTTTTTAGACGCGGGCATATGCTCATTGGTTCTAAAAAAGCCATATATTTCAAAGCGAATCAATCTAATGCTAAGCTAATAGGGATTTCTGTTAAACCAAGAGAAACTTGTGATAGTGCCGCTTTACTATTATCATTTTATTCAGTGAGAGAAAACGGCACACCTGATAAATTAATTTCCAAAGATAGGATAGTGTTTGGTGATTTTAAAAATAAGGAATGGAATAGAATAGATTTATCCGGTTATAATATTATCATTCCTAAGAACGATTTTTATGTTGTTCTTGAAGCAATCTCTAAATTAAACAATTGTTATTCTAATTCATTTGAAAGTTATTGGATCAATAAAAAAGGTGAAAAGGTACCATTTTCTTACCTTAATGAATGGAATGTGACACTACATTGTACGAAAAATTATAAAAAGTATAAAGTTTATTATAAACATGGAAATGAAGCTTGGCAATTTCATAACCTATTTGTACCATTAATGAAAGTTGACTTAGAATATTAGAAATAAAAATAACCGGTTGCTAATAAATAGGAGCTCAAGTGGTCGGTACGACCCAGCTTGAGCTACCGGTTGAACGAAATCCGTTGCTTGCATCGGAGCACCAGCGTCTATGTATTTATGGGGGTACCTAAATCTTTTTAGACAGACATTTTTGTTGGTCTCCGGATAATTCATAAAAATGTGTAAATTAGTTCTCGCTCCAGATAGCAAATCATTAACCTGAGGAGCCGGATACGGGAAAACTGTACGGCCGGATCTGCGAGGGGATATGCGGAGCAATTCGCTATTCGATCTCGATTGCATGCAACATTAAGAAATAGCATTTATGATAGATTTTCGGAAAATTTTTAAATACTTTGCATTTCTGATAGGAATTTTGATTACGATTATTGTGATCGTTGGATTGAAATATTATTTAATAGTTTCTAATAGGAGTTTACCATACCGAAATATTCTGGATAACTACGGATACATTTATGTGAATATTAAATCACAAGATAGATCCTGTACGATTATTGAAAATGGCTATTTACTCTTAAATACTTTATCTTTCAGAGATAGTAGTGATTTTTTTAGCCGATCTTCTTTATCTCGTGGACTTATGAGATTAAAAACTGTTTTTAAAATAAATTACAGTATCCGTAATGATAAAGAAATAGAAGTTAGTGATTCAATTTATAATATGCTTCAAGCTGACCGAATTGATAAGAACAAAATCGAACTATTTACAAAAAAGGATTTAATAAAAGAGGGATATTTGATTAAAAATATAAATATTTACTCGCATTATTTGATCAAAGACAGTATAAGTACGGAGGATTTTAACACTATTATTTATGCAATGCTTAAGACAAAAAGAATGGATTGTAAGAGATATTGCGAATCAGGTGTCACCTATCTTGAGTTTGAATCTAACGAAAAATAAAAAAATGCTGCATATAACAATTAGCCTCCGATAAAGCGTTGCTTGCATACGCTTTATCGGAGGCTACGTTGACTAACCGTTCGCTGGATGACCTTCAGGATAAGTTAAGTATTAACAGAAGCAGTACAGAAAAGTAAAGTGATCTTTGATGTATCGGCAAGGAGTCAAATAACAGTTACATTGGGGGAGGGATACAAGAGCCTTTGAAAGTGTTTCCATTACCACGGCCCTGGATAATTCATAAAAATGTGTAAATTAGCTGACACCCCAGGTAGGGAATCATTAATCTGAGGAGCCGGATACAGGAAAACTGTACGTCCGGATCTGCGAGGGGATATGCGGAGCAATTCGCTATTCTATCCCGATTGGCAACAAACCTAAAAAGCACTCAAAACAGGTAGGTGATGTGATATGAAAAAGTGTAATACAATTTTTTTTAACCTTTTACTTCACATGATTTCAAAAAAGAATACTGGAGTCTTATTATTACTATCTTTTATTTGTGTGATTCAACAGATAAATGGACAACAGCATAAATTTATTGGAGGTGTATTGTTGAACTTCAATGGAATTGAATTCAAAGGAAATGCAGTACAATATTGGACTTCGTCAAACCAGACAACGAGAATTGATGGCACATTGGGTCTTTCAGCCGGATTATTTGTAAAACGAGAATTGACCGAAAGTATATATTCGACACTTGAATTAAGATATATTAGAAAAGGTAGTATATATGAATTTATTAGTCAGTATGGCACACAAGCATTTCAGACAGTAAGCCTAAAATATGTTGAAATTCCTTTACTTTTTGGTTACAAATTTAAACCCTACAAAAGAATCTATTACTTAGAAAGTGGAATTGCTTTTGGTAAATTGCTTTCTTCCAAAATTGAAGAAAATGACTTAACGCCCAGATTAGACACGCCGGATACAAAAGAATTTAGGAATTTCGATTTCTCATGGATTGCAAGCCTGAAATTTCCTCCGATTAAAAAATGGAGGCAAAATTTTTTATTCGGATTAAGAGTATCCCGTTCAATTATATCAGTTCATGAATATTACAAAATATACAATTTAGATTATGGAATCGAATTAAACTATATTTTCAATAAATGATTAATTTAAATAATTGATTGATAAAAAGGCCTCTGCCATCAGCGGAGCAATTCGCTATTCGATCTTGATTGGGAGCCAAAATTAAAAACATGAGAACTATACTGATAATAGGATTTATATTAATAACACGATTGCTTTACGGACAATATCCTTATGAAAAATATCCTGC
This sequence comes from Bacteroidota bacterium, assembly GCA_023429135.1. Classification (GTDB taxonomy): domain Bacteria; phylum Bacteroidota; class Bacteroidia; order Bacteroidales; family JAAUTT01; genus JAAUTT01. The sequence continues at coordinate 43,891 of JAEYWD010000030.1, read as the reverse complement.
AATTAAGTATAAAGAATATAGTAATTGGAAAACCTATGATCGGGTTGAAAAGGAGCATAAACTACATTATACACTTACAATTCCTGGTTTTTACAGTAATTCAGACTCAATTACAGTACAATTTACCATCTCTGATTCTTTAGGATATTCTACTATAAGAATTTATAAAAACAAAAAACAAATTCATAGATTCAAAGAGTTTGATGCATTTTATGGATTAACTGAACCTTTATCAATATTTGTAGCCGATTATAACAATGATGGATTAATGGATATTAAGTTTTTAGTACCAAGCCATGGTTGTGGAGCATATAACTATTATACTCGAGTTATTTATTTACTTCAAAACGCTGATAATAATTTTAAAAAGGTATCCTATACAGATTTATTTATTGACTTTGAGAATAGATTAGAAAGAGATTTTGATGGAGACGGAAATTATGAAGTAATAACACAGACGTTTAAGAATTACAAACAACATAATTACTGGCTTTTCAACTTGTATAATTTTGCGGATGATAACTTAGTTAATGTGAATTATAAAGATAACTATCCTATAATGATACAATTGCTTTATCGAGACAATTTTGAAGTGACAAATAAGATATCTAGAGACAAGATGAAAGATTTTTCGATGATTTTGCCGGATGATTATAAGGACCAATACAATACTGGCGGTAATAAATAGGACTTCATGTGGTCGGCACTTCCAATAGCAATCGGAAAACGACCGTTCAATTGAAAAAAGCAATACGTTATATAGACTAATCGGGGGTGTACAGAAGGTTCTGAACGTTAGGCCTGATGGAATTTGTCAGTAATCAAAGAAAATTTATGCTTTTTTGTTTTTAGCGTACCTGTTCCTCGAATATCTTTGTTGAGATTAGTTTTGTGTTTTGACAAATTAACAGATTAAGAATCATCAATTTTAGCTTTTTAGCGTACTAAAATTTTCTTTAACACACTTTAACTATATTTGAAAAAAATATCTCGCGAAACAGGACTTAGTTCAACATGCAATACTATAAAAAAATGGAGATTCCTTGGTTATTCAGTAATTGTGACTGGTGTCACACGCTGTTTACATTGATAAGTAATTACTCCAACTTTCCAACTTTTCATATTTATAGATAGACAGAATTTATGCTTTTTAATTCAATTGACTTTGCGATTTTTTTACCAATAGTTTTTGCACTCTATTGGTTTGTAACAAATAGAAATTTGAAACTGCAAAATTTATTAATTATAGTTTCGAGTTTTGTTTTTTATGGTTGGTGGGACTGGCGATTTCTTTTTTTAATGGTCGGTACGGCATCGGTAGATTTTGTTGTTGGAATATTACTTTCAAAGCAGGAAATAAAACGCAAACGAAAAATATTACTTTCATATAGTATAATTGCAAATTTAGGAATATTAGCATTTTTCAAATACTTCAATTTTTTTGCAGATAATTTCGCATCAGCATTTACTATTTTTGGAGTAAAATTAAACCCAGTAAGTTTACAAATCGTTTTGCCTGTTGGGATTAGTTTCTACACATTTCAGGCATTGAGTTATACAATAGACGTTTACCGTAAAAAATTAGAACCAACAAAGAGTATAATTGATTTTTTTGCATTCATAAGTTTTTTCCCACAACTTGTTGCCGGACCTATTGAACGAGCGACAAACTTATTACCTCAATTTTACAAAAAAAGAACATTTGATTATTCAAAAGCCGTTGACGGAATGCGTCAAATTCTTTGGGGATTATTCAAAAAGATTGTAATAGCAGATAATTGTGCAGAATATGCTAATTTAATTTTTGATCATTCTCCGGAGTATTCAGGTAGTACTTTAGTTCTTGGTGCTATATTCTTTACCTTTCAAATTTATGGGGACTTTTCTGGCTATTCGGATATTGCAATTGGTACTTCCCGCCTTTTTGGGTTTGAGCTTATGCGAAACTTTAATTTTCCATATTTCTCGAGAGATATGGCAGAGTTTTGGCGACGTTGGCATATTTCACTTTCAACCTGGTTTAGAGATTATCTTTATTTTCCATTAGGCGGTAGCCGAGGCGGTACATGGTTGAAAGTCAGAAATACATTTATTATTTTTATTGTCAGCGGTTTTTGGCATGGAGCCAATTGGACTTTTATTGTGTGGGGTACCTTAAATGCTATTTACTTCTTACCTCTATTATTGACCAATAAAAACCGGAATAATTTGGAAATAGTAGCACAAGGTAAATTGTTCCCGAATGTAAAAGAACTTTCATTTATGCTGCTTACCTTTGGTTTGACTGTTTTTGCTTGGATATTTTTCAGAGCTGAAAATATTGGTCACGCTTTAAGCTACATTTCAGGGATTTTATCGCCTTCACTTTTTACACTACCGGAGATATTGCCTAAAACAAAAATTCTTTTAGTATTTGTTTTCGTTTTAATTGAGTGGTTTGGCCGGCAACATCAATATGCAATTTGTAGTTTAGGTACTAATTGGTATAAACCGTTTAGATGGGCTTTGTATTGTGTTTTCCTGTTTTCTATTTTTTATTTTACCGGAAAAGAACAACAGTTTATATATTTTCAATTTTAGAACATGAAGAAATTCTTATTCAATTTAATTTTATTATTTGCAATAATAGTAATAGGATATTTGGTCATCTCTTATATTGTAAATCAAAATCCTAAGCACATTAACGATTATATGTCTGCAATTAAAGACAAACATAAAAGGATTCAGGAGATAAATAAACCAAAAATTATTTTGGCTGGAGGTTCCAATTTGGCCTTTGGAATTGATAGTGAATTGATAGAAGACAGATTTTCTGTTCCTGTTGTTAATTTAGGATTGCATGCCGGATTGGGCTTAGATTTTATTATCAATGAGTTAAAGAAGTCAATAAATGAAAGAGATGTTGTAATATTATCTATTGAGTATTTTTTAGGTAATGGAGACTATGATTTACAAAACTATGTACGGGAATTATATCCTGACGCTTCTGAATTTTATAATAGAAACATTTTAAAAGATATTCAAATTCACATTGATGACACAAGAAAAAAATTAAAAACAATAAATCAACCAGTATTAATTGATACTTCATTTTTAGTTTATTCGCGGAAAAGTTTCAATAAGCATGGAGATGTTATTGCTCATTTAGATCAAATGCCTCCTAAGGAACTCGCCGATAGACTTGTTTTTAAGTACCAGTATTGGGAGGGAATAGAAGCTCTTAATGAGTTTTATGAATTCGCGAAAGTAAAAAAAGTAGATGTGTTTTTTGCTTTCCCGAATTATCCAAAATCGGAATATGAAAAAAACCAAGTTGCTATAGCGAGATTACAAAACGATCTTTTAAAGGATTTGTCAATTGAGGTTATAAATACTCCTCAGGATTTTGTTTTTGACGACAGTCTGTTTTATGATACAGTATATCATTTAAACAAGAAAGGACGTGAATTGCGAACTGAAAAACTGATAGAAGTAATCGGGAAAAATACCAACGCACAAAAAAGTTTATATGCTATAAGAGAGCTAGAAGGTATGCAGGCGTTGTAGTTTACTCTACTTATGACAGATTTGAGTAAATGTCAGCAGATCAGTTTTAAAAGTTCCGGCAAAACCGAAATGATAAGGTTCGGGACCGGCCTTCTAAAAATTGCGTTAAGAAAATAAAAGATTTGGCGTCATGAGGGGGGGTGTCTGAGCGGGCAGATTGAGATTTCTTTCATTTAAGTATAAGACCTCATTAATAGCAATTAACCTGGCAAAGCAGTGTTGTAGTGAGTTTACCCCCCGCAGTAGACAAATCCTTTATTTTTAGTCAATTTTTAGTAAGCCTTGACTTTTTGGTCCTTTTGTATCAAGACAAAAGGACGAAAGATAATTATTTTTAAGGAGGCCTGTCATCAACCTATTATGCCCCATTTCCCTGGGGTCAGGTCTACTAATGACTTATTATAAAAGACAAAACAATGAATATCGAAAAAATTAAAAATTACAATCAGAAGTTACTTGCAGTTTTGGGAACAGTAGTGACCCTAATTGCAATTGTTGGATTAATATCCATATCTGTTTTCGCAATCACGGAAATTCGAAGAAGTTTTAGGCATACCAATACGGATGAAGGAATTTTATCCGATGAGAAAATTATGGAATTGCAGCAGGAAAATAAAAGGAAGCAGCTAATTTCTTATGAAGCTCCTCAGTTGATAGATACTGTGAATTTAGTTTACATAATACCTGTTTCGCATAAAACATTAAATAGCGCTGAATTTATTGATGATGAACCACTAGGTTTATTGGACTCTGGGGGAAGCTACAAGGCGAATAAGAGATATTCGAAACAGTATTACGGAGATTATAATAATCTTTTGATTTACGATTACAAGAATCATAATGTGGAAAAGCTTTTTATAAAACGAATAAATTTTGGAAATATTCGTACAGAGTATTTTAAGGATGATATATTAGTTTTGATTGAAGCAGCAACAGATGACACTTATAAAGATGGTGTAGTGAATCAGCTCGACTATAAAACACTTTTCATTTACTCATTGAGCGGCAAAAGGCTAAAAGAAGTAAAATTGGAGAATGCTGATGTATCACAAGTTAATTTTGTAGAAAATAGTAAAGATTTAATAATTAAATTTGGGATTGATCATAATAACGACGGAAAATTCGACCAATACTCGGAGCCATCCTTGATTAAAAAATACGATTATAATACTGGTGAGTTAATTGACATTGTAAGCGAAAATATTAATAATGAATTACAAATGAATCTTGAAGGGACAAAGAAATAATGAACGACGGTTTAGCGATAAACACCAGACATTAATTTTTGCTCGCAAGATGCAGGTTATTCAAAAATGATATCTGTGAAATATAATAAAATGTATTATCAGATAATAAAAAAGCTATGATTACTTTTCGAATTCCTCTGATCAGTTTTTTGGTAATCTTTCTGTTATGTTGAAAACAATTCAACAGGAACAGTGACCCTGGTTTCTCCGATTCAGTTTTGACTACCGGTAATGTTGAAATTGAAAATCTGAAGATTTTTAAATCAGGAGATTGGAAGTTTCTGAAGACAAAAAAGGAATAATTGAAACAATAGTAAAGAAAAAAGCGGCTGAATCTTACGATAGAGCCGCTTTGATAATATTTTAATCCGCAACAAAACTCTATTTCTTCTTTCCCAACAGCTCTTCGAGTTTTTTCTCCAGCTCTTCACCCATGAGGTTGCGGGCGATGATGGTGCCGGTTTCGTCAATTAAAAGGTTCGAAGGGATGGCTCTTACACCATAGGTTTTTGCAGCCGAACTGTTCCAGAAAGCAAGGTCCGAAACGTGTGTCCAGGTAAGTTTGTCGTCGTTGATGCCTTTTACCCAGGCTTCTTTCTTTTTGTCGAGCGATACCTGGAAAATGGTAAAGCCTTTGTCCTTATACTGATTGTAAAGCTTTACAAGATTGGGGTTTTCGGCACGGCACGGAGGGCACCACGATGCCCAGAAATCGAGCAACATCAGCTTACCAAATTTCGATGACAGTTTAACAGGAGTACCGGTTGTATCGGGTAATTCAAAGTCGATGGCTTTGTTACCGGGTTGAACTCTTTTCAATGTTTCCACCAGCTCGTTCAAAACTTTTACGTATTGCGAATTCCTGAAAGAGGTGTCGAGCAGGCTTACATTATGCTCAATTTCTTCGGGCGACAGGCGGTAAGAGTATTCGCGGTAAAGAATATATGCCGAAACAACCGATTTGGGGTTTTTCTGGATAAACGAGTCAATTTTTACATCGCTGTTTGATCTTCTGTAATTCCAGAACAAATCGTTGTCGGATGAGCCTGTAATGTTAATACTGTCGGGATTTTCAGCAAAAAGTTCAACCTGAAGCTTGTCGTTCTTGTTCAGGAAAATAAACAGCGGGTAATGGGTTGTGTCGAGTGTTAATCCGTATAATTCGGGCGTTTCCACATCTTTTGCGAAACTGAATTTACCACCGGTAATTTTAGCAGAGTCGATGGTGAAAAACATTTTGTTATAGAATTTACGCAGGTAAACAGTGCCCGATTCTGCGCCTTTAACCGTTCCGTTAATTTCCACCGAGGGTGAGAGTGCCGGTTTACATGAAATCAGAACAGATATTACCACTAATGAGAGAACAATTGCTTTTGAAGCCAGGTTGAAGGGAAATTTTTTCATAAGCTCTTCTTTTTAGAGTTGTTTTTCATTGAGAGGCAAAGATATTAATTTGAGATTCTTAACAGCATGATTTATGAATACTACTTGTTGTAAAATTTACCAGGCAATTGTTTAAACTTTTTCAGGGCTTTCCCGGCCCGCTACTCTTATTAAATTACGAACCTCATTCTTCCTTGGCTTCATTATTTCATTAACTTCGTTTCATTATTTTTGTAACTTCCTCCGATAATTGGCAGGGGCTTAACTATTGAGAAACAGGCATGATTGATGATGATTATACTATTCTTGTAAAAGAACTTAAAGCAGGAAATCAAAATGCCTTCGACACTATCTTTAAATCGTTTTACAAAATACTGTGCCGCGAGGCCCGGGGATTTTTCCGGAACGATCATCTTGTGGAAGAGGTTGTTAGCGATGTGTTTGTGAGGTTGTGGAATAACCGCAATGAGCTTGAAATAAGAAGTTCGCTCAGAGATTATCTTGTTAAAGCTGTGTATAATAATTGTATTACTTACTACAGAACGCTGAAAGTTCAGGAGAGATTGAAAAACGAAGTGGACGAGCAGCAAAAGAGAAGATATGCCCTGATGGATTTGGGTCAGGATCCGCTTGAATATTTGATAACCAGCGAACTTGAAGAGAAGGTGAAGGAGGCAGTTGAGTCGCTTCCTCCCAGATACAGGGAGGCGTTTAAGCTGAGTCGCTACAACGATATGAAGTATGAAGAAATTGCCCGTGAAATGGGTATTTCGGTAAACGGAGTCAAGATAAACATTAAAAAAGCGCTGGAACATTTGAGAGAAAAACTTGAGGTTTATCTGAAATTTTTAATTCCACTTATCTCATTATCAATAGTGAAAATATTTTTTTAATTTTTTTTTCATTTCTCACATACCCTCAAATTAATTCGAAACGTCATTACCTATACAACCGGAATTATGGAAGAAAACATTTCATACATCGATGGCCTTATTCTTTCTTTTTTAAAGGAGGAAATTACCGAAGCTGAGCGAAAAGCACTCGAAGATTGGATTAATGCCGATCCTTTGAATAAAGAGCATTTCAAAAGCATTTACCGTATCTGGAATGCTTCTTACCAGGCCAATGGAGAAGTTGAAATGGTGCTTCAAAAGGTAAAACTTAAATTATCCAATACTCCATTAGAAGAAAACGAACAACAGAATACCGGTGCAAGATCCTTTACACTCCTTAAGTGGGCTGCCATTATTGTAATTTCGTGCATTACCGGGGCCTTTGGGTATAAATATCTCTCGAATACGGGAAAGCAAAGAGCTGGAGGTTTGGTGAATGTTATTAATGTTCCTCTTGGATCCAAGTCGAACGTTTTGTTACCCGATGGTACACAGGTAACTTTGAATGCGGGCAGCAGGTTAACTTATGGTATGGATTACGGAATCAACCTTCGCGAGGTTAATCTGATAGGCGAAGGTTATTTTAAAGTCGCCGAAAATAAAAACGTTCCTTTTCTGGTTAAAACGGTTAAAGCTACAATCAAGGCACTGGGAACCGAATTCAATGTGAAAGCATATCCTGAGGAAGGAGTTATAGAAACTGTTCTGGTAAAAGGTTCGGTTCTGGTGGACGAAATTTTATCAAAGGAAGAAAAGAGAACCGATAAAAGAAAAACTGTTATTCTTAAGCCGGGACAAAAGGTTTTAATATACAAAGTAGCCGAAAAAGAGAAACCTGTTGAGGAGGTTAGTTCGCCTGTTCTGAAACCTATTCCTCAAAAAATGGTGATGCCTCCCATGATTGTTATAAATAATTCTGTTATTGAAAATGAAACATCGTGGAAGGATGCCCGTTGGATTATTAAAGGTACCGATCTGCAGACCTTTGCAGTAATCCTTTCACGCAGGTTTAATGTTTCCATTGAATTGCAGGATGAAGATTTAAAACAATACCGTTTTTCAGGTACTATTGAGAACGAAACTATTGAGGAAGTATTTAATATTATGAAGTATACAATTCCAATTTCCTATACCATTGATAAGGGAAAGGTAACCTGGACAATCAACCGGAATCTGGAAAAAGTTTACAAAGAATCTTATTAGCGGAGCTACTTATATTAACTTAAACTTACTAAAACTATGAATATGAAAACATTTCCGTTATCGCCTTAAATACAGAATGGAACCATAAAATGATTCCATTCTTTTAAGTTTCTGATATTCTACTCGCAATAGAATAACAAAACATTTTATTAATAATTAACACACTACAAATTTATGAAAAAAAATTGTAAAGGGATTCCTTTGCCCAAGTTTAATCTGAAACTCTCTCACCAAAAAATTCTAACTATGAAAGTTTCATTACTACTATTTGTCCTTGCTACCTTTCATGTTTCGGCCAGTATGTCGCAAAGTGCCAGGCTGGATCTGAATATTAGCGGCAAGTCTTTGTCAGAAGTTATTAAAACCATTGAAAAGAATTCTGATTACCGCTTCTTTTACAGTGATAATTACAGGGAACTGTACGATCAGGTGTCCATCAATATCAAAAATGCCAGCATTAATGAAGTATTATCCAGTTTATTACACGAGAAATCATTGTCGTTTAAGTTAATGGGAGAAAATGTCGTAATTATTGGTCCTTCCAAAGCTTTTCAGCAACAGCAGGTAAAAGGTGTTGTAACCGATGCTTCCACAGGAGAAGCTATTGTTGGCGCCAATGTTGTGATTGAAGGAACTACAACCGGAACTGTTACCGATATTGACGGGAAATTTTCGTTGACAGTTCCTGCACCCGGATCTGTTTTGATTATATCTTTTTTGGGATTTAATACAGAGCGTGTAACGGTTAACAGTGAGGCTGAATTAGCTATAAAGCTGGTACCTGATATTACCGACCTGGACGAGGTTGTTGTGGTAGGTTATGGTACCGTTAAGAAAAAAGACCTGACAGGTGCTGTAAGCTCAGTTCAGGGCGATGCTATTGCAGGCCGTCAGGCTACCACCGTGTCGCAAGCGCTGCAGGGTGCTATGGCAGGGGTGTTGGTTACAAGAAATAACAACGCTCCCGGTTCTAGTGCCACCATTCGGGTAAGAGGTATAACAAGTATTGGGGAGAATAACCCGTTAATTATTGTGGATGGCGTTCCTGTAGATAACATCAACGATATCAACCCCAACGATGTTGAAAATATTTCGGTACTGAAAGACGCCGCCTCAGCTTCCATTTATGGGTCGAGAGCTGCATCGGGTGTTGTATTGGTAACAACCAAACGTGCAAAAACCGGAGCCATAAGTTTGCAATATAATGTTGAATACGGCTTTGAAACGCCAACTGCGCTTCCCGAATTTGTGGATGTAACCCGTTACATGCAAATGGCTAATGAATTAAGGTGGAACGACAACAATAACAATGCGAATGAATATCCTATTTATCCGAAGGATGTTATTGATAATTATACAACCTTAAATGCCGAAAATCCTAATAAATATCCAAATACTGACTGGGTAGATCTGATTATGAAAAAAAGCGCACCGCGTCAAAGCCATGTTTTAAGTTTAACGGCCGGAACAAAGTCAGTGCGCTCAAAAATGTCTCTTGCTTACGACAATTCCGATGGCTTATACGATGGCCGCAGCTACGAGCGTATTACAGCACGTTTTAATAACGATGTGGATATTGTAAAATTCTTATCAGCCAGTATTGACTTTTCTTTTAAACGGACAATGTACCACGATCCCAGTATCGATCCAATTTACAGTACTTTTATTTCTGCTCCTGTGTATGCCGCAACCTGGGCCGACGGTAGAATTGCCGAAGGTAAAACTGGTAATAACATCTATGCTCAGCTTATGAATGGTGGCAATGTCGACAAATTTTACAACCAGGTAGGCGGTAAAATATCGCTTGATTTTACTCCGTTTAAAGGCTTCAAACTTTCGGCAGTGGTATCACCTACTTTGGGTTTCGATAAAGAAAAAAACTTCCAGAAAAAAGTTCCTTACTATTCAGCAGATGATCCTACAGTTTACATTGGAACAACTCAGTGGGGAAGTTCGACAAGTCTAACCGAAAAAAGAAACGATTATTCGCGGGTTACTTCACAGCTTATTGCTAATTACGCCAAGGAGATTGGAGTGCATAGTTTAAGCTTAATGGCAGGATATGAAAATTATAGTGCATTTAACGAAAATATGGGAGCTTCGCGCGACAAATTTGAATTGACTAATTTTCCTTATTTAAATCTTGGTCCGCTCGAATTTCGCGACAACTCCGGCAATGCTTGGGAAAATGCATACAGTTCCTACTTTGGTCGTGTAATGTATAATTACAAAAACAAATATTTTGTTCAGGGAAATATCCGCTACGACGGATCTTCAAGGTTTCATAAGGATTATCGCTGGGGAGCATTCCCTTCCTTCTCCCTGGGTTGGGTACTATCCGAAGAAAACTTTATGCAAAACATTCCGGCTCTATCATTCCTGAAGTTGCGCGGATCGTGGGGATCTTTGGGTAATGAACGGATTGGCAACTATCCTTACCAGGCTACTATTGCCTTTACCAATGCTTTGTTCTTCCAGGGAAGCAACGTGGTGGCCGCTCAAACTGCAGCACAAACCAAATATGTGATTCAGGACATTTCGTGGGAAACAACCGAATCAATAGACTTAGGTCTTGATATTAATTTCTTTAATAACCGGTTAAAGTTTACCGGCGACTATTTCCAGAAGACCACAAAGGATATGTTACTCGCTCTTGAAATTCCCGATTATATTGGTTTCGATAATCCGGATCAAAATACCGGAAAAATGAGTACCAAAGGCTGGGAGGCCGAAATTGGCTGGAACGACAATATTGGCGATGTTACCTATTCTGTTTCTGCAAACATTTCCGACTTTAAGTCTGTAATGGGCGATCTGGGGGGTACCGAGTTTCTGGGCGACCAGATTAAAAAGAAAGGCAGCGAATTTAATGAGTGGTACGGTTATGTTTCCGATGGATTGTTCCAGACCGACGAGGATCTGGCAGCCTCTCCAAAACTAAATACTGCTGTTAAAGTTGGCGATGTAAAGTATAAAGATATCAGTGGACCTGATGGAATTCCCGACGGTAAAATTTCTCCCGAATACGACAGAAAGCTGCTCGGAGGATCGCTTCCACGTTATATTTATGGAGCCAATGTAAAACTCGGCTATAAAAATTTCGACTTTTCTCTGGTTTTACAGGGGGTAGGTAAAGTAACAACCCGCCTCGAAGGTTTAATGGTTCAGCCTTTGATGGAAAACTGGGGTTCGGTGCCTAAAATACTCGATGGTACCAGTTGGAGTAAATACAATACACCGGAACAGAATCTTGCGGCCAAATATCCGCGGTTAACCCAAAATAACCGTAACAGCAATTACACCATGTCCGATTATTGGTTGTTTAATGGCGCTTACCTGCGTTTGAAAAATATAACCCTGGGTTATAATTTACCGGCTGATTGGGCTAAAAAAGCAAAGCTTCAGAATATCAGGGTTTACGGAAGTGCTTCCGATATTCTCACTTTCAACAAATATCCAAAAGGATGGGATCCTGAAGTGTCCTCTACCGGATATCCAATCACCTCATCGTATGTATTTGGCTTATCTGTTACATTTTAATTCACTGAGTTATGAAAAAGAATTTATTTAAAATATTATTCCTGGCTTTTGTTGCCAGTATTGCTTCCTGTAACAAACTGGACTTAAATCCTCTTTCGGAAGGATCGAGCGAAAACTGGTATTCCACAGAGAGTGAGATAACAATGGCACTTAATGATTTGTACCGTGAGGTTTTCTGGCCACGCGATGCCGATGACTGGACCGACGACTGGACCCAAAGAGACCAGACTACTGCCATTACCAACGGCACACTTAATGGCGAAGATGGTACTGTTAATACCTGGTGGACCAATACTTACAAATGTATAGCACGTGCCAATACCATCTTAATCAACCTCGAAAAGTCAAAAGACAAGTTTCCACAGGCTACTTTAGATAAATATGCTGCCGATGCCAGGTTTGTAAGAGCTTCGCAATATGCACGGCTAATTTCGCACTTTGGCGATGTTGTTTTCTATACCGGCATTCTCAGTTTGGAAGAGTCGTTTACTTTTTCTAAAACAGATCAGAAAGTTATTTTGAAAGCTATTTATGATGATTATGACTTTGCTGCGGAAAAATTGCCTGCATCTTATGGAAGTTCCCAGAATATGCATGCCACCAAAGGTGCTGCTTTAGCCATGAAAGCCCGTATTGCTCTTTTCTATAAAGATTACGCTATAGCCCGTGATGCGGCCAAAGCTTGCATGGATTTAAATGCTTATGAGCTATTTGCCGATTATTCAACTTTATTCCTTTCGAAAACGAAAAATCCAAAAGAGATGATTTTTGGAATTCCACGCTCTGCTGTTTTGAAAGTGACCATTGACGATACTAAAAACTGGATATCACGTCTCGCCGGTGGTTGGGGTGCGGCCGCAGCGCCATCATGGGAGTTATTCTGCTCTTACCTTTGTACTGATGGCCTTCCTATCGACGAATCACCTCTTTTCGATCCGCGTTTACCTTTTAAAAATCGCGATCCCCGCTGTACAGCTTCAATTGTTGAATTTCAGACTTCATGGCTTGGTTTTATGTATCAGCCCCATCCCGATTCATTAAAAGTGATGAATTTTAAAACAGGTGCAAAAGTAACTAATAACGACACGCGTTCCAACGCTGCATTTGCATCCTTCAATGCTTTAATGTGGAAAAAGGGAATCGACGAAGACTGGACCGATGATTATAAGGCAGAGAACGAAATCTTTATCATGCGGTATGCCGATGTGTTGTTAATGTACGCCGAAGCAAGAATTGAACTCAATGAAATTGATCAGGCAATGCTGGATGCAACAATCAATAAAGTGCGTGCCCGTGCATACAAGGTTGCCGTTACCGAGAAAACGAAATATCCTGCCGTATCGGTCTCTGATCAGGCTGCTGTGAGAAAAGCGCTTCGCGTTGAGCGCCGTATGGAATTTGCTTTTGAAAACAGACGTTACGAAGACATTATTCGCTGGAAAATTGCCGATAAGGTTTTGAATCGTAATATCTACGGAATGTTGGATGTAGCCGATTTACGCACTAAAGTGATTAACCCGGGTTTATGGTTTTTTCCTCAGGTTCCGGAAATTGATGATGATGGTGCAGCTATTTTCGAGCCTATATATACTGCCGGGTTGATCAAACGTCTGGCTATCCGGAACTATCCCGCAAAACAGTATCTCTGGCCAATTCCAACAAAAGAGATTCTGATTAATTCGAATTTGACACAAAATGATGGCTATTAATAATCTTAAAGGGCAAATCGGATGGCGGTCCGGTTTACCCTTTATTCTTCATACTCTGATTACAATGAAAAAACTTTTGAGTTGTTTTGTTCTGGCTGGCCTGCTATCAGGTTGTACCACTGAAAAGAAAGCTATAAGCACAAAAGCATACAGTGGCGTTTATCCCCATTTAGCTTACTACAACAACGAAGGAGAGTGTGGTACCGGGGCTGTGGTTCCCTGGGCCAACCGTTTGTGGGTAATAACCTATGGACCTCATTTACCGCTGGGTTCGTCGGATAAGCTTTACGAGATAACTTCCGACCTGAAAGAGATAAAACGCCCCGAAAGTATTGGCGGTACTCCTGCCAACCGCATGATACACAAAGAAAGCAACCAACTGTTTATTGGCCCCTACGCAATTGATGCTTCGGGAAATGTGAGAGCAATTCCTTATTCGGTTATGCAAGGCCGACACACAGGAAATGCCCGTCACCTGACTGATCCTGCCGGGAAAATCTATTATGGTACCATGGAAGAAGGTTTTTATGAAGTGGATGTGAAAACCCTTCACCCTACCATGCTTTATAAAGATGGTAATAATGCTAAAGGGGGGCGCATTGATCACGTTGATACCAATGTAAACCCGCAGAATGCTACGCTCCCCGGAGCTCATGGTAAAGGTTTGTATTCCGGTCAGGGCGTAATGGTGTTTTCCAACAACGGGGAAGCAAACCAACTGGCATTAAAACAATTCGATATAGAAGCAGGTGTTTTGGCCGAATGGAACGGCAAGGACTGGAAAGTGGTGCGTCGCAATCAGTTTGTGGAGGTTACCGGTCCCGGAGGTGTTTATGGTAACGCCAACCCTGCTACAGATCCTATCTGGGCAACAGGTTGGGACCATAAGTCGGTTTTGGTGGGCGTTCGTAATCCGAAGATCGGCTGGAGTTTTTATCGCCTTCCCAAAGCTAGTCACAGCTACGACGGCGCTCATGGATGGAATACCGAATGGCCCAGAATTCGCGATGTGGGAACTCCTGAAAAGCCCGATTACCTGATGACCATGCATGGCATGTTCTGGCGATTTCCGGGAACTTTTACTGCTGAAAGTTCTGCAGGAATCCGCCCTCGTTCCGCTTATTTAAAAGTGATAGGAGACTTCACCCGTTGGAACGATCAGCTCGTTTTTGGCTGCGACGATTCTGCTGAAAAGGAATTTCTGAATAAACGCAAAGTAAAAGGTGGCATCGAAGGTCCCGGCCAATCCAATTCCAACCTCTGGTTTACTTCGTTCGAAAAACCTGACCAACTTGGCCCAAATACTGCCGAAGGTGCTGTATGGCTTTCGGAAGAGGTTAAAGCAGGAGCAGTTTCCGAACCATTTTTGTTTGCTGGTTGGGACAACCGTACAGCCTGGATTAAAAACGAAGGCAACCAACCTGTAAACTTCACTTTTGAAGTGGATGAAAAAGGCGATAACCAGTGGAATTCATTAAAAGTTGTTAAAGTGGGACCTGGGGCTTCTGTTGAGGTTCTTTTTACTTCGGCTGAAAGCGGAGAATGGGTGAGGGTAGAAGCTGACAAGGCCACCAAAGCTACCGTTCATTTTTCGTATTCACAGAACGATACCCGCAGCAGCAAAGCCGATGCTATATTTACCGGTCTTGCTCCGGTTGAAAATACAGAAACATCCGCCGGATTACTCTGGGGACTTGGTAACAACCGCCGTAAATTGGGCGTACTCGCTGGTACTGCATCCGACAATAGTTTCACTGAAGCCGGTTATTACGAGCTGGACTCCCTGATGAATCTTGTGAAAAAAGACGATGCCGAAACGGCAGGTCATATTCGCGAAAAGTTTGCCATTCCGCAACAGGTGGTAACCATAGACGAAGCTTCCGTACTGGTGATTGACGATCTCAACCGCCGCTGGAGACTTCCAAAGGGCAACGAAAAGTTCACCACGCTGACAAACAATGCTGTGTTGCGCATTTGTCGGGAAGTTGCCACCGAACGGGACTTATTCAACTGCTCGGGTACATTTTATGAATTGCCCGCCGAAAATGCCGATGGATTTGCCAAAATTCGTCCTGTTGTGTCGCATAATCTCCGGATCCACGATTATGCCTCTTACCGTGGAATGTTGATCATGACCGGCATTGATGCCAAAGCAGCTAAAGGAAACGAACATGTAATTGTTTCCGAAGATGGAAAAGCGGCAGTCTGGGCAGGTGTTATCGACGATCTCTGGAAATTAGGCAAACCGGTAGGAGAGGGTGGACCATGGAAAAATTCTGATGTTAAAGAAGGGGAAACTTCCGATCCTTACCTGATTGGCTTTTACGATAAAAGAAGCATACAACTATCGCACGATTCCAAACAACCAGTCACTTTTAAAATTGAGGTTGACCCGATTGGTCATGGCCCATGGATGTTGTATAAGGAAATGTCTGTGAAACCCGGAGAGTCGTTTTCATACACGTTTCCGCAAACTTTCCAGTCGCGTTGGATCCGTTTTGTTGTCAACAAAAATTGCAAGGCTACGGCATGGCTGAAGTACGAGTAATTTGAATTCTCAATATTGGTTGTTAAACTTGTATTAGCTTAATCACTTTAATTACGATTTAGTATGAAAAAGAGTTTCTTAGTATTTTTCTTAGCCGTTATTAGTTACTTTCCCGGGAAGTCCCAGGTTCTTGTCGAAGCCGAGAGTTTTACCATAAAAGGTGGCTGGGTTGTCGACCAGCAGTTTATGGACCTGATGGGTTCATCGTTTCTGATGGCCCACGGTCTTGGGAATCCTGTAGCCGATGCCACCACCCGTGTTAATTTCACGAAAAGTGGTACTTATCATGTTTTTGTACGTACCCGCAATTGGGCTGGCTATTGGACCGATAAAGATGCTCCTGGTAAATTTCAGGTTCTGGTAAACGGGAAAGCTTTGTTGCCTGTTTTTGGTACACAAAGTACCGGATGGAACTGGCAATATGGTGGTGCTGTTAAGGTTAATAAAGGTGAAAATACTTTGGCCCTGCACGATCTTACCGGTTTTAACGGCAGGTGCGACGCTATTTATTTCACAACTGATGCTAAGTTTAAACCGGCTAACGATTTGGCAGGGCTTGCTGCTTTCAGGAAGCTGGCTTTGGGTTTACCTCAGACTCCTGAAGATGCCGGAAAATACGATCTGGTTGTTGTAGGCGGTGGTATTGCCGGGGTATGTGCTGCTATTTCTGCAGCCCGTCTTGGACTGAAAGTGGCGCTGATTCACGATCGTCCTGTTCTTGGCGGTAATAACAGTTCAGAAGTGCGTGTGCATTTAGGCGGAAGAATCAATCTGGAACCATATCCTGCTCTTGGAAATCTTGTGAACGAAATTGGCCCTGAAAAGGGTGGAAATGCTCAACCAGCGTCGTATTACGAAGATCAGAAGAAATTCGATGCGGTGAAAGGGGAGAAGAATATCACCCTTTTTCTGAACTATCGCGCTTTTGCAGTTAACAAAAATGGCAACAAAATCACATCAGTTATTGCTGCTAACACCGAAAATGCAAAGGAACTTTCGTTTTCGGCACCGCTGTTTGCCGACTGTACAGGGGACGGCACAATTGGCGCACTTGCCGGTGCCGATTTTATGATGGGACGCGAAAGTAAAAGTGAGTTTAACGAAGTTACCGCTCCTGATCAAAAAGATAAAATGACCATGGGCTCATCGGTTCAGTGGTATTCTGAAGAAGCCTCACAGCCGACAAAATTCCCCGATATTGCCTGGGCTTTGCCTTTTAACGAAAGCAGTGCCCAAAAGGTAAAAATGGGCGAATGGACCTGGGAAACCGGAATGCAGTACGACCAGATCAAAGATTTTGAGCGGATCAGAGATTATGGTTTGCTTGTTGTCTTTTCCAACTGGGCTTTTCTGAAAAACCATTCCTCGGTTTCCGGTAATTATGCCAAGAGTGAATTAAAGTGGGTTGCCTATGTTGCTGGTAAACGCGAATCGAGGAGGCTGATTGGCGATTTTATTCTAAAGGAACAGGATCTGACCGAAAAAATTATTTATCCTGATGGTACTGCCCCAACTTCATGGACCATCGACCTGCATTACCCCGATCCTAAGAATACCCAGCACTTTCCGGGAAATGAATTTTTATCGATAGCCAAACATAAAACCATTTATCCATACCCAATTCCTTACCGTTGTTTGTATTCGCGCAACATCGAAAATCTGTTTATGGCCGGACGCAATATTAGTGTTACACATGTGGCGCTTGGTACTGTTCGGGTTATGCGTACAACAGGCATGATGGGCGAAGTGGTTGGCATGGCTGCATCCGTTTGTAAAAATAACCAGGTTTTACCCCGTGGAGTTTACGAAAAGCATCTGGATGAACTTAAAGGGCTGATGGCAAAAGGTACTGGCAGAAGTGACCTTCCGGATATTCAGAATTATAATCTCGGTGGAACTCTGCTGGAAGGAGCAAAGAAGGATCATTAAAAGGTAATTAAAAGGCTGAAGGCCTTGGATAATTCAGCCCGGGGCAAAGCGAAGCGGCGCCCCGGGTATTCAAACGATTGATTTTTGCGACGTGGTAAAATGTTCAGTGAAGGTAAGAAATTAAAATCGGCGCAATGGTAATGCAGTTAATAAAAGCCATTGATTAATTTTAGAATAACTGTTAAAATGCTATCGACCCAAAGAATAGTTAATTTACTGATCTGCCTCCTGGTTTTTTCTTCAGGAAGGCTTCCCGAAGGGGGAAGATCGTATTTCAACGAGCCATTCAGACTAAGTTCGGTTGATAGCGTGGCTAAGTTCTTTGTCAGTTTTAATGATACTATTCCCAACGATACCTTATATTTCTGCTTCTCAAACGGTAACCCTGCTGCCATTTTCCGCGACATAATCTCGGGCGTTTGTCTCGACGGAGAATGCAGGCCCCTTCGGATAAAGGTGTACTGGACAATTTCCGGCCGCTATTTGGGTTATCAGCTTAACCCAACACAGGAGCTTACAAAAAAGGAACATACTCCTTTTAACGAGGTTGAATATCGTCTTTTGCACAACCTTCTTAGCGATTCGCTTTCCCTGCTTGTAAACTATACGCTCGAAGAAATTACTCCCAAAAAGCAGACAAATATTAAAACCGATGGCATCAGCGGAGCGACTCCTCCCAATATCAGTTCCTATATCGTTCCCGAAGCAGCTTATACGACTCATACTTTATGGCACCTTGTTTACAGTGAAACCCGCGACAGCATAAACCTGAAAATAAAAAGTTTTTTGACTTTTTCTGTACTCGACAGTTTGCTGGCATCGTCAAATGATTATGACCGTTTGTGGGCTTTGAATCATCTTCCTTCAGATGCAAATCACTACCTTCCGCGTTTGATGAATGTTCTGGAAGGAGATAATATTAAAGTTATTGAAAAGGCTTTATCTTATCTTGCTGTGTATTCCGATTCCATCTATCAGCAATCGTTATTCGGCCTAAGTCAAAAGCATGATTACTTTATCAGGCAGTATGCGATGGAGCTTATCAGAGATCTGGATAATCTCCAGCCAGGAATAGCACGAAAAATTATAGATTGCATGATAAATGCCGATCCGGCAAGTGCAGGTGCGTATCTTTCGGCTATAGAGAAATTTAACTCCGCCGAAGATGACCTGAGAAAAATTAGTATCTTGCTTGATAACAGCAATGATCAGGTTGCCTTAAATGCTTACCTTTATCTTATGAGAGTTACTGTGAAAGGTAAATGGCTGGCACAAAAGCTTAAAAAATTTGAAAAACAGAAATTGAAAATTTAGAATACTCAAACCCGGACAAAATTTTGAATTTGTGGTTAAATAAATAAACGACTAACTATTTAAATGTGAATGTATGAATGCAATGCCGTTTGTGATTGGAGCTCTTGCCGTACTTGCACTGGCTTACCGGTTTTATTACAGTTTTATAGCAGCAAAGGTTTTAACCCTGAATAACAGTATAGAAGCACCTTCAATACGCCTGTTCGATAAGCAGAACTATTATCCTATGCCCAAATGGGTGGTTTTCGGGCATCATTTTGCAGCTATAGCTGGCGCAGGACCTTTGGTTGGACCAGTTTTGGCAGCACAGTTTGGCTTTATGCCAGGTTTTATATGGCTGCTGGTTGGTGCAGTTATGGCTGGCGCTGTTCACGATATTGTGATACTTACCGCATCAGTGCGTTACGATGGTAAGTCGCTCGCCGAAATAGCAAAAGCGCAGATCAGTTCTTTCAGTGGAATTATCACTTCAATAGCTGTCCTTATAATTCTCATAATTGCTCTGGCCGGTCTGGGAGTTGTGGTTGTAAATGCACTTGCCGAAAGCTCCTGGGGAACCTTTACCATAGCCATGACCATTCCCATTGCAATTTTTATGGGATTATGGATGTTTGTATTCCGCAAAGGCAAAACGGTTGAAGCAACCATTATCGGAGTAATTCTGCTCTCGCTGGCTGTAATTTATGGAAAATATATCCCAGGATCTTCGCTTGAATCGTGGTTTACCTTCGATAAAAAAACACTTACCATTTTGCTGGCCGGATACGGTTTTTTTGCATCGGTACTGCCGGTATGGCTTCTTTTGTCGCCGCGCGATTACCTCAGTTCCATAATGAAACTGGGGGTGGTTGCCATGCTTGCAGTTGGCATAATTGCTGTAAGTCCTGATATTAAGATGCCTAACTTTACATCTTTTATCCACGGAGGCGGACCCATTATTCCCGGTACTTTATTTCCCTATCTTTTTATTACAATTGCCTGCGGGGCTATCTCCGGGTTTCATGCGCTGGTTAGTTCGGGTACTACCCCCAAAATGATTATGAAGGAATCGCATATCAAACCGGTAGCCGCAGGTTCCATGCTTGCCGAATCCATGGTGAGCATCCTGGCTTTGATTGCTGCTACCAGTCTTTTTCCACTCGATTATTTTCAAATTAATGTATCTCCCGAAAAATTTGCGCAAATTCAACCGCAGTTGCAGGCGCTTGGTTTTACCCAAACCAATCTGGCACAACTCTCTGCCGAAGTTGGTGAAAATATTGCAGGTCGGCCTGGCGGTGCCGTTTCGCTGGCGGTGGGCATGGCTCAGATATTTTCGTCGATACCGGGTCTGGCAGGACTCATGTCGTATTGGTACCATTTTGCCATTATGTTCGAAGCTTTGTTTATACTCACCACTGTTGATGCCGGAACCCGTATTGCCCGTTTTATTATGCAGGAAGCTCTGGGTAAGGTTTACAAACCTTTTGGAAATACCAAATGGCTGCCGGGCAATATTATTACCAGCGCGGTTGTGGTTTTTGCCTGGGGTTACTTTATTTATACCGGAAGTGTGTCCACAATCTGGCCTATGTTTGGGGTTGCCAACCAGTTGCTTGCTACTTTGGCGTTGGCAATTGGAACTACCTATCTTATTAATAATGGTAAACTGAAATATATCTGGATCACCGTTATCCCCATGTCGTTTGTGGGCGTAACCACCATAACAGGTGGGATTAAAAATCTTATAAATATTTATATTCCGCAGATGATGGCCGATGCCACACGTGTTCAGGGATCGATTAATACAATTCTTACATTGATAATTCTGGTTTGTGTAGTAGTAATTATTACTGAGGCGGGAATGAAGTGGGTGAGGTTGAGCAGGAGTAAAGTATAGGGGAGATTGTTATAAATTGAATAGAAAGGATTATTTTTGGTTAATCTCCTTAAGTAAGTTTATAAAAATATGAAACACTCTTATTTGGTCCTTCTTTTCATTGTTTTGAACTCTTTTCAAAATAATTCATCTCAACAGGTAACATCCGTGCAATCGCCTGACGGGAATCTGTCTTTTACACTAAAACTGAGTAATAATGGATCTTTAACTTATTCGTTAAGTGCCTGGAAGAAGACAATTATTGAGAATTCCCCACTTGGATTTGCCGGCGGGAAAACGGAACAGGTACCATCATCAGGTTGGGTTATAAAGAAATCAGATCGTAATGCAGTTAATTCGGCATGGAAACCTGTCTGGGGAAAGCGCTCTGTTGTAAAGGATGAATACAATGAATTGAACCTGGAGCTGGAGGGATCCGGATCTGATGGAATTAAACACCTGCTTATTGAAACCCGGGTTTACAATGATGGAATAGGCTTCAGATATAAAATTCCTGCTGAAGAGAAGAATGTCTGGACTGAAGTATCCGAACTTACTGAATTTCGATTTGGTGGCGACTACACTGCATGGTTTTACAATGGCGAAAATGCCAATATTGGTCCTGAAAAACTTTCCGAAAGCAATGGAAAGCGTTTTCCAGTAATGACGGTGCAAGCATCCAATGACCTGTATCTTGCCATTCATGAGGCATATCTGGAGACTGGTGATCCGTTGGTTCTTCAATCTCAAAAAGGGAATACTGCTTTTGCTGTTACTTCAAAGCCCGGAAAGCTGGAAGCTGGTTATTTTTCGGCCTGGCGTGTTATTCTTTGTGGGAAAACTCCTGGCACACTGGTCGATTCGCATCTGATTGAGCTTTTGAACCCTGAACCAAAGGGCGATTTTTCATGGGTAAAACCTGGAGTTGCTGTTTGGGATTGGCGCATTGATGGTGCCATAGTTGACAGTTTCACCTATGGTATGAATTATCCGTCATGGATTCGGATGGTTGACTTCGCCGCTGAAAATAACATCCGCTATCTTGTTTTGGATGCCAACTGGTATGGCCCAGAGCATCAGGCTGCGTCTGATCCGGTAAAGGGTGATAAAGCCAGCGATGTCCGTAAATTAATTCAGTACGGCAAAGAAAAAGGCATTGGAATTTGGCTTTATCTGAATGATGTAGGTGGTCGCAAGTTTCCAATAGAAGAAACGCTTAAACAATATGGTGATTGGGGTGCCGCCGGAATCAAATATGGTTTTATGAGGGGGACACCTGCCGAAAAGAATGTCTGGACAAAGAAAATCACTGAGTTGTGTGCACAGAATCACCTGCTTTGCGATTTTCACGACGGGCCGGTTCATCCTTATGGGCAACTGCGCACTTTTCCCAATGCAGTTACCCGGGAATTCTGCCATGCTCAGCTTGATGCTCATCGCGTTTTTGTGCCATCAACTTTTGTGACAAGTGTTTTTGTCAATATGGTGGCTGGTCCAATCGATATGAATAACGGTATGTTCGATCTCCGTCAGGGAAAAACTACCCGTGTCGACGAAAATCAGCCGGTACCCTCCACTTTGGTGTCGGAAGCGGCACGTACGCTCATTGTTTTTTCAGGAGCAACTATTATCCCCGATATTCCTGAATTCTACCGAAAGTACCCTGACTTGCTAAAGTTTATTGCGTCTCAGAAAATGCCATGGTTGGAAAGTAAAACATTGTCAGGTGAAATTGGCGAATACATTGTAATGGCCCGTCAGGCCAGCGATGGGAATTGGCTTGTTGGTGCTGCAACCAACGAATCGCCGCGGGAACTGGTTATTCCGCTTAGCTTTTTAGGAAAAGGAAAGTACAAGGTTGCCATTATTCAGGATGGTGAAAACGCTCATTATCTAACCAATCGCGAGGTTTTGAAAACCGAATCAAAAATATTGAAACCGGCAGATAAGGTGTCGGTAAAACTTGCGGCAGGCGGGGGAGCATGTTTGCTGATCACCAGGATGTAAAGTTTTTGTATTTCAGGTAGTTTTACATCCGTTATAAAATTTTAAAATGATAAAAGCTGTTTTGTTCGATATGGACGGCGTGTTGGTAGATTCGGAAGAGTTTATTTGTGAAGCAGCCATCGCCATGTTTAAAGAAAGAGGTGTTGAAGCGCAGCCTGAAGATTTTGTTCCTTTTGTCGGCACGGGTGAGGATCGTTATATTGGCGGTGTTGCCGAAAAATACAATGTTGTTGGCGATATTCATGCGATGAAGGCCCGTACGTATGAGATATACGAAAGTATTACCCATGGACGGCTTCAGCCTCTTGAAGGAGTGATTGAGTTTATATCTAAGTGTAAACAAAGAGGACTTAAAATTGCCGTAGCCACCAGCGCCGATAAGGTAAAAATGGATATTAATCTACGCGAAATAGGGTTGTCGTCAGAGACTTTCGATACAACTGTAAATGGGCTGGAGGTTGAACGTAAAAAGCCTTTTCCCGATATCTTTATAATTGCTGCCCGGAAACTTGGTTTTGGTCCAACCGAATGCCTCGTGGTCGAGGATGCTATCAATGGTGTGGAAGCTGCAAAAGCTGCCGGTGCCCGGTGTCTTGGCTTAACCACCAGCTTCACTCCGGAACAACTGCGTAAAGCTGATTGGATTGCTCCAACGCTCAAATATGCACCTGATGAAGCAATAAGCTGGTAGTTTAAAAAGAGTTTTTTACCACTCCGGGAAAATATATCACCCTTTCTTCTTATTTCTGTATTCCACTGGTGAAACACCTATAATTCGTTTGAATAGCCGCGAAAAATAAAACTGGTCGCCAAAGGCAAGGTCGGTAGCAATTTCCTTTATTCTTTTATTGGTGAAGTCGAGTTGCTGACAGGCGTTTTGCATCTTCAGGTCGAGGAAATATTCAATAGGTGAACGGGTTGTTTTTTTTCTGAATATAGCCGAAAAGTGAGAGATGGAATAGCCGCAGTGTGTTGCCAGATCCTGAAGATTGATGGTTTCATTCAGGTGTTCATGCATGTAAAGGATGCTTTTTTCGATTACATCGGTTTGCTGAAAAGTGCGCATGCGTTCAAACTGTGGAAGATAATTGAACGATCCCAGCAAATACCACAGGCAAATGGACGAATATTCCAGATTTTCCTTGCTATAACCCATCGACAGGGTTTGGTATATTTCTTCGAAAAGTCTTATCCGGCGGTCGTTTCGTGTGTTTTCACCACTGTTTATATTGAAAACAGTCAAACTGTCGCTGCAAAAACCGGCAGCTTGTAAGCCGGTGAAATGAAACCAGTAAATAGTCCATGGACTGGAATTGTCGGCACCATATTTATGGCGCAGTCCGGCAGGAATAATCAGGAACGTGTCCTTGTTTATCTTTTTGACGGATCCGTTGGCTTCAATCCAACCGTTTCCATCGGTGCAGAAAATAAGAATATTTTGTTCACACCCCTCGGCTCTTTCCCGGTAATGATACATTGCGGACGGATAAAATCCAATATCGGTAACGAATAGTAATTTTGTCAATGGATTTTCTTTCAATTCGGTTTGAATATGCGGAGGCAATACTATTGCAAGCTGATTGTTAAATCCATCGCGTTTGCGCATTGTTATCTGAGTTTTGTTTCAAAAATAATAAAATAGTGCATGTAATTCAATAATTAATCCATTTACCAAAGGAAAGAGTGTTTGTATTTTCGTTTTAAATTTTACTGCTGACTAATGAAAAGCTATAACTGGAAATTTTTAATCGGCATCTCCCTGGTTTCGGCCATGGGAGGTTACCTGTTCGGGTTCGATTTTGCCGTAATCACAGGAGGACTCCCTTTCTTAAGAGAACAGTTTGGATTGAACGAATACTGGGAAGGATTTACAACAGGTTCTCTCGCTCTGGGGTGTGTTTTGGGATGCCTGATAGCAGGTGGTTTAGCTGATAAGTATGGCCGTAAACCCGGACTGATGGCTGCCGCTGCTATCTTTTTCGTTTCGTCGCTGGCCATGGCATTTTCACCTTCTCTTTCCTTTTTTATTGCATCGCGTTTTGCTGCAGGAATTGGCGTGGGAATGGCATCCATGCTTTCGCCCATGTACATTGCCGAGATTTCCCCTGCCGAAGTGCGAGGCCGCATGGTCGCTATCAATCAACTTACCATTGTATTGGGACAAGTTATCACGCATCTTGAAAATTTTCTGCTGCGCGACTCCGGTCCTGATGCATGGCGCTGGATGTTTGGTTTGGGTATGATCCCTTCGTTTTTGTTTCTGGCAGGGGTATTCTTTCTGCCCGAAAGTCCGCGCTGGCTGTTACGTGCCGGTCGTGAAGACGAGACAAGAAAGGTGCTTGGCCGGATTGGCTCGCCGGGCTTCGTGAACGAAACCGTTGCTGCTATCAGGAAAACAGTGCATGGAGAAGTTAAAACCAATTATATCCACCTGTTCCAAAAAGCAATTTATCCCATTGTCCTCATAGGAATCGGTCTGGCTGTTTTCCAGCAGTTTTGCGGCATCAATGTGGTATTTAATTATACAACCAATATTTTCAGCAGCATTGGAGCAAGTAAGAGTGAGCAATTGTTGCAGGCAGTATGGATCAGTCTTGCCAATCTGGTCTTTACATTAGTTGCCATGTCGCTGGTGGATAAATGGGGACGCCGCCCTTTAATGCTGATTGGTGCCGGAGGACTGGCTGTTTTATATGTGGTGATCGGCGCTTTGCTTTATACTGGAACAGCCCAGGGCCTGGCAACTTTTATTATTCTGGCTATCGGGGTTTACGCCATGTCACTTGCCCCGCTTACCTGGGTGCTTATTTCCGAAATTTTCCCAAACAGCGTTCGTGGAGTGGCGACTTCCATTGCCGTGCTGAGCCTCTGGTTAGCTTATTTTGTACTCGTATTCACCTTCCCTATTATCGAGAAGAAATTTGGCGATGCAATTGCGTTCTGGGGATATTCAGTGATTTGTGTTCTTGGTTTTATTTTTATTTACCTCAAGGTGAAGGAAACCAAAGGCAAATCCCTTGAAGATATAGAAAACGAATTTGTAACCCGTCATTAAAATAATAATATGAAATGTCCATAATTCGGAAAGATCGTCCTTCGGAAATGAACAATTCCGATTGCAATCGGAAATCATGGATATTCCATTTGACCTCCTATAACTAAAAGGAGCCTTGCTTTTGATTTAGCAAACAACTTTTGATCAAAGCATGGCGAAGCCTAAAATACTAATTCCTTGCTGACGGCGGGCCGTTCAAGGGAAGTCGACGAAGGAGACGGACCGCGTTTCCGCCGTCAAAGACTTTTTTGGTGACTTTTTTGGTCACAAAAAAGTTACAATGGCTGTTTGAAAACTTAAAGTTATATGTCAGGATTTTGGGATTAAAAACAAGAATTAACTTAAAAATAAAATTTTGAACAAATGAAACAAGTAGCATTTTCCCTGTTCATTATGCTGACAATGTTATGTCTCAGCGGATGTAAAAAAAACTACACGATAAACCTTTCCGGCGAATGGTCGTTCCGGGCTGACCCTAACGATAAAGGGGTTTCTGAGAAATGGTTTTCCGGGAAACTGGACGACAGAATAACCCTTCCCGGCTCCATGACTACCAATGGTAAAGGAAACGACATTGTGGTGGATAACCCATGGACAGGGCAAATTGTGGATAGCTCGTGGTTTAAAGACCCGCGTTACGAAAAATACCACCAGGAAGGAAATATCAAGGTTCCTTTCTGGTTGCAGCCGGTGAAATATTATGTGGGAGCTGCCTGGTACCAGAAAACGGTGGATATTCCGGGTAACTGGGAAGGTAAAAATGTACAGCTTTTCCTTGAACGCTGCCACTGGGAAACCCGCATCTGGGTTGATGATAAAGAAGCCGGGATGCAGAATTCCCTGGTTGCTCCGCATATTTACGATCTAACTTCGTTGTTGACACCGGGCAAGCATGTAATTACAATTTGTGTGGATAACCGGGTGAAGGACATCAAAGTCGGCCAGAATTCGCACAGCATCTCCGACCATACACAAAGTAACTGGAACGGGATAGTTGGCAAAATGGAGTTGCGAGCCTTTCCTGCAGCTCATTTGGCTCTTGTGAATGTATACCCCGATGTGGCGAATAAAAAAATCAGTATTAATGTCGTTATAAAAAACACCTCCGGGAAAAAAGTAAAGGGGAAATTGAAATTCCAGGCAATTCCTGAAAATGCAACCGCCGAGAAATTAGAACCTTTTAAAACGGATATAGTCATTGATCCTGATTTGGCAGCGCTTGATGTTGAATATTTAATGGGAAATAATCCGCTTTTATGGGACGAGTTCCATCCAAACCTTTACAAATTGGTTGTTACCCTTGAAAGCAGTCAGCAGGAAACTGACCGGAAAGAAGTTTTATTCGGCATGCGCGAATTTAAAGTCAATGGAACGCAGTTTTCGATTAACGGCAGGCCCACCTTTTTGCGCGGAACGCTCGAATGTGCGATTTTCCCTAAAACCGGTTATCCTCCAACTGATACAACCGAATGGGGCAGGATTTTCAGAGTTGCCAGAGCGCATGGATTGAATCATTTCCGCTTTCATTCGTGGTGCCCACCCGCTGCAGCTTTCGAGGCGGCCGACAGAGCAGGTTTTTACCTTCATGTGGAAGGTCCGTCGTGGGCAAACCAGGGGGCATCTATAGGTTACGGAGCACCTGTTGACAAATTCATCTATGATGAAAGTGAACGCATGGCCGCCGAATATGGCAATCATCCTTCCTTTTGCATCCTGCTTTATGGAAACGAACCGGCGGGCTCCAACCAGGTAAAATGGCTGGGCGAATTTAATACATACTGGAAGAACAGGGACAATCGCCGGCTGTATTCCAGCGGTGCCGGATGGCCTTTGATTCCCGAATCAGACTTTAACAGCACCTCCGATCCGCGTATTCAGCTCTGGGGACAAGGGTTAAACAGCATTATCAACAGCCAGCCGCCTCGTTTCGATTATGACTGGAGCACGCAGATAGCCTCTTTTAATAAACCTACGGTGAGCCACGAAATTGGTCAGTGGTGTGTTTACCCCGATTTCAAAGAAATTGCTCAATACGATGGAGTGCTGAAAGCTAAGAATTTTGAAATTTTCAGGGAAACACTCGAAGAAAATGGCATGGGAACATTGGCCGACAGTTTTCTGCTGGCCTCGGGCAAGCTGCAGGCCTTGTGCTACAAGGCCGATATTGAAGCTGCGCTTCGTACTCCCGGTTTTGGTGGTTTCCAGTTGCTCGACCTCCACGATTTCCCCGGTCAGGGAACCGCGCTGGTAGGTGTACTCAATCCTTTCTGGAAAGAAAAGGGTTATGTCACACCCCAGGAATACAGCCGGTTCTGCAATGCTACGGTTCCCCTGGCGCGTTTGCCAAAAATGGTTTACACAAATGCCGATACACTGTCAATTCCTGTGGAAGTGGCTCATTTTGGTGATAAGGCACTCTCAAAAGTTACTCCCAAATGGAAAGTGGCTGATATTACCGGCAAAACATTGTTCGAAGGACAACTCGATACAAAAGATATTCCTCTTGGAAATGGTATAAAACTCGGAACAATCAAACAGGTATTGACTTCCATAAAAGAAGCCGGAAAACTTCAGTTGTCAGTCACCGTTGGAGAGGCCGAAAACACCTGGGATATATGGGTATACCCTGCCGTACTTCCACAAGCCGGATCGTATATATTGATAACGCAAAAATTCGACTCAAAAGCTGAGGACATTTTGGCTAAAGGTGGGAAAGTATTGCTAACGGTTAAAAAGGGCCGTGTCAAACCCGAAAAAGGAGGTAATGTAGCCGTAGGCTTCTCGAGCATATTCTGGAATACCGCCTGGACAAACAAACAGCCGCCTCACACACTTGGCATTCTCTGTAATCCCAATCATCCGGCATTGTCTGCTTTTCCAACCGATTACCACAGCAACTGGCAGTGGTGGGATGCAATGAGTCACTGCAACGCCCTGAACTTATCCGAATTACCAAAAGATTTAAAACCCGTGGTTCGCATTATCGACGATTGGGTCACCAACCGGCCTCTGGGGTTAATCTTTGAAGTTAAGGCAGGAAATGGAAAACTGCTTGTTTGCGGCGCCGACCTGCTTACCGATAGCCAGGCCCGTCCTGAAGCGAGGCAGTTGCTATATAGTCTGAGAAGCTACATGAGCGGAAGTTCGTTCAACCCTGCTGTGAGCGTTGAATTAAATGAAATCAAAAGCTTTTTTAACAATGACTGAGAAGAGTTTCAGGAAGACCTTTAATTGGGTTAGTGTATTTTGCATATTTTTCTTCCTTTCATGCAAGGTTTCGTTTGCTCAGACTTATGAAATCAATGTTTCAGAGGTTAAGCCAAACATAAAAAGAGGCCATCTGGATCTTGGAGGAAAAAGCAAATCAGGAGAATCCATCGATGTAAATAACTTTTATATTGAGCGCAACGGCAGTCCTTACATTCCTGTTATCGGCGAATTTCATTACTCACGTTTCCCAAACAAATATTGGGATACGGAAATCAGGAAGATGAAAGCCGGTGGAATCAAAATTGTGGCCACTTATGTTTTCTGGAATCTGCACGAACGGAAAGAAGGTGTTTTTAACTGGGAGGGGGATCTAAACCTCCGGCATTTTGTTGAGTTGTGCAAAACCAATGGCATGGATGTTATCGTCAGGATTGGGCCTTTTGCACATGGCGAAATGCGCAACGGCGGTTTGCCCGACTGGCTTTATGGAAGGCCTTTCGAAGTCCGCTCCAACGATTCGGCCTACCTGGCCTGTGTGGAGAAATTATACAAGCAAATTGGCAAACAACTGCAAGGCCTTTATTTTAAAGATGGCGGCCCGATAGTTGGCATTCAGCTCGAGAACGAATATCAGCATTCGGCAGCGCCCTGGGCGATTACTTACGAAGGGGCCGACAGGGATTATACTTCCGCCAGGCTCGATAAAAGAATTATTCAGGCTGGTGTTGGCGTGAACCAAAAAGGAAACGCGTATGCCGAATATGGGCAAAAACATATGCAAACCCTCAAAAGAATTGCTGTTGAAGCAGGAATGGAAGTTCCGCTTTATACCGCAACCGGATGGGGATTCGCCTCGATTGTAAACAATGGCTCTATTCCTGTAATGGCCGGGTATGCTTATCCATTCTGGGAAGCGGGCAATAAGCCTTCGCCATTCTATTTGTTTAAGGATATTCACAAAAATCCCGATTACTCGCCCGTGAGCTATAAGGCCGAGGATTACCCTTCTATAGCAGCGGAGCTGGGAACAGGAATGTGTGTCACCTATTCGCGCCGCCCAAAAGTTTTAGGCGAAAGTTTCTTGCCTCTTATGGTACGCACGTTGGGCAGTGGGTCCAATGGTTTGGGATATTACATGTATCATGGCGGAAATACACCTTCGGATAATTTCCTGTTTTTCTCAGAAGGTTCGGGGTTAAACATGAAATCCTACGATTACCAGGCTCCTATCGGGGAATGGGGGAATGTTGAAAAAGGTTTTTTTGGACTGAAGGTGGTCAATACTTTTCTAAACCATTATGGCGATGTTCTGGCTCCCCTGGTGACCGTCCTTCCGGAAACAAACGGGAGCATAGTGCCGGCCGATACCACCAAACTCCGTTATGCCGTGCGAACTGACGGCACCCGTGGTTTTGTTTTTCTGCATAATTTCCAGGATCACATTAATACCGTTCCTTTAAAGAATCTGAAAATTAAAGTAGCCACCAAAGAAAGCTCCATATCCTTTCCTCACCAGGGGGCGTTTGTGCTTCGTCCCGGTACATCGGCAATTTTTCCTTTTAATATGAATTTTGGAGGAGTAACCCTTGAAAGTGCTACAGCGCAGCCACTCTGTTCGTTTGTTAACAAGGGCACTCATTATTATGTGTTTATATCTTTTGACGGGATTGTTCCTGAGTTTGTTCTGAAGGGCAAACAGAAAATAAATGGCAAGGGATTGAAAATCTCGGCAAAAGAAGGCCGGACGGTTTGTTACGGACCTAATGGAAGGTGTTTTGAGTTTGAAATCCAGGGTTCCCGTTTTCTGGTTATCCCGTTTGAAAGGGCTCTTGATGCCTATATTGTAGGAAAACAGCCCAACCAAAAGCTTGTATTGAGTCAGGCTTTATTTATTGAGAGCGAAAGCGGATTCGAATTTTTAAGTACAAAAGAAAACTGGAATGTTGATGTTTATCCGCGGGGTTCGGTTCTGTCATCATCCAATGCGATCGTAACAGAAATGAAATCGCCCGATAATCTTTTCTCCGGCTTCCATGTTTCCATCAAAAAGGTTGTTCCTGAAGTTAAGCTGGTTCAAACCGATGACCGGCATTTTGTTCTCGATGCTTCAAAATTCGATTTCACAAAGCTGGAGGACGTGTATATAAAGTTTGATTATCGTGGCGACAGAGCCGTTTGTATGCTCGATGGCGAATTGGTGGCCGATAATCTTTATACTTCCCAGCCGTGGAAAGTAAGTCTGAAGCGTTATGCCGGACTCTTAAAAAACAAGGAGATGTATTTCTATTTTCTACCCATGAAAAAGAATGCTCCGTATCTTTCTTACCTCGAAAAAGAAGTAGTTCCCGATTTTACAACAACAAACGAGGTTTTGATTATTAATCCGCCTGAAATAATTCCCGAATACAGGGTTAATGCAGCATTGAAATAAAACAATACATGGAAGTTAAAGCATGGAAGGAAGTGGTGACTATTCCCACTTACGAAATTGGAGAGCCTGAAAAGAATCCGATATTCCTCGAGAAAAGAGTATACCAGGGCAGCACCGGTGTGGTGTATCCGCATCCTGTGATTGAAAAAATATCCGACGAAAAGGTTGATAAACCCTGGAATGCTGTTTTTCTTGAAAACAAGTATCTGAAAATTATGATCCTGCCCGAACTTGGTGGCCGGATTCAGATGGCATTCGATAAAACCAAAAACAGACATTTTGTTTACTATAACCAGGTGATCAAGCCAGCCCTGGTGGGGCTTACGGGTCCCTGGATTTCGGGGGGTATTGAGTTTAACTGGCCCCAGCATCATCGTCCCAGTACCTACGAGGCGGTGGATTATGCCATCGAAGAAAATGCCGATGGCAGCGTCACCGTTTGGTGCAGCGAAATAGAACGGATGTTCCGCACCAAGGGAATGACCGGGTTTACCTTATATCCTGACAAAGCTTATCTCGAAATAAAGGTAAAGCTTTACAACCGCACGCCTCATCCGCAAACATTTTTGTGGTGGGCTAATCCGGCAGTGCATGTGAACGATGAATATCAATCGGTATTTCCGCCCGATGTAAATGCTGTATTCGATCACGGCAAACGCGATGTTTCCAGGTTTCCTGTTGCAACCGGTACTTATTATAAAGTTGATTATTCTGCAGGCGTCGATATTTCGCGTTACAAAAATATCCCGGTGCCTACCTCGTACATGGCCATTACTTCCAAATACAACTTTGTGGGAGGGTACGAAAACGATTCCCGTGGGGGACTGCTGCACGTGGCCAATCACCATGTTTCGCCCGGAAAGAAGCAGTGGACCTGGGGAAACGGCGACTTCGGCCAGGCCTGGGACCGCAACCTTACCGATGCGGATGGACCGTACATTGAGCTGATGTGTGGCGTTTATACCGACAACCAGCCCGATTTCTCCTGGATAATGCCGTACGAAGAAAAATCGTTCAGCCAGTATTTTATGCCTTACCGCGATCTGGGGGTGGTGAAAAATGCTACCAAAGAGGCCATGGTGAACCTGGAAGCTGAAGACGGTAAATTGACCATAAAAGCTTATGCAACCGGGGTGTACCCGAATTCGAACATCCGGTTCTTCAGGAAGGAAGAGATTGTTTTTGAAACCAGTTTCGATTTTTCTCCCGAAACTTCTTTCGTGAAAACTATTGAGTTTGCCGGAAAGTTAACGGAAGAAATCAGGGTTGAAGTAACCGATAGCAAAGGGAAAGTACTTGTACACTGGTCGCCCGAAAAAGAAGAGATACGTCCGGTACCCGATGCCGCCAAACCTGCCCTGGAACCTAAAAACATAGCCAGCATTGAGCAGTTGTTTTTAACCGGGTTGCACCTGGAACAATACAGACATGCTACTTACAGTCCTGTGGATTATTATACGGAAGCCCTGAGTCGCGAACCAGGCGATGTGCGCAACAACAATGCAATGGGATTGTGGTATTTACGGAAGGCGCAGATTGCAAAAGCCGAACCTTTTTTCAGGGCTGCCATTAAAACGCTTACCGAACGCAATCCAAACCCATACGATGGTGAGCCTTTATTCAACCAGGGGTTGTGTTTACGGTTTCAGTACCGTTACAGCGAGGCTTACGATATGTTTTACAAATCGGCATGGAACGCAGCCTGGCAGGATGCTGCCTACTTCAACCTCGCGCAACTTGCGGCCATCAAAGGCGACTGGGACGAGGCCCTGGACCTGATTGACCGTTCCCTGAGCCGCAACTGGAACAACCATAAATCGCGACATCTGAAAGTGATGATACTGCGCCGTTTGGGGCAGACCGCCAAAGCGCTCGCTCTTGTGGAAGAATCGTTACAACTCGACAAATTCAATTTTGGAGTGCTCTATGAAAAATTTCTCCTGACGTGCAATTCAGAATATCTGACAGAGTTCAGGGATTTGATGCGGAAGTATATTCATAACTATATCGAAATTTCGCTCGATTATGCCATGGCAGGGTTGTATGCCGATGGCGGCAACCTGCTGGAATCCGGAATTACAAATCCGGATAAGGTATACCCGATGGTTTATTATTTCCTGGGATGGTTTAAATTTCAGGACAACGAACCCAGGATCGCCGAATCGTTCTTCAAAAAGGCCGAAACCATGGATCCTGACTTCTGTTTCCCAAACCGTATTGAAGAAGTGCTGGCATTGCAATGTGCCATGGAATTGAATCCTGAAGGAGCAAAAGCACCTTATTACCTTGGAAATTTCTGGTATGGCAACCGCCAGTATGCTGAGGCGTTGGATTGCTGGGAAAAGTCGGCACGGCTCAATCAGAAATTCCCGACGGTGCGCCGCAATCTTGCTTTGGCATATTATAACAAGCAAAGCAATCCCCAAAAGGCGCTTGCCGAACTGGAAGCAGCCTTTGCGCTCGATATTTCCGATGCGCGCATTCTCATGGAATTGGATCAGTTATACAAAAAACTCGGGAAGACAGTTGAGGAACGTTTTGCCTTGTTAAGCAAATATCCTGAAGCTATCAGTTACCGCGACGATCTGTATCTGGAACTGGTAACGCTGCACAATCTGAAAGGAAATCACCGCCAGGCGCTCGATCTCCTGATGAAGCGCAAGTTCCATCCGTGGGAAGGCGGCGAAGGGAAAGTAACCGGACAGTACCTGTTTGCACATACCGAACTGGCCAAACAAGCCATTGCTTCGAAAAACTTTACAAAAGCACTTGAACATCTCCATGTCACGGAAGTCTATCCCCATAACCTGGGCGAAGGGAAATTGTTTGGGGCCCAGGAAAACGATATTTTCTACTGGAAAGGCTGTGCCTACAAAGGCAATGGCGACACATCAAAAGCCAATGAATGCTGGACCATTGCCTCCCAAGGCTTGTCCGAACCTTCGGCGGCCATGTTTTATAACGACCAGCAGCCCGACAAGATATTCTACCAGGGACTGGCGCTCCTGAAACTGAACCGGAACAACGAAGCTCACGGCCGCTTTAATAAGTTGAAGGACTACGGCGAAAAACACATTTTCGACAAGGTAAAGATCGATTATTTTGCCGTATCGCTGCCCGACCTGCTCATCTGGGAGGACGACCTGCAACACCGCAATACATTACATTGCTGGTACCTGATGGGATTAGGGAATCTGGGACTTGGTAACACCGATAAAGCAAAGGAGTTTTTCTCCAAGGTTCTCGATGTCGATAAATATCACATAGGAAGCAGGGTTCATATGGCTATGGCACGTGAAACATTTGGAATATGATTCTGATTACATGGCCGGGCAGACAATATCATCATTAACAGTCCTTATCAGAATCTGTCATTGTAGAACTGACTCCAGGAAAAATGGGAAATAAAGGGGGATGACATGTATTGAGCGCCATAGGTGCGGTCCCGATAGCTATCGGGATTAGTAGCCTGGGGTGAAGCGTAGCGGAGCCCCAGGCAGGAATTCAAACCATATTTCAGCGACGTGGAAAACATTTGTGCAAAGAGGTTTTGCCAACATCGTCGCAATAGTAACATCCGACATTTACAGCTTTTTCTCATAATCTGTCATTGGAAGACCTTACCCCAGGGAAATGGGGCATAATGGGGGATAAAGGGCTATTTCCGATAAATTAACATCCGTACCTTTGGCTCTTAAGAAACAACTATAAAGAATCTTATTTTAAACAGCCATTTCTCCTACTTTCTTTGGGAAAAGAAAGTAGGCAAAGAATCCTTGACCGCAGCAACGCGGTCCGTCTCCTTCGTCGACTTCCCTTGAACGGGCTGCGGCCAGCAAGGAATTTTGGTCTACGGCTTCGCCGGGCTTCGAACGAGGTTAGTTGTAAACAAAAGAGTTTTCTTAACGCCATTTTTTGCAGGCCGGTCCCAAGCCTTGTCCTTCCTGGTTTGCCGGAACTTTTTATATCTGATTGGCTGGCATTTACCAAACTGTCACAAGTAGACCCTACCCCAGGAAAATGAGGCATAATGGGTAATAATATGTATTCAACGCCGGTGTTGTATGTTTATAGCCGGGAGTGAAACGTAGTGGAACTCCCGGTTTAATTTCACCAATGAATTTCAGCGGCGCGAAAATGCGTTGAGAAATGCAATTCCGACATCATCGCCGCAATAGGAATCTTCTATCTAATCGTTGGTATTAATTTGATGCTGGTATTTAGGTGTTTTTTGTGGATTGTTTTTAGAATTTTCTAATTTCAAGAATGTTATAATAATCCAAAACCCCGTTTAAATCGAGTATAAAAATTATCAACGCTAAAAATCCTATAATCAATGAAAGTACTCTAAGTGCTTTATTTGGTCCCGCTAATCGCCAAATCAATATTATTGGTAAAACCAAAAATAATGTAGTCCGGAATAGATAATTTACAGATTCTGCTGATTTGAAGGATTCATTAAAATAGGGGTCTTCAAATTCAATGAACTGCGGGCCTTTAAAAGCTAAAATCACAAACAGTAAAATCGTTGCTGAAATAAAGGCTAATTCTATATACTTTATCAGTTTAGTTATCATTGTGTTATTTTATATTTGGTAGACGTCCAAAAGATCAATGTTTAAAGTGTAAAATGTCCAAATAACTGCTGCGCAAATATCGTTGCAAACGATGGTTAAGATAAGCACACGTTACAAACGCGCAAGCGGGTGCTCCCTCCCGTGCCTCCAGTCCGACTATACAAAGAAAAAGTAACAAATAGAAAGGTCTAAGAATTTTGATTTACAAGGTCATTCATTTTTATTCTATTTTGGTGATCTCTTTTGATTTGTTCTAGTTGGTCAATATATTGATTGAATCTATTTAAATTATATAAAAATTCAGGGAATACCTCATTAAAATAGTTTATCTGCGCCTTATTCGAGTTTATTGTTCTATCACTACAGTTTTTTGTAGTATAATTCAGATAAATGTTAACAATAGCATTTTTGCTATTTTCATTTAGTTTTGAATGGGTCAATTCAAATAAAAAGCTATTATTTAAAATAAGATAATTTGTAATTATTTTGGCGTGTGAGTCATATGCCAGGAACCTAGATTTTTGTTCGTAGCCTTCTATTGGACCATTTAATTTATTAATGCATTGTGAGAAATTATAATTATCAGGAAATGAATAGTTTTTTATCTCATTAAGAAAGAAATTGTATAAAAACTCAAAATTGGATTGTTTTTTATTTTTTTTATTTTCTTTTTTTAATGCTTTCCATTGAATTCTATTTGCTTTTTGTTGT
This sequence comes from Bacteroidota bacterium, assembly GCA_023429135.1. Classification (GTDB taxonomy): domain Bacteria; phylum Bacteroidota; class Bacteroidia; order Bacteroidales; family JAAUTT01; genus JAAUTT01. Next base: position 6,730 of record JAEYWD010000030.1, on the reverse strand, counting down.
TCACGGAATGAAATATAAACCAATACAGCTCCCAATATTCCTACAAATGGAGCCGTTATTCCACCTATTGTATCTCCAATTGGACCTGTTTCTGTAAAATTAAAAATCTTAAGTCGTGCTGCAGATGTAAACACTATTGGAGCAATAATGATCAAAGCAAGTCCTACCAGAATTACTATTTCATAATTTATTTCAGTTTTTGTTTTATCGTTAGTTTTCATAAACTAAAAATTAATCACATTTCTTAATATTATCGGAATAGATATTTTTTTTTATTTCAGATTACCCCTACTGGGGCGCGATTGTATCGCGTTTCTTTCTTAACAGTTTGTAACGACATTTGCGCAGCAAGAAGCATCGTAATGATTATTCGTACGCGTTGCAAACGCGCGCGAGCTGAGAATTCATTCTTTTTTAAAAAATATTCATGTTTATACTTCGTTTCGTCGAGCACGATGTTTTTAATAGTAATAATCATACAAAACATTTTTCAGACGAACTGTTTTATTTGAAACAATGTCGTAACCAAAGTCATTTTTAAAATCGGCAATTTTGCTTTTCCATAAAGTTACATCTTCATCCACCATATTGACTTGGGATAATAAATTATAGTAAGATATTTTTTCGCTTATTGTGTTGCTTGCTAGTAAAAGTCTTTTGACAGCTACCCTAAAATCCACATCTCTTTTAAGTCGTTCAAGCATTGGAATAAAAAAATATTTGTGTGAGTATCTGGTTTCACGAGCATTTAAGAATATACTATTTAAGAATCCGATTAAATTATCTATGTCACGAAATAAGAATTTGAGATTGAAGCCAATATAGTTATTTACTAAATACTGGTTTTTAACCATATCCTCGAATATTTCTTTTAGAATAGCTTCTCCCGGCCAACCACTACATAGAGCAATAATTCTACCATAATCTCCATTATGTTTAACTTTTCTCACCTCTTCATACACATAACTATCATTATTAAAGTTTGTTCCCAATAATCTGCCTGCAAGAATTTCATTATTATTTCTATCACCCTTATTAATCAATCTTAATAAAATTTCCTTAAGTATTGGGCTCTTAGGTGTTGTTCTGTTCAAAAAGGTAATTAATGAGCTGTTTTTAATCGTTGAGGAATTGTTGTATATGAATTCCATTATATGGCAGTATGTTGGTGATGATTTAACAGAATGTCTTGCAAAGAACCCCCAAATATCCTCAACACTTTTGCTAAATCTTAGATTCTCGACAATGGGTTTAAAATCTTTTCCGGCAAAATAGATAAGGTAGTCAAAATTATTAATGATCGACTTAATCATTAACCCACTCGAAGATTTTCTATAATCTTGTTCATTAAAAATGTCAAGCATTCTTGATTTAACTTCGGAGTTTTCATCATCCTGTATTGAAAAATACTCATCTAGTTTTTTTAAAGTTAAAAAACCAATAAACCCAATATTTCTCTTAATTTCATTGTCAAATCCCCTTGCGAAAACTATTGGCTTACTCAGTTCTAAAATTTTATTTGCTTTAGCTTCTTTAATATGGTTGAATAAACAAATCGCCATATCGCCCATTATTTCTTCTTCTTCCTCTTTATCAAAATTGCTTAAAACCGATTCAATGTTGCTTGGCAATATCGATAAATTTGCAAAAGACTCTATAATCATTGATCTCAATTCTTTTGGTAAGGGAATTGATTTATTAAGTAGACTTTCTTCCTCTTTAATTAAGTGAGGAAAATACTGAACAGAAATACTATATAAACTGACATCATTATCTAACCTCCCTAATACATAAGACTGTACTGTCGTGTTTGAATTAAAATTTTTTACAATCACATCAAGAGCAGAATAATATTGACCCCAAAAGTCCTTAGGAAAAGATTCAAGATCCTCGATGATTGTCTTTAATACATTATTTTCAAAATATTCCTTATCTAGTTCAATTAGCGCAGAAATTGCCCTTTCTCTAAATATAATACTATTATCGAATAATATTCCTTCCAGAATTTTTATTGCTTCATCTTTTTCGTTACTATCAAAAACTTTAGAGACAAAGTGAGCCGAAGCAGATGTTTTTGTTGTCTTAATAGTCCTGAAATACTCCTTGAGTTTTTCTTTAATATCTGAGTCTTCTGGCCAACCTTCCAATAAAGCCATAACATTCCAGTGAGAAAATTTCGTCTTCGGCAAATCTTGAAGGAGAATATCTTTTGCTTTTTCAGAATGGATAAAAATACTTGCAAAAGCAACTTCAGGATCAACAAAACTGTACTTTTTTAAACGATTGTCAAACCATATTTCAACCGAAGGTATTAACTCTTTAGTATCTTTAAAATAAAGAAGTAAATTCTGGAACATTTCGTACTTATCGACAGAGTTAAAAGGAAATTCTTCATTCTCAAATTGAGATTTAATCAAATTAATTACATCTGTATCCTTATTAAAGGAATGAAAAAGCACCTTCCAAGCAATAGCATTATCAATTGTGTTTTGTTCTTCATCGTAAAACCCCTTTCTGTCTATAGATTTAATTAGTATTTCTTTAAGAACACTGTCTTGATTAAATCCATCTATTAGTAATTCAATGGATTCTTGTTTTAGTTGATAAGGCATTTGGTTTACAAGTGACAAAATCAATTGTAAATCACTTTGAGTATGCTTTTTTGTAAAGACTTTATATTTTAATAAATAAAATTGAACGATTGGAACATCAACTTCAACGGAATTAACAAGTTCCGCTCTTTCTGTCTCAGTAATGTCGTTTGTAGTTATACTGTTAAGCGCAAAAGCTAAAATATCCGGGTTTGCGCAGTTTGAAATTATATTTTTTATAAATTTAAATACTTCTTCGTTTTTTATGTGCTTCTTGAATGCGTGAGAAGCATCAATACGTAAGTTTATTGTGCCATTGATAAATACTTTTTTAAGGAATTCTACTTGTATTGTGTTTAACTGATTAGAATATCTTAGAGCATTAACTCGATAATCTCTGAACTTATACTGATATGGGAAAAATTGTATTAGAAAATCCTGAACCTTTTCTTTTAATCTTCCGTTTTGAAGAGCGCCAAGAAGTCGTTTAAGCAGAGCTTCTTTGTATGTTGGGTCTGTTTCATATTCGAAATCTGAAACTATTGAGTCGAAGAAAAAATTCATGATTTCATTTGGTGCATTTTCTAAGTTAATAGCAACCTCATATGAAATTAGTTTTAGATAGTCTTCTTGATATTTTTCATGAACTGCTTTTTTTAATTCATCAAAATAGGTAGTAAATTTTTTTACTTGTTTTATTTGCAACAAACCAAATAAATTTACGATTACTTGATGAAAAGCAGGATTAGCCCCATATCGTTTTATAAATTCATTTACATAATCTTCGTCTGAATCGTACAAACGTTGTGCTGCCAGGAATTCCTGAAATTGCTTATGCCCAAATGAAATTTCATTATTTGATTTTTCAATTATTATTCCAAAATTATTTGCGCCAACTTCCATCAATTCCTCACTACGAACCCTGGATTTTGCTTTATCGTATCCTGCATAATCAACAAGATATTGTTCAATGGTCTTTTGTGCTTCACATTTTAAAATCACTCCATCATTACTCTCCTTTTGAATGAAAATTGCAAGCTCACAGAAAATATCCTTAAAATCAATATCAATTGTTTTTTCTTGTACAATACCAGCATCAGCGACACGCTTTGTAGGATGTTTTTTGATTATGTATTGAGTTATTTCTTTTAGCGCCTCTAGTTTGTTTTTAGGCAATACCGCGTCGTGCATTTTTTGTATTATCAAGATACTTAACAGCAATGGCGTTTCGGCTAGTTTTTTCAAATCACCTGTTTGTTCTAATTCTTTTATAAAATTATCAGCAAGCGTTTTTGAATAATCTTTGTCCTGAGTATCTTCCTGTAATGAAGTCCATTTACTATACCATTTCTCAATAAAATTTCTTTGTTGAGTATTTGAAAATCCGGCTAAATTTAAGACGTTTAGATTTGTAAAAAAGTCTTTCAAAATTCTAAAACCATATGGTCTGCTAGAATACAGGACTGCGCAATTGTACAATTCTCTTATTGTTTCTATACGTGCTATCGCTTGTTGAGCAGATGAAATACTGCTCCATTCATCAATTCCATCAATGACTAAAAATAATCGTTCATCTTCTAATGCTTCTTTTGCAATTTCGAACAAATGGTTTTTGCCAAACCCTTTAAACCAAAAATTAAGAATTTCTGAAATACTTAATGAATCGTTTTGGCTAAGGTGTTTTGTAATAAATGCAAAAGGAAGCCATACTGGTAAGGTTTTGCCATACTTTTGCGAAATGTTTTCTAGTTGAGGGCTGGGACTTAATATATCAAGGGTTATGTATCTAAGTAAAGTGCTTTTCCCTGCTCCTGGGTCACCAACTATTATATTTCTATTGTTGCTTATTAATGCATCATCTGTTTTTATTCGAATGTCAATACTGCTTTCTTCTGCATAATTATAGTTATTAAAATTTCTATGCCTGAATTCATCTTCAAATTGCCAATAACCATAATCGTCGTAATAATATTGGTCTTGGTTTACAATTAAAGAATAAGAATTTTTATCATTTTCAAAACCTTCTTCTTTTACATTTGAAAGAATGTCTGGAATAATAAACCTGTCTTGTATAGTGTATGGACTATTTAATTCCTTAATTGGAATTCCAGGGTCTTGAATATTAAAAATTGTAGAGTAAAATTCGTACAACTCTTTTCTAAATTTTATTATTTGGTTTGCATCAATTTTTTTTGCTTTTGAGATTTTTTGTAAAGCAGGTTCGCCATTAAATTGTCTGACCCATTCTAAACCAAAAAAATCAAACACTATTTGAGGTTTGTCCTTAAGCAGTCTTGAAAGTTGGATTTTATCCCATTTTACTAAAGTTATGTTCTCCTTCTCGAGTTCAGTTTTTAATGATTCGAACCTGTCTTGTACTGGTGTTTTGTTCCATTCGCAAGAAGTACATAAGTACAAGTTATCACTTTTACTGTAAAAGTCTTTGGTTTTAAAATAATCGATAGCATTATTTAAGTCGCTCAAATTAAATTCTTGATATCTTTTACATTGATAAGAATTATATCGTCCATTTGCAAGTCTCGCAAATATGTCTATGCCTTCTTGCGCTTGTCCCTTTATTCCATAGATTTCGCAATCATTTATAGAAAAGTCTGTTTGTACAACAGCTAAACATAGCCTTTCAAAATCCTCCCAGGATAGTTTTTCTAATGGAAGTTCATGTTTTGTCGTTTCTATAGGTGGTTCGACTATTGACTGAACGGGTGTATGCAGGTAACTTAAATTCATTTTTTAAATCATTAAATGTCTATTTGTATTAGAGGTTTGTAATGAGTTTCCAAGATTGACTATCAAATAGTAAATTCCAATCCTTTTCCTGTTATTATTATTATTATTATTATTATTATGACCCAGGCAATAATACTCCTGCAAAGGCCTAAATAACTGGAATGTTTCTGTTTTATATATATTTAGTTCTGCCGAAAACCAGGCCATTGTTGTTATTAAAATAGGCGTTAGATCTTGTTGTTCTTTTGGCTTCCATAAACATAAACCATTTTTCCCAAAAAACAAATATGCTCGTGAGCTCATTTTTGTACCCCCTCCCTAACACACTTTCTTGCCAACCTAAATGAAGGTTGCCCCTCCCTAAATGGATTTCCCGGCGACCTAACAGGGTTTTGAGCCGACCTAAATGACTTTTACCCCAACCTAAGTGACTTTCTCCCGGCCTAAATCACTTTTACCCGACCTAAAATGGGACTTCCGGGCATTTTTACAAACTAAAAGCCACCGGGTGAGTTGCCGGTGGCTTGCTTATATTCCAGATCTGTTTTTAACTATTTATTTCTGTTCGGCAGTTTTGGCTTTTTTGGCCTTGGAAGCCCTCAACTGCAAAAACCGGCTTACATAGCCTTTCTTCCGCTCTTCGGAGCGCCAGAAGACATACTGGCCATGGCGGCGTATTTCATCTACGGCTTCCTTTACATAAGCATAACCTTTGTCGCGGGTTATCTTAAGCTTGTTGTCCGATAGTTTGGCACCGTTCGATTTTGCCAGCAAATCGGCCATTTCCGATGCGGTAGTTTCGGCCGTATCAAAAAGGCTCATGTCGACACCAATTTTAATCAGTGGTTCGGAGTTGGCTTTGCCAAGTACCGAGAGGTCGCTCAGATCCTGGATCATATCGGCATTACCGGCTCCTTCGGCAATCTTTTGGGTTTTAGCCAATAAATCGGGAGTGTTGCGGTATGCATGGAAACAATGATGCAGCAGTTCGTCGCGGAGGTCGAAGGCTGCCGGCGACTTTTCGTTCCAATCCTTCTGGGCGGTTTCGATGGATTTAAACTCCTTTTGCCACACGCTCTGCAGATAACGGCAGGCTTCTGTGCGTACAGGCAGGTCGGTTACTAAATTCCAGTCGAGACCTGCTTTGATTAGTTGCTCCTGGTCGACCTGGCACCACTGGTACAGGTCTTCGGCTTCCTGCATGGCAGTGGCTACAGGAATTACAGGGTCGGTTGGGTTCGCTACAGCTTCTATGGCCGCGCGTTTGAGTTCATAGGATTCTTTACTCATAATAATCTAAATTTTAATTCATAATTATTGATTAGATAATCTGGAATAGAAGATTTTTTTGGTTATTGTTATATCGTTTTCGGGTTTGATAATCTTATGGA
>JAEYWD010000029.1 GCA_023429135.1 Bacteroidota bacterium | reverse complement strand
AGTTTGATTTCTGGTAAAATGGTCAGATGTGAAATCAACAAATTTTAGGATATTATAAACTTTTCTTCAGTGACTTTAACTATATTTGGAACAACAGCTATCCCGTGAAGCGGGATTTAGTTCAACACATGGTATAGTGCATGCGGGTTTCAGTGGGTTACGAATGGTTGTTACTCGTAAAAAAGGCCACTGTAACTTGATAGGAAATCGCCTCGTACTCCCGCACGACACCATACCATCAACGTTAGGGGTAATTGTAAACAAAAACTTCGCAGATTAGGGATTATGACAGATAATAATAAAGATAAAGTATTAAGCATTTTAAATTCTGAAGAAATAAGAAGAATTGATATATTACCCAAAAAAGCTATTTGTGGGCATTTTACAGAGGATGATTTATCTCCAGAGAACTTTGTACCAAACCAAGAATTCATTGATTTTTTACATAAAACGATTAGATTTCAGGGATATAAGATGGAATCCATGAAACAAGCGGCAAAAAAACAACGGAATGGATATATTTACATTATTGACTTTAGGACTAAAGAAGGTATTAAGGGAAACGTGCCGCCCGAAGATATAATTGGAGGATTTAAAGTCAGCAATGGCAGGATAATATTTGAAGAATATGCTCCAAATCCTAATTATAGAGTATATACGAATAGTGGATTGATTAAATTACCTACAGAATTGAGAGATAAATTAATTGAAGAATTGAAAAAATGATACACAGGCACCATAACATATATTTTATTGGGGGTTGAATTCCTAATTTTAAGGTAATTGTACTAAATTAGTTCCTTAATGTGGGATAATAAATTGCTTCAAAGTCTTCAACAAAACAGATGCGAAACATTTAACTCCAAAATACAAAACATCTCTCCAAAATGAGAAATTTAACATTATTGATTTTCACATTATCATTGATAGCCTGTCAACCTTCTAAAAAGGACCTAATCAATTCGGCTGCTGATAAATTAAATAGTATAAAAACTGTCGAATTTAAGTATAATTTAGAGCTAAACTATGGCGATCAAAATTACCTTTTTAAGGATTCTGCACTTTGTATTTTGGACTTTACCTCTAAAGATACTACGCTTAATTTGCGATTTCAGTTTATAACATCAAAAAACCTAATGGTCTATAATGGCCTAGATGCGGTTCATTTGGACTTTAGCAAGTTAATGCAAATAAGATATAATAATCCACGAAAGAAAGATGTTGATTTTTATTATTTTACCAATTCCTTATATACAGCTAAAAATTTTCTTTTAAAGTCATTATCAGATAAATCCTTTATTGATTCCTGGATTATTAAAGAAGAAAAAGATGACCAAATAGTTGAATTCACCTTAAAAGGTCAACGAATAGACAAATGGGGTAATCTTTATCCGATTGATACATCAATAGTTTTAACTTATTGTTTTCGGTTTGATAAACAATCTAAATTGCCAAAAGAAATCACTCAATATAATGATTCGACGAGAACTTCATATATCAAAGCGACCATAAGTTCGGTAAAAGAAAATGTAGAAATAGCTGATTCAGTCTGGGATTTAGAGAGATTTGCAAATAAATATAGAATTGTAAAGACTTTTGAAGAAGACTCTATTGAATTGATAAAAATAGGTAAAAAAGCTCCCTTATGGACCTTACCCTTAATAAAAGGAGGACAAATATCTTTATCCAGTCTGAAAGGTAAATTAGTTTTTATAGATTTTTGGCATTGCCACTGTGGGTATTGTATCAAAGCTATACCAGAGTTAAATAGCATGTTTCAGAAATATAAGAATAGAAATATAGCTATGTTATCACTAAATTTTCATGATAACAAAGAGTTCATCGAGAAGTTTTTAACCAAACACTCAATTGATTTTGAAGTTTTATACAACGGCGAAAATATCGCAAAGCAGTATGGTGTAAATTATGCTCCCTGCATCATACTGATTGATAAAAAAGGGGAAGTGATTTATTCTGGAGGGTTTGAAAATAAAATAATTGATGATATTTTGCAAAAAAACATATAATTTCTGGGTCTACGATTAGCCACCGATAAAGTGGCCCAAGTAGCGAATCACTAACCTGAGGAGCCGGATCCGGGAAAACTGTACGGCCGGATGAGCAATCCGCTAGTCTGTCTTGATTAGCGGGATTATAAAAAAAACATCTGTCCGTTCGGCGTAATACCAAAAATTGGTAACTTTGGAGAAAAATTGATGAGTTATGAATAGAAATACCTCAATATCATTAGGAAGCTATTTTGATAGTTTCATTCAAAATAGGATATCAGAAGGGCGATTCAAAAATGCAAGTGAAGTGGTTCGAGCTGGATTAAGGCTTTTGGAAGAGGAAGAAAATAAGGTTATAGCTTTACGAGAAGCCATTCGGGAGGGGATTGACAGTGGAATAGCCAATGATTTTGATCCGAAATCTCATCTCGAAAAACTAAAAGCTAATAAGAACTTGAATGGCAAAGTTTAAATTAACGAATAAAGCTGTTGATGATTTAGCGCAGATTTGGAATTATACAATTTATAAATGGTCTGAAAACCAGGCAGACAAATATTATCAATTACTCATAGATAATTTTAATGAAATTGCCAATAACCCCGATTTAGGGAAAAGTTATTCTGGAGTAATCGAAAATTTATTAGGATTTAAAGTGGGCCGACACATCATTTTTTACAGAAAGATTAAAGATGATGAGATAGAAATCGCAAGAATTATCCATGAACAAATGGATCTTAGAAATAGGACAAAAGAGAAATAACTCAACATAACATTTATAAAGTTTATTGGGGCGGAATTGCGAATTTAAAAGAGCTTGCTTCTAATTTAGTTCTTAACATCCCGGCAAGGAAAGAGCTTCGGAATCCCTACAAAACTTATATATATATTAAGTAGCTGGCAAGCTAAAAAAACAGCAACTATGAAAAGACACAACTTAATAATAATAATGATTCTTTTAACTGCAAGTTTACTGACAGGTTGTGGGCAAATTAAAATGCAACCGCTGATTGAAAAGAAATCAATAGATATTGAACGTGTTGATAGAATTGAGATTTCAAAACGAGCGATACCAACTGATACAATAAAATTTGCTTTGAAAGTTTTATCAGATGAACAAGCTAAGTCATTTGTTGATAAATGGAATCATATTGATAATTCAGAACTTCGGAAATATTTGCCGTCATACAACCTGACAATATATCTTAAAAGTGGAGCAATAAGACATTTTAGAATTGGTGGAAAATACATCAAGGAAAACAATGACTATTGCCTCGATTTTGGGGATGAGAAATTTTTCACTGATCTTTATTATAATTCGAGTGAGTTAGAAAACGGCCGGGAAAGTTCTTTAAAGACTGGATGGTACTACATTTCAGAAAGCGAAACCACCTGTAAAAGACAACTTGACAAAACGTCTGAATTTTATTTCATTAACCCCAATGTAGTTGTTCCTGTTGAGCAATTTGACAAATTAGAACTTACCGAGAGTAAATATGATAATGAAAAATATCCAATGATTATAATTCGCTTTGATTCTAAAGGGACTGATAATTGGAGTATTGCAACAGAGAAATCTATTGGTGGTAAATTAGCTTTGATTATAAATGACAAATTGGTGGTCGCACCCAAAGTTAATGCACAAATAACCGCTGGAGTTTCTGCGATTAATAGGTCTGACTATTCACAACAAGATATTGATGAAATTTTTAAAACTTTAGAAAACAAATTGAATGAAAAATAGTCGGCACTTCCGATGGCTATCTAAACCAGCTTGATCCCTGATAGCTATAGGGAACAGGTTGAACGAAATCCGTTCTTTCAATCGGAGCACCAGCGTTTATGTATATAAAGTGTTTCCATTGCCACGTCCCCGGATAATAAATAAAAATGTGTAAATTAGCTGACGCCCCAGGTAGCGAATCATTAACCTCAGGAGCCGGATACGGGAAAACTGTACAGCCTGTCCCGGATGTAAACCGGGATCCGGATTTGCGAGGGGATAAGCGGAGCATCCGCTGTTCTATCTCTATTATATACAACCTTCAATCGGTAGAAAACATTATTTGAATTGATATAGAATGAGAAAACTTACACTAATAATTTTACCTGTTATTTTGTGTTCATGCATCGGACATCAAAATAAAGTGAATGAAAAATTATCAAAAAGTGATAGTTTTCCCTCTTCGGAAATCAAAACCCCTGTTGAAACAATTAATGGAATCGTTTACTTTTCAGTCAATAATGGTCTGACATGGGAAAATAAAAGCAATGGATTGCCAGATTCCATTAATATAGCTTTAGGGGCTATTGCAGTTTCCGGCAAATCACTTGGAATTGCATCAAAAGAAAAAGGAGTCTTTCTTTTTGATTTTCAGAAAGACCAGTGGATTAGTATTCCAACAGACAGGAAAATTATTGAAAGTAATCCTGGGCCTCTAATCTTTTTTAAAGACCAAATCTTTATAGGTACACAAACCAGCGGAGTTTTTTCTTTATCGGATGTAGGGAAAAAATGGAAAAAACTTGATTCAGGTCTTACTAATTTTACGATTCGAAGATTCGAACAGATTGACGATAAATTGTATGCAGGTACCAACGCAGGATTATACTCTTTCAATGAAATGGAAAAGAAATGGGAACTTGAATACGGAAACAGTACAATTCAGGTAAATGGTATGACGGAATTTAATGGAAGCATTTATATTGGTACGAATCAAGGAGCATTCACCACCCCCATTGGCCGAAAGGAGTGGAAACAAGTTTTAGCCAATCGTGCCTTGCATAATATCAGTTCCGACGAGAATACTATTTATGCAATGACGTATAATGAATTACTATCTTCCGCCGACAAAGGATTAACATGGAAAAATATTCAAAATGGACTACCTGCGGAACTTTACACTTTTAACTTAATCAAAAATGGGAATTCAGTTTTTGCGGGACAATGGGACGGTGTTTACCGAAAAGATAGTCCTAATGAAAATTGGAAATTGTTTAGCAATGGGTTGCCAGAAAAATTGGCAATAAATAATATGAAATTATATAAAGGTATTATTGTAGTAAGTGGGAGTGAGAGAAGACTAAAAAAAGGGATGAATACTAATAAAAATGAACTCAAATAAAGGCAGTACATTCGATTGAATTAAGCCGTTGGTAACTAAGTTAGATGTATAGGGATTAAAATCCCGGACGGATCCCGTACTCCCCTACTCATACCAACATTGTAGTGGTGACGGGCACGACATCCGAAATATTCAAGCAAATCATGTTTTTTGACATTCGTTGATTTGACTACAACCATCATTGAAACGCCTACATTCAACTTTCTATTACACTGTACCTTTGCATTGTAATTCATTATTCACATATAAAAATTAAAAAAAATGGATAAAAAGAAAGTATGGTTTGTGACTGGAGCCTCAAAGGGATTAGGATTGTCTCTTGTAAAAAAATTACTGTCAGAAGGCTGCCAGGTTGCAGCTACATCAAGAGATGCAGCATCGTTAAGCAAAGCTGTTGCCAATGATACTCCAAACTTCCTACCTCTGCAGGTAGAGCTATTAAATGAGGGTAGTGTAGTAAAAGCAATTGAAAATACAATTACAACCTTTGGTGGTATTGATGTATTGGTAAACAATGCTGGCTATGGTCAATTAGGTACTTTGGAAGAAATGTCTGATGCTGAAGCTCGTGAAAATTTTGACGTCAATGTATTTGGTTCATTGAACATCATCAGAAATGTAATGCCTCACTTTAGAGCCAAAAAAGCAGGACATGTTATCAATATTTCATCGATAGCAGGTTTATTGGGTACATTTCCGGGTTGGGGTGTTTATTGCGCTACAAAGTTTGCAGTGGTAGGTTTAACCGAAGCACTTTCGGTAGAAGCCAAGGAGTTTAACGTAAAAGCTACTATTGTTTATCCGGGTTATTTCAATACCAACTTCCTAAAAGAAGGCTCGATGAAATTAGCTCAAAATCCAATTGCTGCCTACACAGCAGCTCGGAATACCGAGAAATGGCATGAAACTCAAATGGTAGGCAATCATCCCGGAGACCCTAACAAAGCGGCCAAAGTGCTAATTGAATTAGCCGAGATGGAAAATGCACCATTGCACTTCTTTATGGGTACCGATTCTTTTGGCATGGCAAATAATAAAATTGAAATCCTGCAAATGGAGCTTGCTGCCAATGAATATTTGAGTAAATCAACAGATTACGTACAATAATAATCTTTAGCTTATCTTTGATAGGGCTTTGAAAACCCAAGCCCTGTCTTTTAAATATACCGACAATGAGCAATAAGCAAATATATCGATTCAATTCAATTGCAGAGTTTCACAAAATGAGTGGTTTACCCAATCCTGAGCATCCACTGATAAGTTTAGTTGATTATGGCTTGGTTGAATATCAAACAGATGAAACCGAAATAACCTGGATGCAAAATTTCTATTCAGTTGGCTTAAAAAGAAATATTGAGGGCAAGTTTAAGTATGGCCAACAACAATACGATTTTGATGAAGGGCTTATGACATTTGTAGCACCCAATCAAGTCGTGAGCATCACTATTGACAAAAACCAAACTACAAAACCTACAGGTTTAATATTGTTTATTCATCCCGACTTCTTTTGGAATACTCACTTGGCAAAGTCCATCGGTAAGTATGAGTTTTTTGGATATAATGTTAATGAAGCCCTGTTTATGTCCGAAAAAGAAGAATCCATTATAACCGATATTTTGAAAAATATCCAAAGAGAATACCATTCTTCCATAGATAAGTTTACACAAAACATCATCATAGCACAAATTGAGCAGTTGTTGGGTTATTCCGAAAGATTTTATCAAAGGCAATTCATCACAAGAGCAAAAGCTAATCATCAGATACTTGCGAGAGTTGAATCCATACTGGATAGTTATTTTAACGATAAATATCTTCTGGAAAGAGGAACTCCCACTGCCCAATATCTTGCAGAGCAGTTACATCTTTCTCCAAACTATTTAGGGAGTTTATTAAAATCACTTACTGGTAATTCGACCCAAACTCATATCCATGAGAAGTTGATAGAAAGAGCAAAAGAAAAATTATCAACTACAAATCTCACTGTAAGCGAAATTGCCTATGAGCTGGGCTTTGAGCATAGCCAAAGTTTTAGCAAATTATTTAAGAGTAAAACTAAGCAATCACCACTTGAATTCAGGGCTACGTTTAATTAGTCTGCCAATGTTTATGAAAGGGGCTAGCACGTGTTCGTTTTTAAAACGTAAACATTTTGGTTATTCAACTGTTTTAAAACCAGTTCACAATTAAAATCTTGAAGCTATGAAAACTATTATGCCTGTGTTGCTTACTGCTTTACTTTTATGTTTTACGAGTTTGAACGGGTTATCTCAAACCGACCAGGAACTGAAACAAAAAATTGAAGGAATTAATAAGGAACTTGCAAAAGCCATGATTGAAGGTGATTTCTCAAAAAGCCTGAAGTATTATACCAACGATGCCATTACAATGCCTAACAATTCGAAAATGGTTCAAGGCATCGAAGAAATAAAAAAATCGAATGAAACAATGATTCAATCGGGAATCAAAATGAAAAATTTCGAAGCAACTACACTTCAGGTTAAATCGTGTGGTACTCAGGTTACCGAAATTGGTACTTACAAGTTAAGCATGACTATTCCTGGAATGCCCAACGATTATGAAGATCATGGCAAATACCTCACCATATGGGAAAAACAAGCTGATGGTTCTCTGAAGATAAAAATTGAAATGTGGAATACGGATGTAAGTCCTATGACGGGAACGATGTAAGAGTTATAAATCTGATGAAAATTCTACGGGAACGTAGGCTTTACTAACAACTACCAATTTTTTTCGGGGCGGAGATTTTCCGCCTTTTTTATTGTTTTTCGGTATTTAACCTTCAACATAAAAAAAACGCCACATGCTTCATAAAAGTCCAGCAAGCACAAGAAGTCCATCGAGCTCTTTATCGGAGATACTTTCCTTTTCTGATTTATCATAGATTGAAAGTAGGTAAACATCCTGGTCAACAATCTTAACACAGGTAATAATACAGGCTCCTCCGCTTTTGCCTTTGCCTTTACTGACAATAGCCATACGCACCTTATAACAGTCTTTTCCCAACGGCTCCCCTTGCAAAGGATTTTGTTCAAGGGAAACAATCAGTGCTTCAATATCTGATTTCAGAGAATGGTATTTTTTGCCAATAAGTTTGGCATGCTTTCTAAAACCGGAGGTAACAATTACATTAAAGTTCATTTAAGAAATCCCTTGCTGTTTGTAGTTTTATCTTTCCTTGCCGGTGCAGTTTAACTTCATTCAAAGAGTCCTTTAAATCGTCAACAAACTGCTTTTGCTCTTCGGAAAGCCTTTGCACTTTTTTAAAGCCAAGGTTGTTTACAAGTTCCATGAAGAAATTTATTTTATTATCCGGTATGTCTAGTACTACCCTTTGCATGACTAATTAATTTAAATATTGCAAATATACGACACATAATAGAACAATCAACCTTTTTGAATGGCTTACAAACGCGCGTGAACAATTAAAATAATCTACGGCAGCGTAGCCTTTAATAACAACTACCAATTTTTTTCGGGGCGGAGATTTTCCGCCTTTTTATTTTTTAAACATTGTTGTCCGGTAAATATTTGTCATGATTGAATTATTTAGATTTCTCACTTCGTTCGAAATGACAATCAGTTATTTAGTTTTTGGGAGGGGGTTGGGTGGCGGCGAAGTCGCCAAC
>JAEYWD010000023.1 GCA_023429135.1 Bacteroidota bacterium | reverse complement strand
TTTCTGACAAATACACCAAGTCTAACGTTCAGATATTTTACTGTACTCCCACCGAGAAATACATATATAATGTATAGCCTTTTTCAAGCAACGGATTTCGTTCAACCGGTAGCTCAAGCTGGGTCGTGCCGACCACTTGAGCTCCTATTTATTGGCAACAGTTGTTTTTATCATTTAATCAGATCGCTATATTTTAACCTTATTACCTTCTTATTATCAGGTTGTATCTTAATCATTTTTTTGTTATTGACGGGATTAATCACCGAGCTAGGATAAGCCTGAGAGCAGTCAAAATAAAATTTTTTGCCTCCTATTGGAACAATTTCAGAGAAGTTATCCACCATAAATTTCTGATAATCCTTCTGATTGCTAAATTTCCTTTTAAGATGTCTTGAAATCCTTTTGTATTTGCGTGGAGTTATCTCGGCGCAATTATATAAATATACATTTTCAAAAGTCACGGTGTTAATAAAGGGAATATCATAAATCTCAATTTTCAAAAGGCCAATCGACTGAAATATAATAGAAAATGTCTCAGAACTCTTATTTGTAGTGATTTTAAAGTTACCACTTTTGTCAGGACTTATATTTATTGAATCTTTTGATATTACACTAATCAAAGGACATTCAAGACAACATTCATTTTTATTAAAACAGCTTACCTTTCCTTGAATCGTGGTAGTCTGACAAACAATAAATCCAGACGCTGAAAATGAAAATATCAAAAGAATGAATAACTTTTTAATCATGGTGATTGTCTGTTTTTTACAATTGTTGCCAACGTTGAGGGTATGCAGCGGGCGGGCTTCGTGGCTACTTCATTATCCACCGTTACTGCCCTTGCCAGCGAGCCCGGAACTTGCAAATTGCTCTGAAACCCGCCTGATGTATACCCTATGTTACCGCACGTTATTCTTTTCATTTACAATTTTAATCAATCGTTGTGTTAAATCATCATTGTTTTGTTCTGAACTGCTCAACCAAGATATAAATTCATTTTTCATTGGTTCAGCAATTGTCATAAAATCTAAAATGCCAAAATAGTATCCATTGCTGTCACTGGTAACATAGCTTTTTAAAAAGTCAATTGCTGATTGAATCTCAATAAATCCGTTTTGTATAAAAGATGAGGCATATTCTAATTCTTGATCAGTCCGTGAATAAATATGTATATATTGAGAAAGCTTTCCTTTAAGATCTTCAGCTTTTTTATAATCATATGGTTTTAAATTCAAATCTGGTCTTACCGCTTTTGAAAATGATTCGGAAAAAGTCTGGTATTTAAATTTAAGAGCATTAAACTCTTTATTTGCTTTTTGAATCCCGTGATGTTTTTTGATATTCTCAAAATCTTCGATTGTGAACCTTGAATTTGCTGATATAACAATAGTTTCAAATTCAACCCTCTCGAGTATATGTCTGCTTTCTAAGGCAGCATAAATCACAAGAGTTGGATTTTCACTTTCTTTTGATTGTTTTAGCAAACTTTCAATAGTTATAAAACTCCAGCTTAAATTCTGAACTCTCATTCTAAAGTTATACGGGTTGTCCATTTTTTATAATGTGCGGTAACGACTCAATAAACACCATTATTACGCTTATTGTTATTATACCCCCTGTGGGGGTGGCCTCTCAAAGTCCCGAAAGAACTGGAAAATATAAAATTTATATATTTTTTGTTCTGTCTGGTCATAGGTGCGTTTTTAAGCGGTTCAAGGGTCGTTTTTTTCAATTGTTAATACAAACAAATATATAACTTCATCTCAATCCTTGGCTTTTTTATGCTCCTGTTTTTTAAAAAATGGCTATTCCTCATAAAAAATCAATAACATATTATCCGTAAGAGTGCGCTCATGCGGTCATTTAATTCTAATATATTTCCTGGCAAAGTTGTTATGGCGAAGATTTATTGCGGTATGTCATCTGATATACCTTGTCGAATGGGCTCCTTACCTTTAAAACCGATTCCCGGGTAAGGTGGGTGTACCTTTGGGTGGTTTTAATACTGTTGTGTCCCAGTATCTGCTGTAAATAGCGGGTGTCGTAGCCATCTTCAAGTACATGGGTGGCAAAGCTGTGCCTTAACAAATGCAGGTTTACCTTTTTGCCGATTCCGGCCCTGTTGGCTGCTCTCTTTAATATTACTTCCATACTGGTGTAACAGTAAGGCTCTCCTGCCTTGTCGCCCTCAAAAACATAGTGCCGGGGTTTGTATTGCGCAACATACTGTTTCAGCGAATCGGCCAGTGCGGGGCTCAATATCGTAAAACGGTCCTTTTTACCTTTGGCGGATTTTATAAATAACAACCCACGGTTATAATCTATGTCGGTAAGCCTTAAATTTCTTGCTTCGCTGCGCCGCAATCCTGCGGAATAAATAAGGCTTATGAGTATCCGGTGCTTTTCGTTTTCTACCGATGCAATAATGGCAGCTACCTCTTCCATGCCCAAAACCTGAGGCTTGACAAATGTACGTCTTGCACGGGGCAGCTCCGTTGGACGAAAATCCCTTTTCAAACAATAGTTGTAGTAAAACCTCAGGGCTGTAATCATGCCATTAACCGAATCAGGTGCCTTGCCTTTGCCAAACTGATACAAAAAATCCTTTATCCGGTCTTTACTTACCAGGCCCGGATTTGCGTATTCAATTCCACGCACAAAGCTGAGAAGGTACGATTCGTATTGATTTTGCGTTGTTTTTTCGAGCGTGGTTTGTGCAAGCATGTTACGAATCTGTTTCCGAAAAACTGCTTCTAGTTTATATCTGTAAATCAACCACCAGATATATTGGCGCATTTGAGCCCCGTTGAACCCCACGCCCTTTTTCTCGAACAGGAAATGGGCATTGCCCGAAACCTCGTTGTGTTGTTCGGCCATCGCCATGATCTCTCTGGCTGCTTTCGGGTTTTCGGAAAACCTGATATTGGCCTCAAGCTGCGGCCATAAATCTTTTGGAAGCCTGGCTACCTGCTCAGCTTTTAACCCAAGGTAAAATACCAGCCACAAACATAACCTGTGGCCGCTGTTCTTTATTCGCGGACCTGCTGTTTCAACAAATCTTTTAGAATAGGGCATGTATTTAAAGCGATTCCTCATTTCACTTCACTTCGGAACCACGTGCATTTATATACTGTCGAGTGAGGAACTTTATCGGATCATTAGTGCATTCGAGGCTTACTAAGTTTAGGAATAATGCTGGTTAGGGTAATGTGCATACGAGTAAAAAAAACATTTGGATATTTCCAAATTGCTCCTCGTTTTTGCCTACACTAGCTTGTTTGCATGTAAGTTACCTCACGATCTGCAATCTTCCGTATGGGACTGAATACGCAGCCACGGTGTTCTTTTGCAAACGTGTTTATGGGGTATATTTCCCATGAGGGATTGGGTGTGCGCAATTGTTTTTTGAATTCTCAGGTCGGTTTTTTTGGCTCCAACAGTTTTGAGGGCACCAAAACGAGATCTGGTTTTCGTTCAAACAAAATTGCGGAAACCAAATCGACATGTTGTTGTGGTCTCCGCAAATCTGTTGACACCAGAATGGGATCTTGTTTTGGTCCCAACAGATTTGTTGGGAATGCAACGGCATCTTGATGCCGCTTCCTCACTTTTGTGCGAACCACAACAACATCTTGTTTTCGTTCCCACGCATTTGTGCAAGCCAAAATGTGATCTTATTTTGGAGACCTGAAATTTGTTGGCACCAAAACGGCTTCTGTTTTTGGGTTTCACTGTTTTGTGGAAGGCCCTTCGGGGGAGCGTTTTAAACAAATTTTGATAGTTTTAGAAACATTTGTTTAACGTTTACGTAAAATCCGTCAACCAAACCATCACGTTATGAACGATCTACCTATCTCAATCCTGGATTCGTACGAGTTGTATACCGGATCCAAACGTATTCACGATGCAGTATCTCCGGCGCTAAGTACCGACAATTATGCTAAATCTCTTTGCCTCCAGATTCTGGATGGAACCATTGGCATGGAAAAGGCAATGGGCAAGGCGCTAAAAAGTGGCTTTACTTCACTGCTGTTCGACAGTGACAAGTTTCGCGACGATGCTTTCCTGGGTCTCAGGAGTTATATTCACACTTATACTTTTGTTGCCGATCCGGCCAAAAGAGCAGCGGCTGTGAGTCTCGAATTTACTCTTGGAACTGTTGGCCGGAATATCCACCGCCTGGGGTATGTGGACCAAACTGCCAAAATGAACACCTTAATCGAAAATTTTAGTACTGAAGGGGCTCAGCAGCTCCTCACTACCATTAACGGTACCGAATGGTACACGGAGATGGTTACCACTCAAAAGAATTTCGAAACGGTTTATCAAACCAAGACGAGCACTGAATCGGCAATTGATCTTCCGTTGCTCAAGGATTCGAAAAAGAAGATTACCAATGCGCTGGCTCCTTTGTTAACCTATATCGAAACCAATGAGGGGTTAAACCCTACGGTTTATAAACCTTTGGTGGCAAAGCTAAACGAGATAATAACCGAAATTACAACCATTGCCCGCGCACGTATTACCCGCGTGGAAAATGAAAAGAAAGAAGCCGCCGCAAAAGCAAAATAAATATTTTTTGTTGGTCATAATATTGCTGAAAAGGTGCCGGTAAAATCGAAATATGATTTTGCCGGCACCTTTCACTTTTCTGCATTAGCAGCTTCCTTTACAGGATAGAGTGATGAGATTAAAACACAACCCCTAACTGCATGCAGGCAAAGTCGGCCTGACCGAAATTTGCTTTTATATAGGCGCCTACGAAAACATTTGAGCGGGTATTATATTGAGGGTCGAAAAAATAATACTGCAGTCCTAACCTGGTCGAAAAAATCTTCTTTAAAGCCAGGCTCATGCCTCCTTCGCTTTTGTACATGCTTATATAGCTGTTGTAAAATTTGTTGTACAGGTTAATTCCTCCCTGAGTAAGAAGGCTAAAGCGTTTTATCATAAGCTCGTGCCCAAGAAAGGCCGTAAATACTGTTGCTTTCAGGTGCCGGTCGCTTTCGAAAAGATTATTGGTTACAATATAATTATAATAGCTTTTATAATAGTTTACCTCAAGTCCGGCCTGCACATTGCTTATTTTTCCGTATCGTTTCGATAGGTAAATATCGTTCACATATATTTTATATTTTGGTGTACCAGCAGGGCCAAATGTACGTGCTAGTTCGTGAATTCCTATTCCCGTGCGAAAGTTCAGCCGTATGCGCGATTTGGGGAGATCAACTTCTTTTCGCACCGGAGGCAGATTATTTCCTGCAATGAATAGGATTCCGGCTCGCAACGAGATCAGATTCATTCCCAGGTTTGGTACCTGGTAATGACTGTTGGAGCAATGTATAACATGAATGCCAGCCACAAGCGAGGTCTTTTCGCCCATTTTTGGTTCTACCTGAATACCGGCTTCGGCCATAGCGGTAATATGCGAGCCTATATAAAAGTTAGCAGGATTGGTTTCGGTGTCGTAGGGTTTGTTAAACCAGGCCACACCTAATCCCAGGTTAACGGTTGGAAAGTACCATTTTGTGGTTCGTGTTTTTAATGTCAGATTTGGGGTGAGGCCAATAACTTTGCCTAATTCGCGGCTGTTGCCCAGATCGCCAAATGTAACTCTGAATCCCAATCGTGGGAAGCCATAAAATTGGTGCCAACTGTCGCTTCCTTTGGTTTGAAACGATGGGTTAACAGCTAAAAGAAAAGGCGCGGTATTGTTTGGAACCTCGCCCGAGTTGCGAACAATGTATCCGCTATGGAGCATTGTTTCCAAAGTAAAACTGCTTTTTGGAGGAATCGCTTCCTGAGCTTGTATGCTGAAACATGAAAAGAATAACAGGAAAAGTATGATGGGTTTTATCATCGGAAATCAATTTTGAGCGCCACAAAAATATTAAAAGAAATGGATGTTGAAATAGTCGATGGCCAATAGTCGATAGTAAATACAAGATGCCGTTTAAGTTGACCAGTTTGTTGGGCTCTCCAAATGAAGGCAGAAATATCAAAACAATTCATTAATTTAGTTAAGCATGAGCACAGGAATTTTATTTGGTTCAGTTGTTTAAAGAGTAAATGTTTGTTTATGGATTATGATCAAGTAAGTATGGATAACCGCGATCTTACCATGCCGCATATTTATGTGGTATCGGGAGGAAAAGGACTTGCGGGCGATGCTGTTGTTAAATCGCTGTTGGTTCAGTTTCCGAATCATCGTATCCCCGTTACTATTGTTCCCGATGTTCTTACTGAAATAGGAGCGAAGAATACCATACGTGAAGCAAAAGCAAATAACGGGCTGATTGTACATACAATGGTTGATAAGCAAATGCGCACGACCATTAATCGTTTGTGCAATGAAATGGATGTTCCGGCATTCGATCTTATGGGAGACCTTTCGGATTACCTTTGCAAGCAACTTAAAACCGATCCTATCAACCAGCCGGGACTTTTCCGCAAACTACACCAGGAATATTTCGACAGGATTAAGGCAATTGAATTTACCCTTAATACCGACGATGGCATGAATCCCGACAGGCTTCATCATGCCGATATAATTCTTACCGGAATTTCGCGCACCGGCAAAACTCCTTTAAGTGTCTATCTGGCAATGTTCGGCTGGAAAGTCGCCAATGTGCCGTTGGTTACTAACATTCCGCCTCCCGACGAACTTTTTAAGCTGGACCACCGGCGGGTATTTGGTCTCACCATTTCCATGAATACCCTGATAGAGCAGCGAAAACGCCGCGTTGCCTCCATGGGAGCTTTCGATCACCGCTCATATCTCGATCCCTCTGAAATTGTCCAGGAGCTGGATTATGCAACAAAAATCTTCAGGCGTGGAGATTTTACAACCATCGATGTTACCAATAAACCCATAGAATCGAGCGCTAACGAAATCGTAAAATTTATTAACGAGCGTTTCGACTTTATGGAACGTAAACTGGAAATGATGTAGGAAATGAAGGCAATGAATTTAAATGAAAGAATGAATTTAATGAAGAAATGAAGTAGTGAAGAAATGAAAGAATGAAGGTTGTTGTTACGTTGAGAATGAAGTGAACAAAGAAAAAAGGGGCTCTGTAGCCGGAGGTTGAGCTTGTCGAAACCTCATTGTAAACAAGTGAGATTACAATGTGGCTCAACAGTCCATGCACTCGTTTGGGTGTCTCGCTATCCGGATGAATAAAAAAAGGGAGTTTTTGGCTCCCTCTCTTTTTCAAAATATATTGACAATTTTTTACGAGCCTGCAGCTTTCTCAAGTCTTTTCATCTGAGAGAAAATAAAGGCTGCCGACAATAAACAGCAAACAATAAATATTGCCCATAACTGCCATAACTCAACTTTATTCCAGAAGAAACTTCCTACAAATAAAAGTTTATTGCCAACGGCAGTAGCTAAAAGCCATCCTCCCTGCATTACACCCTGGAATCGCGATGGTGCTACTTTTGAAACAAACGATAATCCCATTGGGCTTAGGAACAACTCGGCGATAGTAAGTATCAGGTAGCTTTCAATTAACCAGTATGGAGAAACTCTTGAGGAGTCGGGTACCGGATTTTTTATAAGCTGTCCATTTACGGTCTGTTCCAGGTGCATGGGCGAGATAAGGTCGAGCGAAGCAATTAAGACTATCACAAAACCCAAGGCAGCTATAATCATCCCAAAACCAATCTTTTTGGGTGTTGAAGGTTCCAGTTGTTTTTTATTTAACCACTTAAAGAGGGCTAGTACAACAAATGTAAGTGAAACGATGAAAAGCGGGTTGAATGATTGGAATATTTCAGGCGAAATGGAGTTCATAGCCTCGTTTTGCGAGTAGAAGTAATATGAAAACACAAGGCCTGCAATCATAAATACGGCGGCAATCACTTTATGCGACGATTTCTTCAGTGTGAATGTCAGCACCATACCTGCTACCAGAGCAATAACCGACAGTAAAGAGAAGAATCCGAAAAATAAATTGGTAAACGGACCAACTTGCTTAACGGTATAATCACGGGCAAAATAGGTGAGGGCTAAGCCATTCTGGTGGAACGACATCCAAAAGAATACTACCACAAAAAATACCATAATCAAAGCGCTGATGCGGGGTCTCTCTTCCTTGGTGGCGCTTATGAGGAACCAAACAACAAAACCTGCAAATAAGCCAAAAGCAAAACCTTCAGCAAGTCCCATTACGGTACTGATCAATAATGCGGTAACAACCATGGCTCCCAAAGCAGCCGGAAGTGCAAGAGGTTTCTGAGGTATTTTTTCTTTAACCTCAGTTACAGCTTTTTCTTTGTTAGGAAGCAGTTTTCCGAAGAATACATAAACAAGTAGCGAAATAATCATGGCTCCGGCAGCGATACCAAAGGCGTAGTTGTAACCTACCGAAAATACGTGCAGGTATTCTTTGGCAAAAGCAACAATGTCGGTAACCGGTTTTCCCATACTCACTGTTTCGGCCAGTTTCTGAAAGGCTGCAGAATCCTGGATGGTCCCGTTAATTACCTGGTGGCAAAGAGCCGGAAGGCTTCCGTCATGCAGAAATCCCTGCGACTCCAGGAACCAGTTTCTGATCCCGGTAGCAGCAAAAGGAGCTATCAGTGCACCAACATTAATACCCATGTAAAACAACATAAAGGCCGAGTCGCGTAGTTTTGAGTACTGAGGGTTGTCGTACATCTGACCAACCACAGCCTGTAAATTTCCTTTAAACAATCCGTTGCCGAGAGCAATTGTAAACAAACCAATAATGGTTAAAGTAAGCGAAAGTCCCGGAACTGCCATTATTACATATCCTGAAAACATAATAATGATACCGGCGAGGATTACTGTTTTATACTTTTTAGTAAAATCGGCAAGCAGCCCACCAACAAGAGCCAAAGCATAAATACTGAAATAAAACCAACTGTAAATGGTTCCTGCAGTGTCTTCATTCAGGCCGTATTTAGCCTGGAGAAACAACACAAGAATTGCCATCATGGTGTAAAAACCAAATCGTTCACCCATATTGGCGAAGAATGCTACTATTAGTCCTCTCGGATGTTCTTTAAACATAAGTTAGAATTTTAACGTTTCAGGGCAAATATAGAAATCTTTTTATTGTGACCTCTGCCTGTATACGTGTTATAAAACTTTTTTGAAGGAGTAACCGCGTATTGGACAGGATACTGTCATTACTGTATTATTCATCGATTTTTTTGGCCGCCTCTGCTTATGACAGGTTGGGGTAAGAGACTATAAATGTTGGATGTAGTTATTGCGACGATACTGACATGACCTCTTTGCTCAAATGTTTCCCGCGTCGCTGAAAAACATGCTCGAATTCATTCCGGGGGTTACACTGCGTTTCACCCCCGGCTACAAACATGCAACACCTCCGGCGTTGGTATGCCTGTCATCCACTTTATGCGCCAAATTTTTTTTTGGGGGGCCACCAATGACAGATTTGGGTAAATGTCAGCAGATCAGTTTTAAAAGTTCCGGCAAAACCGAAATGATAAGGTTCGGGACCGTCCTTCTAAAAATTGCGTTAAGAAAATAAAAGATTTGGCGTCATGAGGGGGGGTGTCTGAGCGGGCAGATTGAGATTTCTTTCATTTAAGTATAAGAC
>JAEYWD010000013.1 GCA_023429135.1 Bacteroidota bacterium | reverse complement strand
AGCACAAAAAATAGCGGCTTATACCCGCAGTAGGGAACTCTTTTGTTTTTAGCCAATTTTCAAGAAGCCTTGATCTTTGGGTACCTTTGGATCAAGCCAAAGGTACAAAGGATGAATAGTTCACGAGAGCCATGTCATCCACCTATTATGCGCCAAAATTTTATTTGGGGCCACCTCTACTTATGACAGGTTTGGGTAAAGCTCTGTGATTTTGGAAGGTAGGGGTGAACTCTCAGAATGAATCCATTTTAAACAACCTCTTACCACGAGATCGCGCGCGTTTGTACCGCGTGCATCCCCATATAGATTTTAATTACACAACGCCCCCCTCCGGTAACCTTCTGTTTCATGCCCCGTATAACCTTCTGAAAACAAAACCAGAATTCAACAGAAACCGTCTTGAGATAGCAAAGAGCAAATAAATTTCTTGAATGAGGGGATGAAAATTAACGGATCTGACCAATTCCGGCTGTGTACTCACTAGAATTTTTTTCAGTTATTTTTTATTAATAATTAAAATCCGTTTGCTATGTCAGGTAAAAATTACAAAGCGTTACCAATGCTTATTGCATCGCTCACCGTATGCGAAAACTTCACCCCCAACAGTGCAGCCCTCATTGCCGAACAACCCCAATGGGCCGATCCGTTCATCGGTAACTTTAAACAGTCGGTTGAGAAATTCCTGAGCCAGTACTTTGGCATCAGCAGTAAGAAAGACCTGAAAGAAGCCACTCGCGTGGTAGAGTCTGTCCAGACCCAGGCCAAGGACGATCTCAGCATGGTACGAACCCAGATCGTGAGAAACTACAACGGACAAACATCGCGCAAGGAAGCCGTGCTCGACCTGCTGGGTTACACCGCCCACTGGAGCAAGGCCCGTAATAACAACCAAAGCGAAACCATAGCCCTGTTGTTTACCTTTGCCAATAACCTCACCCCGGCGTTACGTACCGAGCTGGAAGGGAAAAATGTAAACAGCACCCGTTTGGATAAAATTGTGGAATTCAAACAAACCCTTTCGGCAGCCAATATTACCCAGGAAACGCTGAAAGGATCGACAAAGCTCGATACCGCCGAAGCTCAGGCCGCATTGAACGCGATTTACAATACATCCATGCACATTTGCGATATTGGCAAAAAGCTGTTCAGGAAGGATGCCGCACGCAAGGATCTATTTGTGTTTTCGAAACTGCTAAGCGCCCAGGAATCGGGTACTCCGGCTCCCGAACCCAAAAAGGACACACAAAAAGCAAAACAGGTAAAATAAAAGGATCAGATAAAAGCCGGAACATTTCCGGCTTTTTTTACAAATTGTAAGTGGTTTAATCATGGATCTGTCAGTATATTTTAAGAAGGACAGAGAGCTATTTCAGGAAGACACATAGGAAAAGAAGAATGAATGTTAGGAGCTCGTAAACGATTCTTAGCAAAGAGTAAATGAAAGAACGCTAAGAATAAATGAAACTTAGCAAAGAGTAAACGAAACTACGCTAAGAGTAAATGAAACTACGCCAAGAATAAACGAAACCCAGGAGCTCGTAAAAGATTCTTAGCTAATGGTAAACGAAACTACGCTTGGAGTAAACGAGAGTACGCTAAGAGTAAATGGAAGTACGCCAAGAGTAAATGAGAGTACGCTAAGAGTAAACGAAACAATTCTGGAAGGCAAAAACACCTTTCAAAGAGATGTTATACAGAGTTTTAACTCGCATTGAAGGTTTGTATAATAATTATATATTTTTGAGGTGCTTTTTTCTGGTTGGCCAAAAAACCTTAGGAAAAGTATTGAAATATATCATCCGGTTATAACCTGCGAATCAGGAATTTTGTATATTGGGACTCAGAAACAACACTATAGATTTAACGAAAACCAAGCCTAACGCCGAATAGAACCATGGAGAGGGGCTAATATAATTTTGTTAAGGATATAAGGGATATATCACCAATTGGTGATATAAGGATGTTGTGCACCATTTTGAAAAACCACATCTACTATGGATGTAATCTGTGATACAAACATATGGTATAATCTTGGCTGTGGCTTTATTAAGCCGAGAGAGTACAAAGATTGTAAGCTATGGTCAACATATTTGTCTATTGATGAGTTGTCCAAATCAGATAAGCTACTCGATGATAAGCTTATTGAAATTGTAAGACTATCAATTCAGCAAATGATTATTAATCAAAATGTGATTTATGAGCCACCATTTTATCGTTTATTGGTCGAATCTATTCCTGAGTATAATTATGACACAATTAACAATGATGGCAAGATTCTTAAATTTACACAAGCAATTGCTAATAATCATCAATTGACTCAGGTTGATAAACAAAAGATACGAGAATACATTGGCATCAGAGATGATAGATTTGCTAGAGGAACCGAATATTTTACAAAACTTATTTCTGATTTTAAAAATTCCCTAAAAGATAAGTCTGTTCTAAAAAAGACAAAAAATTCTGGAATATCCAAATACTTCATTTCATTCATTGTTAAATCTGTAACTAACGATGATTTACCAGATGATTTTGATTGGTCTACTATTGAATTGTTTGAAAAAACACTTGATTACTATTTTTTCAAACTTGAAACAACAGAAATGAAAATAAAGAAAAATGATTGGTATGATTTAGCGTTTCTTGTTTATGTTAGGCCTGGACAAAAGATATGGACAAAGGATAGAAGACTAAGGACATTAATTAAGGAAACTGGATTAGGTGACTGTTTATTTGAAAAATAAAAAACGGTGCACAATAAATAGGAGCTCAAGTGGTCGGTACGACCCAGCTTGAGCTACCGGTTGAACGAAATCCGGTTTCTTGAAAAAGGCTATACATTATATATGTATTTCTCGGTGGGAGTACAGTGAAATTTCTGAAACAGATATATACAAATCCGCTAACACATACCTCCACCTGCTTGATTTCTGGTAAAATGTTCAGATGTGAAATCAACAAATTTTAGGATATTATAAACTTTTCTTTAGTGACTTTAACTATATTTGGAACAACATATACGAAACGTTAGCTGCACTAGTATAAGAGACATAGCCTAAACTGACAAATAAAAATTTATTTATATCTTAAAGTAAAAATGACTAAGACAAACGTATTCCTAATTTCAGTTGTATTAATTTTAATATTAAGCATTGAAAAACTTATCCCTGTACCCTTCCTGGTAGAATATGAATTATTAATTTCTTTTATGGCTTCACTTATAACGATTGCATGCATAGTGCAACTTATAACCAAATTTAAGAATTGGAAAGAATTTATATTAATGAAGGATTTTATGAATGATTGGAGGTATAAAGTTGTTGTTGTTTCAATAGTTTTTCTTATAATTCTTCCTTTTTTCTTTATATATCGTATTGATCACTTGGACGATAATTATGTTCTAAAGAACGGGCAAAAAACAACCGGTATTATATCTGATGGTACAATTAAGCTCAAAGGAGGTGGAGATTACCATTTGGAAGTAAAATTCCTTACTGATGATAAAACACCTATTACTATCGAAAAAGATATTATGAGTAATGAAGATGATTTTTACATTGGACAGGAGTTAGATCTTTATTATTTAAAAAGTAACCCGAATAAAGTTCTTTTAATAACAAACAATAAAATAAAAGATCTCTTTAACATTGAAGAAAGAGATGTAAATATTAATGATTTACTCAAATTGTTTAATATGACAAAGGATAGTATTGATTTTAATCTAAATCGTATCAGTTATAAATGGATGCATGTAAATGATTCTGTTTGGATAAATAAACGAAAAAACCTTTTTATAACAGTTGTCCCTCAAAAACGATTAAAATACATATATTTAGATACTAAATTAAGCGCATATTCAATTCCGTATGATCTAAAAGAAAAGGGATTTGAATCCATTACAGATTCTACAAATCATACAGCATTTATAAAGGACGGAATGACTATTCAGCTTGAAAAACTTGAAGATTTAAGGACACTTATTGAAATTGAAAAATAAAATAGAAAATACCAGTGCCCCTGCGCTAAGCGGCATTTGCAATGCCGCTTGGAACAATGTTGATTTTGTAAATCAAACTAAACGGAATTTGCAAATAATTAATAAATTGGACTCCGCTAAACGGAGTTTGAAATTCAGTTTGGAACACAGGTGTTTTGTAAATTGAATAAGCTGTTAACTGCTATTATAATTGGTGCCATGAGCCTATATAAAAAACTTATAATTTATTTGTTTATATTTTTATCCAGCCAGTTGACCTCTGCTCAATATTTAACAAAGAGGCAAGTAGAATGGGCGAAGATTGAAAGTGCAGTGCCTGATACAATTAAATTGAAATATATAAGTAAATTAATTGGGAATGAGTTTGCTGATGATAAATATCCATCGGATTACAGGGAATTCGAATCCGGGAATTTTAGTAAGCAATTAACTAAATTTCACCTCTTAGATGTAAACGGGGATAATTTATTGGATGTTGTTTACGAAGGAAGTCACGTAAGTGAGGGTGAGGATTTGGTATTTTATATAAACACAGGCGATAGTCTTAAAATAGCTTTAAAAGTTTATGGTTATGCCGAGACTATGACTTTTAAAAATAACAGACTAATAGCTATGCAATGTATAGTTGTACCATGTTGCTGTAGTTATGGTTTTTTCAGAGACTATTACTCTTTTACAAAACCTAATTTGCATGATACCAAATTGACAAATGGCCAAGATCCGTTAAACTCCATGTATTTCTCAAAATTGCTTAATTGCAAACTTATTGCGATGGAGGCACTTGAATATTTTGTTTTACCTCCAAATAATAATCTGAATGAAGAATTTATTGCCCCACGCAGCTTTTATTTAACGACAAATCCAAAACCATTATTTAATAAGGGTAATCCTGGATTTGTTGATTGCTCATATGGAATGGAAGATAATAGTAATCAGATTGGGCTGTTTGGTGCAAATTCTAAAGGAGCAATTCTTGCCAGATATACTTCCAATAAAGGTAAATCCTATACTTTTATAAAAATTAATAACAAATATAGTCTACATAGCATATTTGGAATTCGCAATTGCTATATATATGGTTGGACAGAAACAGAAAATTTGAATAAATAACTACAACAAAAAACAGGAACTCTCTGCTAAGCTTAATTTGTAATTCAGATTGGACAATGCGAAACATTACCAGTAAGCTAAGACAGGGAACAGCATTAAGAGAACTTCAGTTTTAAAAATATTAGATAATGAAAGAAAGATTTTTTTTAGCATTAATTGGTTTAGTTTTTTCAGTTTCATTTATTAAAGCGCAAAGTGCCGCCGATATATACGCAAAAACAATTAAAGCGAAAAGCTTAAAAGAGCATGTCTGTATTCTTGCCTCAGATTCCTGTGCCGGACGCTATATAGGAACATCCGGAATTGAAATTGCCCGCAACTATATCATTAATCAATGGAAGAAAACCTCTGTTCTTAAACCTTATTTTATAAAAACATGGTTGCAACCTTTCCCTTTAGTTACATTTGGTGATAAGATAACTCATTTACAAGCAGGCAACTCTGTGCTCTCTAGATATAAAGATTATATGTACGCAGGAAAATATGATGATTTTGAGAAAGAACTTCCTATAATATTTGCCGGGTATGGAAAAGATGAAGATTTTGAAAAGCTTGATGTTAAAGGAAAAGCTGTGTTTATTTTGAATAATAATCTGCGAGCTGATATAAAAAATGCTCGAACAGCACATAAATATGGAGCAGAATTTACATTAATAGCTAATCCTGAAAATACCGATCAATTTGAATCAATGTCAAATCAACTGGAAGCAATTCATAAATTTAAGAAATACAGATCTCCCAGTGATACTTTGCTACGAAGCCTTAATATTAAATTACCAGAATATAGATATGCTACAATTAGTTCAAAAACTGTAAAACAGCTAACAAACAATAACATAAATCATTGGAAAAACACAAAAATCACTGACTATGACCCTATAGGGACTGTAAAAATTTCTGTTGAACCAGTGACTGCTGATACTATTATTGAAAATAATATTGTAGCATTTATCCCGGGGATAAATAATAATGAATCCATTATTATTGGAGCTCACTACGATCATTTAGGTATTGCTGATAATAAAACATATTACGGAGCTGATGATAATGCTTCTGGTGTAGCAGCGCTTATTGAGCTATCCAGCATATTTTCTAATGCGTTTAAAGATGGATATAAACCTCTGAAAAATATTATTTTTATTGCCTTTTCCGCTGAAGAGGGTGGACTTTGGGGCTCAAAATATTTCGCAGAGCATCTTGAAAATAAAGACCAGGTAAAACTCATGATGAATATAGACATGATCGGCAGGGCTGATTTTAATCATTCGGCTAATCCAGGCTATTTCTATTTTATCAGTAAAAATTTAGCAGATTCTCTATTTACTCAAAATAAGCTGCTTTGTAAAAAATACAATTTAACTCCTGATTATTCCTCAACAAGTAATGCTTCCGACCATAAATCATTTTTGGATATAGGTATACCTGTTATTTTTTATTCTGATGGTAAGAATCAAGACCTGCATAAACCAACTGATACTCCAGATAAAGTGAATTACAAAAGAATGGAAAGAATAACTCAAATGATATTTGAAACCATTTGGAGAAATGCGGTTGTTTCTAAAAATTAAACAATAAAAATCCTCGATATTCGTGGTTTAAAAAAAGTTATTCGGTAGGGCGAAGGTTTTCCGGTTATACCGGTAGCATTTGCTAACACTGCTATAACGCCTACATATTAAGCGAAACATTAAAAAAAAGAATGATTCAGCTTTAACTTCACGGATACAGTTCCGGTTTTTATACTACGAAAACAGGAATTTTGTATATTGGGGCTTGTAAACAATAAAATAGAGCTAACGAAACCAGGCCTAATACCGCATAAACATCATGGAAAGAATCCGAAATGAGTACCAGCCATTAAAAGACAATTACCGACAATGACTATCGAAGAATCCATAAAAACGCGACCTGGAATGTACATCGGAAATGATGGGGTGGTTAATCTTTTAATTGGATTGTGTAATGATTGCATCGAACTTTGCAAGACTGACGAAATTACTTTTGAAATTACTTTATCGGACGACAATGATTTTATTTTTGGACTTTCGTCAAAACATGACCTAAATCCATTTTTAAAACAGTTTACAATCGAAAATAAACAGTTTCAAAATTATTTTCCTACAGTTCTCAAAGTAGTTTCAGGAAAATTTAAAATTATAATACAGGAGAATTTAAAAGCCGAAATTTGCTTTTCGTTTGATAAAAATATAATTTCAGAAACCCGGCTCGATTACTTAAAGTTGTCTGAAAAGGCGCTTCAAGTCGCCTTATTAAACCGGAAATGTGAAATTTTAACAATCGATAAAAGGCAGAAATATTTAGCTCAAAATTATTATCACTTTCCACAAGGTATTTTCTATTTGTTTGAAAGGGCTACCAGTGAAGTTTTAGGAAAACCAGAAATTAAGTTAACTTTTGACAACAAGGTAAATAATAACACTTATCAAATCGGACTTGCTTATCGTACAGACTGGTATCCAACACCAAATATTATCTGTTTTGCCAATAATGTACAAACAATAAGTGGTGGCTCATTAGTCGACGGTATTATTGACGGATTGGTTAGCGCTTGTAAGACTTATGTAAAGGAGAATAATTTGACATCATATAAAATCAATCGAAAAAAGTTCTACAATGGACTTATTGTGGTTTGCGCAGTTCAGGGTGATGACTTTAAGTGTGCTGGAAGTTGTATAGAAAAACTAGAAAGTGATTCTATTAAGGAAGAAGCTAAAAAAGTAACATTTGAATTGGTGTTGGATTATTTGAAATATCAAAAGGGAAAAGCTGATAAATTTCTTTGGCGATTTGATGAGAGGCAACTAACAAGTGCTATGTTTTGATATTCTGCTAAGCAGAATATCAAATTCAACAAGCAATTATAGCTGAACCATTAGGCGTAATATGACAACTATAAACTAGATAAATTAAGAATATGAGAAAGCTATTAATTTTTGTGTTGATTTTATTTGCCTCAGATATCCGTAGTTTATATAAAAATAGTTATTCAGTAGGGCGAAGGTTTTCCAGTTATCCCGGTAGCATTTGCTACCACTGCTATAACGCTTGTATATTAAACGAAATATTAAAAAAAATGAATGATTCAGCTTTAACTTTAAGGGATACAGTTCCGGTTTTTATACTACGAAAACAGGAATTTTGTATATTGGGGCTTATAAACAACAAAATAGATCTAACGAAAACCAAGCTGACTCTGCATGAACACCGTCGAGAGAAAACAAGATATTTTTGTTAAGGATATAAGAGCTATATCACCAATTGGTGATATAGGGATATTTGTAAAATATACTAAAAACGATATTTCACAAAGACAAACATTATAATAAAATGATAAAAAAGAAATTGATAGCTATTACTCTTATAAGCTTTTTTGCTATTCTGATTTCATGTAAAAGCTCGACAAACACTAAAGTTAATGAAGATAAGTCCACAATTGTTAATGACAAAGAACAGGCTGATAAAACTGCCATTGACTCAAAGACTAAAAATGGATCAACGATCGAAATTCAAACACAAATTGATTTAAAAGGGTCTGGATTTTTAAATAATCTTAAAACTGGAGAAAAATTGAGTTCGTTCTTTAATGACAATTGGATATTTATTTATCACGAGGATAACAGGTGTGATGGCTCGACTGATGGACAAATTGATAATTTAAGGAGATCGCAGATTGATTCAATAATTAGGCTAACCGTGAAAAATGACGGAGATGCCTGGGCATGTGACAAAAAGAAACCAAGTACCTATATTTTAGAATTTTTACTTAGCCACCAGCTTGAAAGTTGGGATAATTTTGCAACTAAAAGGGCAGATATTGAAGATAATATCATTTATCTTGAAAGTAGTGATAATTCTGTTTACTTGAAGCTTCATTTTGATAGTAATTACTTGATAAATAAGCTTGAGTTCCGTAATGAAGATCCAGGATAAGAAAAATGATTTTAAAGTACGTTTTAAAACATACAATATACAAAATTGGGTTTTAGTAGTTATTCAAAGGGTGCTACCCCAGATATCCGTAGTTTATATAAAAATAGTTATTCAGTAGGGCGAAGGTTTTCCTTCGTCCGGCTATCCCCAGCTAAGCTGAATCTTCAATTCAGCTTGGAACATTGGTGAATTTGTAGTTCAATAGGTTGATAGGCTTAGATCGCACGTGTTTAATTAAATGTGTCGAAGGTCAAGATTAAAGAACAGTTAGCAGCAAACTAATAAAAATGACAAACTAAATAAAAAATTATGATCCGAGTTTTACTTTCAATTCTTTTAATAATTGCTTATGGAGATTCTATATATTCTCAAGTTTCCGCCAAGGTTTTAAATTCAACATGTAATTGTTTAGACAGTTTAATGAAAGATAAAAAGGATAAAATTGATTTTCAGTTTGGACTTGAGAATTGTTTAAGTAGATCCTATCAAGGATCCTTAGGTTTCAAATCGACCGACAGTGCAGAATTATTTATTTTAGATTTAGAGGATAAGCTACGGAAGAATTGTGAATCATTTAACCAAAGTCAAAGCATTCTGAAAAAAATGATGATGGAACGAACTGAATCAAATATTAAAGTGGCAAAAATTTGTGAGATTATGAGAGTGGGTGATTTTGAAGATTTAAGTGGAGTCGAGAGAGTAATCGTATCAATGAGGGACTCAATACAAATAGTAACCTTTGAAAAAACCCAACTTTACACAAAATCGAAAGTAATTTGGATGGATGACTGTTCGTTCAGAGTTATTTTCATTACGAGTACAAACCCTTATGAAAATTTAATGTTAAAGCCAGGAGATGAGCGAGTGGTTAGAATTATCGATATAAAAAATGGTAATGAGATTATTTTAGAAACAGAATTTTGGGGTAAGTGGTTTCTCGGAAAATTGACTAAAATATAATTTTAACAAACAAGCAAAACATTAAAAAATAATCCATCCGTAAAACAGCCATTAAAGATTACCCTAACAATAGTCCAGCATGGAAACCATACATTTATTTCAAGGCAAACAAAATCTGATTAATATTCGCAGAGGTCCTCAATTTAAGACAAAATGGAATGCAATAACAGCCGTGATAGCGCTTGGATGTTTTATAATGGGCTGTTCTTCGAATTATGATGGAGAGTTTATAACGGGATGGATTTTCTTTATTGTCAGTTTTGTTTTATTTTACTATGTATTGGATTTTCATGGTTTTCAATTAGACAAGAGCACCCATCGGATAAGAGATTATAAGGATTTTCTCTGGATCAAATTTGGTAAATGGGAGAATTTACACGATTTCAGATCTATTCATATAATAAAAGCACATCTGGTTTTACAGGCATCTGAATATGCTGAGGAAAGAGCAGAGACCTTTCATTATTATCATCTCAAATTGGTAGCTGAGGCAAAAGGGAAAGAGATATTTTTAGCAGAATATAATAATTATTATAAAGCTTTAAAGGTTGCAGAAGGTATAGCGAATGTAACCGGAATAGAATTAAAGGATTTTATAAAAGGATCAATAAAAAATAAAAAGTAATTTTCTTAAAATTGGGCGAAGCTTCGTTAACCTCTATGGACAAACAAATGACTATTGATAGAATTAAAAGGTTTGAAGGCTACTTTCTGACTAATATCAAGAATAATATATTATTCAAACCGGAGTTTGAAGCAGCTAAAGAGATTAATTTAATATTGAATAAAAGGGAGATAGACAAGGGTGATTTGCTAAAAATAACTGATATTTTTAATTTAACAAATAAAGGTAAACATTATAACGGCTCAGGATGGATGGATTTAGGATTGCTTATTCAAGGGTTAATTAGGTCACATGGATTACATGTAGATATGAAGAATAACGATATTATTATTATCGCTTAAAATGAACTGTCAATAATAAATAGGAGTTCAAGAGGTCGGTGCGACCTTGCCTGGTTCCATAGCTAGCGGGAACGGATTGACCATCTTGTCCCGCTAAAGTGACCTCTAATCGAAAAATTAAAGTATATTTAAAAATGAACTATAGAAATCTGGATCAAGATAGAAGGGATAGAATTTTAAAAGATTCTTTAGATATAGATAAGGTTAAATTGATTGATAGACATGGATTAATTTCTGACTCGAATTTAAAATGGATTTCGAAAAAGGAAAACTCTCATGAGCAGATTTATTTTACACATGCTTTTGCCATTAAATCTGATATATTGGGATTGGTGTTTAGGATAAATAAACTATGTTTTGCTAAAATTAAATATTTTAGATCACACATTGATAATTTTGAATCATTTGTTTATAAACCAGAAACCGGATTTGAGAAATCAGAATTATGGGACTCGGATTTTTTAAAACATAAAGCAAGTGGATTAATAATAGATTATAGATTTTTGCAAAGAATAACAATAATTGAAGACTTTAGGAAATTTTGTAAACACTTGGAAAGTTTCGAATAATAAAGGGGGTAATGGTGTTCAAAACCCTAGTAGGAGATCGCCCAATTCAGTTTGAAACACTGGAACAAGTAGATTGGTAATTTTTGGTAGGGATCACCGCGTAAACGGCAACTTTTCATAAATGCGCCATTAGTCATAACTTAACACTTCACAAACAATGAATCGACTTGACCGACTCACAAGCATACTTATTCAACTTCAATCGAAGCGACTTACTACTGCCCGAGAAATTGCTATACGATTTGAAGTTACAAACAGGACAATTTACCGTGATATTCAAACATTACGCCTTGCGGGTGTTCCCATTGGCGAAGAAGAAGGAAAAGGCTATTTTTTGGTCGAAGGTTACCGGTTGCCTCCTGTAATGTTCACCATGGAAGAAGCAAGAGCTCTGGTTACCACAAGTAAAATTTTAAACTACCACACCGAAGATTCTCTGAAACAAAATTACGAATCGGCTCTTTTAAAAATAAAAGCGGTTTTATCACTCAAGAGCAAAGACAAACTGGAACTTTTAGATTCACGAATCGGATTTCAGAAACCCTGGGCTCCGGCAAGTTTGTATTTAGACACCATTCAGCATGCAATTACGGAAAGCGAAAAGCTGAAAATAAAATACCAGTCACGAGGAGAAGAGCAAATCAACGAACGAACCATTCGCCCTTATGCCGTTTATTTTAGCGGTGCTGTTTGGTCAACCATTGCCTTTTGTGAGTTTCGACAGGAAATAAGGGAGTTTCGCCTCGACAGAATAAAAGAGCTCCTGTTACTACAAATGCATTTCCAACCCGACAAGACTTTCAGCATGGAACACTATCTGGAAGAACGTTCCAAAAGATTATTTTAACCCCTGACAAAGGGCTGTCCTATGTGCCTCTTTTCTTTGCTTCAAATTCAAACAAAATGAAAACAAGAACAATTTTATTTATCGTCATTGCCATACTTTCAGGAAATATAGGCAAGGCACAAACACAAAAAAGGACGACAGCAAAACAAATCTCCATCAGAGATAATCAGGTTGAAATCAATTATTATCAACAGGGGCAAGGCGACACAACGCTTCTGTTTTTACACGGCTGGTGTATCGACGGAACGTATTGGGAAAATCAGGTAGATTATTTTTCCAAAACTTACAGTGTTTACGTAATTGACCTGCCGGGCTTTGGCAAATCAAAAGCCCAAAGAACTAACTGGACAGTTGAAGAATATGCCCATGATGTAACAGCATTTATTGACGCTATGAACCTTAAGCATGTTGTAATCATCTGACATTCCATGGCGGGCGAAATTATGTTGCAAACGGCATTAACCAATAATCCTAAAATAGCTGGCATTGTAGGTGTTGACAACTTCAAAGTTATCGATGTTACATTTACCCCGGAACAGATGAAACAAATGAACGACTTTTTCCCATTGCTTGAAAAGGACTTTAAAAATTCAGCACCGGTATATGCTGATCTGATGCTTTTTCACCCGGCAACTTCAAGGGAAGTGAGAGACAGGGTAAAAACTGATTTTGCAAA
>JAEYWD010000124.1 GCA_023429135.1 Bacteroidota bacterium | reverse complement strand
AGGGCCGGGCGGCGGGGGCGCCCCCGCCCCCCCCCCCCCCCCCCCCCCCCCCCCCCCCCCCCCCCCCCCCTCCCCCCTAAAAATGAATAAAACGCCTATCATTCTGAGCGTAGCGAAGAATCTAAATATTTTTACCGGACAGCTCTTATTTTATTTACAACATCAACAAGATTATTTACCACATGATAATCGGGAATTGTATTCTGGGCTATTTCCCGGAGCCAGGCTTTATAAACAGTTTCAAACTCTTTCATCTCGTTATATTCCAGCCAATAAACATCAGGATAAATATGAGCAGGAGTTTCCAGGTAAACTGCTTTCTCAAAAACATGCCTGAAACCGGGATCCCGGAATTTCATGGGCCATGACGGAATAAACAATGATACCCTGAAGGAATAAGGGTCGGCAAAACTGTTTAAATCGGGCGTGTCATCATCATCTTCAACAATTCCTATTTCAAATGAAAGGAACCGTATAAGCGCTTTTATTTCAGTTTCCATATCCTCTTCTTTCTGGTAGCTTTGTTTGCAAACGGCCAATAATTGCTGCGGTTGTTTTGAGCGATCGTCTAAGCGAAAAACAAACCTGCCGTCCGCATTTTTTTCCCTTACATAATTGGTATCGTCCGTTCCAAGCTGACGAATTCTTTCTTCCCGTTTCCTGACATGACTTTCAAAAATAAAGTCCTCCGGTATCACAAACACTTCGTTCTGTTCTTTTCTCAGGCTTAACTTCCAGATAAACTTATCTTTTGAGGCAGGGTCCGCTGTCCTTGTCTTCTTGAATGCATAAGAGAGGTTGGGTGATTGTTGATTTACAACAAAATCCATTGCCGGAACATAAGAAACCGAAAGTAACCCGGTAGCTTCCAGTGTGCCAGGATTGCGCCGTGTTCCGGTTTCCTGCGGATTACTCCTGGGCCTGAGAAGAATGTGTTCAAGTACATGAAAGTTCTCCCTGCCGGATAGATTCTCAAGGGTTTCGATTGTTTTCCGGAAGTTGTTTTCCAGATCTTCATCGTTCAGGTTGCTGTTTGCTATAAAATCGTATCCGCCTTCGTTATTCTTCTTTTTAAGGCTATATGAATTTTTCCCTCGTCGTGCATCAATATCATACAGCGATTTATCAGCTCCCGATTGTAAAATGTAGTTGACTATTTCGTTTATTTCTGCTTCATGTTCGTATTCGTTGCTTTCCAGCAGCGTATTATTTTGCTTTTCAGGATCGTTGAGCACTACCTTCAGTTTGGTAAGGTTTCCGGGTTTGGTAACCTTTTCGATTGAAATCCAGTCGGAAGTGATAAAAGTCGTTTCAAAACTTTTGAAACCCAACAACCTGCATATTCTTCTTTTCATTCCCGCAACATTATTCGTGTCCCAGACCTTATCAGGATTGGAATAATCGAATCCGCTTCCGCGATAACTGCTTATCGATACATAATCGCTTAGGATATTGCTTTTGATTTTGAGTTCCTCTGCAGGATTTTTTTTATCCGGTGACGAGTAAGCTTTACTATCTTCCCCAAGTCGGGCCAGTAAATGATCCAACAATTCATTTCTGCGGTTCAGAAACTGCTTTTGGCTTTCTAACAGCTTCAACTGATTTTCATGGTATTTATCGTAACTGACAAACAGTTTTTCAATGTCATGAATTCCTTTCAGAGGTTGAGGAAAAAAGCTTTGTTTCAGAGTATTTCCAAAGGAGAAAAGCTGTTTTACATTGGAAAGCTGAGAAGAGTAATCGGCCATAATTTGTTCAAAGACCATAAGATAGCCTCTCAACTGAAGAATTTGCCGTTGCTTTGTGGATAATTCCGATAAGCTACCGGAATTCTTACCCGAAAAAACTTTCTCGTGCATTCCATATGCGGCAGGCAAGCTGAATTGAAAAGGATAATAATCTTCAACATCCATATTTTCACCCGAAGGTATCTCAATGTCGGTTTTAACTCCTTTCAGTTTGGACGATTGTACTTCCGATTGGAGGAAGTAACAGATGTCCTTTACTCTTTGCCTGTCGGGTTGTCTTTCCGAATCAGAGCGATGCCTGTCGCCACTTCTGAAAAAGGTAATAACCGAATTTTCAATATCCAGCCTTGGAGCTTTTTCTTTTTCTTTAATGTTGCTGATCCACTGTGTAAAATCCGAAAATGCCGATTGTGTTTCGATAGGGAAAACACATTTTTTAACGGCTATTACACCCGGGATATCCATAATCAGGTTAATAATATCCGAAAGATGAATATCCATATATCGCTCCGATTGTTCCAGTTCTTTTCTGTCAATAAAACCGTTCTTCAGTGATGGACCTTCAAAAATCTCATCCGTTGAATATCCTTTCGCAAGCATCTGTTCCAGAGTATAAAAGTGGATTGATGGCGAAAAGAAATTATGTATAACCTGAAAAATTTTTGCATTAATTCTTTCAATATCAGCTCCTTCGCTCACTTTAACTTCGGCTTCCATCCTGAAAAGTTCGTAATTTACAGGTCTGATGGTGAGGAAGTCTTCACAAATATTCCTGTGAACAGCAAGCTTTTTTCGCACCGATGCATTTACAATCTCCTGCTTGTTATCGTTAAGAATATCATCTTCATACTCTAAGGTTACTTTATAAAGCCCACGCATTCGTAAAGGTTCGTTATCCGACTGCGGCGTATATGATAACTGATAAGCTTGC
This sequence comes from Bacteroidota bacterium, assembly GCA_023429135.1. GTDB lineage: Bacteria > Bacteroidota > Bacteroidia > Bacteroidales > JAAUTT01 > JAAUTT01. The sequence continues at coordinate 276,115 of JAEYWD010000124.1, read as the reverse complement.
GGTGCAGCATCCGTCTTTTTTTCAACGTTTACATACAGCAATGTCTCGTAATCATTGGTTACGTCTACCCAGGCGTTTTTAACACCATCGGTATCGATAATGAGTTTCCGGTAATCGGTAATGGTTACCGGGTTGGAAGTAAGCATCTGCTTTGCAGTAAAAAATACTTCACTCCAATCCTGGGTTCCGTTTTTTGAAACGAGTAAATCCTTAATGTCGAAAGAAGTTTTGTAGCCCAGTTCAGTTAATGCGTAACACAGAGCTTCCAGAATTGTAATACCGGGATCGTGTGCGTTATAGTTGGTCCATATCTTGCCCGACAAACGCTCAATAAGCTTAATGCCTTCAGCCCGCAGATAATTATAATCTTCGTGCGGTAGGAGTTCGTTGTTGATATCGATATAAAGCTCTTCGGGCATACTTTGAGTTTTTAAGCTATATCACAGTAATTCAATGTTGTGCTCCTTTGCCGAAACCAGAATGGCATGAGGAGCTGTTATTTGTGTTTCAGTTAATGCTATGGTTTGATTTTCGAGTCTGCTGTAATTTATTGTTCCATCGTCCAGTACAGTAAACTGGTTCATCGAAAGATCAGCCACATAATCCACATAATCTTTTTTATCAATAAAATTGATGATTGACGAAGCATAGATTTTAGTGGAGAATGAAGGAGTGTCGCTGTCGATTGTCCATGGACTCAGAAACTTAATCAGGTCTTCGTTCAGCTTATGCAGATAATAACCTTTGTCAACTGCAGCTCTTAATTTAACTTTGCAGTTAATAAGCACATAATTGGGCTGTGGATTAACCGCATGAATTCTTATAAAAGCAGAGCACCGTTGCTTTACATATTCTTCAATTTGTCTAAGTTCCAGATAACTTGCCACAGGAAGTTCAGTTACTACCTGGAACGATTTATTTTTCATACTCATTATCGGAACTACCGTTACATGGCCAGGAAGAAAATGATTTCCGGAGTAGTTGTTTATGCACTTAACTTTGAAAACAGAAGGGAACTTTTCCAGAATCAGCCGTTCGTAATCCCAGTTGTTAATGGTTCGTAATTTATGGCGTAAACGCTCACTCACCCTGGAATAGAATTCAGGTTGGGTTTCCATTATTTTTCCATTGAAGGAGGCAACAGGTTGTTTTATAGTTTTAACACCCGGTAATAACTCTTCAAACCTGTTTATTTTATTGGCTGGCAGCGGGTACGCCAAATGCATGGGATCGTTGCTGTTATTCTCGAAAGTTACTGTAGTTGCCTGGGTTAAAACATCTATAAGCCCCGGAAAGGATTCAGGATCATTTGAAACTGAAATACCCAGCCAAAACAGGTTTGCTTCATCAAAAACCGTACTGTTGTTAATGAGATCTGATGGTACTGATATTTCAACTATTCCTGTGGTTTGTAAGCCATAAGTGCTATCGGATATAATATTATCATTTTTCAGTATTCTCCATTCGTTGTTTTTTAAATACCACCAATTTATTGCTGAAGGTTTAAAGTTTTGCAGTTTTGAACTCTGGTCGATCTGGAAAAACAACGTAAGGTTTTCATTTTGTGTAAGATCTTTTATACCAATCAAGAGAGTACCAGCAAGAATAGAATCTGCATTTAAAATATTACCGGAAAACAGCTTTTTAGTTTGAATCAGAGCTGATTCGGCTGAAGAAACAGGAGATGTTTCAAAAGCATTCGTACCAGCAATTCCAAAAGGAAGAAGATGAAAAAAGTAATCTTCGTTTTTATTTAACTCCTTAATTGAGGTGTAACTTAATGATATGGAATTTATAAGCGGTGTATAGGGTTGAGGCGGAATATCGTGCGCCGAAAGAAGTGTTGCTATTTTCCGTGCAACCATATCATTGATTACTTCATTGGCAACATCAATTTCTTTTGTTATAGCGCCGGTAATTGTATTTTCATCGAAAGGAGCTTTTTTAAGATCGATAATTTTATCAGCAGCCTTCACCACAATTCGCCTGATAGCGTTATTAACTTCGCTGATGATAAGCGAAACCAACTCCTCATCGGCGGGGAGTATGAAATCGATTCTTGTATTGAGCTGTTCATTTACGTCTTTAACAATCGTATCTACCGAATCTTTATCTCTGTCGAAGTGAATTTTTTTGTCAATTAGTTTCACTTTTTTAAGGAAACGGAGAATTCTTTCAATAAAGTTGTCGTCGTTTACAATGGTTCTGTTGGGGTCCATGGACATGCGACGGACTTCGCCGCTTGAAATATTTACGCCATTGAATTTTGTAATAGAAAAATTCAGTGTATCTATAATCATGCGGCGGGCAATATCCTTTTCTTCAGTGTTTTTGAGAACATCGCTTACCACATTAATCCGATAGTTTTCGTCACCCGGTCCGGGAAGCTTTATTGAAATCTCCGAATCGGCCAGTTCTTTCTGGATTATCTGGTAAAAATCGACACGAGCCAGTTTGGAATTGGCTTTTTCCATAGCAATGGAAGTTACCAGTTGAGGATAGATATCGTGGCCAAAATCAGGATAATTAAGTTTCAATTTCAATGTTCCATCTTTTTTTGAAACATCGAATTTTGATACATCAATCGCCTGACCAAGTGTTGCTGCTGTTCGGGGTTTATTGGGAATTTTGATGAGTCTAAAATTAGGCTCATCGGTATTTGGCTCTATCAGAGGTACATCTTTCAGGTGCGTCCATTCCCTGTTTCGCAGAACACTGAGCGAAGCCATAAATTTATTGGAATCGTAAGGATGAAAATACTTATCGTAATACGATTCGAAATTATCGGGCAACATCCAGTCGATACTTACCAAAAGGTTATCGATGTTCTTTTTGTAGTAAAGGTCCTTGCAACCAATGTAGAATGAAGAACCGACCTTGGGCATTGTTGTAAAAGGATAAAAAGGCTTTTTGGAATCGAGCTCTGTATCATGGTTTTCGAGAATGAGATCACGGATTCCGTCAAAGCTTACTTTTTCACTGATACTTCCTACCTGAACCCCGATGATGGTTTTAAGGATGTTTAATGATATCAGGTAGTTGAGTTGTTTTATTCTCTCCGTAACCTCTTCAGGAATTTCCAGCTTTTTCAATTTTGGCAGATAGGGAAATTTGAAAATAACCTTTAAAACAGGCATGCGAAGATTAAATTTGTCGTTATGAATTTCCTGATCGTAAGCCACTACCGCCGATGGTTGGGCTATGGTTATGCTGAAATTCAATTCCAGAATTCGGGTTCCTGTCTTTTTCAAGGAATTGATAATTATCCCATCTTCAATTTTACCACTTGAAATCCAGCCCTTTTCACCTGTAAGGCATAACTCCAGGATCGAAACATCATAGTTTTCCCAGGTTTGAAGATCTTCTTTGGTTTCGAAGGTTATTACTACATTTCTTTCTCCTTTTGCAAGGTACAACTGGTCGGAAGCTATAGCAAAACCTGTTTGTACAACTTTATCTTTCCCCGATGCAGAGAAAGGATGCATTACCTGATTATTAGCAGGTTTTTCGTTGTGTTTTAAAGTCTCTCCGAAATAATTGATTATCAATTCGTCTTTTCTATCAATTGAAACGGCTTTTAATGCGCTCACCCTGGCCTTGCTTATTACTATTTCTTTATCAATTTTGTATATAAGCTCAACATTTTTTTTATCCTTGCCGGCAAGTAGTTTAGTGCCCTTTTCAAGCCGGTAATGATCAAATCCCTTAGCTATTTCAAAAACAACAAAGGCGCTATCGGGAACTGCTTTCCTGGGATCAGTTTTCAAAACATCCCTGTAATAGAAATCAAGAATTCTTCCGGGCACCCGGTTCAATTCTTTCTGAACTACTCCAAAAAGATTTACAAAAGTGATATACAAAGCTATATTGGGAGCAATATTTTGATTGCGGTAAATCTCTTCTTCAAAGAAATTTCTTGACAAATTAATAATCTGAGCTGTTGCATGAAAAACTGTGTCGAATATTTTGTTAGTGAACAACAGGGCATTGTACAGTTTATCTCTTTCTGTTTTGCCTTCAAATGCATAGGCTCCTTTTGAGGCATCAGGTTTATCAGCAGTTTCCCAGATATTGTTTCTATTAATCAGATCAGTTTTGATAAATTGATCTGGATCTTTTGCAATACTGTTCAGGTACAGTACAATGTAATTCAGCTTTTGAAAATCTCTGGCAAGATACGACCGGATGTAGAGGTTTAAGTCACGGTTTAAAGCGCTCTCCTGTGACGAGGAAGCGTACCACTGATCAATTTTTCTGAAGCGCGAGTAAACAAATGCGGCAATGCGGCTAAAGCTTTCCCATGATTCCTCTTTGCGGAACTGATCGTACAGAAAGTCGTAATCGGCTTTTATCTCATTTACATCTTTTTTGGCTATGTTGGCGCTAAGCAGTACCAGATCGTCTTTAAAGAACTGTTCCCATGTTTTTGCCGCCTCTGAATTATTCTCATCGGTGTCGACAAACAATACATTTTTGGAGTATTGCTGTGCATAGATTATAAAATCTTCGAGCCTGCGATTGTCAATAAAAATGTTTTCCGGATTAAGAGAACCGGCAAACCTTTCCTTCCGGGAAGTTCCTTCCTGTTTGAAAATGCTGACGTATGAGTTAAAATTCTTTTTCACAGAATACTGTTTAATTCGCTTTACCTTATCAGATTGGTTCCTTCCTTCAGATAGTAAGGGTACACGTAATTATACCGGTTGTTTGTAGATGAAATGGTGTAATCAATTTTGATCTCAATAAATGCGCCCTCCTGAACATGTGGATCGATATCTATTTCGTTAACAATTATTCTGGGTTCGTTAAATAAAATAGCATCGCTTATTACTGCCTGCATATAAGTGATCGTGCTCTTCGAAAGGTTTTCGAAAACAAACTGGTCCAGTTCCGATCCATAATCAGGTTGCATCACCCTTTCGCCCATGCTGGTTGCAAAAAGCACATCCAGACTGTTTTTAATAAGCTCCTCTCCGCTCAACATGGTCACATCCTTTGAGCCTGAATTGAACTCTACCGGAAATTTCCAGCCAACACCTAAAAATTGTTCCGAAGTCATTGTCTACTATCCTCCGATAATTACGGTTAAACAACCTGCAACAATGGTTCCACCATGTGCTGTGGAGTCGCCCATCCGTGCAGCAGGTTTGTTATTGATCAGCACCGTTGACGATCCTGCCACAATTGTATCGGGCCCCCCGGCACAAACCAGCATATCGCCCAATGTAGCTGCTGGTAAGCCTCCGATAAAAACATTGGCACTTCCCGGCGGAAGAACCGGTCCGCCCACGTGGGGAACCACACCGCTTACCATGGGACAAATATGCATATCGGTAATTCTTGCTGCAAATGGCATAATATCTCAGTTAATTAATATTTACAATCCCGCCCTTTATTTTAGTGTGACCGTTAGAAACCAGCTCCGCTGAAGCATTTCCGCTTATGCTGCTCTTAGTTGCAGCTTTCACTTCCACACTTTTTCCTTCGATTTTAACATTGCCTGCTGTTGTTTTTAAAGAAATGTCCTTTGCACTTTCAATAGTAATACCGTCGGAGTCAAGCTTAATTTTATTATTGTGTTTATCCGAAAGGGTTATCTCATCCTTTTCGTCGTTTATTTCAATCATTTTTCCTTGGGGTGTTTCCATTCGGAGCGATTTCTTTTCATCATCAAAAAGGAGTTTAATTTTGCTCCGGGTAACAAAACCTTTCTTGTGGTTATCGTCTTTACTCTGAACAGGAGAGGGATGAGCACTGCTGTTGAGCATTCCCAATACAATTGCATGTCGGGGATCTCCGTTTAGAAATCCTACAACCACTTCGTCGTGAATCTCCGGACGGAAAAAAGCCCCACGATCTTTACCTGCATCCAGGGAAGCTATCCGAGCCCATATACCTTCGTTTGCATCTACTGTCGGGAGCTGTATTTTAATCCGGTCTTCATTTTCCGGGTCGCCTTCAATTTTTATTACCACACCAATTTGTAAGCCTGTAATTCCGGGGATAATTCCTGCAGCAGGTTTTTCAATAATTTCCTGCTTTTGGTAAAACCATTCGTCGCTTAACCCATAGTAAATTTCGGTTTCCCAGATGGATTTGTCGTAGCATTGCCTTATGCCTGTTACATAAACATTACCATTGAACCGTTTTCCGAACCCGTTGAGTTTGATAATCTGGCCGGGATTTATATCAGTGAGGCCTTTAACCTTAATCCGGCCTGTGCTTTTCGCCATTCTGCTCTTAAGAAGCTGAGCTTTGCTCCATTGTTTCAGTTCGCCCGTCTTGAGATTACCCGTATGAACAAGGTTGAATTCCTTAACACCAAATGCTTCAGCTAAATTTTCTCCTTTGAGGTTACCATTTTCTTTGAACTGAATGCTTGCTGCATCCGATTGTTCCAGCTTCTGATCCTTAAAATTCCATGCGGAGCATTTTACTTCCCTGATTTGGGTACGTCCATCAATCTCGCTGTCGAATTCAATAACATCTTTTCCGTATGTTACTTCTTTCGATGGTTCCAGTGACGTATCAGGAGTCTTAATAACCAATTTGTTACTGTCGCATAAAACAAGCATGGAATTCATTTCGGCACGCGAAACTATGAAGTCCCAGTCGGTTACATTGTATTGAACCATTTCGGAATGTTTTACACCAGTGTCGTCCATATCCAGCTCGGTTGACTTATAACCTGATCTCTTAATAATTGATTCAAAAATTTCAGTATCAGTTTTATCAGTGAAAGTTTGACTTTTACGCCCAATGGTAAGCTTTACAGCTTTGTCTTTTGCTTCGATGGAAAGGGTGGAAGCTTTGTTTTTATTCGACCGGATGGCATGTCTGGTAATAATTCCTTTAAATACCGATTTTGGCTTTCCCTGGTAGCCCATCTGAATTTCGAGTTCATTTCCCGGAACCAGGGAATCGTCCTTACTGCTGACGGGAAAATCCTGTTTTGCAGGATCTCCGTCGGCCATCACAATTTTTGCCGATGTTATTTTATTGAAACATTTGGTTATGTCAATGGACTGAATGCGGTATTCTCCACTTACAGGATTATTGTCCGACAGTATTTTAAAGCTGACAAGATCAGTAGCCTGGGTGTCGGGCGATATGGATGTACTGTTGTTTGCTGCCATTATGCTTCGCTGTAATCTTTCATGGGTGGTAATACCAGTTTTGTTCCGGGAGGTATATTCCTGAAATTTTTAAGTTTGTTAATCCGTGCAACCTGAAGATAGTAAGCCGGATCGTTGTATTTGGCTTTTGCTATCAGAGGAAGCACATCGCCTTCCCTTACTGTTTCGTACTTGGTGAGATCGGGAGATTCCAGCCTTGATTTGCGGCCACTCTTACCAGAACCGATGCGTTCCAGGAAACTGCAGTTAACCTTTGCTCTTAAAGGAGTTCCGGAACGGTCGAAAAGATTGTAAGTTATGTTGAGCGAAACCAATACGCATTCAATATAAAACGTTCCCCAAAGAACTGCCAGATAATTAGGCCGGTGAATTTCGCCATTGATATTACAGCCAGTTACATCGCGTAGTTTTTTTACCTGCTTTTTCAAATAATCTTTTTGTTCGCTTGCAGGCTTGTTTCCAAGTGATACACCGGTTCCATCAATGGTAAATTCAATGCTGAATTCCAGCGGCGGAATATTTTCAAACTGTGGATCGCCACCATCCTGACCTTTCGCCTCCGTTTTCTTGTATTCAATTTTATTATTGATTGCAAAACTGGAAGGATTGAAGTCAACAACAAACTCGCTTACTTCATTTTGCTTTTTTCCACCTTCGGGCGAATCGTAGGCAATAATTTTGAGATTAGCTTCCGGTGTCATCGTTCGTGCTTGTTTTTAAGTATTTCCAGAATAATCTCGGTGCATTCCCTGATAATCTCATCTTTGTTTACTCCGGTTTCGTCCGGTTTATTGTTCCGAACGGATTTATCACCCTGCTCAAGTATATTGGCACGGATTATCATTTCATTTATCTGGACAGGCATAATCTATTTTCTTCTGAAATATTGATAAACAAGCTCAATGGTTTCTATTACAAGAGAGTTATCCATTGCCTTTAAATCCGAAATAATCCATTTTACCGGATAAGCCTGAATAAAGCTCCACGAGGAAGTAACCTGGTGGTTCTCATTCAGCAGGTACACGTTAACATCGACAGGCTTAAATTCGAAATCCTCAATGGCACTTGTAAACCACGAAATCAATCCTGAATCCTTCAACATTCCGCGTTTCAAAACCAGATTGTTGTATTTTCCGCGGGTTGGCAAACGATAAGTAAACCGGTTCTCGCCACCAACCTGAAGTTCTTCAGTACCTATTTCGGCAGTTAAGCCCGAAACTTCCTGAAAACGTGTGTCGGAATCGCCTGAGCCCACGCCCTGGAATTCGACCTTGAAATGAAACCCCACCGGAGGATAGTAGGAGGAAGGCATAACATATAACTTTTCGGTTAAACCTAATCATTCTGCAATACCAATCCCTCGTGAGCAATTTCGATGGATTCGATTGCCACCTCGTTGCCCGACGATTTTAAACCCGGGCCTTCAACCTTCACAGGGAAGGCATTGTGAGCTTTCCATACCATTACAGGCTCGTGACTTTCATTTAGAAGGCTGATGGTTAAATCGCGCCGTTCAATGGTATTTAACTTTACCGAGTTGAGCCAGTTGAAGAACTCATTGTCGCCCTTTGAAATACCTCGCTTGAGAGTAATGTTGTTGTATTTATGAAGTCCCGGCATTTTGATAGTTGAATAGTCGGGACTGGTACCTTCGCGATATTCGATTAGCTGTAATTCCTGTGTAAGGCCGGAAACTTCTGAAAATCCTATTTTCATACCTCCGCATTCAACCCGGAAGTGAAACACTGGTAATGGATAGACTGCCATAATTGTTGAATTTTTTGTTTACGTTAAGAAACCTGAAGTTTATGGGAAAATTTAAGGATGATGAATTCTGCAGGTCGAACTACGGCCAGACCAATTTCAACGATCATCCGGCCTTCGAGCACGTCCTGAGCTGACATAGTTTGTCCCAGTCCAACCCTGACGAAGAAGGCCTCCACAGGTTTGGCTCCGGCAAGAGCACCGTCCTTCCATTTCAGGATAAGGTAGTTTTCAATCATGGCCCTCACTTTTGTCCAGGTGTTAATATCGTTAGGTTCAAAAACTGCCCAGGAAGTTGATTTTTTTACTGATTCCTCCACCATGTTGAAGAAGCGACGGATATTAACATAACGCCACTCATTATCGTTTCCCGACAATGTTCTGGCACCCCATATTTTTGTACCTTTTCCTGTAAAAGCCCGGATTGCGTTGATGGATTTCCCCGATTCATGAATATTCAGATCCATCTGTTCGGCATCTGTAATCTTAATAAGAGGAGCTTTGACATAGTTCAGAGCTTCGTTAGCAGGCGCTTTCCATACACCGCGGCTGCTGTCGACCCTGGCATAAACGCCGGCAATTGCTGCTGACGGATAGAGTTCAACACCTTCGTCGCGGATTTTCAGTCTTACCAAATTTTGCTGTGCGTTGTTCAGAGAATTAAAAGGAATAAGATTTGGTTTTTCGGTAGCTGCAGCTCTTTCGCGGCGAGTAGTTCTTGGCTCGTCAGTCCTTCCGGTTTCTTCGGTTGGTTCAACAGTTGTAACTGCGGCTGCAACTGCGGGCTTGGGCTCCACAGGTACATTTACGTTTATTTTTGCTTCGTCAAAAATATAAGGAATTGCTGTGCTGACATTCGGATAGTAAGCAGCTCCATATTTAGCCTGTTCGGGCGAAACCGGAATTGCCCTGAAAGCCTCAGAGTCGGCTCGCATGTTTGTTTCGTCTCCATTTGCTAAAACGTCGATAATAACAAACCTGTCGCCCAATACCCTGCATTGTTCCAACGCATCTACAATCAGGTTGTTATATGTATTGGGGATGAGATAAGGTGCATCCGGGAACACCAGCAGGGTAGGTTCGTCTTCTTTTGCAACAGCATCCATCGCTGCTTTGTATACATCGTTTCCAGGTGTTGCAGCATCGAAATTGCCAACCGAAACAATATAGCATGGCCCGCCACCATTGGCAAAATACAACTGCATGGCGTAAAACATGATGAATTTGGAGCGGGCATTTTTGTCAACCGAAACACTGATGGTATTATCTTTTTGGATAGAAACCGAGAAATTTACTTCGGGCAGGGCCTTCCCAAAGTACAGTTGGTATTCAACCAGAGAGCTGATCCTTTGGGGAACGTTTCGGGGACCTTTTTCAGTAAAACCGATAAAAACAGGAATAGCTGTTTCCACTTCGGCCACCGATGGAGGTAACGTTGCAATTTCTTCAACATATACTCCGGGAGTTTTGTACATTGCCATATTTAAGGTTTTAGAAGTTGTATAGTTAATAATGAAAGAACTCAGGCAGCTAACTGCCATGGGTATGTAAAGAAAAATTACTGTGTTGCTAAACCATTTCGGATATTGAAAACTCTTTCGGTAATCGATTTTTCTTCCCTGCTCCTACCTGTATCAATTATAATCATCCGCACCTTATAAATAACCGAAGGAATATAACCGGTACTCAACGACGCCCATATCTGATTCTGTTGCTCAAACGAGGCAGTATACAATTCCACCACAATCTTTTCAACATTCTCAGGCATATCGTCATCCGAACCGTCGTTCTTTCTAACAAAAACATTATTCTCCTGAAAGTAATTCACCACCCTGGAAATGAATTTCAAAGCGTCGTCGTAGTTTTTGTTATAGGCACTTATCAGTATGTATAAATTCAGTTTAATGTCGGGTTCAAGACTGGAATAAAGACCTTTTTTTCTCTGTTCGGGAGTTTGTGTTATCTGCAGTCCCTGTGTTTTAAAATGTTTCTCTTCTTCAATATTGATCAGTGAAATTGAATTGAGAAATGATGCCCCTTTATTAGCGTCATTATTTGTCCATGGATTCGAAAGCATAAGTAAAGGTTCCGTACCTCTCCTGACTTCGGATAATGAAGAATTAAGTTTAATCTTAAGAGAGTTCAAAACCTCATATATCATTTGCCACGAATGTAATGATGTATACTAAAATCAAGTGACCTTAAGAGAACTTATGGAATAAACGTTTGTAGCTTTTTATAGTTTCTATGAACTGTAAAACACAAGAGTTTGTCAAATGTTTTGAAAAATTAATTTATTTAATAAAATTTCATTAATTTTTTAAAGTAAAGTGAGTTTCGATGTACGGGAGTTCAATTTTGAACATAATCCATCCGAAAAATTCAACTCATAATCATTCACTTTCATCAATATAATAATTCAAATTTTCGTTAGTCACTACGTCTAGCGGAAGGTACTTAACATTCGGAATATCTTTCTTTAAAACAAGGTGCTGAGTCAAAAGCTGTAAACTCCAAAAGCCCTGCCCCTTGGCATTTTGATTAATCAAGAAATTAATAAGCCCTTTCTTAAGATATGCAATATTTTTAGGAATAAGGTCGTATCCTATAACTTTGATTTTACTTATGTGCCTCTCATTCAAATAGGATGCAATTTTATAGGCATTTGAATTGGTAACAAAAATACAATTCAAATGAGGATGCATTTCTGTTAAGTTATCCATCTGATGAAGAAACTTCGAATAATCTGAACTATTTAATTCTTCACAGATAATGTGAAAATCATCTAATTTTCGTTGAGTAAAATAGTCTCTAAATCCCTTTTCTTTTTTTGTTAAATGAGCTGCATTTAAAAGTTCTTCATCGAAATGTGCTACTAAAACCGTACAAGGCTCATTCTGTCCATAATGCACAAGTCGGCCTGCCAATAACCCACTTTGATATGAATCTTGTCCAACATAGCATAGGGGGAAAATTTCCGGTATTTGAGTATTAAAGAGAACAAAAGGTATACTATTTTCTTTCCAGTTTTTAAAAAAAGGTAAAACTTCCCGATAAAAAATTGGTGAAACAATTATCCCATCAGGGGCATGAGTCAATACTTCAGAAGCTCTTTCCCGAAAAGATTCAACCGAATTAGGATTAAACATCTCAATAATAAGCCTGATCCCATATTCTTTTAATTCCAGATAAGCTTTATCTAATCCTTCTTTGGGATACATCCAGTATAAATCGTACTCGGGATTAGGAATCAGAGCCACAATCTTATAAAGTTTTTTTGAGCTTAACACTCTGGCAATAAGATTAGGCTTATAATTCATCTCCTTAAGAATCTTCAAAACCTTCGCTTCAACCTCTGGTTTTACTTTCCCCCTTTTGTGCAATACCCTGTCTACCGTACCTATCGAGATATTTGCTTTAAGAGCTATGTCCTTTATTCTTATCTTGTCTGAGCTCATCAAATAGTTTTTAAGAAACAACCATCAAAAATACATTTAATCAACAAAATGCACTAAATAACAATTTCTGTACAGTATTCAATCCGGCCTTTGCTTCTGTTCTATAATGGCTGCCTGTTAGCCTTTCCGCTGATTACTCCAGTATTACCTCCGCCTTCAAGGCTAAGAGAAACAGGTTTGTTTGTTTTCCAGTAACCTCGTGTAAAGTCTGCAACATCAATTGAACCTGATCTTTTCCTGACAGACATTTCGCTCAGTGGAGCAATTGCGCTCCAGAGAGCTGCATCGTATACGTCCTGATCCAAGGGCAGACCATTGCGAAGACAGTCGATTAAACGCCAGTCCATCATAAAATCCATCCCTCCATGGCCACCAACTTTTTTGGCCATCTCTCCAATTCTTGTAACAATCTCAGGTGTGTGTTGGTCTTCCAGCTTCTTCATTTCTTCCGACGATATCCAGTCCTCACCAAAAGAAATACGTGCAGGGTCAGGCCATTTCTGCGCCATCCCTTTGGTTCCGCTTAAAAGGTGTATTCTGGAATATGGCCGAAGCGAGGTAACATCGTGCTGTACCAATATACTCTTGCCGTTAATGGTACGGATAAGGGTTGTGTTCATATTGCCCCGGAATTTCTTGTTCGCGAATTCGGAATAGAAAGAATCTGAATTAGCAAGTTCCTTTGCTTTGGCTTCCATTTGAAAATCAAAGGTGGACATTGAAGTAAGATATTCCATTTTATCACCTCTGTTAATATTAAGAACCTGGCAAATGGGACCTAATCCATGAGTGGGGTAAAGGTTTCCATTCCGGTAGTTTTCTTTAAGCCGCCACATATCGTAATATCCCTGCTTACTAAAATTTAAGTCAACAAGATTGTGGATGTATGCTCCTTCAGCGTGTACTATTTCTCCAAAAAGGCCTTGGCGGGTCATATTCAATGTAAGAAGTTCAAAGAAGTCATAACAGCAGTTTTCAAGCATCATACAATGCTTTCGGGTATTTTCCGAAGTTTCCACTAATTCCCAGCACTCTTCCATTGTTTTTGCGGCAGGCACTTCAACTGCCACATGTTTACCCTGGTTCATGGCATAGACTGCCATAGGAGTATGCAAATGCCACGGGGTGCAAATGTAAACTAAGTCAATATCTGTTCGTTCGCAAAGTTTTTTCCAGGAATCCTCTTTACCATAAAATTCAGTCGCTTGCGGTAGTCCGTACTCCTGAAGAAACTTTTGAGTACTTTTCACCTTCTCTTCCTGTATATCACATAAAGCTTTGATTTCAATTCCTTCAATATGCACCATACGTCTTGGCGCGCCAGAACCTCTCATTCCTAACCCAATGAATCCGATTCTTACAGTTTCAATCTTGGGTGCTCCGTAACCACACATGTTAAATTTCTGAGGTCGGTTTGAGAATTTCTTACTGAAATTTTCTCCATCAAAACCAGAGTTATTCGAAATGCCCGGAATACTGCTGAAAAACAGTCCAGCGCCCAAAGTAGTACTTTTAATAAAATTTCTGCGATTTGTGCTCATGACATTTTTATAAGTAGTGCATAAAAGTGTTAACGTACACACAAATATATTATGGATTTATAATAACTACTAGATAAAACTAAGTGTTATCGAACACATACTTTAAAAAGTTGATCATAAAATCAGAGGCTCATTTGAAAGACCTCAAAAAATTGCAATGATTTTGGGTGTGGATATTAGAGAATTGCTGGTTTCGACTAAGGAAAGAAAGTAAAGACTTCGGCTTACGCCCAAATAGTGCACTAATCGCTAAAGCCACAACATTTTTAAAAAGAAGTTCATATATGAGATTGTAATTAGTCCTGGACCCGGCTTCAGGATTTATTTGCAGAAAGAATCGACCAAAACGAAGAAATCTTTGCGAGATTTATGAATGATAACCAACTTCAGAAATTGGTTACCCTCACTCCTACTCCAGTACAGCTAAAGTGTCTATCGCCTGCTTAACTGTTTTCACATTTTCAACTACCATCGAGAGTTTGTCTTTGGCTTCCTTCATCTGGAAGATCTTTGGATTTTTTTGCACGTGATGAATAAGCTTGTCGAAGATGGGCGACTGATAAAATGGTGATTCCTGGTTGGATATAAAATAGGTGAGCATTTTCTCGCTCTTGAGGATGATCTTTTCAATTCCCAGGCTTTGTGCTTTCCAGCGTAAACGTACTACGTCCAGGAGTTCTTTGGAGGCTTTGGGCAACGGTCCGAAACGGTCGATAACCTGTGTTTCGAAATCGCGGAGTTTCAGCTCCTGGTCTATATTGTCGAGCTCGCGGTAAAGTCGCATGCGTTCGGTTATGTTTCTGATATACGAATCGGGAAATAACAACTCCAGATCAGTATCGATCTGACAATCGTTTACATAAACAACACTTTCCTGCTGTTTGGCAACTTCGTCTTCCTGCGAATACAGGTCCTTAAACTCGTTCTCCCGCAGTTCGAGCATAGCTTCGGCCAAAATGCGCTGATAAGTTTCGTAGCCAATGTCGGAGATAAATCCACTCTGCTCCGCTCCCAGCAAATCGCCGGCGCCGCGTATATCAAGATCCTGCATGGCAATATTGAAGCCACTGCCCAGATCGGAAAAGTCCTCAATAGCCTTTAACCTGCGGCGGGCTTCGGGAGTTAACGCCTGTACCGGCGGGGCCAGCAGATAACAAAAGGCCTTTTTATTGGAACGGCCAACACGCCCGCGGAGCTGGTGCAGGTCGCTCAGTCCGAACATGTGAGCGTTATTGATGATAATGGTATTGGCATTGGGAATGTCGAGCCCCGACTCCACAATGGTGGTCGAAATAAGCACGTCGTAATCGCCGTTGATAAAATCGAGCATGATCTTCTCGAGCTTTTCACCTTCCATCTGCCCATGAGCAAAAATGGTTTTAACGCCTTTACACACCTTGTTTATCAGGGTTTCAATTTCAATAAGGGTATCCACACGGTTGTGGATGAAAAAAACCTGCCCCCCACGGGAAATCTCGTAATCGATTGCCTCCTTAATGGTTTCGGAGTTGAAAACATGCAACTCAGTATGAATGGGGTGCCTGTTGGGCGGTGGTGTATTTATAATGGACAGATCCCTGGCTCCCATCAGCGAGAATTGCAGCGTCCGGGGTATGGGCGTAGCTGTTAAAGTAAGCGTATCAACGTTTACTTTCAGTTGTTTCAATTTTTCTTTTACTGTAACGCCAAATTTCTGTTCCTCGTCGACAATTAAAAGACCAAGGTCTTTGAATTTTACTTCCTTGCCAACAAGTTTGTGCGTGCCAATAATAATGTCGATTTCGCCCTTTTCGAGTTTCTGAAGCACATCCTTCTGCTCTTTGGCAGCCTTCAAACGGCTGATATATTCAACCTTGCAGGGAAATTTTTCAAGCCTGTCCCTAAAAGTATTATGATGCTGCAGCGCCAGAATGGTTGTAGGAACGAGCACTGCCACCTGTTTGTTATCGGCCACGGCTTTGAAAGCCGCACGGATGGCAATCTCGGTTTTTCCAAAACCAACATCGCCGCACACCAGATGATCCATCGGGTATGGAGCTTCCATGCCGGTTTTAACTGACCGGGTGGCTTTTTCCTGGTCGGGTGTGTCTTCGTATATAAAAGAGGCTTCGAGTTCTTCCTGCATGTAGGTGTCGGGCGAGAACCTGAAACCCTCTTCGGCTTTGCGTTTTGCGTAAAGGTTAATTAGCTCACGGGCTATGTCCTTCACTTTTTTTTTAGTGCTCTGCTTCAGGTTTTGCCATGCCGGGGTGCCAAGCTTGTATATCTTGGGAGCTTCGCCCTCCTTACCTTTATATTTGGAGATTTTATGAAGGTTGTGAATATTCACAAAAAGCACGTCATTATCTTTATAAATCAGGGTTATCTTTTCCTGGAGCTTGCCGTGTTCTTCAATCTTCTGCAAGCCTCCAAAAATGCCGATGCCATGATCGATGTGTACCACATAATCGCCCGGATTCAAGCCCCGAAGCTCGTTAATGGTGATGCTGTCGCTCTTCGAAAAATTATGGCGGATGTTGTATTTGTGATATCGTTCAAAAATCTGATGATCAGTATACAAACACACTTTCAGGTCGTTGTCGATAAACCCTTCGTGGATCGAGGTTGTAATCGGATCGAATATTACCTCGTCCGAAATGCTGGCGAAAATATCTTTTAACCGCTGTATTTGCCGCGGATTATCACTTAGAATGTAGTTTTTGAAACCCCTGCCCGAATTTTCCTTTAGGTTTTCGGCCAGCATCTCAAAATTCTTTTTGAACTGTGGCTGAGGAATGGTTTTGAACGAAAGGGTTTTGCCAGGTTCAAAGGCAAAACTCTGCCCGAATTCAACCCTGAAAAAACGTTTGGCCAGCTCCTGAAGTTCCTCAGGGTGACTGATAATGCTTTCCTTCTCAATCTTTTCGCCTTCGTGAGAGGTAGCTACCTTGCCGGGAATGGCATAATATGCTTTTTCGAGATCGGCCCTTATGATCGGCAGATCTTTCGACCAGACAAGGCTCTTATCGGGCAGTAATTCCAACAGGTTGATACTGTTGCCTCCCGAAACCATAAAACCAATATTGGGTATGATATTGATGCGGTCGAGCTTTTCTTTCGATAACTGGCTGTCGACCTCAAAAGTACGGATGGACTCGACTTCTTCGCCAAAAAAATCGATGCGGTAAGGCAGGTTATTCGAAAAGGAGAATATATCGACAATGCTTCCGCGAACCGAGAACTGTCCAGGTTCGTAGACAAACTCGGTTTCCTCGAACTTATATTCGTAAAGCACCTCGCGGATAAAACCAATGGAAATTCTTTCGCCTACCCTGAGTTCGAGCGTGTTTTTGTCGAGGTTTTCGGCTGAGGTCACCTTTTCCATTACGGCTTCGGGATAGGTAACCACGAGAAGCGATTGCTGCATATTTCCCAGCTCCTTTAGCCTGTTGAGAGCCCTTGTACGAAGAATTATGCCAGCTTCATCGGTTTCCTGGTGGGCAATGCTCTTCTTGTAAGAAGATGGGAAAAAAAGAATCTGCCCTTCG
The DNA here is from genome assembly GCA_023429135.1 of Bacteroidota bacterium. Lineage (GTDB taxonomy): Bacteria > Bacteroidota > Bacteroidia > Bacteroidales > JAAUTT01 > JAAUTT01. Next base: position 258,689 of record JAEYWD010000124.1, on the reverse strand, counting down.
TCGAGCACATTGGCAAGGTCGTTATAAAGATAGGCCGCTTCTTCCTTATCGGGAATAACAAATAAATTTAAAGCTTTAAGTTTTTGAACAACGGCGGCACAAAAAAGCGGCAACGACGAACCATTTGTTCCCTTAATGTGCACAACACGGTCACTGGAATTGTAATACTCCACAAAATCCAACGCATTGGAATGATTGGAATACAAATTTCTCAATGCCGATATTTCCATTGCAATCTTTAAAGAATTTGCAAATTTAACAGATTGATTGGTTTCGCCTGATGATTAATGAAAAAATAATGAAAAGGCAAGGAAATGAAAAGAATGAAAGCATCCGCTGAGAGCTATGTGAATTTTGTGATCAATTAAAAATGATATATTTTAGCTTCAGATTACCAATGAAAGAACTTATTAACCCAATATCATATTTCTTATGAAAACCAACTATTCCTGGACTAAAAAATTCTTTTCCAATTTGTATAACATCTATTCCAACGGAGCCATTCTTGGTAACTTAAAGGACAAATCTTTTTCGCAAACTGCCCAGGGCGAAGTAAATGGTAAAGAATACATTTTCAAAACAAAAGGTTTTTTGAAGCAACACACTCAAATTATTGACAGTTCTGAAAACAGAATTATTGGAGAAATTACCTACAATAGTTGGATGACAAAAGCAACAATTGCTATAAACGATAAAATACTCAACTGGAAATACGATAATGCCTGGAATACCAAATGGAGCCTTTTTGACACTGCCGGAACCCTTATGAATTTTTCCGGTTCCTCGTCGAAGGGGCATATTAATTCCAATGTTGAGGATGAATTATTAATACTTACCGGACTTTTTGTTACAAATTATTACTGACAAACCACAACAGTAGTTCTTATTGCAGCCTTAATCCCAATCTGGATTTCAGCAATAAACTAATGAACGTGAGTTTTCTATGTAAATAGATTTGCTAAACACCTGATAATAAGGTTAAAAACAGCCTGATATGTTTTCTACCAAGGATAGCTGAAATGAAAATATGGTACCTTTAGAAAACCTTATTTCAAAATTGTATTTTGACCTTAGTACAAAAGATTGCAAATAATATTTAACCTTACTCCTTATTTTTAATGTATTTTAATTGCCTAAACTTTAATAAAGGTTTCTACCACAACTAAACATACCTAACTCAATGATTAAAAGATATAGCGATGTGATCATTCTGACAATAATTGGACTTGTATCCGTTTATTCTATTATAATAGTCGTTTTTAGGTCGTACGAAATTGGACTGCAAAATTATATTGGGTATGGAATGTTTGGTGGCATAACAATCCTTCGACTTCTTAAATTGAAAAAGATCAAAACTTTATTGGCCATTCTACTTATAATAGGATCAACAAATGCAATCCAGTTTACATATTCCTCCTTCACTTTTCTATTTGAATTATCCTGGAGTGCATTCGACGGAGCATCTATATCCCTTGGACTGCAACCTTTAAGCGCAATATTATTGATTTTCTTAATTATAGTTCATCGCACCTATATTATTGGTTTAGTGGAAGACTTGCTTCATGAAGATCCTAAGATTGCAGAAATGAAACAAAGAATGGTAGCCGATAAACATTATAATGATTTAAAAACTGCAAAAGAGTCTACCCTAAAAGAAATTATTGATAATAGAAGCATGTACCAGGTTGAATATGTAAAAGCAGCAATAAAAGTATTTGAGGAAAGAAAAATAAACAAAACAGAATTCAATGATCAAACCTAAAAAAGTCATTATTGGAGTTACTCTCATATTGTTTGACTTAGCGGTTTATTTAACTTTATCTCTGCTCTTAATGGGGTATGACGATTTTTATACTGAAAGTAAGGGTGAATATTGGAGTCTGGCAAGTATGACCTTTTCCGAAAAAATAATTTACATAGGACTAAACATTTGGAATGCAATCAATTTAATTGCATTAGCTTACCTAACCTTCCGAGTAATCAAATGGTTTGTAGTAAAAATTACCAACGATAACATCCTTGTTTAAAGCGTATTACTTCTTGTTTTTCACTTCAGTTTAAAAAAATTACCATAAAAATTTGCGTAGCCAAATAACTACATGTATATTTGTAGTCAAATAGCTACACAATGAATTTAAGAAGAGACGTATTTCAAGCCATTGCCGACCCTACCAGAAGAATGATCCTTATGCTGGTAGCTACTCAGGCTATGACAGCAGGAGCCATAGCTTCCAACTTCGACACAGCACGACCAACAGTTTCGAAACACCTTCAAATACTAACCGAATGTGAATTGCTTAAACAGGAACAAAACGGCCGCGAAATTTTCTACCACCTCAATCCACAAAAAATGAAAGAAATAGCCGATTTTATCGAACCCTTCCGCAAAATGTGGGACGACAGGTTTAATAAACTGGAAAGCATTATGAAAAATTACAAACCCAATAAATAGATTATTATGGAACAGAAAACAAAAATCCATGCCGAAGACGGCAAACAGGTTGTATTAGTTACCCGGGTATTTGAGCTGCCTGTGGAGTTACTCTTCAAAGCTTATGAAGATGCGGACATTTTAGAACAATGGATGGGTACCAAAGTCCTGAAACTCGAAAGTAAAAAGCATGGCAGTTACCAGTTCGAAACGACCGATCCGCAGGGTAATGTAGTGTTTCGGGCAAACGGTACCATCCACGAGTTTAGCCCCAACGAAAAAATCACCCGGACTTTCGAGATGGAAAACACCCCCTTTCCCGTCCAGCTCGAGTTTCTTGAATTCGAAAAACTAACCTCCGATACAAGCAAATTAAACATGCTTATTGTTTACAAATCGGAGGAATTCAGGAATCAAATGTTGCAATTGCCTTTCGCCAAGGGAATAAATATGGCGCATAACATGCTTGAAAAAGTATTAACCAGGTCAAAAAGTGGGATATGAAAAAGAGAGATAAAATAATTTACTGGATTGCCACTGTCTGGCTTTCACTAGGAATGGTATCAACCGGAATTGTACAGTTGATACAAATGAAAGAAGAGGTAGAAATGTTTAACCATCTGGGTTATCCCATTTATCTTCTAACCATTCTGGGTATATGGAAAATACTGGGAACTGCAGTTGTGCTCCTTCCTAAATTCCCGTTACTCAAGGAATGGGCTTATGCAGGTTTTTTCTTTGTAATGTCGGGAGCTGTATTTTCGCATTTAGCCATTGGCGATGGAGCCAAGGATCTTTTTGGGCCTCTCCTATTAATTGTTCTGACACTGGTTTCGTGGTATTTCAGGCCTGCGGACAGAAAACTCATTTCGGTGAACCCCTAAGCGAGGGTTTCTGTCATTTTCAACCAAAATTGAGTTTTATTGTTTTCAAGAAAACATTAGTGAAAATATCTGACCAAATAAATCCAGTTATCATCATCGCCCTTGCTGCTTTGAAATACAATGTTTCAAATAAAAACAACATAAAATATTGATTATGGACACTATGACTAAAGTAAAAATGAAATTACCAGTTCAGGAACAGGAAGAATTAATCCACGTGCTGAAAACCCGTTTTGAGAAAAACATGAACCGTCATAAAGGTCTCGAATGGAATAAAGTACAGGCTAAACTGGAGGCCCATCCCGAAAAGCTATGGTCGCTCAGCGAAATGGAAGCAACCGAAGGAGAACCTGATGTTATTGGCTATGATAACAAGACTGGCGAATTTATTTTTTACGATTGCTCGGCAGAAACTCCCAAAGGGCGCAGGAATGTTTGCTACGACCACGAAGCGCTGGAATCAAGAAAAGAGCATAAACCAGGCAACAGTGCCATTAATATGGCTGCTGAAATGGGCATAGAAATTTTAACCGAAGAACAATACAGGGAATTGCAGGAACTCGGAAAATTCGATCTTAAAACCTCCAGTTGGGTAAAAACCCCTTCGGATGTCAGAAAACTAGGAGGTGCTTTATTTTACGACCGGCGTTACGACAAAGTTTTTTTATACCACAACGGGGCCGAATCGTATTATAGCGCACGTGGCTTCAGAGGCTGGCTAAAGGTGTGATTACATAATTCTCTACCTCAATTCATTTGTAAGACGCATACGATAAGCATTCATTGCGGTAATTCCGAGCTTTTTGATCATCCGGTAATTTACAATGGCCCCAACAGGCGCTCCAATTATGGGGAGAAGTTGTGCCATCTTAGCCAGATCAATATAATCACGGTATTCCTGTTGGAAACTTCTCCAGTCGAACTGATTCATGTCGCTAGGAAGCTCTTTACTTTTCAGGTCCCAATCGACCATTTTCAGGTAGACTTTTTTCCTGTGGATGTCGCTTGAAAATGCAAGTTCAAAAATATGGAGGAGATACACTCTTTCTTTGTAATCCTTAACATTGAAGCCATAAATGGATGCAATATCAAACAGAAGCTTTAGCTTTATTCCTATTAACATTGGGAAATCGGCCAGGCCGAGCAAAAAGCCGCCGGCACCGGTTATTCCGCCTTCTACAGCAGCCGTTTTTCTGTAAAATTCTATTCTTTGCATAACAGTAGCTTCGCGGGCGGCCAGCGAATTTTCCATAGGTGCCTTTACTACGGTATATTTAGCCCCGAATAAAACAGCACGAATCATCTGTTTTATAGTGACTGTAATCGCCTTGTGGACTTTCTCGGGAATCCAATTGTTAACCCGGGTTTGTACTTTTTTCGACAACCTGTTTAAAAGCGATGGGTCCCGGAGCATTTCCTTTTGCCAACGCGCTAACTCGTCAGAAACGCCGCTCTTGTCCAATGTTTGGTAGTTCATCTTTTATCGTCTCCGGTTTGAAGGCTTGTCTTCAGTACTGCTTTTCGGATTGGCGCTATTGTCAGACGGCCGGGGAGTTTCTTCGCTATTTCTTCGAACCGAAGGTGGAGGCTTTGTACTTGTGCTTTTTCGCTGCCGGACATTATCATCGTTTCTCGACCCAATACCCGATCCTTCGGAAGTACTTTGCCTGCGTGAAGAATTCGTGGGCGGAGCAGGGGTTGACGACGGACTGGATGGTCTCGGTTCCCGCATTTCTGGTGTTACCTTAACTGGCTGACCAACTCGTCGGTTGCTGTAATCCGATGGTCGTGCCTCGGTTGCAGATCTGTTATCTGGTTCAGGTGTTGAAGGAGAGGTTGTTGAGTTTCGGCGCGCTCTGTCCGATGGCGACGAATAAACCGGCTTGCGGGCATTTTCGTTGTATCCGCGAACAGTGCCGCTGTTTTGGCTTCCATAAGCGCTCCTGTAGTAGTACCTTGGATAGCTGGATACGTAATTCTGATGGTACCTCCAGGGTTGATACACGCGTCGGTCGAGGACTACAGAATGACCGCCGTATAAATCGTATCCACTGTAAACAGTCGGCAACTGTCGTGAATACAACCACTCGCCGCGATCAAAATAAACGAAGTTACCACTCGTAACATCGTAATAGGTTTCGATATCGGGAAGGTAATAATATCGTACCCCTGATTCGTATGCCGGAGCCCAATCGGGCGCAGAATACCGGTTGGATGATGTTGCAGGAGACGATGAATAACAACCTGTCAGAACAAAGATCGAAATTACAATTGTGCCTAGCGTATATATCAGATTTTTCATAGCCGGAATTTTAGGATCTTTAACAAAGGTCCGGCAATATTCCCGAAAAACTGTTACAATACTCTGTTATAAAATTGTAAGATTATGAACTCATATTCAGGTATAATCCTATGAAAATCAAGACGAATGTCATTTTCCACTCTCTTCCTGCCTCACAACCTGAGGCCAATCATCGGTTGACCATGCAAGTTCGCTGATGATAAGTTTAGGCTTACCGGCATCTTTGGAATCGTATGCGTGATAAATGATATAATCCTTTCCATTGAACGTGTAAGTGGCGCTATGACCCAGACCATGGTAATTTTCATCGCCCTGCAGAACAAGGCTTCCCCCTCCTTCTGCCATAGCTTTTCCATCTTTATCCAGATACGGACCGGTTACTTTTTCGCTCCTGCCAACCATAATCTTGTAATTGGAATTAACACCACGGCAGCAATAATCGAACGATACAAACAGGTAATAGTATTTTTTATGACGGAAAATGAAAGGTGCCTCAATAGCCCCATCGCCGGCTAATGTATCGGAAATTGAAAAGCTTTTTGGCCTCTTTGCCAGTCCATACCATTCCTGAGGTTCAGCAATGGCTGTCAAATCAGACCTGAGCTTCACCAGTTTAATGCCCGACCAAAACGACCCGAATGCCAGCCAGGGCTGATTGTTTTCATCGACGATAAGATTAGGGTCAATGGCATTCCAGTCGTCGCGTCCCGGAACGGACTGAATAATTTTTCCGTGATCAGTCCATTTAAAGGCTGGATCGTCCTGCTTAAGGGTAGGAGTAGTAACCAAACCTATGCATGAGGTGTTTTTACCAAAGGCCGAAACACTGTAAAACAGGTTGTATTTGCCATTAAAATAAATTATATCCGGAGCCCATATATGCCCTTTAAACCCGGGCACAGTATTTACAGCCCACTCCGGTGCTTTTGTAAATACCGGCTTTTCTTTTTTCCAGTTCTTCATATCCGCAGAACTAAACGAAGATATGCCCATTCCGGTGCAGAACAGGTAATAAGTACCATCAGCCTGCACCATTACAGGATCGTGAACAACTATTTGCTGAGCTTCTGACGGTAGGAAGGAAAAGATACCAAGCAGAAAAAGGATGATTATTTTCGTTTTCATAATAAGTTAATCGTATTTATCAAAACAAACATTACGGTAGATAACATTAGGTTTTCAAACAGCCATTTGTAACTTTTTTGTGACCAAAAAAGTCACCAAAAAAGTCTTTGACGGCGGAAACGCGGTCCGTCTCCTTCGTCGACTTCCCTTGAACGGACCGCCGTCAGCAAGGAATTAGTATTTTAGGCTTCGCCATGCATCGATCAGAAGCCTTTTTTTGCTAAATCAAAAGAAATGTGCCTTTTAGTTATATAGTAAGCCATGTTGATTTTAATCTGTATGATTTTTATTTTTTCTTTTTGCCCCAATAGGTTGCGTTCAGATTTTTTTCTGTCCCTGCATATACTATTGTTACCCGGCGTGGTGTAGCTTCCCAGTCAACTTCGCGTTCAACGCAAACAATTACGTTACCCAAGGTCAGTTGCTTTTTTGTGGCATCGTAACTCCAATTACCGGTGAGCGCTCCCGACATGGTGCCATCTGCATTGAGGGTTAGAGTGACCGCGCTGGCCTGGACTCCGTAAGTGTATTTTAGGTTGATGTGCTCCCAGGTACCTACTAGTGAGTCTTTGGTAATAGTGCCATAATCAGGTACGGCAGCGTATCTTTCGGGCAAGGCTATTGGCCACAGGTTGTTTGGTTCATTTACAGAAGCCGGACACCATACAATACGGCGCACATGCCCCATCATAATGGCATTGGAAAAAGTGTTACCTCCAACATTGGCAGGCAACCGTCCCTGGGACATGTAGAACCATTCGTTGGTATTTTCCTTTTGGAAGACACCGCAATGCGATATGCCTACCCAACCATAGCTAAGATTGAATTTATAAGGGTGAGTTACTATCGGATAGCAGTCCCCGCTCCCGTTTGTAAAGTTGCGTCCTGTGATGTCGAGGTATGGCCCTTCAATGCTTGTACTTCTTACTACTCTTGTGTTGTATGGTACATCGAGTCCATCGTAGGCCATGAACAAATAGTAGAAGCCATCCTTGTAGATTATTTCGGGAGCTTCGCTTCCCTGCCAGCGCGAGGAGGCTGTACGTGTGCCAATTCTCACACCATATCGGGCTGACAGCTCACTTGCACTGCTTGCATAAGGCTCACCGAGTTTTGTAAGAGGCTTACCAGTTGTTGCATCCACCTGCAACAATGCGAAACCGCTGTGCCAGGATCCGTGTATCAGGTAATGTTTTCCTTCGGGTGTTACGATATAAGTGGGATCGATGGCGTTATAGTAAAAATAGCCACTCCAGTCGGATAAGCTGGCACGACTGTAGTTAATACCACGGTCGGATGAAGAAGATGTAACAAAACCTTTGTCGTTCCATACAGCTCCGGCTGGATCAGTCGATTCGCACATACCGATAAATGCCCGTTCGGTCCAGCTTCCGTCAAAGTTGGCTGAAGTGTTAGCTTTACCTGTCTTGATGTAATTATCGATAACAATGCTGTAGTACATGCGCAGGATCTCTTGTCCCCCAACATTAACACGGCGAACCACCGGTGCCCAGTATCCGTACATTATGCTTTCTTTGGGAATGGCAGCGAGCCCCATGCGCGAACGGATTGCATTGAGCGAGTCGGCTACCCAGGCGGGAGGATCATAAAATGGTCCGCCTACCCAATCCCAGTTAACCAGATCGGTTGAACGTTTTCCCTGAAAATGCCCGTGTCCTGCTGCCTCATTACCATACGAGGCATCGGTGCCATAAATATAGTAATAGCCGTTGTAATATGCAACCGACGGGTCGTGAACATTGGCCAGGTTCCACTTGTTCCGGTTTGCCCATGACGATATCGATGAATAATCATCGGCGTATGCTGGAATGGTAAAAGTTGTATCAGGATCTGGCTCTTCTTTAGGTTCAACATCATCATCCTTGCAACCACCAAATAATATAGCTGTTATGCCGAAAGAATAAATCAGTAAATACTTTAGTCTCATGTCTAAAATGGTTTATTAAAAAACTTACCTACTCAGGTTTTGGCTGACTTCCTAAAGCCTGGTGCCGATAAACTAACAAATTAATTAGAAAACAGAAGCTGTCTTAATAATCGAAACCTTTCAGGTTTTAAAAACCTGAAAGGTTTAAATCACTCATTTTAGAACGTGCGATTCATGAAAAAAACTTTTCGCACAACCTCGTTTAAAAGAACGATTCCTACTTTACAACCGGACGAACAGCCCATTTAGCTTTGAAGGCAGGCCCATTGTCTTCATTCTTGTTTGCCGAGTTCCCTGTAAGCTTAGGGTTGGCATTAAGCGTTGATTGGAATATGGGGAAATATTCATGTCCCTTATAATAATATTTGAAAGATGAACTTGTAGCTGTTTCAGCAGTAAGCTCTTCAGTTGAAGCTTTGCCATCGAGCTTGTAATAACCGTGCTCAACCAACTGATTCAGACGACCTGCATCGTAGAAAAATCCCCAACGGAGTAAGTCGATACCACGACCGTTTTCGCAACCGAACTCTTTTGGACGCTCAACATTTGCTATCTGCTCGAAAAGAGCATTCGCCGTCGGAAAGTCGGAAAGCTTCAGATCTTTAAGAGCAACACGCCTGCGTACGATGTTAATATAATCGATAGCTGTTTGGGTTGGACCATTGATTTCGTTTTCGCATTCTGCTGCACGCAATAAAACATCGCTGTAACGCATCAGTCGCAGGTTAACTCCACAGTGTAATCCGTTAGTAATAGAACTGTAAATATTATTTCGGGCATTGGTAAACTTGGCTATGGAGATACCGCCCTGAGCGCTGTTCGACAGCGGAGTTGCAGTTATATCCTTCTGATAAATAGTGTTACGACGTGGATCTCCATCAGGATATGCTGCTGTTTTCAAACCGGTGTAGGAGCTATATTCGTTTTCGTAAGTAACCAATGTCCAGTATAAACGAGGATCGAGACGGCCATCGGTACTGTTCTCTTTTTTGAACAGGTTATATAACCATGGTGAACCGGCAAGGTCGCCCCAGCTGCCCATTTGCTGTGAAGCATAGTTACTTTCGACCGCATGACCCTGAGTTGCCTGTGAGCTTATGTTAACCGGAGTCCACTCTTCGTCGGTGCCACCTGTGCCGAAGTCCAGAAACTGAACTTCGAAGAGGCTCTCTGAGTTATTTTCATATGCGGCACCTTCTCTGAAATTGTCGCCATAGTCGTTTGTAAGTTTGTATGTTCCATACTTGCCAGCGATGATGTCTTTCAGCACAGCATAAGCCTCCGTATATTTATGACGGAACATATAAGCCCGGGCCAGATATCCTGCAGCAGCACCGCTGGTAGCTCGACCTTTAGCCCATTCGCCACCTTTATCGCGCGAAGGCAAAATTTCCATAGCTTTCTTGAGATCGGCTTCTATTTGGTCAAACACCTCGTCCTGGGTATTGTTAGGCGCATACATGGTGTTGATGTCCGAATAAGATGCATAATCTGTAATCAAAGGAACAGTCTGGTAATAGGTTGCCAGATTATAGTATGCCAAAGATCTGAGGAAAAGAGCCTGTCCGGCAATTTGATTATATGACTCTTCGGACAGTTTAACTTTATCGACTTTAGACAATACAAAGTTGGTGCGGTTTACAACATGGTAGTTGTCGCGCCATGGCCATTCGTCGCCTATTCCTATAGTACCCGGAGAATTGAGATTGTCGTACTCCAGATACCATTGCTGAGACGAGTTCCATACTTCGTCGCCACGTACAGCATCCAATGTGTAGCCAACGCGGGCAAATGTACCTTCGAGACGTATACGGTTGTAGCATGCGATAACAGCCTCCTTCAGATCAGACTCAGTATTACCAAAATCGTAGGTTGTCTGACTGTTCGGGTTCTGAACATCGAGTTCGTCATTGCAGGCTGTCATGCCTCCAATAAGCGCCAACATTATTAGAATTATATTTAAACTTTTCATATTGACTCTGTTTTAAATTATTTTAGAATGAGAAGTGTACTCCGAACATGATGGTTCGTGGTGTCGGATACGAAGCATAGTTGTAACCCGGAGTAAATGTGCCTCCGGCGAAGTCTACGTTGTAGCCTTTGTATTTTGATAATGTTGCCAGGTTTTGACCCGATGCATAGATCCGCACACCGGTAACATAACCACCAAACCATTTATCGGGAACATTATAGCCCAATTCTACATTTGCAATTTTCAGATATGATGCATTCTGCAGGAAACGCTGGCTGAACATATCGTTTGTAATTGAACCGTTCGATTTGTAAGCCACGCGAGGCACGTTAGTATTTGTGTTCTCAGGAGTCCATGCATTCAACAGGTCAACACTTTTGTTGAGTGCTCCATACGAGCTATGCAATGTGAGGTCAACAAAATCAACAGCTTTAAAACCGGCAGCCCCATAAGTGGATATACTCAGATCAAGCCCCTTCCATTCGGCACTGATATTAAAACCATAATGAACCTTTGCTAAACCGCTACCCAGAAATTTCTGGTCGGCGTTGGTAATTTCGCCGTCATTGTTAAGGTCGGCATAGATAACATCGCCCGGTTGCGCTCCGTTCTGATTTATATGCATACCATTTGCGTTTACACGGTTATCAATATCCGACTGCTTCTGGAAAATGCCTTCGGAAACGTAACCATAAAATTCACCAATTTCGCGACCTACCTCTGTGCGGGTGTATCCATCGGTACGAGGTTCGCCCGAAACACCCAACTTGGTTACCTTATTTTGCAGTGTAGATAAGTTTGTGGAAATATCGAACTTAACAGCGTTTTTATGATTGTGATAAGCGAGCAGGAATTCAAGACCTGAGTTTTCCATGGTGGCTGCGTTCATGGTTACTGTTCCGTTGGTAGCGCCGGCACTGGTCGGAACAGCTACACTATAGAGAAGGTCTTCGGATGTGGATTTATACCAGTCGAAAGTAAATTCAAACTGATTGCTAAACATACCCAGGTCGAGACCAAAGTCAATAGTTTTCTTCTTTTCCCATCTGATAGCTGTGTTTACATAGTTCGATATTGCCGAACCAGTAACCTTGTTATTCCCATAGCTATAGGTGTAGTTTCCTCGCGACATAACATCCATGTACTGGTATTCGCCAATGTTCTCATTACCAAGTTCACCATAGCTACCGCGAATTTTGAGCAGACCAATAATCGATTTGGAGACAGGGAAGAAGTTTTCACGTTCCAAACGCCAACCTGCTGATACAGAAGGGAACCAATCCCAACGATCATCTGAAGAAAGACGGCTTGAACCATCACGACGTGCTGTTGCCGAAATAAGGTATTTCTCATCGAAATTGTAATTGATACGACCAATGTACGATGCCAGAACATGTTCACTTTCGTAGCTGGTTCCCGATGTTTCCTCTGCATTGTTTATTTGCAGGAAGTATGGCTCAGGCATTGTAACTCCTTTGCTGGTGAGTGTATGATAAAGCTCCCTCTGAAATGTTTGTCCGGCTACCATATTGATGTTATGACGTCCTATCTTACCTTCATAATTAATGGTGTTTTCAATAAGTACATCACTAAAGTTACGATAGCCTTCAGCCAGATTCTCATTGCTCTTCGACAAGTAGTTGGTTGTACTCTGTATAAATGCAGGCACAAATGTAAAGTCCTTTGCATTGGTTCTGCTGTACGACAGGTTAAGGTTGTAATCAAACTTGTGATTGCTGCTCTTTTGGCCAACCATGCCTATGAGGTCAACATTTGCTGAACCAGAAGCAACAACGCGGTTTACAGTTGTATTTCTCTTAAGTAAACTATTGGTAAGCAAAAGGTTTGTTACGCGCAAGTCGCCATGAACATCGTCGTAGTAAGTACCGTAACCATAAGAGTCGTAGTTGTATTCCGTTGCAGCAGGAATTTTGTCATCGAGCACCCAGGTCGATTCATCGTATGCCCTGATAGTTGGAGGAATAAGCAGAGCTGAAGCCATTACAGGATATTGAGCACCATATAATCCCTGTACATACTCATTGGCATTACTGAGTGCCATATTGTCCTGATCGCTGTAGCTATATACCAGGCTGGTTTTGAATTTGATAAACTTAACATCCATGGTATTGTTGATACGGGCAGTGTAACGGTCGAAGTTAGGACCGGCTCCCACCATGGTACCATTCTGGCTATAGTAGTCGAGGCCTATGTTGTAGGTGTTGTTAGTACCACCACCCGACATGTTGATGTTATGATTCTGACGGATACCTGTTTTGAAGGCTTCATCGAACCAGTTTGTGTCCACTTTGGGTGTACCGTCGGCATTATACAAATATTTTGCATTTGAAGGATTGTATCCTCCAGGAACATCCATACCACTGTTTTTATATGCCATGGTGACGTATTTACCATATTGGTAAGAGTCCATAACATCGTAAACATCTTTCTCCACCTGGTCGAACCCGTAATAGCCGCTGTAGTTTATCTTCATAGCCTGGTTTTTCTTACCCTGCTTTGTGGTAATGATAACCACACCGTTGGCTGCACGCGAACCATAGATTGCAGCAGCAGAAGCGTCCTTAAGTACCTGAAGGGTTTCAATATCGTTAGGCGAGAAATCGCGTATGGTAGTTCCCATGGGCACTCCATCGATTACATAGAGAGGGGCGGTGCTACCGAACGAACCAATACCGCGGATGCGCACTGTAGGATCGGCGCCCGGTTGACCGTCGGAAGTAATCTGAACACCAGCTACCCTTCCTTCGAGCATTGTGGAAATGTTGGAGTGCGATACTTTTTTCATCTCTTCGGTGTTCACAATAGCAACCGAACCAGTGAGGTCGACCTTACGTTGTGTACCGTAACCAATTACCACCACCTGTTCGAGTTCCTTTACATCCCAAACCAGGGTGATGTTACCAAGATCAGTTTTTCCTGCAACAACTACTTCAAGGCTTTGATATCCTAAAAAAGATATTACCAGCGTAGCATCCGAAGAAACAGAAATAGAGAAGTTCCCGTCAATGTCGGTAACTGCACCCGTAGTTGTACCTTTTTGCTGTATTGTTGCTCCCGGAAGCGGTTCTCCTTTTTCATCAACCACTTTGCCTTTTACTGTAATATTGCCTTGCTGAGTGCTTGACATTGGGTCGGTACTACCGTTGCCTTCTGCATATGATGCCGGTGCGAGCGCCAGCAATCCCAACAGGATTAAATATATATATTTCATCTGTTTATATTTTTAATGTTAAAGGTCAGATGGAACCCACATGCTGTGTTGCACGAAAGCATGCGGGTTTCATATTTAATATTTTTATCGTACTATTATTGAGTAATTACCAGATATGACCCCTCTGTTACAAGTGCACAACTCAAATCAGAACTGTCAATGGTTATACCGGCATACTTCTGGAAATGCGTTTCACCGCTGGCGTAAGTCACTGTGTAAAGTATATCGGCAGTATTATCTCCATTATTAGTTACTGTGATTACCACCTTAGAACCACTTATGTTTGATGTGAATGTATCCCAATTCCAGTCGGATGTTTTGGTAGCTACGCTATAATTAGTTGTACCTGCAGGACTCCATCCAAAGTTGTCCATACGAACTACGGCATATTCGGTCTTATCGGCCTTGCGAAGAATTGTACACGGACTGTGCCAGTTATTAACATTGTTCGAGTAGCAGTACATTGTAATTGTCTTACTTGTACCTGTAGGAACTGCATAGTCATCGGAGAATGCTGTCCACCATGCGGTAGAGAAATCTGTTTTACCCACCTGACTGATACCTTTTACAAGTGTTACCGGACAAGTTGTATTTACTGTTCTTGTTGCTCCAACATAAGTAATTGTAACTGCCTGAGCACCTTCGGCAGCCGGAATTTTGCCAAACTTCAGCGTTTCATTTGGTAAGACACCTTTTGTACCATCCGAATATGTGGCTGTAACCACAATACCTTTGGTGTTGAATATAATGGGGTCGGTGTTATAAAAATAGTATTTGGTTATTGTTGGCATTGTAGTAACCTCCATACTCGAAACAGGATTAGTTACTTCTAAGTTGTAGAAGGTAGATACAGCTTTGCCATATGCTCCCTGCTTGGTTTTACTGTAAGCTACAACAACGGTCTTTTTTCCGAGAGTAGTCATATCAGGAACAACATTGAATGACAGATCTGCAGAATCAACTTGTGCAGAAGACCCATCAGCGAAAGTAACAGTTGCTTTTGCATCACCCCAGAAGTTTTTGTTGCCTAATTCAACAAAATCAGGAGCTCCCTGAACAGCGATTGAAACCGGATTAACATCTTTTACAACAGTAACCTTCGAAGGAATAAGGTAGGCTTTTTTCATCAGGAAATGGCTTCCATCGCCAATTAAGAATGCTACTATATCGGAAGTAGCCGAAACTGGTTGTTGATATGTTTGTACCAGTGTTGTCCCATTTGTTCCAACAGCAGTGGCTTTTACAAATACATTGCCAGTAGCAGAGTGGTCAACCTCAAGAGTAACTTTAGCGCCATTCATACTCGTGCGAAAGTCATTCCAGATATCGCCATTACCGTCAGTGTCGGCGTAGTCCTTGGTGATCATCTTGAGATCGAAAGTATATTTAGGATCAACATTTGCCATTTTACCACCCCAGCCATATGCATCGGAGCGGAGAACAAAATATTCTTTATAATCGGCAGCAGCTCTGTCCGCTATTTCATTAGTTACAGCAAGATTCCAGTTGTTCCAGTTGTTAACCCCGGTACCGTAATTAATAAACTCAAGATGTAAAAGCTTGTTTGCCGGGATCTTGAAATAATCGGAAAAAGCTGACCACCAACCGGCACTGTTATCTTCTGCTCCAACAATGGCTGTAGTAATGGTGAGGTAAGTAGTGTCTCCGGTATTGGGTTTCGCAGCCGCAATGGAGTCTATTCTCCTTTGCAGGTCTGAGGGCGAATCTATTGAATAAATATCCAACTCCTCGCACCCAATTAAGGCAAATACTGCCAGAACTGCTGCGTACAAAGCGCTCCTTATTAATTTACTTGTTTTCATAAATCATCAGTTTAGTTGTTTTCATAAATTTTAATTTGTTCATTAATAGTTAGTGTATGAATATGAGAGTTTTTTTTACATTGTTTTAAGGCGTATTACAGTGAATGAAAGCGGATCGAGATTCAGATCCAGTTTTTTACCCTTAATGTTGAGCGGCTTTTCCTGAGGTGCCACATTTTGGGGCTTTTCTATTGAATTCATCTCATCCGGATTCTTACTTGCAAGAACCGTCATTTTACCAGCAGGTGCAAGTCGTCTGGCCGATTGGATTTCGAGTGATTCGATTACTGCCTTATCGGATGCATTTACAATTTTGAGAATAATTTCACTGGTTGCTTTATCGAAGGCTGCCGATGCATATACCCCGTTTTGCCCGGTTAATGCTTTATTGTTTTGCAGTATGGATAAAGTGTTAGTACCTCTGTTGGTCGAATATAATTTCTGAACATAGTAGTTAGGGGTTCCATACGATGCGAGATTATCGAACCAGATGAGGTCGGGTGTCCATTGCCAGCCTTCGGCGTGGGCAAACAGGGGTGCGTACGAGGTCATATAAACCACATCGGCATTACGCTCAAGGCCAGTCATAAATGCAGCTTCTGAAAGGGCTGTATTCCAGTTGTTCTTATTGAGCGGACTTACGGTAGCCACACTCTGTGCTGCATATTCGCCGGCAAATATTTTATAGCTGTTACGGTCGTAATTGTCGTAACGGGTAGCATTCTGGAAGAACCACTCAGGGGTACGGTAATAGTGCTCGTCAACTATTTCGGCTTTTAATTTTCTTAATTCTTTCACTGCGTAGTCAAAGTCGGCTCCATCGGGCGAGGGACCAGTTCCCGAAACCAGAATAATATTGGGATACTTAGCCTTTAAAGCGTTTTGAAAGGCCACATAACGTTCGAAATATTGTGAACCCCATTGTTCGTTACCAATTCCAATCATTTTTAAATTGAATGGCTGTGGATGCCCCATATCGGCCCTGAGTTTTCCCCAGGCTGAGGTAACCGGACCATTGGCAAATTCTATTAAATCGAGTGCATCCTGAATATACGGATCCAACTGATTCATCGGTACAACTTCGGCTGTATTGAACTGGCACGCCATACCACAACTAAGGATTGGCAGAGGCTCTGCGCCCAGGTCTTCTGCTAGTTGAAAGTATTCAAAAAAGCCAAGACCAAAGGTCTGGAAATAGTCGGGAGCAGGACGGTGTGCAAACTCAGTATTCCAGCGATTCACAATTAACTCACGGTCTTCAACTTTACCAACGGTTTTTTTCCATTGGTAGCGGGTAGCAAGTTCTCGGCCTTCTACAATACAACCTCCGGGGAAACGGAGAAAACCAGGTTTCATATCGGCGAGGAGCTGCACTAAATCGGCACGCAATCCGCCTGGGCGGTTCTTCCATGTGTCGTTCGGAAAAAGAGAAACCATATCGATATCAATCGATCCGGCTCCAATAAACCAAACATTTAAACTGGCCTTTGGATCGGTAACAGCCGACCGGAGAGTAGCCTTCGAAATAACCCATTCTCCATCAGCAGGAGTGAGCTCTGTACTTCCGGCAACCTTTCCATCGGAGGCTACCAATTCAATTTTAAGTTTTACATTCCCAACTTTTTGATTGGTCATAATGGAGAAATTATAATCCATGTCCTTTTTTATCCCCATTCCTTTAAAACCGGAGTTGGTTAATCCAAAGTCGCCCCTCCGGTTATCGAATGTGATATGAGCAAAACGCGGATTATTTGGCTTGGACTCGTTGCGATTTGTAATCAATAAAAACCCCGACGAGTCTTTGGAGTTTGTTTTCCATCCCATTAGCGGTTGGAAAAATTCGAATGAGCGGTTTTTAACAAGCTCGGCATATATCCCTCCATCGGCGGCCATATTTATATCTTCGAAGAAAATACCATACATAGTCGGTTGAATAGCTGCCAGCGGTTTATCGGCGTTCACCACAATGGGAGAACTTTTTTGTGCCGTAATGGTTCCTGCGATCAGAAACAAGGCAACACTTACACTGAATAAGAATTTATTTACCATATGATCATTTAATTATTGATATGCTAAGTTTTAGAATTATACCCCAACAAAAGTCTCGTGTTATCTTGAGCCCTCAGGCTTTTTGATATAGAAATCTGATTAATCTGCTCTTAAAAAATGATTTGTGCTCATGGTAGTTTTCAAATTAGTTTAAAATTAGTAGCTATTAATTGCCGGATTATTTTTGAGTGTCCAACGAGTGTAAAAGTATCTGGAGAGAAGAAAAAGAAGGTGGAGAATTGTGTAATTATGGTGTAAAATTGTGTAAAAATGTGTAAAAACAACACTTATTTTTATATGCTGTAAATCAATAGATTTGATCAATTTGTGGGTTCAGGGCTTTCAATAGCGCTGGTCCAAAATCAATTAGCGCAGAGCTAAAATATATTAGCAAAGAGCTCACTTCGATTAGCGCTAATCCCAAATACTTCAGCGCGGAGTTAAATTCAATTAGCGCTAATCTCAAATAGAGTAGCGCAGCATTTAATTCAATTAGCGCTAATCACAAATAGATTAGCGCAGCATTTAATTCGATTAGCGCAGGGTTAAAGTCGATTAGCTCAAGTTCACTAAGGTGTTAATGGGAGGGTCCAGGGAGCTGTGTCAATCAAGACTATTTTCCTTTACATACTCAGAGGGCGATTTGCCAAAATGCTTTTTGAAACAGCGGCTGAAATATTTGGGATCGTTAAATCCTACGGCATAGGCTACATCCGAAATATTGAAATTGCCCTCGTGCATAAGCAGAGCCGACTTTTTAAGTTTTATGGCGGTGATAAAATCGCCGGCAGACTGATCGACAATGGCTGTGAGTTTTTTATGGAGTAAACTGCGGCTTATACACAGTTCCGAGGCCATTTCCTGAACACTGAAATCGGCATCGTTTATATTATCTTCAACCAGTTTGATAGCGCGTTGCAGGAAAATTTCGTCGGACCGGGTTGTTGTAACCTCACGGGGCACAGGGATTAGACTGTTTGCAAATAAGGCTTTGAGTCTTTTACGGTTTTCGATCAGGTTCTTGATTTTGGCTTCAATAATGCGTACGTTAAAAGGTTTTGCAATATAATCATCGGCCCCGGTTTCAAGGCCTTCGATATAATGCTCTGCCTCTGAACGGGCTGTTAAAAGAATTACGGGAATATGCGAGGTCTGGATTTCGGTTTTCAGCCTGGTACAGAGTTCAAGGCCATCCATTTCGGGCATCATTACATCCGAGATAATCACATCGGGCGAATAAAGATTGGCCAATTCCAGTCCCTCTTTACCGTTTTCGGCACTTAATATCCTGAAAGAATCGCTCAGGGATTCAGAAAGATAATTACACAGATCGTGGTCGTCGTCAATTACCAATACGAGAGCTTTGTCATTTATTTTACTTTCAGGAATATTAGGATTTACTTCTTTACTATTTCCATTGGGAACCGCTCTCTTTTCTTTTGCTCCTTGATTAAACTGCTGATTTAAAAGGGTAACCTGAAACTCCGTTTCGGATAATGTTGAAGGAGAGGAATGTGTGGTAATTTCCGAAGGAGTGAGGTGTGATGTGCCTGATGGAAGCATCAGTTTCACTG
Organism: Bacteroidota bacterium; assembly: GCA_023429135.1. Classification (GTDB taxonomy): domain Bacteria; phylum Bacteroidota; class Bacteroidia; order Bacteroidales; family JAAUTT01; genus JAAUTT01. The sequence goes on along the minus strand of JAEYWD010000124.1, from coordinate 239,349 downwards.
AGGTTCCCCGGTTGGGCTTGCTGTTTACAAACAACATGCCTTTGTGCGCTTTTACAAGTTCGCGGGTAAGGTATAAACCTATACCTGTACCGGTGGCGCGGGCGCTCAGGTGCGAATGAATCCGGTAAAATCGCCTGAATACTTCCCTCACCTGTTCAGGAGATATGCCAATGCCGGAATCGCGTACTTCGACCTTTACAAACCCGGTATTATCAGCTTGTTTGTAAAGATGCTTGTCTATAATGGGTACATCTTCTTTGGTTTCGGGTTTTCCATCCGAAAGATCTACCAGCACTGTAACTGAGCCATTTTCGGGTGTATACTTGAAGGCGTTCGACAGAAGATTGTAAAGGATATTTTCTACGATCTCGTGATCAAAATAAATTTCGAGTTTTTCAGAATTTGTAACCAGGTCGAACTTGATATTACGTTGAACAGCAAGTGAGCTGAACGACATAAATATTCCTTCGACAAATTTCACCAGATCGTCTTTTGATGCCCGGAGTTCAGTTTTACCGGTTTCAACTTTCCTGATGTCCATTAACTGATTTATTAAATGCAACATCCTTTGCGCATTTTTATAAACCAGTGAGAGCTTCGACTTTAAATTATTGTCATAATTCTCTCTCAGCAACTGCTCTGTTGGCGAAATAATAAGTGTTAGCGGAGTTCTGAATTCGTGCGAAATATGGGTAAAGAAATTTAACTGCTGTTGATTGGATACCTGAACTTTACGGTTGAGTTCAATAAGTTTGTCGCGTTGCTTTACAATCTCTTCATTCTGGATCTCCAGCTTTTCTTTTTGACCTTCAATCAGTTCTTTTTTCTTCTCGAGCTGCTGGTTCGACTCCTTCAGCTTTTCGGCCTGTATAATCAGCTCTTCTTTCTGCTGTTCAACTTTTGCTGTTCGTATGTCGACCAGTTTTTCAAGTTTCCGGGTTTGCCGTTTCAATGCATATACACGCCACCTGAAAAAGGTTATAAAACCTGAAATAATCAATACAGCAACCAATAACTGGAACCACCAGGTTACCCAAAAAGGTGGCACTATGGTTATTTTGACTTTACAGGGCTCCTGAAGCGGTTGACCGTCGTCGTTAATGGCTTTTACCATAAAAACATAGGATCCGCCTTTGAGATTGGTATAACTGGCAAAACGACGCGAGGAATTAACTTTTGTCCATTGCTGATCAAACCCTTCCAATTTGTAGGCATAATTTACATTCTCGGGCAGAAAATACTGTAAAGCTGAAAACTCAAGCGAGAACTCGTTCGACTTATACGAAAGCTTTATCTCCTTTACCTCAGAAACTGATTGCCCCAGCACAACTTTTCCATTGTACTTTTTTCCTACTTCAACCGACTGGTTATAAATTTTAAAATCGGTAATTACAGTGCGCGGCGGGAATTTAATATCTTTTATGCTGTCGGGATAAAAGGCATTAAGTCCTTTCATTCCTCCGAAATACATTTTACCATTTTTATTTTTGAAGCTGGATGACCAGTAGAACTGGTTTGTTTGCAGCCCATCCGTTTTGTAGTAATTACTGAATTTTTTATTCTTCACATCGAATTTCGACAAACCATTATCGGTACTTAACCAGAGATTCGACTTGCCATCTTCCAGGATGGAATACACCACATTATCGCAAAGGCCTTCTTGTTCGGTATAACTCCCAAAAGAGCCTTTTCCTTCTGATACTTTTGGATTCTGAAACAAATTGAGACCATTCCCATAAGTGCCGAACCACATTCTTCCTTTCGAATCCTTCAGGATAGAAATCACATAATCGCCACTTAACGAAGTATGATCGCCCGGAATATTGTTATAAAATTCTGCCCTACAGCCCTGAACATCAATTTTGTCGTTGCTGTTTTTTAAAATTCGGAATAATCCTTTAATTGTTCCGGCCCAGAGGTTTCCATCTTTATCATATTCAATGCAACCGACTTGCGTAATCTGAAGGCCATCGTTTTGCGGGGTCATCTTTTGATAGCTCCCCGTCCCAGGATCAAGGAGAATGAGGCCGCCAAGCGTACCAAGCCAAAGCTTGCCTTCCTTGTTATCGATAATGGACGATACAAAACCAAACCTATTCACCTCAGCACCCGGATCTGGCAGGGAATAAACTGTAATTCGACCTGTAGCCCCCGACAGACAATTTAACCCTCCCCCCCAGGTTCCAATCCATAAATTCCGCTTTTTATCCTTATAAAGAGAAGTGATAAAATCGCTGCTCAACGAATTTGCCCTAAGAGGATTTGCCCTGTAAATGGAAAAAGTTCCGCTGCCTTTATTGTATTTATTCAAACCTCCCCCGGCAGTTCCAATCCAAATATTATCATCATCCTCCAGAATAGAATTGATTGTATTGTGACTTAGAGAATTGGGATTCCCGGGCTCATTTTCAAAAAATTCAAAAGGTTTCTGATAGATATTAAAAAGGTTAATACCGCCTTTTTCGGTACCTATCCAAATATTACCTTCCTTGTCGGAAAGCAAACAGTTCACAAACTCGCTGTACAAGCCATAATCGTTCGTTGGCCTATAGGTATAATTTGTGAAGTTATCAGCACTTTCATTGTAAATGCTGATGCCACCCAAAGTTCCGAAAATCAACCTTCCGTTCAGATCTTCGGTGATGCTTCGGGTAGTATTATGAATGATTGAGTTCTGATTGGCAGAATTTTGATAATAACGTGAAATACGACCATTATGAAGATCAATTTTGTTCAACCCCACAGATGTCCCTGTCCATACCCGGTTGTGCCTGTCGATGTAAATGGTTTGAATGGAATTATTACTGATACTGTTTTCGTCATTCGGCTTATTTAAAAACTTTTTAATTTTCCCGTCTGTAGGAAGATAATTCAGGCCATTATCGGTTCCAATCCAGAGATTGCCGTCTTTATCCTCTGCAAGTGCCTGAATAACATTGCTGGTTAATCCCTGTCCTTTGTTATCCTCTTTAAAATATTCAATTCGTTTTATTTTGCCGGAATTTCCTTCCAGTTCTATTTTATCCAGCCCATTGGAAGTTCCTACCCACAAATTCCCTGAATTGTCACATAAAAGTGCATTAATCTGTGGGGATGAAATAGTAATATGTTCTTTGGTATAAAGGTATTGTATAAAACGATTTTCGGCATACAGGTATACATTTAAACCATTGTTGGTCCCTGTCCAGATATTGCCAAACTTATCCTCACAAATTGCATAAATAAAATTATTCGATAAGCTGTTTGCATCCTGCGAGTTCTGTTTAAAAACGGTAAATGTATAACCATCGAACCTGTTGAGTCCATTCCAGGTACCAAACCACATAAAACCACGGGAGTCTTTCAAAATACAATCGACCATGTTTTGGGACAATCCTTCATCGGTTGTATAATGCTTGAAACGAATTACAGATTTTTGGGCAAACAGGGAGAATGCCGTGCAAAAAAAGATGAATAGTAGTAGTATGTATCTCATGTATATTTTCATAATAATTCCCTGAATGCATTACGCCAGAGCGCGGTGATGAAAATACTGCTGTTGTAAATATAAGCACAAAATAAATAATATTTCCATTAAGTGTATATACGACGCTTAAATATTTTGTTTATGAAAGCATAAGATTTCAAAGTTTGTAATTACAAGTTAACAAATCCTTTCTACAAATATTTCCAATGTTTTATATTTTTGTGCCCCAATTATCGTTCTTAAAGCTGTTATATTTAAAACTAAATCAAAAAGCATGAGCTTGACCCGAATATATATATCGATATTTCTGCTGGTATTAACCCTTATCTCATCCAAAGCACAGAATAACCCAACGGTACAGGAAGTAAACTACAAGTATGCTCCTGCCTGGTGGCAAACATCAATAAATCAACCCGAAAGCGCCCGCAAGAGTCTTGTTGGTAAAAACGGGGAACTGATGTATGAATTCCCTTCTGCAAACAGCAATCAGCAATCGGGGTTTGGAACTGTAATACGATTCAACGCAGGCGAAAAGGAGACCTGGACAAACCAGCAGCTTTACAATGCCCGTATTCCTATGGTAATTACCCGGAAAGAGCTGAATAATATCAATATTACCGAAGAAACATTTGCTGTTGCCCCCCTTCTTTTTGGCGCCGACGATAATAGCGTTAATGATTTTTTGGGCACATGGCTTGGCCAAAAGGTGAACGGAAAACCGGGAAATGATGTGGTAATTATTACTTACGAAAACAAAGGAACTTCAACTGTAAGTTTTAGTCCCGAACTTAAAATAACTACCAGTCACCAATCGTTAGTGGATACCGCCAAAGGCAGAGTTTTTATGGGCGGATTATTAAGGATTGTTATCCCTCATACTATTGCTAAAACATCAACTGATGCACTTCCGAATGATAAGGCCCGCAAGCAGATCACCATTACCCTTAAACCTTTGGATGTTGAAGCAGATAAAAAAATTCAGCTTGCCTTTGGTGTTGCCCATGGATATACTGCCATCGACTGCCCTAATAACCTGAAACAAGCTTTACACCTTCAAAAACAATCGGTTTCATGGTGGGAAAACATTGCACTTCCATATGACAAAATCGTTGTTCCCGATGTTGAAATTCAAAACCTTCTCGATGCTTCCATCCGCAATATTTACCAGGTAGCCGAAAGAGAAAACAACCTTGTTGTTCTGAAATCGGGCCCTTCTATAAACAGGAAATTCTCCGTAGATGACGCTCCCTTTATCGTGGATGCCCTAACCATGCTGAGCGAGGATGTTTATGCACGCCAGGCGATGGACTATCTGCTTAGCCTTCAGAAACCCGATGGTTCCTTTGCACAGCAGGACAAAGACTGGAAACAAACCGGAATGGTACTTTGGGCTATTTCTAATTATGCCCGTTTAACCGGCGACAAACAATGGCTTGAATCCGCCTGGCCAAAACTGGAAAAAGGTTTTGGTTTTCTGATGGAACTTCAAAAGAGTACGCTCAGTAACAGCAAACTTACTTATTCCGGGTTAATTCCTCCTGGTGCCGACGGTGATTCACAAGGAATTGATTTTGTAAATAACTACTGGACGCTGGCTGGATTGAATTCAGCTATCACGGCAGCCCGCTGGGGAAGTCGGAATGCTCAGGCGATAAAATGGCAGAGTATGTACGACGACTATTATAAAGCATTTTTGGAAGCTACAACCAAATACATGAAAAAAGACGCTTTTGGAAACAGCTATCTGCCTGCAAAAGCCTCGGCCGAGAAAAAACCTGTTACTCAGAAAATGCAATGGACATTCTTAAATGCATTATATCCGGGCAAAATTTTCGACCTTCAACATCCCAATGTTACAGGAAATATGAAAATGCTTGAAAAAACTGTCCAGGAAGGATCGCTGGTAAATACCGGATCGGCTAATAATACGGTTGTTCTGCAGGCAGCCGTAGATTATGCCCATGCCCTGCAATGGACAGGAAAACCGCAGGACGCTCTTGAAGTGATGTATGCTTTGGCGAATCATGCTGCCCCAAACTATGCGTGGTTCGAGCAACAATCGCCGCAGACAACTGCCGAAAAAACTTACTTGGGAGATATGCCCAACAGCCGCATTAGTGCCGATTTTATTCGTTTATTGCGTCATTTAATGGTAATGGAACGGAGCAACGAACTCCATTTATTCGAAGGAGTTCCAACCGCATGGACGAAGCCAGGAATGGAAATAAAACTCGATAATGTATTAACCGAATTCGGTTTGCTGAAATTCTACATAAAATTCTCCAATGATGGCACTTCGGCAACTCTTGATATGAATCTCGATACCAATAACCGCCGGGTTCCCCAGAAAATAATCCTTCACTTGGACGGAATAGCAGGCAATGCCGCCACCATGGAGCTGGAATTAAAACCAAACCTAAGGAAAGTTTTAAAACTTAATTAAGGGCCTTACGTTACAAGCTACGACTATCTAGGGATAAATGCATTGCTTACTTATATCAAGGATAACAAAAAACCGGGCTGTCCCGGTTCTCTGTTTATCCTTTATTCTTTACTCACCAAGTTAGAGCGCGTTTGTAACTTTGAGTGTTCAAAATTACAAATCCGCGCTAGCATCCCGGCCGAACATGCGCGCTAGCGGGTGTAATAAATGTTACGCCGAACGCTCCGATTTACAAGCTACGGCAAACTGGGGCTAGAGCTCCTTAAATATTAAAAAACCTTCTACTTTGCCATTTAAAGTAAATTCACTTGTAGGATTTAATAAGCTCTTATAATGCCCGATCAGGTTTTCTTCTTTACTTAGTATGATTTGGATCTTATTCTCTTTTCTGTCGTCCCAAAGCTCAACACATTCATATTCTAAATCATTAATATAGGTTATCATCATGTCAGGATACCTTTTTTTTATATCTAAAATCTTACTGCCGACCTTTATTTCATTAAACACATATTTATCTGAAAAGACTCCGACACATTCAATTTTTCTATTTGAAAATGTTAGCGTAAAAACAACATTGGAATCTTTATCTTTTATTTGACAGACAGAATCAATAAATTCATAATCGTATAATGAATTCATTTTTATTCTAGAAATTAGAGAATCAACATTCTGTCCAATTCTAAAACCGTTTACGCCACTGAAATCAATATTTTGAGAATTTATTTGATTGCATGACATGGCAATAATTATCGCACTAAAAACTAAAAGAAATATTTTTGACATATAAATTTAATTAAAAACTGTATTTAAATCTTCTCCATAATTGTACAAGCTCATGCATTAGTCCAGTTTCTGCAGGTTTAATCACTCCCGGATTATATTGCATATTTGCATTTACTATTTGGCTATTATCTGTGGTAGATTTTTTGCTTCCTTCAATTTCTTTCTTACTACCGTCCATAAATTCAATAGTAGCGGCCTCTTTCCCATTAACAACATTTTCTAGATCTCCGATTGATTTAGGATTAAACCTACTTGAATTTTTATCTTTCATTAGATCATCTTTAGAAAGTCCTTCTTCGCTTTGGATATATTCAAGATGAAGGTGTGGGCCACTACTTATTGCATCTTTTGCGCCTATCTCTGCAATTTTTTGACCATTCTTAACTTCATCTCCAGCACTAACTTCAACATTTCCAACATGCGCATATAAAGTATAAAATCCTTTACCATGCTCAACAATTATAGAGTTGCCATAACCATTGATTTGTCCTGCAAACATAACTTTACCAGATGCAGCACTGTTTATTCCTGTGCCTTGGGCTTTGGCCATATCCATTCCATGATGCGGCCTAGTTGTGTTAGGCAGGGTAGGGTGTTTCCTTGATAATGTAGGAGGATTAGCTACGTTTCTATTCTTATCCCATCCTTCTATAATTGCAGACCATGGAATTAATCCAGCAATGTCAATAAATCGAATAGGGTTGTTAAAAGCATAATTATAGACAGACCATGCGCGTGTTTTTTCACAAAGCGGGTCAATCGCATGCCACCTCCCAATCTGGGGGTCATAAAACCTGGCGCCGTAATCCAACCAATCTAGTTTTTGACTTTCAAAGAACTCGTCCTGTAACTCTTTCCCGTTGTAAAGGTATTTATTTTTTGGATAGGATGAGTTGTTGTTGATGTTGTTTTGCACCATAGCCAAGCCAAAGGGGTAATAGCTGGTGGTCTGGGCCATATCAATGCCATTGCCCAGGCTGGCCCCGGTAAAGGTCACGCGGTTGTTGCCCAGGTGGTCCTTGAGGTTGTATTCATAAGCAAATACCCGACTCGTGCCTTCGCCTACCGCTACCAACCTGCCTTCCTCAGTGATGATATAGCTGAGCTTGCTGCCTTCGTAAACGATGTTGCCAACATAATGGGTAAAGTTATTGCCCATGTGTTTCAACAGCTTTGCCCCTGTTGCAGTATAATGGTAATATAGGTGTTTGGGATTTTCGTACACATGGACCGGCAGGTTCAACACTCGGTTGTACTCGATCGAAAGGTTTTTTGCGCCGTCGCTGGTCATGTTGCCGTTGGCATCGTAGCTGTACGATTTGGCCTGGGCATTCCCGGGATAGTCCCCAACGATTGGATTGTAGCCTTTTGGGTCGGTGATGGTGCTTAACTGGTTGCCGTTGTAGGCATAGGTAAGCTCGTCTACCTGGGTAGCGGCATTCCAGCGGTTGAGTTTGACGATGTTCCCGTTAGGGTCATATTCCGGGATGTTTTCGTTAAAAGCACCCGGATTCCCTGTCAGAGCATCTCCATCGGCATAGTTGGAGGTTTTTAACCTGTTGAGCTCGTCGTACGAAAAACCATAACCGCGTGTTTTGTCGTTTTTGATGTTCCATTTCATACCGGCAATATTGCCGTTAAACTGGGGCGTTGCACCATTTAACCCTCCCAGGGTGGTTGTATTCTGGTAAAACAACTGCATGCCAAACAGGTCATTGTCCGAGCCCAGGGAGGGATCGTTGATCTGGATAAGCCAGCCTCGGATGTTGTAGGTGTAATCTACCTTCTGCTTGTAAATACGTGCGCCCGAGGTGCCGTTCGAATGTAGGAACTTCTGTGTCATTTCGCCCAGTTCGTTGTACTTCATGGCGTTCATGGTTATCGGGTCCTTTCCGTTTACACTCAGCAGGGTGGCCAACAGCCTCCCGGTATGGTCGTATTCAAACGCCTTTTCTATTACTACCGATTCGGTTCCCTGGTAATGCTCCTGTTTGCTATTAAGTAACCTGTATGTAAATACCTCATATTTATTGCTGAGCACATCGGTTCCCCCCATATGATTGTCGGATATTGTGCGGAGCACATGACCATATTTGTTGTAATAGGTGGCTGAATAAAGCTCAGTTCTTGGTACGGTATAGGTTTCTCCGTTAGGTGTCAATACCAGAACCATGCTGCCGGTTACCCTACCTCTCGGGTCGGCATCTATTGCAGAAGTAAATCCGTAACTGTCGGTATAGGCTGTAGCATCGAGCCTTGTGCCTGCGCCTACGAGAGATTTGTACCCATAGCTGTCGTAAAAAGTGACAGTATGTATGGTATACCCCGAGGTTGGAAAGGACACTTTGCTATAGCCGTGGTCTAATGTACCACTGTTAAAGGTCTCGCTCAAGGAGGCGCTTGCCATAGCTGTTTTTAGAGCACTTATTTCGCCGCTGTATGTAAATACTCCAGTGGTTACAGGGCGATTCAATTCATCGTATTTTGTAAAACTCCATTCATTGGATGCTGCCTGGAGTGCATTCTGTACAAAGCGCAGACGGTCACGATCATCGTAAACCATCCGTACTGGTCCTGCACCTGGAATTTGTTTTTCTACCATGCGGTGACGCTCATCGTAACGGTAACGATAACACAGGCCTGTTTCGGTATTGGGGTTGGAGGCTTTAGGAGGTATTACCGCCCGCAACAGCCCAAAATCATCATAAACATAGGTAGTGGTTAACCATTCGTTTCCAAGTTTCGATTCTTTAATCACCACCTGGCCTTGCTTATCCTTATATTCGCGGGTTGTGGTGCCCTGTTCATCAGTTGTCTCTATAACATATAAACTGCCTGCAGGATAGCTAAAGGATGCATAACTGAAATCGCCCGTTACGTTCCAACCTGTCTTGGTTTCGGTGTTGGAAAGATAGCTGATTGTAGTTTTCTTATCATTTGTTTCCCAATCTTTCCCCGGCCCTCTTTGAGCAACAACCCTGTTCAGCGGGGAGTTGTCAAAGGTGATCTGGCTATAGGGCTTATCATCTCCCTTGTTCTGGTTGTAATAATTAACAACTGGTGTTAAAACATCATTGGTGATACCACTTCGGTAAACACCCGTATTGGCGTCGTCCAAGTAAGGCAGCACCTTTTTCGCTTCCCTTCCATAATTATCATACATGAAAGGCTGGATCACGTCTTTTTGCGATGGAGACGCGCCTATGCTCACTGCCTGCACAGGTCTTCCCAACCCATCAAAATACTGTATCTCGGCCAGGTGTTTAAAAGCTCCGGTGGGCACTGATGTTTGCGCTTCCAGGTAACTGATGGTTTTTACATAGTTCATGGTGTTTGTTCCTCCTGCCGGAGCGGCCCACGAAGGTGTGCCTGGAGCCTGATTAGTTACTCCCACCGGTGCCGGGGCGCTGGCGTTGATATAGGCACGGAAGTCGCTGCCGGCCACGGCCCTGAACCCATCTTTGAGGGTGATGGAGGTGGTGGCGCTGGCTTCCGATTTGCCCATCACCACATCTTTGATCACTAGGTTCACATTGTCCTGCGCGCGTAATACTCCCATAGGCACAAGGGTTAACAGGAGCAATAATATAATTTTTAAAAATGATCGGTCCGCTTTTCTGTTTGCTTTGGCGGTTGCTGTATATATATTTTTCATGTTTTGCGTGTTGGGTGGTTAGCGTTTGATGATCCTGTATGTTTTTACCTGGGTGTTACCCGGACTTTTCAACCGCAGATGGTAAGGACCCATCGGCAGGTTTTCCACAGGCACCTGGCGCAGTTCGCCCGGCATATAATTACTTACCTGCTCCATGTAGAAGGGGCGCCCGTGTTCATCAGTAAGTTCCACCACCAGCTTGCAGGGGGCTTCGGTCTTCAGGCTCCAGTATACAACATCGGTAACCGGATTGGGATAGGATGTGAGTTCTGCCTTATCCAGATCGATACGCTCGGGTATGGGCAGGAAGGTGATGTTAACACTGTCGCTCCATGCACATTCCAGTGTATCGGTGACTGTTGCCCAGAAGGGATAAGTACCTGCCCTACCGTCTTTGGCAGCAGCCAAAAAGGTGATATCGCCCGGCTGGTTGTTCCAGGTGTAGTTTACAAAGCCTGGCTGGGCTTTTAACAACACGCTGTCGCAGGCCCACAGGGTGGTATCGTTGCCGATGTTCAGTCCCGGGCTGGGGATTAGCGCCACCGTGATGCTGTCCGTAAGCTGACATCCGCGTTTGTCGTACATGCTCACCCGGTAGGTGCCCGGCTTTTGTATCTCCATGTAATTGCCCCGGATGGTGTCGTTCCAGGTAACTTGTTTATAGCCGCTTTTAACGCTTAAGGTTCCGTAAGTACCGGGGCATAGCCATGGCGATCCGAAGATCTCCGCCTCGTTGGTGGGGCAGTTGTAATATTTGGCTACAAAGATGTCCTGGTCGCCATAGGAGGTGATTTCTTCGCCTTCTTTCTCGAACGATTGTCTGAAGGAGCCTGTCATGTAAAGATTACCTTTGCCGTCGAGCATGGCTCCGGTGCTGAAGTTACGTCCCTGGCCGGTGATGCAGTCGCCCCAGGTGATCCTGCCTACGGAGTCGAATTGCAGTATCAGGGCCGAGTTTTCCTGCGACACAGGTTTGAGTTCCAGGCTGTCGGTGCGCAGGGTATCACCCAACACGCCGGTTACGATAGCTCCCTCGATCTTATCGGGGATCACCTGAAAAGCATAATCGTAATACCAGGTGCCTATGCCACGACCCCATTTCTTTTTACCGGCTGCGTCGTATTTTACAACCAGCAGGTCGCTGTAGCCTTTCGATTTGAACATGGTATCGGCTGCCTGTATGCTAAAGTTAAAGTTGCCGCCAACGTAAAGATTATTACGTTTATCAAAAGCAAGACTGCCAAGGTTGCAATATTCTTCGCCCTTATATTCTTCGACCCATTGGGGTTCGAGTCCGGATGTTAGTTTTACCAGGAAAGCATGACCACGGGGCTTGTTGATATCTCCTCTGATGGTAAAATTTCCCAGTTGGAAGGTTTTACCGCTTTGTCCGCTGATGGCTACGATACCCGAATCGCTCACGGCCAAAGCTCCGGGGAGCTCTTCTTCTTCACCGCCTATGCTGATAAGTCTTACGGGAGTACCGGCGCTTGTAAATCGGGCTGCAAAAAGATCGCCTTTACCGGCACTTTTTATCTTGTTGTTGCCCGAGGACAGTTCCCCGTTATAGGAGCCCAGGGCATAGATGTTCCCGGCTTTGTCGGTGGAAACTGCCGAAAGGGAGGCATTGCCATTTACCGCCATGGAGGTGAGCCACTGGAATTTTCCTTTGGTGGTCATCCCGGCAACAAAGAGGCGTTTGCCGGGAGCTGCATCCTTAAGCTTTTCAATAGTAACCGTATCGCTGATGGTGCCGCCAATAACAATCAGATCCGATGCACTCACAGCGATACAACTTGCATGGTCAGCGCCTTTACCGCCACCACTCCACAGATCCTGCACGTTGCCTTTTTCGTCGAGGCGGGCAACAAACAGGTCCATATTGCCGGTTGATTTGACTTTGGGACCGGGAGTTTTTAGGGTATTGAAAAAGCCTCCTGCCACATACAGGTTGTTCTTGGAGTCGCGGACCATACCGCCGGTCATATCCCAGCTTTCGCCGCCCAGTTGTTTAACCCATTGCCAGGGCTTTTGTGTTTGGGAATGGAGAGGGGCAAGCACAAAGGCACAAAGGCACAATGTTGCAATAATAAAAGGGAGTAGCCCTTTGGCTGTTTTTAAGGTCGGGTTCCCTGTTTGTGATATATTCATTGTCGTAATCATGGTTGGCAGGGTTTTATTGTTTATAGTTATATTCATAGGTCTTGAGGATACGTCCATCGTCGTCCTTAATGCATTTAAGGCGACCGAAGGTATCGTACTCGTAATAGGTGGTTACACCGTTGGGGTCGGTTTGGGAGGTCATACCGAAAAGGGGGGTGTAGGTGTAGGTGGTAACCATGGCACCCGAAATTGATCTTAAGGCACTTATTTGTGATTCGCTCAGGCCACCGGAGCCTAGATCGGGAATAGATCCTCCTAACACGGCTTTTACCTGGTCTATTGTTGCATTCTCGATTTTGGCTACAGGGTAGGTTTGATTGTAGCCCCAGAGAAAAGAGGAATGAATATCATTTGCTTTATGATAATGTAAAACGTTACCATAATTATCATAATCATCCACCGTGACTTTCAACTTGCATCTGGAATCAGGAACTATTGAAGCAGAAGCATTCTGATAATTAGTGACTCCATCATTAATTTCTAATTCATATGTTTGACTAAGTTTAGGAAAACCATTTACATATAAACCTCCATTTACGGGACTAAATTCACAATTTTTGCATAAATACTTGTTAACTACAGCTCCAATTACCTTACTATTTTTCTTCCTTACTATTTCAACAGGAGAATTAATTTGATGATAAAGAAGAAGCATGCTTTTCGTAATATAATCCCCCAGAAATTCATTAGGATATCTATAGGTGGTTATCAAGTTTTCACCCAGACTACTTGTGGTTTTTTCTTCTGTCAATAACCTATAATCATTATACTTATACTCAATAGTAGTAGAGAATGGATTTGTTCCATTTTCACTATAAATGGTCTCAATCTTTTTTTCTAAAAAACTATTAAAAAAATAAATGTAATTAGAAACGCCAAAATATTCAAAAATATAACCATTTGAATTACAGAGACGATGATTAAATTGAGATCTTGTCCTGATTTTTTGATCATATCTTGTGTTTAAAGAATTATAATATAAGTTGACTTCCTTCACCTTAACCCCATTATTTTTGAACGATTCTATAGAAACTAATTTATTTCGTTCCAACCATCTTGAAGTCAAATCCGAGTAATATGAGTTGTTCAGCCAAGAAACAGGCAGTTGATCCAGAAATTGGGAAGTATTGTATTTGTAGACCGAATATCCATTTCCTGTCACTTTTTCTATTACTGTTTCATATGTAATATGATTTCCATTTTGATCATTCAAGGGCAAAATTGGATTATTAGTAAAATAGGAGAATTTGCCAACTACAGTGTAATTATGAGCATACTTTCCCTTCTTTAAATATGGCGAAATGGCATCTGTAAAACAATTATTGTAACATTCGGGACAAGAATTTGCACAAATTTCATATCCATCCGGATCATGCCGATATGTAAAGGCGCACTCATTAAGGCAATTATCTCTACTCTCAAGGCAATTATAATATTGATTTATGCAATCAACATCTTTAAATGGTAATTCGGTAGCTAATAAACCACTGGACAATTTCCCTTGAAGTGTAGTTGGAGTGTCATCATGTGTATAACCATTAACATAAAAATATTCCTTAACTAATCCATCATTATCCGAACTGGAACTTGTTGTTTTTTTTATCCTTAATCCCCCTGCAATAAGCTTGTTTGTCAAAGATTTAACTTGTATACCCGACAATCCAAAGATTTGATTGTTACTAACTGATGGTATTCTTTTTATGAACGAAGAAAAATCATGAGGTTCATATTCAAAGACTGTAGATCCTCCTGTAGGATATGTAATTTTCATCAACATATCTGCTAGATAAACGTTCGAATTCCCGGAAGGATTACGTGAATTATAGTAATTATCCTGTTGTGCCTGAGTGTTAACAAAATTACGATAACAATCCGTTGTATAACAACTGGGTTCCTGAGGTGTAACATTATTAAAAAAACCCCAGTGATCAATTTGTTTTGTATCATACCCAGGAAGGTTTACAGATGTTTTATAATATTCAAAAGCATAACTTATGAAATCCTCTCTACCTGGAGCGTGTTCTTCTAATTTTTGCAGCTTTAACCTTTCAGTATTATTTTCAACATACTTTAAAACAAAAGTTTTGTGAAGAGAGCCACTTTGTAAAGGATTTTTGTATATATCTATACTCTCCAGTTTTCGTCCAATTTTTTGCAGATCCATTAATTCAAAAGAATAAAAAGCATCTCGATTATACTTGGATTTAATATCTCTATAAGGTTCTTGATAACTATTATCCAACTTATTTACAACTAATGAATTAATAGCCAATGGCAAAGCATTTGACTTAACAGAATTAAATAAAATAGTCTGATTTTTGGAACGGATTAATTTTAAATAAGAAGGCTCTATAATAGAGCTTCCCCAGGAAGGTGAGCCAAAGCTGGAAGTACAAACATTGTTTAATGTATAATCGTTAAATATAAAAGAATAATAGGTATAAAGTATTAGGTCGGTAGCACTTCTTTCATATTCAAATTCTATTATATCATTACCTTCAGGTGAAATTATTTTTGTTAAGTTCCATGTTGTTGCCGTTGGTATTTCCTTAGTGTTAATTGAACTTTCCGGCCTTGTAAATTCAATTGCAGGTCTGTTATTACCAAAGATATATTGCGAACCATCTTCGGTTATTAATCTAAATTTGTAAAACATATTACCAGTTCTTCCCAAAGGATTGGTATTTTCGAAATTAATGGATTTAACATCATCTATTGTACAGACCACTTTAATATCTTGATCACAAAATACTTTCCATTGACCCGTATGGTCAAGATAAAATTTCCCGCTTAACCCATTGACGTTAAAGCTAAACTCATCTGGTTCTGTGTCTATAAGATCGTCAGTAAAAATGTACCAGTTTTCTCCAGCCAATTTATTGTAATTAAAGAAATATCCTAAATTATAGGTAAAAAGCACATTATCAGCTTGACCATCTTTTTCATCGGGAAGACCCTTAACTTTTCTGGTTATGGCTCCCCCGGCAAATAATGACCAATTCTGGCCTACCCATGAAGGATATTGATTGGGCTTAATACCCGCTGAATGATAATTTAGTGAAATAGGTACTTTAAGATTCCCTTCATTTAAAACATAAAGGGGTATTGAAATTTTAGGTACTCCCGTATTATAATCTACCGGTATTTCTCCATATTGACCAATAGAAGCCGCATTAGGACTAGCAATTGAAACAGGATTAAATGTTTGTTTTAGTTGTTGACTAAAGGATAAATCAAACCTAAAAAAGAAGAATATTATCCATACTAATGCACATTTATTTACTTTCATAAACATCATATATTAACTTATTTTATTTTTCCCATTTCTTCAATTCTCTTAAGCAGCATAGTGTTTATTTTTGCCTGCTTCTCGAGTTTTTTGTTTTGCTCTTCAAGCTTCTTGTTCTGCTCGATGGTGTACAAAGTCAGCTCCTCCACCTTCTGTAACAACTTCTTTTGCATCTCTCCCACGTTTACACCGTTTTGTTCAACCTCTGTAGCCGAAGGGATATCCTGCAAATGGCCATTAGCTTTAATAAACTTTTCCACTTCCGTTAATGGTTTAAGCTGGTACGAGGGGTGAAATACAAAATCGCTCCAGTTATTCATGTCTACTTTAACTTCCTGTGCGTGGATGGTGCCTTTAACATCGAGGAGGTTTTTGGGAGTTGTTGTACCAATACCCAAATTGCCATTTTGGATATAATGATCTCCTAAACCGGTGATGCGTAAGTTACCGGAAGAGACAATGTCGTTAGTTGTATTTATCTGAGTAGAGACTGTGAAATCAGAAATATCTATTGGAGTTGGACTTTCATTGATTTTAATTTGATTGCTCCATGTTAGATTATCAACCTTATCCTGCAGGTATGTTAATCGGATCTTATATCCAGCATAATATCTTATGTCCAAAAAAATAGGTAAAGCTCTATTAACATATCCTCCATAGTTCGAACTTAAATCATATGCATCGCCTAGAACTAATTTTGCATGGTGGTTCATTCCATATGTTTCTACAAGCTTAATTACTGGAACACCTGAATTTGCACCCTGGCCAAAGCCGTTCTCAATGATATACTTCTCATATCCGGTCCCAAAGTATTGGTTATAAAGTTCAATTATAACTAATCCTCCATGTTGCCAATGATAAGAATTATAAGCTATAGTTGCAATCTCAAACCTCCTTGCCTGGGTGGCATTTGCATACAAAGTTCCTATTACAGTTGTTTGAAGTCCATTTTGATTTATATGATTTTGGGAAAAGGCATTATGAGTCAGCTCCAAAATCAAGGTTAGAATGATCAGTTTCTTTAACATCTTTCAAACTTTTATAATTTACTGGTCTTCATTTTTTCAATTTCCTTTTTCAAATCCAAAAACATCTGAAGTTGTATGCTTTTATCTTCTTTAAGTTGCTCATTCTCTTTCTTCAGCTCAATCACATACAGCGTCAACTCCTCCACCTTCTGCAGCAACTTCTTCTGCATCTCTCCCACATTTACCCCGTTTTGTTCCACTTCGGCAGCCGAGGGGATATCGTGTAAATGGCCATTGGCTTTAATAAACTTTTCCACTTCCGTTAACGGTTTGAGCTGGTACGAGGGGTGAAATACAAAGTCACTCCAGCCGGTAAGGTCTACTTTTACCTCACGGGCGTGGATGGTGCCGTTGACATCGAGGAGGTTTTTGGGATCGGTGGTGCCAATGCCGACGTTGCCGCTATTGAAAAAACAATCACTCCCAGCATCCAAAACAATGGTTCTTTCACCACTTACAGCTTTATACATATCAAATCTCGGATTGTAACTCGCTGTTCCGCGCAAACAAACAACAGGAATGCAATTGTCTTTGGATGTAAGATTTAAAGAATTACCAGACCAGAATAAAGTTGGATTATGCTGATTTAAAAACATATTTCCATTAACCTGCAATCTCTCGACAGGAGAATTTATTCCAATTCCAATGCCTACATTGCCATTTGAAAAGTTAACATTAAAAAGTTCTGAATTATTGAAGCTGTTAACTATTCTAAATCTTCTGTTTTCACTGCCGTACCCTAGGATATTAACATTATGCTCATTATCCTTTCCAAAACGCCAGTTAACATCTCCCGCAGAATGCAGAAAGATATAATTGTCACTCCCTAAATTGATATTTTGAGCATACCCGGTATTTGTCAAAACAAATACGATCAAAAAAATAAGTCTAATTCTGTGTATCATGATCCTGGTTGTCTTTATTATCACTTCCTGTCCTTTACTAACTTTTCAATTTTTTTATTCTGGGCCTCTACTGTTTGTCTCAGTTCTTCAATGGCTTTGTTTTGCTCAATTGTGTACAACGTCAACTCCTCTACCTTCTGCAGCAGCTTTGCCTGCATCTCCCCGGTGCTTAAACCGTTTTCCTGCATCTCCTTGGCAGGGGCAATATCGGGCAGGTGTTTGTTTGTGCGTATAAAAGTTTCGAGTTCGGAGAGGGAGCGGAGCTTGTAGGAGGGTTCGAAGACAAAGTCGGCGCCGGTTGTGTTGACAACAACTTCGTGAGCATGTATCGGGCCTCCGGGAATAAATTGATCACTTCCCGCAATTGAGAGTACAACATCCGGAGAGGATAGGATGGCCTCCGGAAAAATGCATGCAAGTTCCGGAACTACCGAGTCGGCTTCCGAAAAGGTGTGAACATGCGGTGAAACACATGGGATGGCTACCGGAATTAACTCCTTAGTATGGGGAAGAATGCAGACACCCTCAGGAATCGTATGAACGCATTGCCAAACTCCGGGTACAAGAGCCGAAAACCGGCGAATGCTGTCCGAAAATACCTTAACAGCATCAGAAACAATGCTGCTCATGGAGCTAACAGCAGCGACGCTAACCGGGAAAGGTGGGTTGCTTCCTGTTATAAGGCAACATGTTGCCATATAACGAGTATCCTTAAACATTGGCAAAGTCAGGTTCATGGTTTGGCTGTTAACCTTAATAGTAATCAGTATATGCGATTATTCCGTGCTATCCGGTTCTTTCCAACAACATCTAAATTCATTCAACACAAAACAAAATAGCTTCAAAAACTTTCACGATCCGAAAATAGAAAAACAAAAAGTTAATGAAAAGCAAAACCTTCTATTTGGAAAATTTCTAAATTACAAGAACATAGCTAAAATTAGCTATGTTTTTCTGGTGAAAACAGGATTGGAAAAATAAAATTTTCAGGTTTCACAGGCAAAAGCGTGATTTTGAACCAAAAAACTCCAAAAATATGTAACAACCTGTTTTTAAGAACCTAAGGCGGTTTGAAAAACTTATCAACAATAGGGGAAAATAACGGTTATCGGGCATAAACTTAACTTAACCTATTTAATTCACAAATTTAAAACACCCGAAACCTCAGTCGCAATTTGAGAAGTATGTTTTGCATTGTTCGCATTTTTTGAAATGCTGAGGTTAAAATGCCGAATGGCTGCTGTAATTTCCTCGACAGCAGATGCCTCCTTTCCGGCAGAGTACATAAAACATCAACTAAAGGATTGGATTTAAAGGGGTAAATTTCATAAAATAGTAAATTTTACTATCTTAGCATAATTTTAAATAAAACCCTAAAACAAAAACATCATGGCTGCCAAGGAATTTGATACCATACTTATTAAACCCGAAACTGTTGGCGCCTGGACTTTTTTCATCATTCCATTTAATGTTGAAGAAGAATTTGGCCAGAAGAACCATGTTAAAGTGAAAGGATCCATTAATGGCGTTGAATTCCGTTCTTCGCTTACACCAAGGGGCGACGGGCAACACTACATGGTTGTGAGTAAATCGGTTCAGGAGACTGCTGGTATTACCCGGGGCGACGTTATTCATGTGGTAATGGAGCCTGATACCGAAGAGCGTCTGGTTGAAATACCAGAACTAATACAGAATATCTTTAAAGAAAATGAAGAGGCCGGAAAAACCTTCGAAAAACTTTCGTATACCCGCAGAAAGGACTTTGTAGATTACATTATCGATGCCAAAAAAGAAAGCACACGCGATAAGAGGATTGCTCAAATGCTTCAAGAGATAGAAAAGCTGAAACGAAAGAAAAAATATCTGAGCTGATTTCTGATTAAAAACGTTCGCCAGGGTAAGTCTTCTGACTTACCCCGCGGAACATGGTTTGGTTAAGTTAAAAACATCAGGAAAAATTCTTTATTCCTGCAAATAAAACGCTAACAGGGATTTGTGTTGTTGTATATGGTAGTTGTTAAGAAATTATTTACTTCTTCTTCAGCATCATTGGATACTGCATTTATCACTTTTCTGTATTTAAATTTTATCATTACTTGATTGATTTAGCAAGTTTATAATACTTTTCAGCAATCTCCGGATCGGTTTCCCTGTATGAGTCGGCTAAGGCATTAATTGCTGCCACATACCTGGGGTTAATTTTCAAGCAGTATTTCAAAAGCTCCCTGGCTTTATCACGTTCGGCATCTGAATAAAGCTTTGCTCTCAAAATGAATGCTTTTAAAAACTTGGGATTGGCTTTAATCAGGTGGTCATAATAAAGTGCAGCAGTTTTTTTATTACCATTTTCTTCTGAATTTTTTCCAAGTTCAAATAACGATACTTCATAGTTGGGGTGCCATTCTAAGCTGAGTTTATAGGCCGAGTCGGAGGCAGCTTTCCGAGCCAGTTTCCCATAGGCCTGGCCAAGGAAATAATAAATGGTCTCGTTCGTACTATCCGCTTTTGCGGCTTCACGAAGATTTTTTACCGCAATTCCCGGATTGCCAGCCTTCAAAGCTTTAATTCCTTCAGCATCAGCTTTTGTAACCCTCCTTAAAACAGCACATACGGGAACTCCATCCACCATAATACTGTGAATTGTGCTCTGTGGCGGCCATATCTTATTTTGCAACTGAAATGGTGCAATATAGCTGTTGGCAACAATGGCGTAATCCCAGTCAGCCGAACTACGCTTATCCCAAGAAAAGAACACCGGTTTATAACCCTTATGATTACGGAGATGCCAAGAGATCATAAAATTTGAACCGATTACAGCCGATTGGATATTGTTTTTTTCAAGATACTGAACCAGCCACTTAGTAGCCTCGCGAACGGAATGATAATAGTAATCTGTTTCATAATTCCCGTATGCCTTTTCTAGTCCTCCGGCTATTTGGTTATAGTATAAATAATAGTACGGATGATTTTCAACCATGAAGCGGAACGGGTGAAAAGCCAGTAAAAGGATAATTAAAGTTGTTGCGGCATATACTACCTTGCTTTTGAAAAACGATAACATATAATTAAATCCAAGAGCCGCCAATACTACTAAAAGCGGATAAATAAAAAGAAAGTGCCTCCAGCTTCCGTAAAGATTTGATTGTTTAATTATAGCAAAAACCGGTGGGAAGAATAAGGCAAATAATAAAAACAAATAGAGTACAGGAGTTCTTTTAACCAATTTCCATCCCAAGCAAATAAACAGTACAACACCAATCCAAACAACAAAAGGAATTGTAATCAGCATCGACTTTGGCAAATAGTACCACGGCAGCAGATCGGACCAGATGAAATTACCTTCAAATATTTGCCTTATGGTTGTAGGGAAATGGGTCATTATCTGATACGACTCCCACGGATTAACAATTGGATTTTGCAAGGCATATGGCCAGAGAATCAGTCCCAAAAAATATCCAGTAATAGAAATTGCTATGAGCAATAGAAACCGCTTTCTTACCGCCTGCCATTCAACTTTATGCATTTCCCATTGGCGGTAAGCCATTTCGAGTGAAACAAAGAACCAGAGATAAGCTAAAACCAACAAACCTCCCGGTCGTATTCCTATTGCAAGAGCAATGCTAACAACAAGCAATGCAATGGTGGTTTTAGGCGACTTATTTTGATGAAAAAACAACCTAACCATAAGATAGATAGCAGCAATATAAGCCAGAGCAAAAGGAACATCTTTAAGGTTATTATGAGCATGGCCCAAAAAAGTGGGGGAAACAGCAAAAAGTAAAAGTGTCAGAACTCCGGCAGAATATCCACCCAGGGAAACAGCAAGCAAGCCGGTGATAAATATTGCTAACCAACCAGCTATGGAACTCATAAAATGTCGGAACGAATAAACATCATCTATCGAAAACCAGTGAATCAGAATCGTAACAACATTATCGTACGCCTGTCCATAATATTTAAGATGGGTAACAGGAGTATTCAGGGAAGATTGATCCTTTCCCAGTGTAGCAAAATATTGGTAAACCATTTCGGATTGTTTGTAATGCACCTCCTCATCGCCCGAAATTCCGGCATCTTTGCTTGTAATAAGCAATGCTGCCAAAATTAATGCGGCCAGAAAAAAGAAGATATATTTTAACAATCGCTGGTTCATTTATCCTTGCTTATCTTCGCTTTGAGTTTTATAATACTTGCTTACAAAATATATGGGTCGGTTTTGCGATTCCTTATAAATTCTGAATACATATTCCCCTATGATTCCCATGAATATCAACTGAATGGAACCCAAAAAATAAATGCTCAGCATGGTCGACGACCACCCAAGAACAGCAAGCCCAAGAATACGTGCCACGAGAACATATAATCCGGCTACCATAAAAACTATAGTACCGATAATTCCTAAAACCATACACAATTTGATCGGGAATTTGGAGAACGAAAAAATTGCGTCAGCACCCAACAAAAACAGCTTACTCAGATCCATTTTGGTGTCGCCGATTTTACGATCTTCTCTCACGTACTCTATAAACCCTTGCCGAAAGCCGATAAAAGAACGTAACCCCGGTAGATATCTCACTTTTTCGTTCATTTTTAAAAGAGCTTCCAGGGCATTGCGCTTCATCATGGAGAAATTACCTGAATTCTCCATATTTTTAATGCCGGCAAGTTTCTTAAATAACAGATGAAACAAAAAAGTATAAAAAACACGGCTACCCTTTCCTATCCTTCTGTTTCGCTTACCGCTTACGATATCGAACCCTTCGTCCCGGATTTTTTTATACATGGCTTCGAAAAGTTCGGGGGGATCCTGAAGATCACCGTCCATCATGGCAATAATATCTCCGGTTGCATGGTCGAGACCGGCGGTGAATGCCGCCTGATGTCCGAAATTTCGTGACAAACTCAGAATTTTCAATTTGGGATTAGTCTTTTGAAAATTAAGAAGTATAGCCAGGCTGGAATCTGTACTTCCATCATCAACCACAATGATTTCGTATTCGGAAGTAATACGCTCCATTGCAGCTACTGACCGGCTTACCAGTTCATCAATCACACATTCTTCATTAAAAATCGGAATAACCAGGGATAGCATTTTCTTTATTTTTAGCTTAACATTTCCTATTTTGAGCTTAACCTTGCCAATGCAAACTGAGCTTCATCCTTCAAGTCAGTTACCTTCTGCAAATCTTTTAAAACAGCAACACTATAATCCGATCCCATCCAGCTCAACTCCTTAATGAGCAATTTTTTAGCATCAACGGAAACACTCTTCTTTTTTAACGACTTTACCATTAGTTTCTCGAAATTTAAAAGAGTTTCAGGAGCACCATCGGAAGACCGGATTCTGTTTTGCAGATCATAGAAGTATTTTCTGCTTTGGGCGATATCGTAATTTTCAACTTTCCCCATTATTTGCTCCAGGGTGAGCGTTTTATAGTTTTCGAGCTGAACAACTCCTGCAGAGTTAGGGAAATCTGCTGGTACTGTCTGAGTAACCACTCCACTGGCAGCCCATTCAGCTCCTCTTTGAAAGGTTGTTATGAAACCCTGACACTCCATAGCCGGAAAGGCTGTTGTATCGTTGCCTGCATGCCCCAGCACGGTGTGAAAAATACGTCCTTTGCCATATGTTATTGTAAACAAAACCAGCTCATCTCTCCCGGTTCCTTTCATAGCCGTATCAGCATAAGCTGTTGCCAGAATTTCCATGTTTTTACCTGGTCCTCTTAACTCACTGTAAAGCTCATCCTCAGCATGCAGCCATGTCTTGGGCAGCCCTTTGGTAATTGGATGTTCTTCGTTTCTTATTTTAACAACAAACTCATGTCTTTTGCCATGCGATCCCCCTGGTCCGGCTGTTGTATCGGTAATAACCGAATCTCTTTTCATATAAACATACGGTCCGTCTTTTTCGCTTCTTTTACCCCAGCCGCCAAGACCTATCATCTCGTTATATTCTTTCCATTCCGGAAAAGCATTATCGGCGGCATGATATATAACAAGTCCGCCACCGCTTTTAACATATTCCTCAAAACTGCTTTTAGTTTTGTCCGACCATGAATCGCCTGTATAATCCATCACTACAACATCGTATTTCTGAAAATCAGGCATGAAAGAACTCATATCTTTCCCGGCAGCCGGAGTTTCTATAATTTCTGTAGAAAATAAACCAGTTTGATCCAACAGTTGTTTCAATACCCTGGAACTTGCCTTCCAGTTATGATTGTTTTGTCCGGTTACTATTAATGCACTATAGGCATGTTGCTTTTTACAACTGTAAAAAACTGCGAGTATTCCGGTTATCAATAATAATATTACTACTTTCTTCATTGCTTCGTGCTATTAAATTACTGGTAAAGTCCACGGTTCACGATAAGGTCTGTTCAGAAGACGGCTTGCATACTCGTTGCCAATTATTTCTTCTTTCTCAGGATCCCATTGGATTTTTGATTTGGTAAGCATGGCTATTTCGCCAAGCAAACCAACAGAGATGGAACGATGCGCAATTTCAGCAGGAGTAATTGTTTCCTGACGACTGCGTATACAATCGATAAAATTCTGCTGATGATCAGTACTTTTATAAAGCAATTTTTCGTTTGGACCAACTTTATTCTTCAGAATTGATGGATCGGAAGCTTCCAGAACATTGCCCCTGTTAACGTGAATCCAACCTTTTTCACCATGCCATACAGTTCCCATACCACGTTTCAACCGGGATGCATTAGCTACCCTCATTTTCAGGCCATTTGCATAGGTACAAAGAAAATCGTACTCAACTGCCACATCGTAAATACCTTCTCTTGGATATACTCCAACTCCTTCCACACTTACCGGACCGGTTCTGTCAAATCCCAGCCCCCAATGTGCAATATCGATATGATGTCCTGCCCAGTCGGTAAGCTGTCCCCCTGAATAATCCTGAATCCAGCGCCAGTTCCAGTGACAAACACCTCGGTAAGGAACTTTTAATGCCGGGCCCAACCAAAACTCCCAGTCAAGTCCTTCAGGTACTGGTGCAACTGCCGGAGTTCCAATGGATCTTCTTCCATCAGGTAGTCCAACCTCTACATAATTAACCTTCCCGATTCGGTCATTCATAACGAGTTCAGCTCCAATACGGAAGTTTTCGACCGAACGCTGCCAACTCCCCGTTTGCCATATAATGCTATTCTTTTTAACAGCATTTACAATGGCTTTACTTTCGTGAATGCTGCGAGCCAAAGGTTTTTCACCGTATATATCTAGTTTTTTATTTGCACAATTAACCGAAATAATAGCATGCCAGTGGTCGGGTAGGGCAAGACAAACAGCATCAAGTTTTTCCTTCTCCAGAATTTCGCGAAAATCGGAATATTGGCGGCAGTCGGTGTTTCCATATTGCTTATCAACAATGTCCTTAGCCGATTGGCTATTCTTTTGGTCAACATCGCAAACCGCAACAAATTGAATTTCCTTTTTATTCAAAAAGTTTCTCATGTTGCTTTTACCTTGCGATCCAACTCCAATACCTGCCATAACAATGCGGTCGCTTGGCGGCGTTTTACCATTCAATCCAAGTGCCGATGCCGGAACAATCTGAGGCAATATCAAAGCCCCGGCTGTGGTAGCGGCTGCTTTTCTAAGAAACTCCCTTCGTGATGACTTGTTTAACATAGGTTAATTATTTAGTAGTTTAGGTAAATGTCAGACGTTTGTAATTGGTGTTCCCGGAAGAGGGACATCAAACTGCATATCCACCGGTCCGAATTCGAGTTTAGCTGGTCCAAGATCCATGTTCGACTTGAATATTTCGTCCCAGGTAACGAGCTTGCCGGTGTATGCTGCAGTTCTACCCATAATTGCGGTAAGTGTAGATATTGCAGTTGTTTCAGCTTCATTCACATACTCATTCGTGCGGATGGCATGAACCAGATGAATATGCTCCTGAACGTAGGGCGGAATTTTGATCTGATTCATTGGGTTTCCGTTCTCATCTTTCGGATATTCGAAAGTCCATTTTACAGTACCATCCAGATTCCAGATGGTATTGCGACAATTTGTGTATCCTTTGGTACCCATAATAATTTCGCCCGTACCGTTGGCACAACTATCAATCTGCCGACACATGCTGTGTGAACTCACACCATTTCCATAGTCGAAATCGATACTGAAGAAATCGTACTGGTCTCCGGTAACCCGTCGGGCGCGTCCTCCGTAGCCGGTAGCATTTACCGGATGTTTACCCATAAACCAGTTGATAACATCGATATTATGGACGTGCGTATCCAGAATATGGTCGCCGCATAACCAGCAGAAATTATTCCAGTTGCGGAGCATATATTCCATGTCGCTCCAACCCTCTTCCCTGGTGCGAAACCAAACATGAGCCTGGTTCCAGTATGCTTTTGCCGAAACAATCTGACCAATAGCGCCATCGGCAATCTGTTTGTATGTTTCAATATAATCTTCCTGATGACGACGCTGTGTACCAGTGACAACACAAAGACCCAGAGCTTCGGCTTTCTTTGCAGTGGCAATCACCGATCGGATACCAACAGGATCCACTGCTACCGGCTTTTCCATAAACACATGCTTCTTATTCTGAACTGCTTCCAGAAATTGATCGGGCCTGAATTGCGGGGGTGTTGCCAATAATACAACATCAACATCCGGGAGTGCAATTAACTTTTTGTAAGCATCGAAGCCAACAAAGCAGTTTTCAGCCGGAATTTTCATCTTGTATTTTTCTAATCGCTGCCGGCAACCGTCTACTTTATCCTGAAAAACATCGGCTATTGCGATAATTTCAAGGTCGGGTCCGCAACCCAAAAAATTGATGGCTGCTCCGGTACCGCGGTTACCAGCTCCTACCAGTCCCGCTCTTAACTTACGACCCTTAGGTGCAACCTTTAAAATGGGAGGTAGTCCCAAAGCTTTATTATCGGGTGTCTTTTTACAGGAAGTTAACAGCGCACCTGCTGCTATGCCTGCCATTCCGGCGAGCGCTGTTGACTCTAAAAATTTACGGCGGTCAATGTTTTTTGAATTGCTACTCATATTATTATTTTTTCTCCAGTACAGGTTTTGTTTCACATATTACTCTAAATCCTACATCGATACAATCGGAATACCACCATATACTCTTAGGCATCTGCGGGTCTGTAACCAACCAATCTTTAGTTTTTGTAAAGTCGCGGGCTGCACAACGGGTATCACCGGCATCGCTCTTGAACGATCCTCCTCTGATAACACGTTCAGTCCCTTTCTTCGGACCCTTAGGATCAACAGCTAAGGTGCCTTTATGAGCACTATAAGCATCAGGTGAATAATAATCGGAGCAAAACTCCGCAACATTCCCCAGCATATTCTTTAAACCGAAAGGATTCTCCTTAACTATTTCAGGCTCCTGACTTCTTGAGTAACTATTTTCTTTATATATAACCCTCGAAGCAATTTGAGCGGTGTCAGGACCAAAAATCTTCTTCCTGAGACCTTGTGATGAATATTTCTTGGGATTACCATCGAAGAAGTAGGGATAACTGGTACCTCCTCTGGAGGCATATTCCCACTCGGCTTCTGTAGGGAGACGATATTTTTTGCCGGTTACTTTCGAAAGCCACTCGCAATAAACGGTTGCGGCATGCCAGCTCATTGTAATTGCAGGTCGCGAACCTTTGCCCCAACCCTGGTCGGGTGCACCCCACGGAGGTGTTGGACCGCTGATAGCATCAACATTTTTATTCTTAATTTCGGCTCCTTCGGTTCTTCCTTGGGACGATGTTTCCTTAAAGAATGCCAGGTACTCGTCCCAGGTAACCTCAACTTTCCCAATCCAGAAATCGGAAACCTTCACCTGGTGTACTGGTCCCTCGTCATCATCACGTAATGGCTCATCCTTTGGACTTCCCATTTTAAAAGTCCCCCCCGGAACGGCTACCATTTCGAATGAGACTCCGGTACCCGGAATCATTTCGGTAAAATTTTCAAATTTCTCAACTGTAGCTGCTGCGGTATATACTTCAGTATGCTCCTCCTCAGCACCAAAATTAGTGTTGTGCTCATGTTTTGCATTTGGGTCGAAATGGCCAACATTGAGGTGACAATTTATACAGCGAAGCCCCTGATTGCTTGTGAGAAAATAAAGGTGAGCGTTATCGCCTTCCTTCGATAAGGTGGCAGGAAATAAATTCTCGTGACACTTAATGCACGATTCCTGATAAACAAATTTACCGGCCTTTTCCACAGTGCGTTTACCTTCCCAATCTATCTCGGAAGTATCCTTGAATAAATATCCATACAAGTCTGTCATCCCATGCTTGGCTTTGGCGTATAAATGACCATGCCCTTTGGGCGGTAAATGGCATTCGGTACAATGCACCACAACTCCTGTTCTATTATTATGGTGTGCTCCCAGTTTCCAACTATTCTCCGCATGCGGATGAACATGGCACGACATACAATATTTATCAGTGGAAGTATAGGAGATTGCTTTACCCCCTAAAACTGAAATAAAAATGGTGATTACAACTCCTAAAAATGTAAATGCAATAAAAGCCTTCTTGCCCGATCGTAAACCTTTAAAAAGATTGCGTAGTTTTCCCATATACAATTTTGAAATACGGCCCAAAACTAAATGCAGGTTATTAGTAAATCCTTATTTGCCGTTTACAGGGGAATTAATTGGGGGTTAATTTCAGGGTTAATTATTGAATAAGTGTATAAAATATAGTTATTAAAAATCTATCCTACAACCAATTATACAGTGCTAAAAAGATATGAAATTTCTAAAAAAATCACCGGTTAATTCAACTTTTTTTGATACTTGAGAAGCTTTACCCATATATATAGAAAACCAAATACGATAAAAACAGTTATAAAAACATTAAGTGATATTCTGTTCTGATAAAAAAGAATGAGTAAAATTCCGGCAAAATAAATAAACAAAGAATTGTATTCCTTTTTTAGAACCTTTTTCCAATTAAACTCATGACCGCGAAATGCATTCCTTAGCTGACCGAATTCTGGCAAAAGCGCATTCACTGAAGTACGATAACTTTCAAATTGTTGACCGAATTTGTTATACAAAAAAGCTTCTTCAGCTTTTATAATCGAATAATAGAAAAATACGAAAAGGGGAAAAAACAAAAGTAAAAACAAAAGTGAATTGGTAAAAATGCCAAAACCCAGTAAAAGCAAAATGTTTCCCAAATACATAGGGTTACGGCAAAGGCTGTATATCCCTCCTGCTACAAGATCATCGGCATAAATCTGTCGATTCTTCCCTCCACGAATTATATACACCAGCCCAATTGTTATGCTGCGAATGAGTATCCCTGCTCCTATGGCAAAAAAACCAAGCAGATCGGCAACAACCTGATCGTGGAAAACCTTCTGTGATGGAATAAACAAGGCAATATAAAAAACAGGAAACAGAAAATTCCGGATATGAAATATCCAATTCCCAAATTGAACAATCATATTATCTGCATATTGGGTTTTTGCATATATTTTTGTCATAAACTAATTCTTAAAAGCAACAATGCCAGCAAAGTTGTACCATTTAAAAAATGTCTCAATAGAATTAAACCGGGCTTCCATGAGCATCTCAATATTCTCGCTTAATTTATAAGGAATTAATACATTTTCAAGCGCTTCTCTTTTCTGCGAAATCTCCATATCGTTGTAATTGTTGCGCCGCTTGAAATCGTAATAATATTTGATCATTACCTTATTAAAATCAGGTTCCTCGGCAAGAATTTTCTCAACCAGAATTAAACAAGCACCTGGATTTAACTGCTCGTAAACAGATTGAAGCAATCTGAATCTGTAAACCGGACGAATAAATTGTAAAGTAAGACAGAGCACCACCACCGAAGCGTTTCGTATTTCGAATGGCCTGTTCAGGTCCCGGTATTGCAGATCGAATTCTCTGTTGAAACTTTCCTTTAGAAAATTACCTTTACAAACCTCCAGCATCTCGGGAGAATTGTCGATTCCAACAAATTTAACAGAAGGATCGAGAACTTTATTGAGAGAGAGCATGGTAGTGCCCGTAGAACAACCCAGGTCGTAAAGAGAAGTACCTGGTACAGCAAAATCGCGGGCAATTTCGGTTATCATTCGCTGAAATTCGAGATAGAAAGGCACTGATCGCACCACCATATCATCAAATATATCTACAACCGAGGCATCAAATTTAAAGTCGGAGGACCTTCCCTGCCTGACTTTGAAAATATTATCAGTTTGCATAAAATTTCCATTAACGCTTTTTTAAAGAAACTCATAACTAAATAGTTTTGTTCAGATGGGTATACCGTTAAAGAAATCAAGGACGTTCAGCTTTTATTTGCTGAGACAAAATTTTCAATGCTGCTACCATATATTTTCGAATGATTCTTCAAAATTGATCATTGAAGAATAGTGCCAAATGCGGTAAAGAATGAATTCCATAAAACTCTGATTATTCAGAATACAACCAAATGCTTTATATGTTCAGTGGAAAAAGTTGATTTTTAAGCCTTTTAAAAGCAAACATCGGGATTCACACCAGGATGTTTCAAACAAAAAACTAACTAGCAATCCAGATGCTTATCTCTAAGCACCCAAATAGAATTTTTAACAAATTACCCTTATTAAAAGTCCTCAAAAACACGTGCGTGTTTCTATATATTTTTGATTGAGACTAATCTTTGTCTTCGGAAAATTTAAGTTAACACCTTTCGTGATCAAAAGTAATATATCCAAAGGCACATATTAATATGAAATCGACGTTCAAATGAAATCTAAAGATAAATATGTCTTTTTTATAGACGAAGTGCCATCAAAAAAGATCGTTTTCTTGGAAGTGGATAATTATGGATTCATTGTTATTATTGAATTAAGCCAATATTAATATGTGATGTAAACACATTTAATAAGCCTCATTTATTTCAATTTTGAATCGATTTGCTCTATCAGCTTCTCAAACGAGACCCCAAACTTTTCGCCATACATCTCCAGGTAGTTTGAGGTGAATTTTTCGTAAGCAAACCTGGCATTTTTATAGTTATTCTGCTTAATCAGAGCCTTTAATTTATAGGATAGGGCTTCTTCGTTTACAGGGTCGGCTAAGAGTATTCTGTCAGCTAATTTTACCAATAATTCCGGATCAGTATCGGGATCGAGCTTTTGAATATATTTATACAGAACATCAACAACATTATTAACGATATATCCTTTGAAATCGTCGAGCCAATCGTGCGATTCACCTTTAAATATTTCTCCCTTTTTAACAATCCGGTAAAATTCTTTATAAAATGCAGGATCGCTGTTACTACCATGCTCCAGTAACCTTAAGCATTCAATATAATCGCAATAAACATTCCCTGAGAACTCCATCGACCATGTATCCACATGGAAAACTATTTCAACCTTGTCCATCGCCTCAAGCAGGAGACGTAGTTTACGGATAGTAACTCCCCGACTGTTTTTTGCATTTTGATACGAATGGTTGGGCCAAACAATATCAGTAAGCTCTTTTGTTGTAATTCCCTTCTTATTTTGCTGAGAATAAACCAGAATTACCAAAAAAAGCTGTTTCAGTTTAGGCGTAAAACTGGAGGTGATCTCCTCTCCATTTTTATCAACAATAATAAAGTCGCCAAATAACCTTATAAAGTTCCTTTTCTGTGTCTGTTGGTCAGCTTCTGTTTTC
This sequence comes from Bacteroidota bacterium, assembly GCA_023429135.1. Lineage (GTDB taxonomy): Bacteria > Bacteroidota > Bacteroidia > Bacteroidales > JAAUTT01 > JAAUTT01. Next base: position 207,945 of record JAEYWD010000124.1, on the reverse strand, counting down.
CTGGGAATAAATATTTTCTGATCCCGGTGTTTCTTTGATCTTCTTCTGAGAAAAATATAGAGCAATATGGCTATCAGGATGGCACAAACTACAATGATCAGATAATAATATCTGAAAAGCATACTGTTAACCGGCAACACTTCCACAATATTTTTACTTAACCCCCATATTTCTTCATTCCCTAATGGTCTGCTCCAAACGATAAGATTGTCGATACTGCCATACATATTCGATTCCCAACTGAACCCCGCAACCCCTATAAACAGTTTTTCCCTGCCTTTGTAACTGGGATGTCCCCACGATTGACAGTCGAGCTTGCCATTTACATAAATGGCTTGTTCGCCGGTTTGCTTAGTATAGCGCCAAACAACATGATACCATTTATTTTCATCGAATAACATGTTACCCTCAAGATCGTTGCTATAGAATCCAAAGTATGGCTTTCGGTTTCTTATAACCAGATGAATGCCTTCCTGATATGAGTTAGTTGGGGTTCCAAGAATACAGTAATCGGTTTTCCCAGGCAAAAACTCCTCAATTTTCACCCAAGCTGCCACCGTAAAATCGTGATCGCGTACTTTAAAATCCTCAGCCTTGGGTAGTACGGCATGGCTCTTATTGTTGTAAAAGGCAACCGTACCTCTGATGCTGTCTTTTTGAAAAACAACGCCAATAGGATTCCCATTTAAGCCTTTGCCGCTGATATCGTTAATATTATTTTCAAAGGGGTAAAATGCCTCCAGGTTCTCATTAATATCCAAAGGAGAGGCTATAAAATGCTGTTCACGACTAGCATCTAATTCTCCAAATGCAACGGACTCAGGTTTAAACCTATACCCTGGACTTCGTGGTGTCAAAGTTACATTATCACCAGGCCCAATTGGAAAACTGAATTTTCCGCTGGTGAGACTGTTTCTGCCATCCCAACTCACATAATCAAGTAACTGTGTATTGAAAGTAACTGTCCCCTTAAGCGTTTTAAACATATTCAGGAAGTAAATAACCCTGCTGATATTTGGATCGAACCGATCTAGCATAATAAAGTTGGGAGCTTTGCCTGTTTTCGACCAAACGTTTTTGATATGCTCCAATAGATATGGATTAAAATTTAGATCGATTTTTTTTGGCTTGTTCCTGTCACCAGGAGCTTGAACATTAAACTCATTATAAATCAGAAGTTCATTTTTGGGATCACCTTTTAAATACTCGCCAATGAAATCGGGAGCATCCATCAGAGAAAAATAAGGTTCCACAGCATAATTCCAGATATAATGCACCCAGTCGGGACTCGACCGGTGTTCCTGCATCGAAAAAATGATCAGCCGCTTTTGCGATTCAATCATATTAGCAATTGCAGGCCATCCAGCTTTCTCTTCATGTCGGTACAAATAAGGCAACAACCCCGATTTGTCGAAAACGTCATTTAACTCATTGATGTTAATATTAAAATCAAGAAAAAGAGTAAGAATCTTATCAGGCTGACTTTCGAGGTGCTTCTTTATAACAGAGAGTACATCAAAAAGCAAAAGGGAATTACCATTCGATTCTTTAACAACTAACGTATTGTTTGTTTTTTCCCAATCGATCAAAAATCGAAACCCGTCAACTCCCTGTTGCAATAGATCAGTTACCTTTTTGTCTTCGTTTATAATTGCATCAACCCCCGAATAGTTCGAAATAACAAAAAAACTTTCATCGTATCGTCTGGTCAACGTTTCATCGGCAGCACAAAGCATCAAAAACGGAGCAATTGCAAGAACGATAGTTGTAATAAGCTTTTTCAATAAAGGAACCATGTAGTATGACTGATCCGATTAAATTAGGTTCAACAAACTTAAATGTTTTTTCAATGTATTGATTCTTTTCAATCAAAAACCCCCACAAATAATGTGCTAATTAAGTATTTTCTCATAAACCACCACATCGAGCAGCCGGTTGTATTTAAGGCCAACTTCTTTAAAATATGCACATTCCCAGTATCCAAATTTTTTAAACAAGTTTATGCTGGCCTCGTTTTCGGAACAAATTACTCCCAGCAAAGCGTGAAACTTCTTTTCGCGTGCAATTTCCTCTATAAAAACCATAGCTTTGTTACCAATACCTTTGCCGGTATAATCAGGATGCAGGTAAATAGTAACTTCGGCAGTAAAATCGTATGCCTGACGAGGTTTATAATAGCCCACAATAATATACCCTATAACAGTGCCGGTATTATTGAGAATGGAGTAAGAAACAAAACGGGGATTTTTGAAAAACAAAATTCCTTTCATTTCCTCAATGTCGAGAAGTTCTGCATGAAATGTTACAGTTGTATGCTCAACATAATAATTATAGATATTTTTGATTGCTTCAACGTGTTTTTCTTCAACAGGAACAAAATCAATTGTATAATCCATAAAACGGTTCTTTAAAATTCCATAAAATTAATGGATTGGTGCATATTTCAAATCTTTTGTTACTTAAAATTGAAGAACAGTAATAACCAAAAATAATCAGGCAAACATTCGCATAACTTAAATGTTATATGAGCCGTTTCCCATCATAAAATATTTTGTAGTATTGGTATTCAAAACCCAATTATGAATAATCTGGAAATACTATGCCGTTCGGCTGTCGAAATTATTAAAGAAACCGGCCATTACATCAGAACCGAAAGAACAAGGTTTGATCAGGGAGCAGTTGAAAATAAAAGTGCCCGCGATCTGGTTTCATATGTTGATAAAACAGCCGAAAGGATGCTGGTTGAAAAGCTAGCAAAACTTCTGCCCGAAGCTGGATTTATAACCGAAGAAAAAACTACCGACAAAACCGGAACCATTAACTGGATTGTCGATCCGCTTGATGGAACGACAAATTACATAACCGGTTTCCCTTTGTACTCCAGCACTCTTGCCCTGGCTGAAGGCAATGATATTTTGATGGGTATAACCTACGAAATTACTTCCGGCAAATGTTTTTATGCGTGTAAAGGCCTGGGCGCTTTTTGCAACAACGAAAAAATAAGTGTGAAAAAAAATGAAAAGCTCGATAAAGCACTTGTTATCATTGGCACTCCTTATACCATGGGAGAAAAGGCAAGCAACTATTTCGAGCTTATTCGGTACATTTATGATAACTCTCTTGGAATAAGGGTCACAGGCTCTGCGGCTATTGATATGGCTTATGTTGCGGCAGGGTATGTCGATGCTTTTATCGAATTTAACCTTCACTCGTGGGATATTGCTGCCGGTTATCTGCTTGTAAAGGAAGCCGGAGGATTTGCAACCAGCTTTTCGGGTGTTGAAGATGTTTTTCGCCCTGAAATACTTGCAACCGGAAACCTGCAACACGAATTTTTGGGTCTTATAAAAAAATATTCTCTATTGTAAAAAATAAGTCTATGCCTATGCAGGAAGATTTAATAAGAATTTAAATGAACTAAAGCCTATCCTGAAAAAATGTGAGAATCCGTTAATAGCAAAAATTGATCTGGATTCGCGTTACGATTTATGGTCGGTAAAAGATCTTGTAATAGAAGGACAGACTAGAAATGAAGTGCCTTTGCTGCTCTTATTATCCAGAGCAGTTGCTTGGGTTTCTATTATGCCCACGAATACGCATACTGAAATTCTTCATCCTGAAAACCTTTTCAGTATTCACTTGCCCTGGTAGCTTCAACAGCAGCATTTAAAGCAAAAATATTGGTTTGGAAAGCTATATCGTTGATAATAGAAATTTTCCCGACTATTTCCTTCATCAGTGCACACCAGCACTACCATACAATCACCAGTTTCCTCATAATTCTTCTTAAATCCTCCTTTTCTATTGAATACAAAACACTTGTAGAAATTAAGTTAGTAATATAATTGCTGACTTCTCATAAAGTGAAACATGTTTTAAATACATAATAAATAAACTATACATTTGCGTAATTAAATACTTATTTATGGCAAAGCTATTTTCTCTTTCAGAAGCTTCTTCCATAGCCATCCATGCAATGGTTCTGGTAGCCAAGTCGGAAGGAGCAATTAATGTAAATCAGATCGCGGAAATCACAAAAACTTCGAAACACCATGTCGCAAAAGTAATGCAGCGTTTAGCCAAAGACGGACTTATCAACTCTACCCGTGGTCCGGCCGGTGGATTCATTTTGAAAAAGGAGGCCAGAGAAATTTCATTCCTGAATATTTACGAATCTATCGAAGGAAAAGCCGAAATAGCGCATTGTGTATTTCAAGCCCCTGTGTGCCCGCTCGACCATTGCATTATGAATAACATTACTGCCAAAATATCCAAGGAGTTTCTCGACTATCTGGAAGGACAAACACTTGATTTGTACATAAATTAGGAAGTTGAAAAAATATTTATCATATTTCGGTATTGATTTACCTATTTACTTATATTTGTGAAAATTTTTAATGCATGGACAGAGAAATTGTGAAAATAGATGAGGAAAAGTGCACCGGCTGTGGACTGTGTGTTCCTAATTGTCATGAAGGGGCGTTGCAGATAATAGATGGAAAAGCTGTTCTGATTAGTGATTTGATGTGCGATGGATTAGGAGCCTGCCTGGGCCATTGCCCTGAAGGAGCACTGGAAATAATTACCCGTGAAGCGGCTCCCTACGACGAAGCATTGGTTATGAGCGATATGGTGAAAAAAACAAAAAATGTGGTTATTGCTCACCTCACCCATCTGGTTGATCACAATGAAAATGAATATTTACGTCAGGGAATTGAATATCTGTACAAAAATGCTACCTCAATTAATCTTGATGTCCAGGATATCATTGCTTCAGTTGAACAATACAAAAACAAAAAAAACATACCACAACCTGTAAAACAAGTTAAAATGGATTTACATAATCACCAGGGAGGCGGTTGTCCCGGTTCCCGCTCACAAAGCTTTAAGCCGGTTTCGGTTTCCGACTCGTCAGCAAACGGCGATATTCCTTCATCCCTTGCCCAATGGCCTGTCCAAATGCATCTGATAAATCCGGGAGCATCGTACTTCCAGCAATCCGATTTTGTGCTGGCTGCCGATTGCGTTGCCTATTCACTTGGCAACTTCCATGGAAAATACTTAAAAGGAAAAACTTTGGGAATTGCTTGTCCGAAGCTGGATCAGAACAAAGAAATTTACCAGCAGAAAATAATTCGTCTGATCGAAGAAGCCAAAATCAATACCATAACTGTTATATTAATGGAAGTGCCCTGTTGTGGAGGACTTTTACAACTGGCCATGAACGCCGCTCAGCACGCCAACCGTAAGGTTCCGATAAAAACTGTTACTGTAGGTATACAGGGAGAAATACTTGCAGAAGACTGGATGTAACGGGTTACGGTTTACGGTTAAAAATTAAAAGACTTTGTCTATGGACTATGTACCATCAACCATCGACTAAAAAATAAAAATATGGAAACAATCGAAAAAGGAAAAGCATTCCATCTGGATAAAAGCGTATCGTATGCAGCTCAGGCTGTTGTTAGCAAAACGGTAATAAAACGCGATACAGGCACCGTTACCTTGTTTGCGTTTGCAAAAGGCGAAGGCTTATCAACACATTCCGCTCCCTATGATGCCATGGTGTATATTGTAGATGGCTCGGCAAAAATTACAATCGGCGGAACCATTCATGAACTTACGGCTGGCGAATCCATCATAATGCCTGCCAACATTGCTCATGCACTCCATGCAACCGAAAACTTTAAAATGATGCTGATTATGATCAAAGATTAAAATTACATTAGTTTTACTCATATATTGACTTACATTCGGAATCGGACTACATTTACTTAACTATACTGCCTGAAATATGCGAACTTTTTCATTTGAAGCTGAGATCAAGAAACACCCCGACCTTAACGCCGCCTATGTTGAATTCCCTTACAGCGTGGAAAAAGAGTTTGGAAAAAAAGGTCAGATTAAAATTTTAGCCACTTTCGAAGGATTGGAATATCGTGGTTCAATGGTTAAAATGCAAGCGGACTGTCATTGGATTGGATTAACACAGGAAGTAAGAAAGAAAATCAATAAAGGCCCCGGCGACATAATTAAAGTAACCATAAAAGAAGATACTGAACCCAGAGTAGTAGAATTAACGGACGGTTTGAAAGCACTTCTGGAGCAGGTACCTGAGGCTATGGCGATTTTCGAAAAACTGTCGTACACACATAAAAAAGAATACGTACGCTGGATTACCGAAGCAAAAAAAGCTGAAACAAGGGAAAACAGACTACATAAAACCATCGAACTTTTGCTCAAGGGAACCAAAACGCCCGATAACCAGAAAAAATAGCCGTTATGAAAAATTTGATCAGAAAGTTAACCCCACCACCATTCTGGCGGGTTCCGGTGATAATAGCGCTTGGAATTTTTACAGGTTCGGGAATTTACATCTTTTATGTTTCGAATGCTTACTCTTACCTTTCGGACAACCCTAAAACATGTGTTAACTGCCATGTAATGACTCCCCAGTTTGCAACCTGGAACCATAGCTCCCACCGCGAAGTTGCTACCTGTAACGATTGTCATGTTCCTCATAACAATGTTTTCAATCATTATTACTTCAAAGGGAAAGATGGGTTAAGGCATGCAACCATTTTTACATTACGCAGGGAACCTCAGGTTATTTTCATAAAAGAAGCTGGAATAAAAGTAGTGCAGGACAACTGTATCCGTTGTCATAACCACTTGTTCGACACCAAAGCTGTTTCGGTAAATCAAAAGGTACACCAGTCGGACCGGCTTTGCTGGGAATGTCATCGCGAAACTCCCCATGGAAGAGTAAATAGCCTGTCGAGTGTGCCCAACGCAAAGGTACCATTGCCCGAAAGCCCTGTTCCCAATTGGATAAAAGAAATAACAAAATAATGCTAACTAAATAACTGAACATGAAGCCTTTTAAGCAAATTATTAACGAAAGACCCTGGTTAGGATGGGTAATTTTTGGAGTAACCGTAGTTATTGTGTTCCTATTCGGACTGCTGGCCTCCTCTATTATTGAAAGAAGAGCCGAAGCGGTATTTGTAAATACTCCGAAAGTAGCATTGGCTGATTATGAACCACGCAATGAAGAGTGGGCAAAAAACTACCCCCGCGAGTATCAATCGTACATGCAAACTGCCGATACCAGTTTTTTGAGCCTGTACAACGGCAATGCCATGATTGACATGCTAGAAGTAGATCCCCGTATGGTTGTTCTCTGGGCCGGTTATGCCTTTTCGAAGGATTACACCCAGGCGCGTGGTCACTATTATGCCGTTGAAGATATTCAAAAATCGCTGCGCACCGGAACTCCGAAGACTCCACAAGATGGACCTCAGCCGGCAACCTGCTGGACCTGCAAAAGTCCCGATGTTCCCCGTGTAATGCAAAAAACCGGAGCCGACAGTTTTTATCATTCCAAATGGGCCGCTATGGGACATGAAATAAACAACCATATTGGCTGTGCCGATTGTCACGATCCCAAAACGATGAACCTGCGTATTACCCGTCCTGCATTGGTAGAAGCCTTTCAGAGTATGGGAAAAGATATTACAAAAGCAACCCATCAGGAAATGCGGTCGCTGGTTTGTGCACAATGCCATGTGGAATATTATTTCAAAGGAGACAATAAATACCTCACTTTTCCATGGCAGAACGGACTTACAGCCGAAGGTATGGAAGCCTATTACGACTCAGTGAAATTTACCGACTGGACACATGGCATGAGCCGTGCGCCTATGCTTAAAGCTCAACACCCCGACTACGAAGTTTATACAACCGGAATTCACGCTCAGCGTGGCGTTTCGTGTGCCGATTGCCATATGCCTTATAAGAGTGAAGGCGGACAAAAATTCACCGATCATCATATTCAAAGCCCTCTGAACAATGTTTCGAACTCGTGTCAGGTTTGTCACCGCCAAAGCGAAGCAGAGCTTGTGAAGAACGTTAACGACCGTCAGAAACAGGTGCTTGAAGTGCGTGAGAAGCTGGAAGTTGCTTTGGTACGCGCCCATGTGGAAGCCAAAGTGGCCTGGGATAAAGGCGCAACCGAAGAAGCAATGAAACCAGTGCTCAACCTGATCCGGAAAGCTCAGTGGCGCTGGGATTATATGGCTGCCGGCCATGGTAATTCGTTCCATTCACCTACCGAACTATCGCGTATTGCCGGCGATGGCATTAACATTGCCCAGGAAGCCCGGATTAAGCTCTCGAAAATTCTTTATAAACTGGGAGTTGATCAGGAAGTGCCATATCCAGATATTTCAACAAAAGAAAAAGCACAGAAATATATTGGCCTTGATATGACTAAACTGAATGCCGAGAAAGCGGAGTTCAACAAAACTGTACTTCCCGAATGGAAGAAACAAGCCGAAGCAAGAGAAGCGACTTATAAAACGAATTAAATAAAAATTACAGAGAAGTCTGTAGTGAAATATATGAGGAAATATTAAAGTGCCCTGGATCAGGGCACTTTTTTAATTGTATTTCTCTGTGGTTCTCCTGAATTAATCTCTGTGGTCCTCTGTGTAATATGTATTCTCTAAATCAAACTCTTTACCTTAAACCCCTTTTCGAACTCCTTCACAAAAACCTTCTTTACTTCGCTCATATCCAATTCTCTTCCAAGTTCTTTTTGCATGGAAGTAACTCCTTTATCCTGAAAACCGCAGGGGTTAATGTAATTGAAATAATTCAGATTTGTATTTACATTCAACGCATACCCATGCATGGACACATACCGGCTGATGCGAACTCCGATAGCGCAGATTTTCCGTGCACGAGGAGTGCCCACATCCAGCCAAACCCCTGTAGCACCATCAAAACGGGTGGACAAAATTCCAAACTCCTTAAGGGTATTAATGATCACCTCTTCCAACAGATGCACATACTCCTTCACGCCAAGCTGATAACTTTCCAGATCGATAATGGGATAACCAACCAATTGGCCAGGACCGTGGTAAGTAATATCCCCTCCGCGGTTAATACGGTAATAGGTTGCATTAATAGACCTTAAAAAATCGGGCTGAATCAATAGGTTATTCTCATCGCCGCTTTTACCGAGCGTGTAAACATGCGGATGCTCCACCAGAAGAAGATATCCGGGGATATTATCGGCTTTGTTCTTTTTACTTTCAACAACTTCTTCGAAAAGAGTTTCCTGGTAATCCCAGGTTTCCTTATAATCTTTTAGGTCAAGATCTTTTACTTGTATCATTCGGATGAAATAGTTAAGTTTTTGCAAGCTATTTTCGGGGGAACATGTCTTTCGGCGTGATAGGACGATCGTACCAACGGACCGCTTTCCACGAACATAAATCCTTTCTCAAGTCCTACTTTTTTGTATTCCTCAAACTTGGCCGGAGTTATATACTCCTTAACCGGATAATGACTACGGGTAGGCTGCAGGTACTGTCCGATTGTAAATACTTTACAGCCGACTTTCAGAAGATCGTCCATGGTTTGGAGAATTTCAGGTTCTGTTTCGCCTAAACCCAGCATTATGCCCGATTTAGCAGTTATTCCAGCTTGTGCAATCATACTGAGCACCTTCAGACTAGTTGTATATTTCGCTTTGGTACGAATTTGAGGGGTAAGCCTTTCTACTGTTTCAAGGTTGTGCGAAATAACTTCAGGACCGGCATCAATAATTTTATGGATATGCTCAATACGCCCATCAAAGTCGGGGATCAAAGTTTCGACGGTAATACCGGGACTGTGCTTTTTCACCTGCCGGATTGTTTCGGCCCAAAGTTCGGCTCCGCCGTCGGGAAGATCGTCGCGATCCACGCTGGTAAGAACACAATGCTTCAGATTCATTTCCCTGATGGTTTCGGCGATACAGCGCGGTTCTGTCCAATCGGGGGGCAAAGGGCGGCCAGTTTTTACATTGCAGAATTTGCACGAACGTGTACAAATATCGCCCAGAATCATAAAAGTTGCAGTTCCGTTGCCCCAGCACTCGGCGTGGTTAGGACAACTACCGCTTGTACAGATAGTGTGAAGGCTGTTTCTATTTACAAGTTTGTTAACTTTTGTAAAGTTTTCGCCTTTGGGTAATTTTATCTTAAGCCACTCGGGTTTTCTTAGGTATTTCGCCTCTTCCGACATAATTTTATTTTCAACAAATTGCAAAGATACTTCAATTTATGTTGCAGAAAACCTGTTTTACATCTCCTTTTCGCCAAAGAAACATAGGTACTTCTCTATGAATCCAGGGAAAGATTGCATAACATTGTAAAAAAACACGATTCTAACACTATCTGCCAAAAAAAGATTATATGCAAGTCAAACCTCTTTTCATGTTGAGCTTTTTAATTGCTCTTTCATTCAATTGCTTTGCCCAGGAAGATTTTAAAATTACTCACGGGCCATATCTTCAGAATCTCAGCGATTCAGGCGTTGTCATCATCTGGACAACCAATCGCCAGGCAATGTCGTGGGTGGAACTGGCCCCTGACGACAGCTCTCATTTCTACAAAACAGCACGGCCAAAATATTTCGCCACACTTCATGGAATTAAAAATGTTTCTTCAGTTCACTCGGTAAACCTGGAAGGATTAAACCCGGCAACCAAATATCGCTACCGGGTTTATTCAAAAGAAGTTCTGAGTCACGAAGGATTTAAAATTCAATACGGTAACACTGTTGCCACCAATGTTTACAGTGCAAAACCTCTCACATTCACAACAAGCGACCAAAACAGCAAAAGCATTTCATTTCTTGTGGTGAATGACATTCACGGGAAAAATGATTTGCTCACCAGCTTGCTTAAAATTGGCGGTTACAAAAAGACTGACATGGTCTTCTTTAACGGTGACATGTCAAACGATTTAAGAGACGAGTCTCAAATGTTTGCCAATTTCATGGACACAGCCATAAAAGTATTTGCAAAGGAAAAACCGATGCACTATGCCCGTGGAAACCACGAAACCAGAGGACAGTTTGCCAACGAATTTTACAAATATTTCCCTGGTGTGAACGGTAGTTTGTATTATCTGCTCAGGCAGGGTCCGGTTTGCTTTGTTGTAATGGATTGCGGAGAGGACAAACCCGACTCCGACATTGAGTATTCGGACATTACAGCTTATGAAGAATACCGCACCAAACAGGCTCAATGGCTGAAATCGGCCTTACAGAATAAAATGTATAAAGACGCTCCATACAAAGTGGCAATTATTCATATGCCCCCTTTTGGCGGATGGTTTGGAGAGCAGGAAATAGCTGATAAATTTGTTCCCGTTCTGAACGAAAATGGAATCCAGGTAATGTTATGCGGTCATCTTCACCGTTATGTGAACCAGAAACCCCAACCAGGGCTCAATCAGTTTCCGGTGATTGCAAACTCAAACAATATGGTTTTAAAAGGAGAAGCCAATGAAAAAGAACTTAGAATTCAAGTTATTAACTTAAAAGGTGAAACTATCGATAACATTTTAATACCAAACAAATAATTTTCCGTATAACCTGAAAATCGCTTTCGATTTCAATTAACGGATTAAAGAACTAACCTCTTAACAGTTATTTGTTATGGCAATTTACCTCAACATCCCTCCAAATGAAGCTTACCGGCTCTTAAACACTGGTGCTTTAATATTGGTAAGCACTTCGGATATGGAAGAAAACCTCAACCTCGCTCCCATTGCCTGGCATTGCCCGGTTGACTATGAGCCTGCTACAAAACTCCTATTTGTAACCGATGTTAAACATAAAACCTATGCTAACATCCGAGAAACAGGAAAATTTGTGGTTTGCATTCCTCATTCTTCCCAGTTAAAATTGGTGCGAAACATGGGAAGCTGCTCCGGATCGGAGGTTAATAAACTTCAGAAATTTAATGTTGAATATGCCCTGTCGGAAAAATATCAGCTACCGGTGCCAGCCGGGTGTATTGCTTATATTGAATGCAACAAAATACGTGAGATTATTGAAGACGGTGTTTCCATTGTTATGGGCGAAGTAATTAATGCCAAGGCCACTAAAGGAAGTTACCGCGACCGCCTGATTGCAGAAAAAGATATGGGCAAAACACTTCATCACCTGGGAAATGACAAGTTTGTTCAGCCCGGTGAATTGGTGGAATAAGCTAAAAAATAATTGTATTTTCTACTCCAAGTTCTTTAGCCACATAACCTGCAACCACATGGTTGAGCCAATGCGGCTGATGAGCATCCGAACTCAGAATAAAGCGGAAGTTTTTCAGATGGGGGGTATAGTATTTCCGCCAATCGTAACGAAAAACATACCGGTTATTTATTTCGACAAGGGCTTGCGGAGGTATTTTTTTAAGGTCAGTATCCAGGGCCTGAGGATGGGCAATAATCACAGGTTTCCCTGTTTCCACCAGCTTTTCGGCGCCCTTGTAATCGGAACTCGAATTATAACAGTGATAAACATAATAATCGAAAGGATATTGCAGAGCCTCGTCTACCAAATCATTGCCATCGACTTCAGTTCCAAGTTTGAATCCAAAATTATTCACAGCTTTCCGGTATGTTTCAAAAACCGGCCCCAGTAAATAATCGAAATGATCGCTTATTCCAATTATTTCCGAATGTCCCATTGCTGCTATTAAATCAACTGTTTGTTGGGGGACAATAGCGCCATCGCCTGTTGAAAAAACCGTATGTATATGTAAATCCTGCTTAAGTTGCATTTTCTCTTTATTAAATCTGCAAAAATACAGGATATTTTACCTTAAAAAATCTTTCAGGTTTAAAAACCTGAAAGATTTCAACTATAAGAATTCCTGGTAGAATTTATTTTAAATCTGGTTATTGTCAATTGCAGCATGATCGGCCATAACCGTAAGAATTGATGGCGAAAGCCTTGAATAACTTTCCTCCGAACGCTTGCTCCTGCTGGATGAAGTAGGATCAGGCAGAATCTGATCAATCAGGGCAAAAAGGTCGGTGGAAAATCCTGGAAATCGCTGATAAAAAGCTGTAAGTAATTTTGCAGGAAAGGAAATCGTTACCGAACCTTCACCTCTCTTGAGAGCTTTAACTATGCGCCTCGCAGCATAGCCCGCGCTTACAGTTATCAACGGCATAGCACTCATAATGCTGAAACCGGCATATTCTTTTTCGTGCTGCCCCTTCAGTGTTATATTATGAATGCTGCCGGTACGCATCAATCCGGGAGTAATTGTTGATACAAGGATATTGTACTTTTTCAGTTCAGTACGCAGACCCTGAGAAAATCCGGTAAGTGCAAATTTGCTCGAGGTATAAGGCAATAAATGAGGAACAGTAACTTTTCCGCCGATTGAGGAAATATTAACAATCCGACCTCCGCCTTTGGCTTTCATATCCTCGAGTACCGACATGGTTGTATAAAGCGGTCCCCAGAAATGAATTTTCATGGCATCGTCAAAATCGTCCACAGTCATATTTTCGAAAGGACCAACCTGAATGATGCCTGCACAATTAATCAATACATCCACCGACCCAAATTTATCCCGAATTTCGTCCACCATGGCATCAACCTGCCATTTGTCGGTAACATCACACTGAATTGCCAAAACTTCATCAATAGTATTGAGTTCGAGAGCAGCGCTTTCGAGCTCCTTTTCACTTCGTGCACAAATGGCAACCTTTGCTCCTTCGGCCAGCAGATGACGGGCAAGGTTCAACCCCAGCCCCCGGGACCCGCCGGTAATTAGTACTACTTTATTCTTCACCGAATATTCTTCTTTCTCCCGGAGCATATAGCTTAATGCAAACCCGGCACCTAGACCCACAGCTCCCCATGCTAATATTTTATTTGTATCGTTCATTTCGCTTAACTTTTAGACTAATAAAACAGTCGGCAGAAAGGATTGGTTTATGGAAATGAACTGTAAATGAATGGCAAATTAAAGGATGCGGTTATTTTAAAGATCATCCGGCTTTCGTGGGTCAATACCAAAACAGATCCATAATAAATTCTACTTAAAAGCTACCGGCATATTAACCTGGCATGCTACCGGTTTACCGTTTTGCTTTGCAGGTTGCCATCCTTTAATTAACCGTGTAACCCTTAAAGCTTCTTCGTCCATTGAAGGAAAAAGAGAGCCTCTAATCTTAGGATTTATCAATTTGCCATCAGAGTCAATCACATAGGTAACTAAAACCATTCCGGTAATCTCAGCCCTTTTTGCATCCACAGGAAATTTCAAATTATCAGCTATAAACTTCTTAAGAGCATCAGTTCCTCCAGGGTACGATGGGAGTTCTTCAACGGCAACAAAAACCTCACCATTTGAATTGGTAAAACCTGGTGATTGATCGGGTGTTACCAAATAGTTTGGTTGCGAAAAGTTAATATCCAGTGCATATTCCCGCATCATAATATCAATTCTTTTTTCCCACTTAACAGGTATGGCCTGACTTTCATAACCAATATAGGAAAACACCAATACAGCCTCATTGTCCGGAACTAATATTGAGTACCTGCCTGAAGCATCGGTTTTTGTTCCTACCATTGTGCCCTTTACAACTACATTAACTCCTGTCAATTCTTTATTGGTTTCAAAGCTAATCACCGTACCTTCTATCTTAATTTGCTCTGCGCTTTTTGTAACTGAAACATTACTTTTTGCAGAACTCTGTGGTATTGCCGGAGGATCCACTGGTTTATCCAATGATGTGGATTCTGGAACAGAACCTTTTAAAACCTCCACAGCCTTTTCGGGCTGATTATAAGCCATGAGTACTATGGCAATTACAGGCAGCAGCAAAAAACTTTTTAACTGCGCCAATCGGGGCGATTTCATTTTTGTCATCATAACAATTCTTTTTTTAATGAGTGATTGATTGAATTGATTGGCAATAGTGAATACCGGTCCTCCCATTGCCTGATTTACTAGTAATGCCTGATAATTCCCCTGGTTATAACCTTTGCTGAGTACTGAGTGGTCGGCAAGATATTCGTGAACTTCTTTTACCGAGCGTTCGTAAAGCCATGCAAAAGGATTAAACCATTGGATTATCGTGAGAACTTCTACCAGAAAAAGATCCACAAAATGCATCTGCTTCAAATGGGATCTTTCATGGTCAATTATGCTTTGTAACCCGTGTTCAGCCGAGACTGACTCAGGAATAAATATCTTATTGAAATAGGAGAATGGAATTATATCTTTCTCCATGTAAACAAGGGTAAAATCGTTGTGCTTCTCCGATTTCGAAAGTCGCGAAAGCGCTTGCATATAAATGCTTTGGTATACAAGACGTAAAAAAACAAAAGCTGCTCCAACAAGATAAATTATGGTAATGAATTTCCAGATACCCCAACCCGCTTCTTCTGCATGAGTAATGGCTGAAATCTGGCTAACAGGATTATCAAAATTAAGATTAAGTGTGGGAATCACCGGTTCAGGCTGTTCTATGTTCAGGTTAATCAACGGTAAAATAAAAGCCAGTATTAACGATGTAACAAGGATAATCCTGTTTTGAACGAAGTGAGTATCTTTTCTCAGGAGCACCCAATAAAAAGAATAAAATACTGCCAGCGAAACGGCTGATTTTACAATGTATTCAAGTAATGGTACCATACATTATTGTTTATTGGATTTCTTAATTTCTTCTTCAGTCAAACGCATTATTTCTTCCAGTTCCTTCATGGTGATATTATTCTCGCGAGCAAAAAATGCCGCCATTTTAGGAAATGAATTGTTGAAATAATTCTGCATAAAATCGCCAAAGTGGACTTTAGTGTATTCTTCCTTTGTTACTTTAGGATAATACTCATAAGTATTCCCATATTGCTTGTGGGTAATAAAACCTTTCTTTTCCAACACCCGAATCACTGTAGAAACAGTATTATATGGAGGCTTAGGATCAGGCATGCGGTCTATTACATCTTTCACAAATCCCTGGCCCAGATTCCACAGAATCTGCATTACATCCTCTTCGGCACTGGTTAATTTTTTAATCATGATATTCTTAATTAAATTCAAAACAAACTTACAACTATTTTTACAGTTTACAAACTATTTTTACAGTTATTTAACGTAAAATAAAGTTAATAGTAACGCGTTAATAATAAATTATATATAAAATATCTAAAAAATATGATATACTTAGAAAGGAAGGTTATTAAAAAAAAAATGGTAAACAAAAAAAGGAGCTGCTTCTGCAACTCCTCTGTGACCCCATCGGGATTCGAACCCAAATCGTCAGAACCGGAATCTGAAATTCTATCCATTGAACTATGGGGCCTAATTCTCTCGTGTTTTCGATTTCGACATCATTTGCCTGCCTTTTTTAACAAGAAAGATTATGTTAAAAACGATGGATATACAAGCAAAAAGTCCGACGAAAAACAGAACCTCAAAATTCTTTGCAAAGTACCGGTTAATAATGATTGCCATTAACAACGAGCCTTGCGCAACAATAAATAAAGTGTTCAAATTTCTCATCGTGCATACTTTTTAAAAATGTCTGGTAATAACACAAAAATTATACCTGAAATCCATAAAAAGATTGCAGCGGCAAAAGTATAAATTTTTTTGAGATAACAAATGGAGTTATTGCGAAACCACAATTTTGGAGCTCGAAACCCTTTGGTTGTTTTGATAAACCAATACAAAATAGACCCCTGGCTTTAAATTGTAATCCAAAGTTGTATTTACTCTGAAATTGGCTTTCTTGCATGAAACTCCGATCATATTGATAATTTCAGCAGTAAGTGGCTGAGCAGCGGGATATTCGGTTTCAATACGTATCAGGCTTTCACTGGGACGATGAACCAGTTTTATTTTATCCTGAGAGTTCAGAACTTTTGCAACTTTTACAGTATCGCCAACATTTTTACCTGAAACTGATAGGGGGCCACTAACCGCATAAACTGCATTTATGCAGAATAGTATAAGGATAGCAATTATTATATATGTTTGGGCCTTTAACTTCATCAATCAAAAAATATTGTGTGTAAAGTTAGTTTTTATTCATGAACTATCAAATTTAATTGACGAAAGTGTTTACTAAAAAATCTTAAAAAAGTTTCTTGCTGTTAAACACAACAAAAATCCGATAGAACTTAGCCCGTTAATTCACTTTTTTTACTTTTGTCAATTCTTATTGAGCAATACATTTATATTATGGAATACAATTTTTCTGACATCGAACAAAAGTGGCAGTTATACTGGGAAAAGAACAAAACATTTAAGACTGAGTATAATCCCTCAAAGCCTAAATACTATATCCTCGATATGTTCCCCTACCCATCAGGTGCAGGTTTACATGTAGGACATCCCGAAGGGTATACAGCTACCGATATCGTGAGCAGGTACAAACGCATGAAGGGATTTAATGTCCTTCACCCCATGGGATGGGATGCTTTTGGTTTACCTGCGGAACAATATGCCATACAAACAGGAACTCACCCTGCAATTACTACCAATAAGAACTGTGATAATTTCCGGCGTCAGATTAAGTTGTTGGGGCTTAGTTATGATTGGGACCGCGAGATCAATACCACCGATCCGGGTTATTTCAAATGGACGCAGTGGATTTTCATTCGCCTATACAATACATGGTTTGATCAAAAGTTGCAAAAAGGTCGACCAATCAGCGAACTTGAAATACCATCCGACATAACGGCTTCAGGCAAAGAGTCGGTAAGAAAATATATTGACAGTCAGCGTTTGGCTTATTATGGCGATGCCCAGGTTTGGTATTGCAACAGTTGTAAAATTGTATGTGCCAACGAAGAAGTTCTCATGGACGGAACCCACGAAAAGTGTGGTAATCCGGTTCGTCGCAAGAACCTGAAACAATGGATGCTTCGCATTCCCTCCTATGCTGAACGATTAATAACGGGCCTTGACGGCCTTGACTGGTCCGAAGGTGTTAAAGACATGCAACGCAACTGGATTGGCAAATCGACCGGTGCCGAAGTGGATTTCAAAATCAGCAGCAGAGAAGAAAAAATCAGAGTATTCACCACCCGCCCAGACACATTATTCGGAGCTACCTATATGGTGCTTGCTCCCGAGCATCCGCTTGTAAGCAGCATTACTACTCCCGATAAGGCTGCCGAGGTAAATGCTTATGTAGATAACGCTGCTAAGAAATCGGAACTTGACCGTACCGACCTTGCCAAGGAGAAAACAGGAGTTTTCACAGGAACCTACGCCATCAACCCTGTGAATGGCAAGAAAATTCCTGTATGGATTGCCGATTATGTGCTTACCGGATATGGTACCGGCGCTATTATGGCCGTACCCGCTCATGATACCCGCGACTTTGAGTTTGCCAAAAAATTTGGTTTACCGGTCGATTGCATTCTCGATCCGCAATCAGCCGAACCCTCACTCCGCGAGCAGGTGTTGAAAGGCGATGCCTGCTGGACGGAAGATGGTGCATACATAAACTCTTCCGATGCAACAACAGGTTTAAACATCAATGGACTTAACAAGGAAAAAGGAATTGCCACTGTTATTGCCTGGCTCGAAAAAACCGGACAGGGAGTCGAAAAAGTAAACTTCAAAATGCGTGACTGGCTGTTTAGCCGCCAACGCTACTGGGGTGAGCCGTTTCCGGTGATTCACTGGGAAGATGGTGAAGTAAGCCTTTTGTCGGATGAAGAATTGCCATTGAAACTTCCTGCTTTGGAAAAATACGAGCCCGGCGATATGGGCGAGTCTCCACTAGCCAATGCTAATGACTGGCTGATTGTGACCGACAAAAACGGGCGCAAAGGTCGCCGCGAGACCAACACCATGCCTCAGTGGGCCGGATCGTGCTGGTATTACTTAAGGTATATCGATCCAACCAATGATAAGGAGCCTTTCTCGAAAGTACTGGAAAACTATTGGATGCCTGTAGACCTCTATGTGGGAGGCGCGGAGCATGCCGTGCTTCACTTGTTGTACAGCCGTTTCTGGCATAAAGTACTCTTCGATTTGGGAATTGTTTCCACAGATGAACCATATCAGAAACTTTTTAACCAGGGGATGATCCTGGCTTTTGCTTATGAAACAGAAACAGGTGCCAAAGTAGCAAGCGACCTGGTTGACGACCGCGATGGAAGATACTTTCATAAAGAAACAGGCGAAGAACTGAAGCAGATTGTTGCCAAAATGTCGAAATCGCTGAAAAATGTTGTGAATCCCGATGATGTGGTAAAACAATTCGGAGCCGACTCGCTGCGTTTATACGAAATGTTTATGGGGCCGCTCGAAGCTACCAAACCATGGGCCGAAAACGGGGTTAAAGGAGTATTTGGCTTTTTGGGGAGGGTTTCGCGATTCTTTGGTAACATCGAGAATTATTTTGAAGGTGAAGAGGATCAGGAAGTATTGAAAACATTGCATAAAACCATCCAAAAAATTGGATCGGATATTGAAAATATGAGTTTCAATACTGCTATCTCGCAAATGATGATCCTAAATAACCTTTGTATCAAAAAACAAAGGGTAAACAAACAAACTGCCGAAACATTCGTAAAGCTGCTTGCACCGTTTGCACCGCATCTTGCTGAGGAATTATGGGAATTCCTTGGTAATAAGCATACGCTTTCGTACGAACCATGGCCTGTTGCCGAAAATAAATATCTGGAAGAAAGTAACTTTAATTACCCTGTCTCGTTTAACGGCAAAAAGCGGTTTGATCTTGAGCTGCCTGCTGATATGACCCAGAGCGATATTGAAAAAGCAGTCCTGAGTGATCCGACAGCACAAAAATGGTTAGAAGGCAAAACTCCCAAAAAAGTAATTTTTGTTCAAAAGAAAATTATAAACGTAGTGGTTTAATGGAACAGAAAAGGAAGATATGGAATGAAATACGCTCCCATGCAATTATAGCTTTCGGGCTGTTTTTGTATGTGATCGCGTGGACAGCATTTCTGATTCCTAATAAAATTGTAGGTGGAGGCGTAAGTGGTATTGCTTCGATGGTGTTTTTCGCAACCAAATTCCCGGTAGGCATCACATACCTCATTATAAATGCATTTCTGCTGCTTTTTGCCGTAAGAATTCTGGGGATGAAGTTCGCCATCCGCACCATGTATGGTGTGCTGGTGCTTACGCTGCTGTTTACTATATTTCAGCCTTTAATAACTGAGCCGGTGATTAACGATTTGTTTATGGCTACCGTTATCGGCGGATTTCTGGCAGGAACAGGTATTGGCATTGTTTTCTGGCAGGGAGGCTCCTCAGGAGGTACTGATATAATTGTGATGAGCATTAACAAGTACAAGAACATCAGTCCCGGGAAACTGGTTATGTTTACCGATGTCTTTATCATCGCATCATCGTATCTTATTTTACATTCGATAGAACGCATTGTTTATGGTGTGGTAACGCTCGCATTAACATCGTATGCTATCGACTTTGTGTTATCTGGTTCGCGGCAATCGTACCAGGTATTTATTTTCTCGAAACGCTACGAGAGCATTGCCACCCGGATATCGTCAGAACTTCGCAGAGGGGTGACCCTGCTCGAAGGCCAGGGCTGGTATTCGAAAGAAAAATCGCAGGTGTTGATGATTGTTTTGCGTAAAAGCGAAACTGCCGACCTGATGCGTATAATCAAACAGGAAGATCCTTCGGCATTTATATCCATGGGTAGCGTTATGGGTGTTTATGGCCAGGGCTTCGAAAGAATAAAATCGTAAACCCCAAAACTATTATGTTATGTTTAAACCTGTAAAGCTGCTGTTGTTTGCTATTTGTGTGGTACTTGTGCTGAGTGTTGTTTATACAGTTGTAGAGAATAGGACGTCTATCCGCGAGGATATTGCAGGTCAGGATTCTTCGGCTGTTCAAATTGCCGAAATTAAAAGGGAGTATGGCCTGGCCATCGATTCTTTCGATATTGTAAAAGGAAAGGTGCAACGCAATGCCTTTCTTGCTGACATATTGGAGGAATTTGAAGTCTCCAGAAATATTATCAATCAGATTACTGATGCTGCCCATGGTATTTTCGATGTAAATAAATTCCGTGCCGGTAACCCATTTGCAGTATTTAAATCGAAAGACGATATGCAGGTGAAGTATTTCATATACGAACACACGCCTACCGAATATATTATTATGAATCTTTCCGATTCGGTTCTGGTAACAAAACATACCAAAGAAATCAGGAAAGAACACCGTGAAGTTTTTGGAGAAATAAACACATCGTTATGGAACACCATGAAAGATCGTGGAATCAATCCTCTTGTTGCCCTTCAGCTTTCAGAACTTTACGCCTGGAATATCGACTTTTTTGGTTTACAAAAAGGCGATGCATTCAAAGTTATTTACGATGAAGCTTTTGTGGATACATTATCTATCGGTATCAACAAAATCAAAGGAGCCTGGTTCCGTCACAATGGACAGGAATATTATGCCATACCATTTACTCAGGACAGTGTGGAAAGCTATTACGATATGACTGGTAAAAGTTTACGCAAGGCATTTCTGAAATCGCCGGTACGTTTTTCGCGTATCAGCTCCCGTTTTTCGAACAGCCGTCTGCATCCGGTTTTAAAAATACGCCGCCCGCATCATGGTGTGGATTATGCTGCTCCATCGGGAACCCCGGTTGAAGCCATTGGCGATGGCACTATTATCGACATCAGCTATCACGGAGGCGGTGGCCGTCAGATTAAGATACGCCACAACGGAGCATACAGCTCGGGTTACCTCCATTTAAAAGGCTATGCTCCGGGCCTAAGACTAGGCTCACGTGTTAGCCAGGGACAGGTAATAGGTTATGTTGGAAGTTCAGGTCTCTCTACCGGTCCGCACCTCGACTTCAGGGTTTGGCTGAATAACACCCCGGTTGATCCGCTTAAAATCGAATCTCCTTCGGTGGAACCTGTAAAAGAAAACCTGATGGCCGAATTTGAGAAACAAAGAGATGCGTTGATGGCATCGCTGAATAAAATACCGCAAACAACAATGAACTAAAAATATAAAAAAGCCTTCGAAAGAGGGCTTTTTTGTTTTAGGTAAATAACTGCAGCTATTCATGCTATTAATTAAGCATCATCTTCCCCACATAAATATCCTGAAACTCTGGATCGCTCTCGAGATTGATGTGCCTGGTTTTGGAAAGGATTTCGTTTACAACATCTGCGTCGTTAAACAAAAACATTTTAGCCCCTATTAAAGCTGTGTTCCCTATCTTACGGATCTTTTCGCGGGAAACTTCAATCATGCAGGTTGCAACCACATTGTCAATATTAATATAGGTACCAAAGCCTCCGGCAATATAAACGGTTTCGATCCGATCAATTCCTATACCCAGAGATTTGACCAATATTTCCATTCCTGCCGCTAAGGCGGCTTTTGCAAGTTGAAACTCGTTGATATCTTTTTGCGATAATTGTATTTTACCGGTTAAAGCTATATTGCTTTCTCCGGAGGTAATTTCGCCAAACGAGCCGATAAGGTTCAGGTGTCTCAGAATGGCAACAGCATCGATGAGTGCGCTTCCACAAATTCCTTTTGGAGCTATATTGCCAATCACGGAGGCTTCTATCTTTCCTCCGGAGAGTTTCAGGGACGAAATGGCGCCTGTAACCGCTCTCATCCCAACAGATATATTGGAACCTTCAAAGGCAGGACCAGCAGCGGTTGATGCGCACACCAATCCATTCCTGTTACCTATAACAATTTCGCCATTGGTACCCAAATCGATTAATGCAGTATAGCTTTTCTTTTTATGGATCCCTGCGGCCATAACTCCAGCAAGTATATCGCTCCCAACAAAACTTCCGATGGATGGATAAAAAACAACCTCCCCATCAACTCCAAAGTCCCAGCCTAGTTCATCCGGCCGAAAAGTTTTCATACCTATATTATATGCATCGAAAGGATATGCCGAAAGCGGAGTAACATCCTCGCCGGAAAAAATAAGTTGCATGACCGTGTTTCCCACCAATACTACCCTATGGGGTGATACCGCGTGTTTTTGCAGCATCTGGTTTATCATATCACGAATTGTTGTCCTGATCAAAAAAGTCATTTCAGCAGCTTTTCCATCCAAACACGACTGTATGCGCGAGATAAGGTCGGCGCCGTATTTCACCTGAGGGTTTAAAAGGGTTTCGGCAGCAAGTACACGCCCTGTCGTTAAATCAAGCAACTGTGCAACAATAGTGGTAGTGCCCAGGTCGACTGCTATTCCAAAACCTTCGTGGGGAGTGAATTCAAACTCACTTTCATCGGCAAGAATAAGATGGTTGAATTGTTCAATTTCAAGGGTAATATCCTGAGTACAACGGCTGTAGCAGGCAAGCCGCCAGTCGGGTGGTAAGGCCAGCTTTTTGAGGTGCAGACTGTGCGGCCCGAAAATTTCAATATTTCCTTCCAATAACCTGATTTTGCATTTACCACATGTGCCTTTGCCTCCGCAGGGAAATTCAACACCAAACCCATGTAAAGCATTGATCAAATGGGTATCATGGTTCACTCTGATTTCCTTTCCGAGAGGATGTAAACGGATGGTATGATGTTTCATACTGAAGCCCCTCAATACGAAAGCTACTGTGAAAGCTGTGACCGTTGCCTGAGGAACAAACTTCCTGCCCTTACAATCATAGCTCCCATTAGAAAGTACGATGCCAGGTGAAACTCCTGAATCACAAAGAACGATACCATTATAAACAATATAACAGAAAGTGCATAAGCTGCAAAATAATAACCCACCCATTTCATTTTGCTGCAAATCATCAGACAAGCAGCCCCAACCAGGTTCAACGGCGATGCCCAGATAATATGCAGGTTGCTGTGAACATAAATATGCAGGCTCCATCCCCAGAGCCAGGTTATAAGCACGCCAAGTAAACCTGTTATCAGAAATAAGATAACATCAACACCTTTAAAGTATTTTTTGCTGCCGTATTCCCATATTGTAAGAGCCCCTAAAATGAGGAGGATTATGGCGCAAATGGCAACAGGCGTTGACATACCCGAAGGTTTGTGAACTTTAATGGTAGAGGGAAATAATTCCAGCGGTTGTTTGGTGAGTTTACGGGTACCATTGGCATCAACAACTTTAGCTGAAGCAAACATGTTCTGCAAATGCCCCGGTAAATACATATAATCGGTCAGTGAAGCAATACTGTCGGTGCTTTTACCCATAATCAGATTTAATCCGAAGTAATTCCACGGTTCATTTTTAAGATAATCGCCAAATAAATGCCGGATGCTTTCTCGTTTTTCAACATACGATGAATCGAAAACAACTTTTCCGTCAACTGACTTTACAATGATATCACGGATCCGGGTTGCACAATTATCACGGAAGAAATCGTACCGATAAGAACGGTTTTCTTCACGATAGTTAATATCAAGGTTGTTCATCAGGTTGAACTTCTCTTTATTAGTGAGCATTATCTCCTGAAGATAGATGGCCTGCCCCACCATATGATAATATTCTATAAAAGAATAAAAGTCGTGGTTTATGGAAAGGAAGTACAAGAGTTTCCCGGTACCGAACTTGAGGTAGAAATTTTCGGTATCGAAATCGAAGGTGCCCCAGTTATAGACATAATCATAACCTTTCGACTGATCCACAACCCGCAGAGCCGAATGTCCAAAGGCAGCGTAAGTCTCTCGTCCCGGAGAAGCTGTTATAAGGTAAATCCTAGCGGAATCTGTAGGATATTGGGAAAAAGTAAAATTTGAAACACTGCAAAACAGCAGGCTAAGCAATAAAAAAAACTTGCGCATACTTGTATTTTTTTTGTAAAAGTGCAGAAAAAGATTAGAAAGGGAAAATGTTTCCCTTTCTATAAACCTGACTTGTTTATCACCTCCTCAATTACCCTCGGAAAGTGCTCGTATTCGAGGTTATGAATTTTAGCCGCCAGGCTATCACCGGTATCCTCAGGACTGACGTCGCATTTCGCCTGAAAAACAATATCTCCTTTGTCGTAATGCTCATTTACATAATGAATGGTAATACCCGAACATTTCTCTTTATTGGCAATCACAGCCTTGTGCACAAACTCGCCATACATCCCTTTGCCTCCGTAATTTGGAAGCAAAGCCGGATGAATATTCAGAATCCGGCCACTGTAAGTCTGTATAATCCTAGCAGGAACAAGCCAAAGAAAACCCGCCAGAATGATAAAATCAATCTTACGGTTTTGCAATTCGGAAAAAACTGCATCTGATTCGTAAAAATCTTTCCTGTTAAATATAATATATGGTATATCTAAGTTTTTAGCACGCTCAATAACGTATGCGTCTTTATTATTAGTGAAAATCACATCGATACTAATACTGGCGTGGTTTTTAAAATACTCGGCAATTCGCTGTGCGTTAGATCCTGACCCAGAGGCAAATATGGCTAATCTCATTGTAAGTGGCTTAAAATATATCTTTTGAAATCAAATTGTTATAAATTTCAGAAGGCAAAAAAAGCACATTTTTTTTTGAAATTTGCTCAAGAAAAAGATTTTTTTCATTTCTTTGCACAGTTAAAATTTAAACCTATTTATTAATTAAAACTTAAGAGTATGTCTGATATTGCATCAAGAGTAAAAGCGATAATCGTTGACAAATTGGGCGTTGATGAAAGCGAAGTAACACCAGAAGCTAGCTTCACTAACGACCTCGGTGCCGATTCTCTTGACACTGTTGAATTGATCATGGAATTTGAAAAAGAATTTAATATTGGTATTCCTGATGATCAAGCAGAAAATATAGGAACCGTAGGTGACGCTATCAAGTATATTGAAGCTAACGTTAAGTAAAAGTCTTAAACCATTTCTATGCAATTAAGACGGGCAGTAGTTACAGGCCTTGGAGCTCTTACACCCATTGGTGCCACCTACCCGGAATTTTGGGAAGCTTTAGTCAATGGGGTGAGCGGTTCCAACCTGATCACTCATTTCGACACAGCACAGTTCAAAACGAAGTTTGCATGTGAGTTAAAGAATTACGATCCAGCCAATTATTTCGACAGGAAGGAGGCTAGGAAGATTGATCCTTATGCACAATATGCTATGATTGCTGCAGAAGAAGCAATTAAAAACTCAGGGATCAATCTGGAGACGGTTAATAAAAACCGTGTTGGAGTTATATGGGCTTCGGGTATTGGCGGAATCGATACTTTTCAAAATGAAATAAAGAACTATGTTACAGGGGGATTAGTTCCTCGTTTCAATCCGTTCTTTATACCCAAAATGATTTCAGATATTGCTGCCGGCCTAATCTCCATTAAATATGGTTTCCACGGTCCCAACTTTGGTACCGTTTCAGCATGTGCTTCTTCTTCAAACGCTATTATCGATGCTGTTGCTTATATCCGTTTGGGTAAAGCCGACGTATTTGTAGTAGGCGGCTCTGAAGCTGCTATCACCGAGACCGGTGTAGGCGGATTCAGCGTAATGCAGGCTCTTTCCACCAACAACAACAACTATGCTTCGGCATCCCGTCCGTTCGATAAGGACCGTGATGGATTTGTTATGGGTGAAGGCGGTGGAGGCTTGGTAGTTGAAGAATATGAACACGCTAAAAAACGTGGAGCCACTATTTATGCTGAAATTGTAGGGTTTGGCATGTCGGCCGATGCTCATCACCTAACTGCGCCCCATCCGGAAGGCTTAGGAGCTCAGTTGGTAATGACTAATGCATTGGAAGATGCTGGACTTTCTCCTGATGCCATTGACTATATCAATGTCCATGGAACATCGACTCCATTGGGAGACATAGCAGAAACTAAAGCAATCAAGAACGTTTTTGGAGATCATGCATTTAAACTGAACATCAGTTCAACAAAATCCATGACCGGCCACCTTCTTGGTGCCGCAGGAGCCGTTGAAGCCATTGCCGCTATTCTCTCCACTAAGTTTGATGTTGTTCCTCCTACCATTAACCATTTTACCGATGATCCGGAACTGGATAACAACCTTAATTTTACATTTAACAAGGCCCAGCACCGTAAGGTAAACTATGCTTTTAGCAACACTTTTGGTTTTGGTGGTCACAACACCTCCATTATTTTCAAAAAATATTCGGAATAATTGATACGGCATTTTTTACATCCAATAAAATTTTTTGCTGCTAAAGACAAAAAATTTTATTGGCTTTTATGTAACAGGCTAAACATTATACCTGGCAAACTCAAATTGTATGAGATTGCTTTTTTGCACCGTTCTGCATCCGTAGTCTTTTCGGATGGTTCAACTATAAACAACGAACGGCTCGAATATCTCGGCGATGCTATTCTCGACGCTGTAATCGCCGATTACCTCTTTATGAAATTCCCCCGCAAAAAAGAGGGCTTTCTCACTCAAATGCGCTCCAAAATTGTAAAACGCAGCAATCTCGACCATCTGGCTCGTAGAGTAGGTGTGGATGAGCTTATTGTTTCCAATACCCAGCGCAATTGTCAAAAAAAACATATTTACGGTGATGCTTTCGAGGCATTGATTGGGGCTATCTATCTTGATAAGGGATATGATAAAACCAGAAAATATATTATCAACAACGTTATCAAGCATCATGTGGATCTCGATTCCCTGATCAACAAAGAAGTCGATTTCAAGAGCCGTATTATTGAATGGGGACAAAAAAATAAGTATACCGTGATTTTCGAGACGAAGGAAGAATACCTGGAACTCGAACAATCGCCTGTTTTTATCGCAAATATTAAAGTTGGCGAAACAACACTTGGCAACGGCCAGGGTAAGTCGAAAAAAGAAGCCGAACAAAATGCTTCCGAACAGGCTTATGTGTATGTATCGTCAGCATCATTCCTTGAACATAGTTCCGAAGTTTCGTCCCAGAGTTCTCTGTGAAACAGCTTCTGATGAAACAAACCCAAAAAATAATTCTGTCGGCACCCGATTTTCAACTAATTGGAATTGCTTCTCATGAAAACGATTACCGGTTGGCCTGGGCAATAAACACTGCCTTAAAAATCGCACTGACCAAAAGCCCTGATATCGTAGTTTTTCATGATAAATACAAACACGATATATCCCTTTCGATATTTTCCCAGGATTTTGCTGACCAGGGATATGCTATAAAACTATTTGCCAATCGGGGTGATAATTACTTTTTACTTGAAGACTTACGAAATATCGACTTCTTTTTGAAGCTAGAGGGAGAAATTACTGCACAGAAAGTCCAGAACATGGTTTCGACCCTGAAAACAATAGATATTATAATGGGAGTTTACCAGATCGATATTAAAAGCATAAAGAAAATTCAACGGTTACAATTCTAGCAACAGCGATCTTATAAAATTAAAAAGACGGTGCTGTCGCAGAACCGTCTTTTTATTGAATAACTACTAACTAACTACTACTACTTCTAACTATATGTATGAATTTCTATGAAATCAATTTACTAACGATCACATTTACGTAAAATGTACTCCCCAAGTTTTAACTTTTCTCTATTTTTTTTAATTTTTTTCTTCCGGGGGAAGAATCAAAAACTTCAAAACCAAATCTACTTTTGTCTTCACTTGCCTTGAATGTTTTTGTTGATACAAACATAGCAAGAACAATAGTTAACATCCTTTAAGTAATGTTAAAGATTGTTAATAGTAAGCCTACCCTTCTGTAAGACAATTATCTTTGCACCGTATGACCAAAAAATGGATAATCATATTAATTATTGCTATAAGCCTTGCCATGGTGGGACTTATTATGATTCAAACCTTCTGGATAAGGCAGGCTTTTGAGCTGAAAGAACTGCATTTTGGCCAATTGGTGAATAATTCTATTATCAGCGTTACCAGGCACATGCAGGAAAAAGAACTTGCGAACGACATTTTGAATTCCATTGAAATGTCGGACATACAATCGAGCGAAAAGCCAAATACAAAAAAAAACTCGCCAAAACTTATCGATACTATTGCCCAGGTTCCTGCTCAAAATCAGGAAATGGATGTGCCCGACTTCAACAAAGAAGAATACTCTTCTGGGAATGAAGGGATTGTTTTTTCTGGAAACTATCAATACTCATATAATCAGGATGACAACCTGATAAAAGAAAATTTGCAGGTTCAGCAGGAAATTCTTAACAGAATTGATAAAGATCCAAATCACAAGAAGAAATTTGTGGATAAGATGATCAAAAAGCTCAACAGAGCCAATCAAAATATTGAGCAACGCCTTAAAAAGGAGGATCTTTTTAAAAATATCAGTGGGGAACTGGCAAATGCAGGTATATATCTTCCTCATGAATACGGGGTTGTAGATGCCCGTCGAAATATACTTATCAAATCGGATAATTTCGAATTCAGCGATAAGTACAAATACTACTCTGGTCGACTTTTTCCAGACGATTACATATCGAAACCCTATTACCTGGTGGTGTATTTCCCGGCACAGGAAGATTATATCCTTCGTATGATAGGATATATGGGCTCTTCATCGGTGCTCCTTACCCTTTTTATTATTATAATTTTCGGAGTAACTATTTTCGTTATCATCCGTCAGAAACGCATCTCCGAAATACGTAACGACTTTGTGAACAACATGACCCACGAACTGAAGACCCCCATCTCGACTATATCCCTTGCCTCTCAAATGCTAAACGATAAATCGATCCCCATAGAATCGAAAAACCTTACCAACCTGGCTGGTGTTATTTCCGACGAAACCAAACGACTCAGTTTCCAGGTCGAAAAGGTGCTTCAAATGGCAGTTTTCGATAAAGGGAAGATTAGCCTTAAGATACGGCAGTTGGATATCCACGAACTGGTTAACAATGTTGTAAAAAACTTTATTATCCAGGTTAGGAACCGGAATGGCCAGATCACCAAAAATCTCGATGCCGAATTTTCAATAGCAAACATAGATGAGGTTCACTTTTCGAATGTATTATTCAACCTGCTCGATAATGCCATAAAATACAGCAAAGGGCAGCCTGTGATTGAAGTATCAACATTTAACAAGAAAAAAGGTATTGTCATCCAGGTAAAAGACAATGGAATAGGAATTAGCAAAGCAAATCAGAAGAAAATATTTGAACGTTTCTTCCGTGTTTCAACAGGTAATATCCACAATGTAAAAGGCTTTGGATTGGGTTTGAGTTATGTTAAAAAGATAGTGGAAGAAATGGGCGGTAAAATATCGTTGGAAAGTGAAATAAATGTGGGAACGAAGTTTGATATTTGGTTGCCGGTGATTAAGTAGCTTTTAGGAGTTTAGGTAATTAGGTTTTTAGAAATATAAATATTACACATTATTAAAAATAAAAATTATGAATCCTAAATTGCGAATATTGCTTGCTGAAGATGATCAGAATCTTGGCTCGTTATTAAAAGAATATCTCCAGGCAAAGTCCTATGAAGTAGATCTTTTACCCGACGGAGAAAAAGCTTTCAGAAGCTTTCAGAAAAGTTTTTATGATATCTGTATTCTCGATGTGATGATGCCTTTGAAAGACGGATTCTCAGTAGCAGCCGATATCCGTACCATCAATAAGGATATTCCCATCATCTTTCTCACTGCCAAATCCATGAAAGAAGATGTACTGGAAGGTTTTAAACTTGGTGCCGACGATTATATCACTAAGCCATTCAGTATGGAAGAATTGCTATTCCGCATTGAGGCTATTCTTCGCCGCACCAAACCCGACTTCAGGCAATCAAATCAGGTGGTATATAAACTTGGAAACTATACTTTCGATTTCCAGAAGCAGATTCTTCAGAATGAAGAGAATACTCACAAGCTAACCACAAAAGAATCGGAGTTGCTTAAGATGCTTTGCGACAATGCTAATAACATTCTGGAACGTAATTATGCCCTAAAGACAATCTGGTTTGATGATAGTTATTTCAATGCCCGTAGCATGGATGTTTATATCACTAAACTAAGGAAATATCTGAAAGATGAACCCTCCGTAGAAATTCTGAATGTCCACGGAAAAGGGTTCAAACTTGTAATCTGATTAGTCTGCTAATTGGTAAAACAGCACAGAGCCATCGGAGGCTAACCCTTCGATAGAAGCTTTGACTTTTGTCACACCAACTGGTTTTTTAACCCGAATAACAGCGGTTCCGTCTGAGCCAACCGTGATGTCGGGTTTCCAGTAAACAGCTCTCGGGACATTGAATTCAGAGGGCTTCCTTTCCCAGGAATCGTACGCCGGAACATAAAATTCCCTGGTTTGGCTAAAACCTATCATCCTCTCGAATGAAGGTTCGTTAACAGCAGCAGGTACATCTTCGAAGGGATCTCCCCCTTTACGCATGTGGAGAATAATTACTCCATTAGCTCCGCGAACCCCATACAGGGAAGCATCAGGACCTTTCAACACTTCCACCGATGTTACTTCGCGGGGCGAAATAGTTTTTAATGTGTTAAACCCAATTTCTACACCATCCTGTAATATCAGAGGGTCAAGTCCTGAGTTGATTGAATTTACACCACGTATTCTGATTCCATCGGCCGCAACTGTTACTCCTGCAACTCTCCCTTTTAAATACTCCACCATATCGCTATAGCTGCTTGAATTCTGATCGATAGTTAATACATTGGGATTCCTGCTGGTGGCTAAAGCATTCGTTTTTTGAGCTCCTCGTGTATTTTTCTTGATCTGTTTTGGATCGTATTGTTCATTTAATACTGATTCAAAAGCCTTATCAGAAATGTTGGGCGAAAATGGTTTTACAGATGTGGAAAAAACCTCATCCGGTCTTAAGCCAAGGCTTGGAGTATATAAAAGAACAGGAAACTGTCCGGCCAGAATATCTTTCCAGACAAACCTGCGCCACCCGTTTATCATCATTACAAGGTCAAGATCAACAGGCGACTGGGGATTCGTCTCGTCGAAATACTGCGTTGCATTTTCGACTTTCCCCTTTAAATCGGATGTTAAAAGCAGATTAGAGAGAATATTCTCGTTCCATCTTTGAAAGTCATTGATTTCAACATTCTCACTTAACGATAGAGAGAGGTTGCCAGCCGAAGTTTGTCCCAGTTTGTCCCTGAGCTGTATTTTAAAAATAAAATCGTTCCCTTCATTGGTTTTTACAACCTCCATACTTGTCCGGTTTTCGGTTTCTTTAGGGAAAATAAACACCAGTCGCTCGCATACGGGGTTAGTCTGGTAATCGAAAATTGTAATTTGTGCTATTCCGGCCGGAAATAGCTTCTTAGGAATTACCACATTTACAGGTTTACCTTTATATAAAGCCTTCGAAATATATTGGATTTCGCCACCTGCCTGACCAACAATGAAGAATTCGTTGCTTTTCTCATCCATCTGGTTAATGGCGTTTGTCTGAATACTTAGCCGGAGCTGATCCCCGGCAATGGTATTGGCCATGAGTACAAAGCCCTTCTGGTCCACTGCCGGAAGGTCGATTTTTTTTGTTGAAGCATCATCAAACGTAACCCTGGCGTAATACTTTCTCCCGGCTTCGGGAGTAAAAACAAAGCTTCCCATTCCCAAATGTTTGCTTTGAAAAGAGCCTGCCTTTTTGTTTGTTTCGTCGAAAATTTCGCCCTTAACATTCACGCCGTTACCAAGCCTGTTAATTGCCTTAAACGCAACCCTACCCGAAATTCCTGACACCAGATTTCCTCCCTCGGGAAAAAACTGAACTGTCATTTCCTTTGTACCTTCAACAAAACTCCTGTTCCTTTTCTTAATATTATCAAATGTGGGTTGAGTAATAAAGTTATTATACCTTGGATTTACAATCTGAATCGTTTTGGAAAAGAAATATTCATCGTCAAAATTCTTCATCCAGTTTGTGTAAGCAACAATCTGATAATTCCCCTCTGGTATGGAATCGGCAATGGCAATATCTCCATTTGCAAAACCTTCTATATTTCTGATTATTATGTTTTGATAAACCACCTTATCGTAACCTATCAAATCAACAAAAACTTCGTTACTGGTATTGTCCTGTTGAAGATTGGATGCTTTTAAAACATAAGCTTTCAACCAGATAGACTCACCCACCATATACTTTTCCTTATCAGTTTTCAGATAAATTTTCTGTTGTTGCATCCTGTTTGAAAATGCTTCAAGTTGCTGATAAATTTTAACAACTCTCGGATCTTCAGAGTCTCTGAAACTTAGGTTTGCCAGGAGCAAGCACGCCAGAAGAATAATTATTGATCTTCTGAATAAAAACTTACAATTCATAAAGTCAGGCGGTTAGAAGTTAATTAAGTTAATTTTTATAATAAATGATGTTCCCGTCGGGTGTTACCCCCTCAATAACAAAGTTATAATTATCAATTTTAGGCAGTTTCCTAAATTTTACAATAGCTTTTCCGCTGTTATCTGTCTTAATAGAAGGCTTCCAATAAGCAGTTTTTGGAACATTGTGTTCTGATGTAAGGAACCCAAATCTTTCATAAGGAGCAACATAAAATTCCCGAACTTTTTGGTATCCCTGCATCCCAAAATCGATCACACCACGTTTCATAAATTTACCACGTTTTGTATAGAAGGCAATTACGCCATTTGCTCCACGGCTTCCATAAATCGCAGCTTCCGGACCTTTTAAAATTTCTATTACCGAAAGGTCCAGCGGACTTAACGTTCCCACTGTTCCTGCTTCAACTGGCACTCCATCGAGCAGGTAAAGCGGATCGGTAGGAAGATAAAAGCTGTTTACACCGCGAATGGTGATCTTATTCCCTACAACAGAAACACCAGGTACACGTCCCTGTAAATACTGGAAGACATTAGAATATGAGGCTGCCTCCTGACCAACATAAATAACATCGTTGGGAGTGCTGTGTATTTTTGGAACAGCAATATCGGGCTCTGGTTTTCCTTTGTAATTCTTTTTAAACTCAATTCTTTCTTTGCGGACATTGCGTTTAATCTTTTCCCGTGGAAACACTTCATTGCGCATCATTGCTAGAGTTGGCGTTTTAACCTGTGGAATGGCCGTATCGGTAAGAATAATCAAAACGCCTTTACCTCCTGATGGCTTAAAAGCTTCAATCTTAATAGAAATTGTATCCTCATAATCCAAGTCGGGGAAGTTAAACCGGCCGCGGTTATCGGTCAAAGTCTCGTATTCGTCGTTATAAGAGCTCAAAACCGTCATCCTTACCTTACTATTGGTAATAGGGATGCCGAAAAAGTCTCGTGTAATAACGCCTCCTATGGTTAAACCCTCAGAAGAAGGAAATAACACTGGTGGTAAACGATTTGCCAGTAGGTCGGGCCATAGAAATCTCCGCCACCCCTGAGTTGTAAGTAACAAATCACGATGTTGTTCCAAATTCGGATTTGATTTATCGAAATAATATCCCGGATTCTGAACCTGCCCTTTTATGTCGGAAGTAAAAAACAGGCAGTTCATAATATTAGCAGCATAAACATTGGTTTCCGACTGTTCTGTTACCGAAAGGGAAACATTGCCCTCAACAGGATTGCCATTCTTATCCACCACTACCATCTCCATTTCTATACTGTCGTAAGGTGCTATTCCCACATTGCGTGTTTTCGAAATAACTTTGAGTCTTTCATCCTGATCTATAAAGACAAGCCGCTCACATAACGGGGTGGAACGCCCGTCGAAAACCGTAATCTGAACTATGCCTGTTGGAAAAAGTTTTTTCTCAACGTTTACCTCAATGGGTTTTCCTTCCCATTGTGCCTTGGAAATATAGGGAGCATATCCCCTCGACTGAAATACTATTATAAATTCGTTGGCATAAACATCGTTAGATACTGGTTTATTACTATAAATATTGAGTTTAACATTTTGGGAATCGAACGGATCAACCTTTATCACTGTACCCTGGGGAAGAGCTTCGGGGAGACTGAATTTTTCGGTTTTGCCATTTTCGAACTTCACCACTGCGTTATATTTCGAACCAGCTTCGGGAGTTATGGTAAAACTGCCCATGCCTTCGTGAACCGATTTGAATTCTGCAACTTCTTTCCCTTTATTATCTTCAACAACACCTGTAACTCCGACACCGTAACCTGCCAGATTTTCTGCTTTGAAAGCTATTACAACAGGCAGGCCTGCAACCATTTGTCCCCCTTCCGGGAAAAAGTTGACAATATGTTTTTGGGAAATATTTTTAAGCTTCCGGTTGAAAGTTTTGATCTGCTTCAGCCTGGATTTAGTTACCATTTCTCCGTAAACCGGATTTTTAAAAGAAATTGTTTTTGAAAAGAAATATCCTTCGTCGAAGTTGCGCATCCAGTTTGTATAACCCCTTATCTGGTAGTTTCCTTCGGGCAAAGTATCGGAAAGAGAAAAGTAACCTTCTGCCAGTCCGCCCTTGTTGCGTAAAATTTCGGTATGGATCTGCTTGTTGGAATAGTCGATAAGGTCCACATAAACCTCCTTGCTGATGGAATCGTGCGAAAAATCGGACGCATTAACCACATATGCTTTCACCCAGATATTCTCACCGGCAATGTAGGTATTCTTATCCGTGTGAAGGTACACCTTCTGCTGTGTACGTGTTAGCCGAAACAGCTCCAGTTGATGAAGTATTTTCTCGATCCGGATATCAGGAGCATAACTAAACCCAACGAGCAATACAACTACAATCACAATTGCAGGAATTGCCAGCAACAACTTACGGACATTTCGTTTCATAGCATAAATATTAGGAGTAATTTATTAACAAAATGTAAAACAAAAAGTTAACCTTCTTTCCGATTTAATTTTTGTCAATATTATGATGCATCAGCCCGAAAATACCCTCAAAGAAAAATGGAAAATTATTTCGAATTTTCCAATGCTTCCCAATATTCCAATGCTCTGCGGGTGTGAGGAATAACAATTGTACCTCCCACAATATTGGCTACGGCAAAAATTTCCATCATTTCAGCCGTGGTTACATGTTGTTCAAAACATTGCTCGAGATGATACTTTACACAGTCGTCGCAACGCAACACCATTGAAGCAACAAGCCCCATCATCTCTTTGGTTTTAGCCGGCAAAGCGCCATCGGTATATGTATTGGTATCGAGGTTGAACAGTCGCTTTAGAACCAGATTATCTTTATCCAGAATTCGCTTGTTCATTTCGGCCCGGTATTCTCTGAATTCCTTAATTTTATCGTTCATATGGATACAAAATTTTAGTAGAAAGGTAAGAATTATTTGGGACAGTCCACAGCTATCAGGCAACAGACCTCCTCCAATACAAGTCCATGGTCGATGGTCGATAGCCAATACAGCTTCTCCATCCATTATTAATAGACTAACCTGAGTTGTTCATTGGATTTTTATATTCCTGGCTATGGACTAACTGCTATCGACTATTCCCTTTTTTTTATATTTTTGTGGTCTGAAAAAAGTTGAAACAGGTTAATATCAATATTTTATGTCAGGACACAATAAATGGTCGACCATCAAACGTAAAAAAGGAGCACTTGATGCCAAGCGTTCCAAAATTTTTTCAAGAATTATAAAAGAAATCCAGGTAGCAGTAAGAGACGGAGGGGGCGATCCTGAAGGAAACCCTCGTTTACGACTGGCCTTAAACAATGCTCGTGGAGCAAACATGCCTAAAGACAATATTCAACGAGCTTTAAGCAAAGCCGATAAAGATTCGGCTGCTTTGCAGGAATATACATTTGAAGGATATGCTCCTTTCGGAATTGCCATTTTTATTGAATGCCTCAGCGACAATAACCTTCGTACAGTGAGCAGCATTCGTTCTACTTTCACAAAAAGAGGCGGCAGTCTCGGAACTAATGGCTCCGTTTCTTACATGTTCGATCGTAAAGGTGTAATCACTGTTCCTAAAGGAAACATCAACCCCGACGAATTCGAACTCGAAGTTATCGATGCCGGAGCTGAAGATCTGGAAACTACCGAAGAACATTACATAATTACCACAGCTTTGGAAGACTTTGCCAGTGTTCAGAAAAAGCTTGAAGAAATGGGTATTCAGGCCGAAAATGCCGAACTCCAGCGTATTCCTCAGGAAGCCAAACAGCTTCCGGTTGACCAGGCGGTGCGTGTTTTAAAGATGGTTGAAGAGTTTGAGGACAATGACGATGTCCAGAATGTTTATCACAATTTAGAAGTTACCGAGGAAATAATGGCCGCAATGGACTAATTACTGATAATCAATTTCGTGATAATTTAAAATGATTTTAAACAGATTTTTTTAAAATATGTTTTGAAATATAAAAAACACTTTCTATTTTTGACCCGCAATTAAAAACTGGTAAAAAATATGAAGCATATCATTCTCGTGTTGAAACATAAATGGAATCATTTTAAAAAAATGACTTGAGGATGGTATGGATATATACAAAGGTTTTATAAAAGCCATTCTCATGAAGAAAAACTGAGAGTGGCTTTTTTGATTTACAAAAGGAACGAATTTAAACAAAAGGTTGATTGAATATGCAAGGAAGTAATCCAAAGGCTGCCGGGTTGTACCGCCCGGAATTCGAACACGACAACTGCGGTATTGGACTGGTTGTACAGATCAATGGCAGCAAATCGCACGACATTGTTGAAGGCGGATTGCAGGTGTTAGAAAACCTGAATCACCGTGGTGCAGAAAGTGCCGATAACGAAACAGGTGATGGTGCGGGTATTACCGTACAGATACCTCATGAATTTATCCTTCTCCAGGGAATTGCCGTTCCTGAAAGAGGAAAGTATGGAACAGGTTTGATGTTTCTTCCGAAAGACAAAAAAGAAGCTGAGTTTTGTGAAAAGACTCTGGCTGATGTTGTTAAAAATGAAGGATTACGCCTTTTACCTACACGCGATGTTCCTGTTAACAGCAACATCCTTGGCGCCATTTCCCGTTCGAGCGAACCCGTTACCAAACAGATATTTGTTTGCGGACTATGCGAACAAGACGAACTGGAGCGTAAACTATATATTATCCGCAAAAAAGTTGAAAAGGCTATAGCCAATTCAAATATTAATAATAAAAGGGCTTTCTATATTGTGAGTCTTTCCACGAAAAGTATGACTTACAAGGGAATGCTCACCAGTCTTCAATTGAGGACCTATTTCCCCGATCTTACAAACGAAAACTTTACCAGCGCCATTGCCCTGGTTCACTCCCGTTTCAGTACCAATACCTTCCCAACCTGGGATCTGGCTCAGCCTTTCCGTTTGCTGGGACATAATGGTGAAATCAACACCATTAAAGGAAACCGTTTCTGGATGGAAGCACGCGAGTCGGTGTTAAACTCTAGTTTACTTGGCGACCTGAAAGAAATTTACCCGATTATTGAAGCTGAAAAGAGCGACTCTGCCTCGCTCGACAATGTACTCGAATTCCTTGTTCAGGCAGGACGTTCACTGCCTCATGCACTGGCAATGCTTATTCCCGAATCTTGGAACAAAAAGAATCCAATTCCTGAGGAGTTGAGAGCATTTTACGAATATCACTCCACCTTTATGGAACCTTGGGATGGTCCTGCATCGCTTGTATTCACCGATGGCCGTTATGCCGGTGGTATGCTCGACCGCAACGGACTTCGTCCTTCACGCTATCTCATAACTAAGGACGGACTTTTAATAATGGGCTCGGAAACAGGTGTTCAGAGCATTGCTCCTGAGAAAATCAAGGAAAAAGGCCGTCTGCGTCCCGGGAAAATGTTACTTGTAGACACTAAGGAAGGTAAAGTCATGTACGACGCTGAACTCAAAGCTCAGCTTGCTAAAGATCAGCCTTATCTCGACTGGCTCGCTCATAACCGCGTAAACATGACCGACCTTTCCAGTGGTCGCGAAATATCCAACTCGGTTTCGGAATTGCCAACTATGATGCGTGCTTTCGGTTACACCAAGGAAGATGTGGAATTATTGATGACCCCGATGGCTGTAGAAGGGAAAGAATCAACATCTTCGATGGGTAATGATACTCCTGTGGCTTTGCTTTCGCAGAAACCACAACGCTTGTTCAACTATTTCCGCCAGTTGTTCGCTCAGGTTACCAATCCTCCCATTGACCCCATCCGCGAAGAACTTGTTATGTCGTTAACCGGATATATCGGTGCTTTGCAGAAAAATCCGCTGGATGCTTCGCCTGACCACTGTAAGACCATCAAGCTTACCACTCCGGTAATTACAAATACCCAGTTCGATATCATCAAGAACTTAAAATATAAAGGATTCTCGTCAGTAGTAATTCCTATTCTTTTCCCGGTGGCTGATAAAGCTGAAGGATTAAGAAAAGCTATCGCAGATATTTGCCTCAAAGCCGAAGAAGCTGTGGATAATGGAAAAAACTTCATCATTCTCTCCGACCGCGGCGTATCCGATGCAATGGCTCCCATTCCATCTCTGCTGGCTATTTCAGCAGTTCACCACCACCTTATCGACAAGCGCAAGCGTATGCAGATCGACCTTGTGATGGAAACAGCAGAACCTCGTGAAGTGATGCATTTTGCGCTCCTGTTCGGTTACGGTGCAAGCGCCATCAACCCATACCTTGCTTTTGGAGTACTTGATGATCTAGTAAAACAGAAAGCAATCCAGATCGACTACCAGAAGGCACAGGATAACTATATCAAATCAGTTAATAAAGGTATCCTGAAAGTGCTCTCGAAAATGGGTATTTCAACCCTGAGAAGCTACCGTGCTGCTCAGATATTTGAAGCCGTAGGTATAAAAGAAGATGTTATTGATACCTATTTTGCAGGCACTGTGTCTCGTATCGGCGGCATCGGTCTGGAAGAACTTGCCGAAGAAGCATTGATTCCTCACCGTGAAGCATATCTCGAAAACAGAAATCTGAACCTGTTGCCTAACCCCGGATTCTATCATTTCCGTAACGGTGGTGAGCAACATGCCTGGAATCCCGAAACCATTGCAACTTTACAATGGGCTACCAGAACCGGCGATTACAGGAAGTATAAGGAATACGCAAAAATTGTAAACGAGCGACCCGAGCATGTTTTCCTCAGGGATTTCATGCGGTATAAGTCCAACCCAATAGATATTTCACAGGTTGAGCCCGCTTCGGAAATCACAAAACGTTTTGTAACCGGAGCCATGTCGTACGGTTCTATCAGCCGCGAAGCCCACGAAGCGCTGGCCATTGCCATGAACAAACTTGGTGGTAAAAGTAACACTGGTGAAGGTGGAGAAGACCCGGAACGTTTTATACCACGCGCTGATGGCACAAATGCCCGCAGTGCCATTAAGCAAGTGGCCTCCGGTCGTTTTGGTGTAACTGCCGAATATCTTGTAAATGCCGATGAGCTACAGATCAAAATTGCCCAGGGTGCAAAACCCGGCGAAGGTGGTCAGTTGCCAGGCTACAAGGTAGATAAGATTATTGCCAAAACCCGTCACTCTATACCTGGCATTTCGCTTATTTCACCTCCGCCGCATCACGATATTTATTCTATCGAAGACCTTGCACAGCTTATCTTCGACCTGAAAAATGTGAACCCCGCCGCTCGTGTAAGTGTGAAACTGGTAGCCGAAACAGGTGTAGGAACAATCGCTGCAGGTGTTGCCAAAGCAAAAGCCGATATGATCCTCATCTCGGGTTGTGAAGGTGGTACAGGTGCAAGTCCTTCGAGTTCCATTAAACATGCAGGTTTACCTGTAGAACTTGGCATTTCGGAGACCCAGCAGGTCTTGGTTATGAATAACCTCCGCGACAAAGTAAGGTTACAAACCGACGGTCAGCTAAAAACAGGACTTGATGTGATCCTGATGGGTATGCTCGGTGCCGAGGAATTTGGTTTCTCAACTTCATCCCTGATCGTTCTGGGTTGCATCATGATGCGTAAGTGTCACTTGAATACCTGTCCGGTTGGGGTTGCTACCCAGGATGAACGCCTCCGCAAGCACTTTATCGGAAAAGCCGATTATCTGGTGAATTTCTTTAACTTTATCGCCGAAGATATCCGCGAACACCTTGCCGCTCTTGGTTTCACCAAATTCTCCGATATCGTTGGCCGTACCGATCTGCTTACTTTCAAACCTCAACCCGACCATTGGAAGGCCAAGAACCTGAGCCTGGAGCAAATACTTTATGTTCCTGAAGAAGTGAAAGTAAACCGTATTTGCCATGTGAAAGAACAAAATCATAAACTGGAAGAAGTTTTGGATCAGGAACTTATCAAAGTTGCTCAACCGGCAATTAATGAAAAGAAAAAAGTTACTCTTGAAAAAGAGATTAAAAATACCGACCGTACCGCCGGGGCCATGCTCTCGGGTGTTGTAGCCAAAAAATATGGAAATGCAGGTCTGCCTGAAGATACCATTAATATTACTTTCAGAGGTTCAGCCGGACAAAGTTTTGGGGCTTTCCTTGCACGGGGTATCAGCTTCAAACTTGAAGGTGACGCCAACGACTACATGGGTAAAGGTCTCTCCGGTGGTAAGATAGTAGTTGTTCCTCCAAAGGGAATCACCTATCAGCCTGAAGAAAACGTGATTATTGGTAACACTGTACTTTACGGAGCCACAAGTGGCGAGGTATATATCAACGGTATTGCAGGCGAACGTTTCTGTGTACGTAACTCGGGCGCCATTGCTGTTGTTGAAGGTGCCGGCGACCACTGCTGTGAATATATGACTGGTGGCCGTACTGTTGTGCTGGGTCGCACAGGCCGTAACTTCGCTGCCGGTATGAGCGGTGGTATTGCTTATGTGCTGAATGTAGACGGTAACTTCGATTATTTCTGTAATATGGGAATGGTTGAACTGACACTGCTGGAAGATATGCAGGATCAGAAAGAACTGAAAGACCTGATCACCCGCCACTATCAGTATACCGAAAGTCCGCTGGCAAAGAAAATTCTTGATAATTGGGCCAAT
Source organism: Bacteroidota bacterium (assembly GCA_023429135.1). Taxonomy (GTDB): domain Bacteria; phylum Bacteroidota; class Bacteroidia; order Bacteroidales; family JAAUTT01; genus JAAUTT01. The sequence continues at coordinate 166,343 of JAEYWD010000124.1, read as the reverse complement.
TACGTTACTGAATTCATCAAGGTAACCCCCATTGAATACAAAAAGGTACTTGAGGAAGAACGCATTGAAGCAATCAAGAAGAAAATTGCAAATGTGGAGTATGACTATTAGTCAATAGTCCATAGTCGATGGTCTATAGCCGAATGTACATTGTATTGGCTATGGACCATGGACTAAAAGCTATCGACTCACAGAAAATATATTATAAACTGAACAAAAATTAAAACATATATGGGCAATCCTAAAGGATTTCTGCTGGTAGAAAGAAAAGAAGCGGGAAACAGACCGATAAACGAAAGGGTTTACGATTATGGAGAGGTTGAACAGACCTTAAATGCCGAGGACCGGAAATTACAGGCATCGCGTTGTATGGACTGTGGTGTTCCTTATTGCAACTGGGCATGTCCCGTGAAAAGTATTATTCCCGAATGGCAGGATTTATTATACCGTGGCGAATGGAAAAAAGCCAGTGAGCTGCTTCATTCCACAAACGATTTTCCGGAATTTACCGGTCGTATTTGTCCGGCCCCATGCGAAAAATCGTGTACACTCAATTTGCATGATGCTCCGGTGACCATTCGTGAAAACGAAGCCTCCATTGTAGAACGCGCTTTTGCCGATGGTTTTATCAAACCACAGCCACCCAAGTTCCGGACAGGCAAAAAAGTTGCAGTAATCGGCTCGGGACCTGCCGGTCTGCAAGCCGCTACGCTGCTAAACAGAGCCGGTCATACCGTTACTCTCTTTGAAAGAGATGAGGCGATAGGTGGTTTGCTGCGTTTTGGTATCCCCGATTTCAAGCTTTCGAAACAGGTAATTGACCGTCGTTTGAAAGTTCTGGAAGCTGAAGGTCTGATTTTCCAGACCAGCACCGAAGTTGGCAAAGATATATCGGCAGCAGAACTTCTTGAAAAATTCGATGCCGTATGCCTCACCGTAGGCGCCATGGTTCCCCGTGATCTTCCCGCCGAAGGACGAGATTTAAAGGGGATTCACTTTGCTATGGATTTTCTTACCCAGCAAAACCGTGTGGTAAATGGCAAACAATTCAGTGACGAAGAAAGACTTCTTGCAAAAAATAAAGATGTGCTTGTAATTGGAGGTGGAGATACCGGATCGGACTGTGTTGGAACATCAGTTCGTCAGGGAGCACGCAATATTACTCAGATTGAAATATTGCCAAAACCACCGGAACATAAGAATTCAGAAACTCCATGGCCATTCTATCCTACAATATTAAAAACTTCCAGTTCGCACGAAGAAGGTTGTAACCGCAAATGGAGTCTCGCAACCAAGCGTTTCATCGGCGAAAACGGTTCAGTAACAGGTGTTGAAGTAGTTGAAGTAAAATGGTTGAAGGATAATACCGGAAAAATGAGCATGATTGAGGTTGAAGGTACCAAGCATGTCATACCAGCTCAGCTTGTTTTACTTTCGATGGGTTTTGTACACTGCACCCATACAGGTTTACTCGACGATCTGGGATGCGAATACGATGCCCGCGGAAATGTGAAGATTGACAACTTCCAGACCTCAGTACCCAAAGTATTTGCTGCCGGCGATACCGTTTCGGGAGCCAGTCTGGTGGTAAGAGCTATCTACTCCGGACGTCAGGCTGCCGCTGCGGTAAATAAGTATTTGAATAGTATTTAATGTTAGTCCATAGTCAATGGTCCATAGTCCAGATAAATACATTTTTGTATTGGCTATAGACTATGGACTAATTGCTATCGACTAATTATATTTTCAACCTAATAATTAACTGCCCAATGAATAGTAAGAAGATCTATCTGAACGAAAATGAGATGCCCACTCACTGGTATAACATTATGGCCGATATGCCTAATAAACCTATGCCTCCGTTACATCCAGGCACCAAACAACCTATCGGTCCAGAAATGCTTGCTCCGTTATTCCCAATGGAACTGATCAAGCAGGAAGTTTCGACTGAAAAGTGGATTGAAATACCGGAAGAGGTTCAGGATCTTTACAAAATTTGGCGCCCTACCCCGCTAATCCGTGCTTATCAGCTTGAAAAAGCATTAGGAACGCCAGCAAAAATATATTTTAAGAACGAAGGGGTGAGTCCTGCGGGATCGCACAAACCCAATACAGCCATTCCTCAGGCATATTATAATTTCAAGGAAGGTGTAAAAAGAATTACCACCGAAACCGGAGCTGGTCAGTGGGGGAGCGCATTGAGCTTTGCCACACAGCATTTCGGAATCGATCTGAAAATATTTATGGTGAAGGTAAGCTATCATCAGAAACCATACCGCAAAATGATGATGAACACCTGGGGCGCCGATGTGGTTGCTTCCCCAAGTAGCCTTACCGAAGCAGGCCGTAAAATATTGGCTGAATTCCCCGACACTCCCGGAAGTTTGGGCATAGCCATCTCCGAAGCTGTTGAAATGGCTGCCAAGGACGAAAATACCAAATATTCGCTTGGGTCGGTACTGAACCACGTGTTATTACACCAGACGGTTATTGGCCTTGAAGCCCTAAAACAAATGGAAATGACGGGAGATTATCCGGATATCGTAATCGGATGTTTTGGCGGAGGCTCAAACTTTGCCGGCATTTCATTTCCGTTCCTGCAATACAACTTCACCCAGGGAAGAAAGTCCAGGGTAATAGCAGCAGAACCTGCATCGTGCCCCAAACTCACACGGGGACGCTTTCAGTACGATTTTGGCGATACAGTGGGGTTAACGCCATTGCTGCCCATGTATACTTTAGGACATAATTTTATTCCAGATAACATCCATGCAGGTGGTTTACGTTACCATGGCGCCGGCAGCATTGTGAGCCAGTTATTGAAGGACAAGCTGATGGAAGCCCAAAGCGTAAAACAGCTCGAAAGCTTCGAAGCAGGAATTCTGTTTGCCCGCACTGAAGGCATTATACCGGCTCCTGAATCGACCCACGCCATTGCAGTTGCCATACGCGAAGCTCAGCAAGCCAAAATTGAAGGAAAAGCGAAAAATATTCTTTTCAACCTCTCAGGAAATGGCGTAATAGACCTTACCGCTTACGACCAATACCTGGCCGGCAATCTGGAAGATCATGAAGTTACCGATGAGGAAATAAGAGCAAGTCTGGCGCAGTTGGAGAGTTAGAATATCATACCAAGGCTGTGTGAAAAGTATTTTGAGCCACAAAGAAAAACTTACAAGGAAATCACTAAGAAATAAAATCTTAACAAACAATTTCCTTTAAGTCTTTGACAATAAGCTGAATCCATATTATTTACTTTACACACAGCCTCCTGTTTTTTGTTTCTATTTTATTCGGTGGTTATCACCAGTTCTTTGCCTTCTTTCAAATCATCGTGCTTCACAAAATAGCCATCGATCTTTTGTCCATTGTAAGTAACGTCGCTGATCTTTCTTCCATTATTAATTTTCCTGATTGTAAACGGAGTGCCACCCATATCAAAAATAACGCGGTCAAAAATGGGAACTGTAACAATGTATTCCGGGTCCGCTGGCGAAAATGTATATAGTCCGATTGCATTAAACACGTACCAGGCCGACAGTCCGCCTGAATCGTCCATACCGGCATATGAAAGGCCTTCTTTGCCCATATTGTAGTAATGGTTCATAATGGTATCTATTACAGCCTGGGCCTTTTCCTGTTTACCTACAAAATAATACATGTAAGGTATACCGTGATTAGGCTGGTTACCATGACAATACTGTCCTATAAAGGTGGTAAAATTAGCTGCTTGATACCCTCCCCACGGAATGGTAAACAGCGAATCAAGCTTTTGCTCGAAAGCATTCTGGTCTGGAAATAGCTTTACGAGACCTGTTGGATCATGAGGAGCAAAAAAAGTCGTTTGCCAGCCTGTTGCTTCGCGATACATAAAAACATAATAAGGGTAATCGGGATGAAATGGAGTTACCCAATCGCCGTTTTCATGTCGGCCGCGCATAAAGCCTGTAGAAGGGTCGAAAAGATTTTTCCAGTTGCTAGTTCGCTCCATCAACATACGATAGTTATCCATATCGCCAAGTTCCTTTGCCAGGAGCGCCACAGCATAATCATCGTAAGCATATTCCTGGGTTTTTGTAACCGATGCTTTTGCCTGGTCAACTTCGGTTTCAGTAGTAGGATTTGGAACCCGATTTTCGGCAATCCATCCTCTTTGGATATATTCGTTGAGGTAAGGTCTTACTTTATTCGGAGCCAAAGGTGTAGGGTCTTCAACCGTAGCATTACGCAGCATATAGTAATAGGCACTGTCGACGTTATAGCCACGCAACCCACGCAGATACGAACCTGTAATAAAAGGTGAGGCATGATCGCCGTGGAAATAGGTGGGCAGATAACCAGTAATTTTTGCCCGGTTAACCATGGAACTGATAACATCGTTAGTTACCCTAGGGGATATCATACCCAATAATATCAGTTTATTTCTATAATCATCCCATAATGCAGGAGTGGTATAATAATGATACCCGGTGTTGACTACATTGTGGCGTTGATCGGTAAAATCGCCATCCACATCGCTGCGGAGGGCAGGCCACAAAAACGAGCGGTACAGGCACGAGTAAAACGTACGTTTTTCCTTTTCGGTTCCGCCACTTACCTGTATTTTCGATAAAAGGATTTCCCATGTTTTATCAGCTTCTCCGAGTACCTGTGCGAAAGATTTTTTCATCATTTCAGCTTCCAGGTTTTTCTTGGCCTTTTCAACACTTACAAACGAAAAACCAATCTTCAACTCCAGCGGCCCCTTTTTGCCTGCAAAATTAATAATGGTGAGCTTTTCTCTGTTGTTTATTACAGAATCAGTACTTTCAATTTTGTGATTGGACACAGCGTAAAAGTATATCACTTCGCCAGTGCCCTGAGAACCTGAAAACGTATTTTCGCCTACCTGTTTGAAGGTGAATCGCACGCCCGGTCGCCTGCTGTTTGTGCGCGACAGGTTGAGCAACAGCTTCTTTTCGGCCTTAGGTTTAAAGGTGAATTTGTGATAAGCACAGCGCAACGTGGAGGTCATTTCGGCATTAATGTCGTACCGATTAAGGTAAACCTGGTAATAACCGGGACTGGCCGACTCTTTACTATGACTGTAGCCGGAATGGTAATTATTGGCCGTAATTTCTCCTGTAAAGGGTAGAACGGGTACATGCCCCAGATTCCAATGCCCCATACTTGTATGAAAAAAGGCAAAAATTACTGTATCCTCATACTGGTAACCCGATCCGCTACCAAACTGGGTTACAGGAGTTACCTGTACCATGGCATTGGGCAGTGAAGCTCCGGGGAATACCTCGGCTCCCCATGACCTGCCGGTAGGTTTGTAACCTAGATCGATACTGTCCCATAAAGTGGCAGTTCCCAGAAATGGATTTACATACCTGGTGAGGGGTCTTTGAGCATGGACCAAAGCTGATATCATTAACAGCAGAGCTACGATTGTATTTTTTTTCATTCTGGTTTATTTTGTGAGATTATAGATTTTTTCGAGCAAAGCAAAACGGGCCGGTACATTTTTCATTTCAGTTGTTGTTTCGTAAAAATTAAACGGGCAATATCAATTCTTTTAAAATATGACACGCCCGTTTATGAAACTACTCACCAAATTTTTCGAAACAGATAAGCTATTTTTTATTTAATTGAATTAGGCTCTTAAAAAATAGTTTTGGCCACAGACCACAGACAAATTTTAAAAGATCAGGGTTGAACGTGGTCTGTCGACCCGCTGTTATGCCTATAAACTAAACGCCTGGCTTCAATTATTTAATAAAATGAATTTCGTATGAAAATGAAGTAGATTTTGCATATACCATATATTGTGGAAGAGGTTGGGGACGCAACCATTCGAACCAACTCCCAAGGTAAGATGACTCACACACAGAACTGTTTTGGTGCTTTGGGAAGATCAATATAGTATTCAACCTTTTCCATTTCTTCATCATTGTAAGGTAAGGATGAACCCTGCAGGATACTTGTATCATTTTACTAAAATCCCGTAACCCGAATTATTTGTCACCATAGCCCATTTCACGTCTTCATGGTTACCAAATTCAATGGGGTCATTTGATCGGTAACCGGGCTGGAGTATAGATTTATATCAGTGAAAACAAGAACCTAATTCGCTCTTCGGCCTGAGAACCCCTGTTTGGCAAAGGGTCTTTTATCTGATCTCTGAAAGGGCCTCTTTGGCATAGGTCTGGACTGCGTTTTTTGCTTTGGTTCAATCCTTACATTTTCAGGAATATCCAGATGATAAGGCTGATCCTCTATAACGGGGATCGACTTCGCAATAAGCTTATGAATATCTTTCAGAAAAGCTTTTTCTTCAGCATCGCAAAATGAAATAGCAACACCGCTTAATCCAGCACGGCCAGTACGACCAATCCTGTGAACGTAAGTCTCAGGAACATTCGGCAGTTCGAAGTTTATTACATGCGACAGCTCTTCAACATCGATGCCCCGTGCTGCAATATCAGTAGCCACAAGTACTCTTGTTTCCTTCGATTTGAAATTCTTCAATGCCCGCTGGCGAGCATTCTGCGACTTATTGCCGTGAATAGCTTCGGCCTTAATTCCGGCTCTCAGTAAATCTTTCGCCACCTTATCGGCTCCGTGTTTGGTGCGGGTAAAAACCAGGGCAGTAACAATGCCTGCATCCTTCAACAAATGGATTAAAAGCGATTTTTTATCTTTCTTATCGACAAAATACATTTCCTGTCTTATAGAATCTACAGTGGACGATACGGGTGTTACAGCCACTTTTTCGGGATTGGAAAGGATGGTATCGGCAAGTTTCGAAATTTCGGGAGGCATGGTAGCCGAGAAAAACAACGACTGACGTCGGGTTGGCAGTTTTGCGATTACCTTTTTGATATCGTGAATAAATCCCATATCGAGCATACGGTCGGCTTCGTCGAGCACAAACATTGAGATATGATGCAAATGAATATATTTTTGGTTCATAAGATCGAGCAAACGTCCCGGAGTTGCAATCAAAACATCAACACCGGTGCGTAAAGCATCAGTTTGTGCTTTTTGTGAAACGCCGCCAAAAATTACAGTGTGCTTCACTCCAGTGTGTTTTCCATAGGCTGTAAAGCTTTCGCCGATCTGAATGGCTAGCTCACGGGTAGGCGTTAATATTAATGCTTTAATAGTACGATGCAACGTTTTTCCGATATTATCCTGATGCAATATCTGAAGAATTGGAATTGCAAAAGCTGCTGTTTTGCCTGTTCCTGTCTGTGCGCAACCTAAAAGATCTTTTTTGCTTAGTACTATTGGTATTGCTTGTTCCTGAATTGGTGTTGGCTGTGTATATCCTTCGTTCTTTAAAGCCCTGAGGATAGGCTCGATTAATTTTAAATTTTCAAATGACATGTAAAATTTTTAAGTAAAAAAATATTTAAAGAAGGGAAAGAGGTAGGTCGATCACTTATTTAAGTGCGCGAAGGTACGGATAATAATTGGATTATTGTTACGGGGTTTGGGTTACGAGTTGTCATGCGGGTTACGGGTTAATCCTTAAGAACATTCCTATCCGACTGCTTACGACTTACTACTAACTTAATTAAAATCATTCTAAGCTAGTGATAAGATTACCCAGAGATCCCTCGACTCAGCTCGGGATCAGTTCGACTAAATAATTTTGTTACTCAAAATTATAGTCTCACTGATTTAACTATTTTTGCGCGCGACATTAAAAGAAAATTAAAATGAGTAACGAAAAAACAGGAAATCCGGCGGTAGTCGGTCTTGCCGGGTTCGGCTTAACAACACTTTTATTACAATTCCACAACATTGGTATTTGTGGAATGGGCCCGGTGGTGGCGATGGGTTTTATTTTTGGTGGCCTTGCACAATTTATTGCAGGTTTGATGGAGCAAAAAACCGGTAACAACTTTGGCTATGCGGTATTTACAAGCTATGGAGCATTCTGGATTGGTCTTGGAATTATCTGGATGTTGAACCATTTTGAAGTATACGTTTCATCGGGAACCGATGTAGGCATTTACTTAGTAGCCTGGACTCTGCTTACCATTATTTTCTGGATTGGCTCTATGCGGATTCATTCGGCTATGTTCATCACTTTTACGCTTTTGATAATAGGATTTTTGTTGTTAGATTTAGGGCACTTCGGTTTTCCGGTGTTAAACGTGGTTGCCGGTTATGTTTTAATTCTTTGTGCCCTGGGTGCATGGTATATGCTGGCAGGTATCGTTCTGAACGAATTGGCTGGTAAAACTCTTTTGGGAATGGGAAAACCGCTGATTAAGAAAGGATAATTCTCTCCTACAACCTTGGGAAAATGGATATTCCCAAGGTTATATCTCATTCTTATCTAACCCTGCCTGTTTTAAAATAGCATACAAAGTTCTTTTGGGTATATCTATATTATGCATAGGTACAATTACCCTTTTTCGTGTAACAGGATGTAACCAGATCTGATGACTGCCTTTAGTTCGATCCAGTATAAATCCCTTCTGTTTTAAGATTCTAACAATATCTTTAGGAGTAAGTGAAGGAATATTACTCATGCGGATGCATTAAGAGTAATTGAATATTCTAAGGTGTTGGTTTCATCGGGTACAGGCTCCCCATGAGCTATCAAACTTTCAACATATAACTCAATTGCTTCACGGGCCATCGAAATAGCCTCATCAATAGTTTCTCCATAAGTTATACATCCTGGCAGGGTGGGAACATTTGCAGTGTAACCTCCTTCCGGTTCTCTGTTTAGCAAAACTCTGTATGTTAATTGCTTCATAATTTCCTTCTAATAAGTTTCAAATTTAGTAATTTCCTGAAACTTTTCTATTCAACCCAAAGCACCGAATTGCCGGTTCCAAACTCATTTTGTTCCCAGAGTTTGTTGCCGGGATCAAGGATCCATTTGCCATCCACAATAAATTTATAGAGATGCTTGCCCTTGTTGAGATAAACAGGGAAAGTCCAAACACCGTCCTTTTTTATCATTTTGTAACCTTCGGGATTCCAATCCAGGAAACTTCCTGTAACAATTACCCGGCGGGCATTTGAAAAGCCACTCAGTTTAAAAGTATAATTGGCTTTATAGGCCAATACCGAATTAGTAAGGTCGCTTTCGCCTATTGTATAAGGGTTTGCCGGATCGGGCATCCAGCGACCATCCACAATAAATTTATATTCGTAATTCCCCGGTGCGAAACGGTATGGAAGTTCCCATCCCCCGGCAACTCTATTCATGGGCAAATCGTTTGTCTTCCAGTTATTAAAATTACCGGCAAGTATTACCTGACGAGCCTGTTCAAATCCTTTCAAATGAAAAATATGTTCATCGCCTTTTGCAATCACCGAGTTCTGATTTCCCTGAAGGTCCTTCCTGGTGGTTTCATTGCCAGGATCGGTAATCCATTGGTCGTCCACCAGAAATTTATATGAATAAGTCCCATCCTTGAGATATAACGGCAGCGTCCACCCATCAGCAGTGCGGCGCATTCGCAGTTCGGCACGGTTCCAGTTGTTGAAAGTGCCAGCCACCACGACCTTTTTAGCATCCTTATAATTTTCCAGTTTAAACTGAAAGTTGGGAAGATAAAGCACCGAGTTTATATTTCCCATGCCGTCGTTTTCCTCAAACCGGTTGTTAGGATCGGTAATCCAATGTCCGTCCAATATATATTTATAGTAGTACTTTCCTGGTTTTAAGGCTATTTTGACAATCCATCCTGAATCTACCTTCTGCATGGCAGTTTTTTGAGGTGCCCATTCGTTAAACGAACCGGCAATAAAAACTTTTTTAGCCCTCGTGTTTCCCGGAAGGAAAAACTGCACAATCCCTTTGTTGTACCTGTAAACATTGTTCCGACTAAAGCTATTAAATCCGTAAATTACCTTTTCCTGATCCACATATCCCGGAGGCGTCTTTAGATTATCCGCGCCAAGTAATATGTCGAATTTATTGAGATGTGCTGCGGGTTTCCGTTCCAATGGTTTGGAAAGCTCTACTTTAGTCCGGGTCAGTTTACGGACGTGCCACATAGCGCTGTCGAGCATTATTTCAGGAGCACCGGAGCTCAGCTTCTGCCAAAGGGTGGAGTCGAGATCGAACAGCAGAATTACTTGTTTCTTTTGAACGTCGGACCAGTCCAGGTCAAGCAGATAGATCACCTTTCCTTCTTCCACACGTGCAATGGACGAAGGGTCAATCTGTGCACACAACTGCGCCGAAAAGAATGTAAGAACAAGAAACAATATGAATCTTACCTGTTTCATTGATCTTCAGTTTTTAAGTAAGCAATTCCCATTTGTCGTTTTACAAAATTAATACAAAAAGTACCTTTGGATATAAAATCGAAGCCAACCATTCCGTCAATCATCGTTCCGTACGATTCGTTCAGGTGGTCGAGATATGTTATCACCGTTTCCATACCGGTAAATGCAGTGTCGCCATAAGCAAAATCGTTCATGCGCCCATAAATTACATCGGTGTATGATGATCCTGCTCCTCTGAGTTTTGAGGTGCGGGTAATGGAAACAGTCTGTAAAACCGATTTGGGTAAATCCGTAGAAAGTACATTGGTTTCAGCGCCCGTATCAAAACAAAATCGTAGAAGTTTCCCACCAACAGAGCCCTTGATAAACATGATATTGCGATTTTCCTCTATTTTCTGAATGTAATCGGCTTTAAACTCAATTGCAGGGTTCAATGGTTCTCCTTTTTTATCGATGGGATATAAACGAAGCTGGTTATGGGAGTAATCAATCTGGATCTCATACTGTCGAATCAGTTCAAAACCGAATAATCCCAGAACTTTTATTCCACGGCGGTTCTCGATATGCCCCAGATTTGCCATATTTGCCATTGCTTTCCGGAATTTGAGAGGACCAACGGTCATGTTATCAGCCGTAATACGTTCGTTGTTTGCAACATTACCTGTAATACCCCTTGAGTTGTGCTCGCCAAAGCTGACATAATGACGAAAATAGGTCTCATTTAACACCAGACCTGAAGCGCCGGTATCGAAAACGAGATTTCCTGCTACCCCATCAATATTGGCTTCAATCAAATAAAGTTTCCCTATCCGCTTCAATGGTATTATAATGGTGGCAGTATCTTTTTTCTCAATGAAAGGCTTAGATACTGAACCTGAATTTTCCATAACTGAAAACCCGGGAACTTCCCGCCCTTCATAATAAACAAGAAACCAAAAGGAAAGTCCTCCGGAGAGAAAAATCAGAATAACATACAAGTGAAGAAGATGTCGCAAACTTTATTTTTTTGCAATTTAAAACTAATCCTTAAAACAAAGGTTTAGTCCAGCCGGAAAACAGATATTGCGTTCTATTATATTATTTAATACATTTCAAACAATTGATTTGAATGGACTGTTTTCATCTGAAACAAGATCTATGAAACTTAAGGTTTCAAAACATAAACTTAAAATACTAAACATGAAACATCTATCTACAACGCTGGCGGTTATTACTGTATCACTATGCTCTGCGGTGGCACAGAATCAACCGCAAGTTTTACCTGTGGCCGATAATCTTGTCGCCGAAGGTTTGCCTTCTATTCCAGCCACCATTGTCCAGGAAGTAAAACCATATACGGAGGCTCGCGCTGCAGGCCTGGCCGAATGGCATCCGGTAAAAAAAGAAATGGTTATATCTACCCGTTTCGCCAATACGCCACAACTGCATTATGTAAAGATGGCAGGAGGTGCCCGCAAACAATTGACCTACGAAATTGAGCCTATCGGGTCGGCAACTTTTGAACCCAATGCTGGCAAATATCTTTTATTAGGAAAAGATATCGGAGGAAACGAATTTGGTCAGATTTACCGCTTTAGTTTCGAAAACGGAAGTCTTACTTTGCTTACTGATGGCGGGAAATCGCAAAATGGAGGCATTGTATGGAATAAAAAGGGCGAAAAGATATTATATTCATCGACCCGCCGGAATGGAGCCGATCGCGATGTTTACGTAATAAACCCTCTTGATAAGGCCACCGACAAACTGGTAGTAGAACTAACAGGCGGTGGTTGGGGTATTGCCGATGGTAGCGATGATGAAAGCATTATACTGCTCAATGAGCACATTTCAGTAAACGAATCACGGATCTGGACTTTCAATACAAAAACAGGAGAAAAGAGCAGAGTACTGCCGACAGTCGACGAACGGACCGTTTATAACGCAGTGTTACTCACCAAAGATAATCGCGGCATGTATCTGTTAACAACCAGTGGAAGTGAATTTAACAAACTTGCCTTTTATAACTTTCAAACTAAAAAATTAAACATACTCACACCCGATATTAACTGGGATATTACCTCCCTGGATGTTTCGGAAGATGAACAGAAGATCGCATTTGTAGCCAATGAAATGGGAATTTCCAAACTGTACATTATGAATACCAAGACCGGTAAGTACACCCCGGTAAGTTCAATTCCTACTGGCTTAATTGGCGGCCTTGAATGGCATAAAAACAATATTTCACTTGGATTTTCTTACGCCTCATCCAATTCCAGCAGCGATATTTATGAGTGGAACACCTCCAACAATCAGCTAACCAGATGGACCGAAAGCGAACTTGGCGGAATAGATGCCTCACGTATCCAAGCTCCACAGCTTATTAAATGGAAAAGTTTCGACGGACTTGAGATAAGCGGATTTATGTATCCTCCCGACAAAAAATTTACTGGTAAACGACCTGTTATCATAAATATTCACGGTGGCCCGGAAGGTCAATCCCGACCCGGTTTTATAGGTAGGAACAATTATTACCTGCAGGAGTTGGGTATTTGCATTGTATTCCCGAATGTTCGCGGTTCTACAGGGTTTGGAAAAACATTTACCGATATGGATAATGGCTTTAAACGCGAAGAATCGGTAAAAGACGTTGGCGCCCTGATAGACTGGATTGCACAACAGCCCAACCTCGATGCCAGCCGCATTATGATAACCGGTGGAAGTTACGGAGGTTATATGACCCTGGCCTGCGCCTTCCACTATAACGATAAAATAAGATGCTCGCTCGATGTTGTAGGAATTTCGAACTTTAACACATTTTTGAAAAATACCGAAAGCTACCGCCGCGATTTACGCCGTGTGGAATATGGCGATGAACGTGATCCGGCCATGGCAGCCTTTTTCGAGAAAATTGCGCCACTGAACAATGTGGAGAAAATTACCAAACCCATATTTATCGTTCAGGGAAAGAACGACCCGCGTGTTCCCTATACCGAAGCCCAGCAAATGGTTGAAAAAATACGAAATAATGGCGGAAAAGTATGGTATCTGATGGCCAATGACGAAGGCCATGGCTTTGGAAAGAAAAACAACCAGGACTTTTTATTTTACTCCACTATTGAATTTATAAAACAGAATTTGCTGAATTAATTTAACCTCATCCCCTGCCCTTCTCCTAAAAAGAGAAGGGTGAGGAGGGTACGAAAGTTGAATTATTAATTTGACAGTCGTCAGTAAAAGTTTTGATGGTAGTAATACAGATTACATAATTCTTTTCAATTACCGATTTTAAACCTTACAAGTCTTAAGGGTACGCCAGTTGCATTTTTTGCATGCTGCAGGCCATAAATATATCCTTTGTGGAAAACCATTTTCGAGGGGTTGATTTCAAGATTATAATCGTCGCAAACAAAGCTGCTCTGACATACAAACTTACCGCCGTTTTCGTATATCCAAACGTTAAATTTATTGTTGTTTTCCTCTTTGGGAAATTCGAAGAACAACAAATTCCCGTCGGAGTCCTTTAGAATTGTTGAAAAAGTTGGAATTGGGATGGGATCTTTTATTTTGGTCATATCGGCTTGCATTTGACCCAAAATAGTCTGATGTGCTAAATCAATTTCATCTTCCGAAATGTTATTCGCCCAAAAAAAACGGCTGTTTTGCTTGAATTTATCGATGTATCTCTGCTGAATTTCTTTTTGCTCTTCAACTGATACATAATTCGTTGCCCAACTAATATTACTTGTAGATAGTTGTTTCCCTTCCAGATTATAAACCATAATTCTACCCTCCGATGGAAGAGCTATCAGTAATTTATCGCCAATGGCGGCAATCTGAGGACGGGCACTTATCCCTGTTGTTCGGGAAAAAGGCATGGTACTAATTGAAAAACCGCCTCTCTCTTTAAAGAAATAGCTGTAGTTAAACAATTTGCATTGTTTGTTCTCATCGCATCGCTCGGTAAAGTATTCCCAAATTACCTTTTCCTCGTTTGTATTATAGTCAACTATGGCAACAAAATCGCGGAATTTGGTTGCCCAGATTACCCAGCCAACAACTGCAATTTTGTTATTTGGCAAAGTAATTATCTGGGAGGTCATATAATTCAATTTGAGAGTTTTGACATAGTTGCCGTTAAAGTCAGCGCAAACCATATTACCCATATTGTCAAGCCCTGTATAGAACGTATTGTTGATAATCCCGCTAATGTTGTTCACCTTTTTAATTTGAACACCCTTGCTGTTTTTGAATCCGAATTCCTTTTCGAATTTTCCGGATGGAGAAAATCTTGTAAAATAATTTTTATAAGCGTGGTTTACAACCACCGATCCATCGGGCAAAATAAGAAGGGATTTTCTGTTACCCATTGGTTTACCATAGAGGGTATCCCAATAAGTTGCAAAAACCTTATTCCAGTCGTTTCCATTGGCATAAGTATTATCGGGAATTAACCGTACCGAGCCCTTTTTATATATGTCCATCAGCTTCTGAGCCGAAACCGATGAGCCTATTGTAAGCAATGCAATTAAAATAATGTTTCTCATAGCTGTATATTTTAAAATTTACCTTATTTGATGAGTAAATCCTACTCAAGCTTTAATTCCGTTACGTTTCCTTCCTGGTCAATTATATTAATGATCATTTCCTGTTGAGTAATCGGTTTGTTAGCATCCACCTCAGGACCAATTGTATTCACAATGTTAACATGCCACGGTTCACTGTTACGAGTTCTGATAATCGTAAACATTACAAGCAGAAGCACACATGCTGCAGATAAACCGTATATTATCCTTTTTTTAATCCAAAACCTGCTTCCCGGTATTTTTCTCACAGGAACAAATGCAGGTACGCTCTCGTGATTCTGTACCAGATTATTAACCGAGTTCACAACGAATTTTGCAAGCTTTCTGCGGGCTTCCACCTTTTGTCTGCAGGTTTCGCAATGTTTCAGATGTTCCTCAATAAAGAGGCTTTCCTGCACAGTAGTTTCCTTATCAATATATTTCTGAATTAATTCTGCTTTAATACATATCATCGTTTAACCTTTTTAGCTTTCTCTCCAATTTTTCCAAAATTCTTGATATTGTCTTCCCAACTGATTGAAGTTTTACTCCCGATGCCTCCGAAATTTCTTTGTAAGAGAGCCCTTCACTATAGAGTACCATTAACACCCTTTCGCGCGGATGAAGCTCAAAAAGAGCTTTCTCAACAATTTGCCGGGTTTCCTGAATTTCAACGCCTTCTTCCTGAAACTCGCTGTTTGATGCTATTTCCAGGGCTACAAACCGCTTTTGCTTCCGCAACCCGTCGTAACATTTATTCACCGTAACTTTATACAACCAGGTTCCAGGATAAATAATCTCACTTCCATTTTGCAGCTTATCGAAAAGACTTAAAAATACTTCCTGAACAATATCCATGGCATTTTCGGCATTGCCCGAAATCTTCAGCGCAACACGGTATACCTTATGGTAATTTTCGGAATAAAGCTTGTCGAAAGAATTCAAAACGGCTTTTTATTGTTAGTCGGGATACAACAGAATTTGTGACAAAAAACACCGAAAAATTAATATATTTTAATGACTATCGGGGTATATGCATGTAAAAGTTATCAATATAAGATTCCTCATTCCAGTTCCTTCTATTCGGAATGACTACAGTCTGGATTTTTAGAGGTAGATGGGGGATTTAGCGGCTGTGCCGCTAAATTCCCCATCTACCAACTATCATCAACTTATTGTCATTCTGAACGAAGTGAAGAATCTATTTGCTTCTAGGAAAATATAACAATTAAAGAGCCTTTAACAAGCAAGTGCTCATCACTGTGTACATGTAATCAAACCGATAGTCAGTAACATTTTTTATTGGTGCAGCATGTAATAGGGTAGAATCTATTTTGAGTATCTAGTATTTAGTAGATAGTACCAGGACAACTGGTAAAAATAAAAGTCAAATGACCCTGAAACTATTAGCTCTTCTTCTAATAACAGTTACAATCCAATCGTGCGACAAACAAAGCGATCAGGAGCTCTTAATCCATAAAATGTCGGCAATCCGGGGATATCAAAACTGGTATATTGGTAAATTCCGGTGTGGAGTATTTGTACCTCAGAATTACGATCCCTCCCGTAAATATCCGCTGATCGTGATCCTTCACGGGCATACCGATACAACATCGTGGAATTTCCGCTGGTACAACGAACCATATCTATCCAAAGATCCAAGCATAGTCCTTTCGCCGAAATGTCCCGTTGAAGAAGAGGCTGGCTGGGGGAGCAGTTGGCGTGCCGAAAGCGCTCCTATGATCGATAAAGTTTACGAAATGATGAATCTGGCCAAAAAAGCATTCAACCTCGATGCCAGTCGCTTTTACATTCACGGAACCTCCATGGGAGCTATAGGTATTTACGGAGTGCTGCAAAAAAAGCCAGGGCTGTTCACCGCCGCTTATCTCGAGTGTGGAGCCGGTAATCCGCAAATTGCGCCTTTACTTGTTAAAACTCCTCTGTGGATTTTTCATGGAAGCAACGACTATACAGTTCCTGCCTACCTCGACAGGGATATGTACGATCTTGTTAGGGAAAGCGGTGGAACCCATATTCGATATACAGAATACCCCGGCGTTGGACACGATGTGTGGAACCACACCAAAAACGAAACTACCCGCCCTGGTGGCTGTTGGCCCAAAGAAAAGGTGAAATTCATGGGCTCCCTGACTCTACTCAGAGTTTTAATGCGTCCATAACTACAGAAAACAAGATTAAGCTGGATTGGACTGAACCCAACAATAAAGAAAAACTAGATAACCAGCTATGGTTTTACCGAATTTACCGCAACGGAGAGCTTATAAAAGAAATAGATAGCAAAAATCTCAGCTTTACCGATAGCTCGGCAGTAGCAAACACCTTATATGCCTATCAGGTGTCTGTTCTAAACTACTTCTTTAAAGAATCGGTAAGAAGTAAGGCGAAGTTTGTGAAAATATAGTTCCGACATGATTTCTTTCATACTCTACACCTGATGAATTTCAGTGTTTCTATGTAACATCGGTTCTATTTTTGAGCAAATAATTTTTAGCATCATGATTAATTTTGATAATACTGAGATTGCTTTTGCTTACCGTAGCAATGCCGAGTTAAAAAAAGCTTACTGGCTGTTTAGTATGATTGCCTCGCCTAAGCTTGTAAGGACCGGGAAACATATGATTAACCTGTGCAATAAAATTCATATGCCTATTGATTGGGCAATTAAACCTACCATTTTTAAACAATTTTGTGGTGCTGTAACGTTGGATAAATGTCTTCCATTAGCTGACAATCTGGCCAAATTCAAAGTTTCGTCCATTCTCGATTATTCGTCCGAAGGACAGGAAACAGAGGAAGCCTTTCAGCATGTAATGAAAGAAATAGCTCATTCTATTGACCTGGCCGTAAAAAATCACAATATAGCATATACCGTTTTTAAGCCTTCGGCCCTAGGCAAAGAGCATCTGCTTGTAAAGGCAAGCTCGGGCGAAATATTAACCGATGACGAAAAGAAAGAAATAGACGCTTTTAAGAATCGCCTGGATATTCTCTGCAAAAAAGCTTACGAAAACAACATCCGCATTCTGATTGATGCCGAAGACCATTCATACCTTAAAATAGTTGACGATACCACTGTTGAACTGATGGAGAAATACAATAAAGAAAATGCCATCGTATTCATTACGCTTCAAATGTATCGTTGGGACCGTCTTGATTATCTTAAAAACTTAATTGCCGAGGCTCGTGTTAAAGGCTATAAACCCGGCGTAAAACTTGTTCGTGGCGCTTATATGGAGCGTGAACGCCGTCGTGCAGCCGAAATGGGTTACCCCTCTCCTATTTATCCCGATAAAGCTGGCAGCGACTCAGGATTTAACGGTGCTCTGAAAGAATGTGTTGAAAATATTGATGTCGTTTCATTATTTTGCGGTACGCATAATGAGCAAAGTTGTGAATATCTTGTAAATTTGATGGCCGAAAATAAACTCCAACCCGGAGACAGCAGGATATTCTTCTCGCAACTCCTTGGAATGAGCGATCATTTAAGCTTCAACCTGGCAAGTGCAGGTTATAATGTCGCAAAATACATTCCTTACGGACCTGTTCGGGAAGTATTGCCATACCTGATCCGCCGTGCCGAAGAAAATACTTCCGTGGCTGGTCAAACCGGGCGGGAGTTGAGGCTGATAACTCAGGAACTTAAACGAAGAAAAATAAAGTCATGATTATAGATACTCAAAAAAGCACCATCGGGATTCATCTTCGTAAACTCGGATTTTTGGTTCTGTTGGTGCTTTTTTTGGTACTATTATACACTACAAAAATATTCATTCACCCTTCAATTGGTATTGAACGAAATCATATGGCCCTGGGAGCCTCCATTCTTTACGTTATTTATTATTCGTTCACCTATATCCGCGATTTTAACTACTTCTATTTCAATAATAACTCTTCAAAAATAATCATCAGGTATTACTCTCTCAAGCCACTGTCGAGCGAGCAGAATTCTCTCGAAATCCTTAAGCAGGACTTTCAGAAACACGAAATAAAAGAATCCCTGGGTGGTTTGCGTAAATACCTCATTATTTATCAGAGAACAGCCAGAGGCGTTGCCAAATATCCTCCTATCAGCATCAGTATTTTAAAGAAGAAAGATGTCGACCAGCTTGCCCGCGAACTCAGCAATGTACGATAATATTACGGCCGTTACCGACGATCTTTTAAAATACAAGATCGGGATAAGTCAGATTCCGGGCATAGGAAGTATTCTGGCAAAAAAACTTATCGCATACACAGGTAGTATCGAAGCAGTATTTAAGGAAAAAAAGAAGAATCTGCTTAAAATCCCTGGGATTGGCACATCTCTGGCCGAGGTGATTGTTAACAGCCAAAACCTTGAAAAAGCCGAAGCCGAGATTGAATTCATTAAAAAATACGAAATCAAATATTACTTCTACCTGGAGGAGAATTATCCCTTCCGATTAAAGCAGTGTACTGATGCGCCAATCATGCTTTTCAGCAAAGGCCATGCTGATTTTAATAAAGAAAAAATAATCAGCATTGTTGGAACCCGAAACGCAACCGAGTATGGAAAGGATTTCTGTTCCCGATTTGTGAGCGAGATGGCTGCACGGCACAGCGATCTGATTATTGTGAGCGGTCTGGCTTATGGAATTGATATAGCCGCCCACCGTGCAGCGCTGAAAAACAATGTTACCACCATTGCTGTTCTGGCACACGGTCTTTCCACACTATACCCCTCGGCACATCGTAATTCTGCAAAAGAAATAGTAAACAACGGTGCTTTGGTTACCGATTTTACAAGCGATATTACCCCCGAACGCAATAACTTTGTGAAGCGAAACAGAATAATAGCAGGCCTTGCCGATGCTACCATTGTGGTTGAATCGGGTCTGAAAGGCGGAGCTCTGATCACTGCTGATCTGGCAAACTCTTATAACCGAGATGTGTTTGCTTATCCTGGAAAATCCACTGACGAATGGTCGCGGGGCTGCAACAAACTTATTAAGACAAACAAAGCGGCCATGCTTGAGTCGGTTGAGGACCTTGAATATATCATGGGCTGGGATGTAGCCAAAAGCGAGCCAAAGCAGATGACCCTTTTCCATAACCTCACAGAAGAAGAACAACAGATTGTTAACCTGCTTACAGAAGAAAACAACCTGATGATTGACATTCTTTGCCTCCGTGCCGACCAGCCTGTGAGTAAAATCTCGCCCCTGTTGCTAAAACTCGAGTTTATGGGTTTAATTAAGAGTCTGCCTGGTAAAGTTTACCGGCTGATTAATTGACTTTCCGAATGACACTAATAGACACACATACCCATCTTTACCTTCCGGAATTCGACTCGGATCTGCCCCAGGCAATATCCCGGGCTACAAACCAAGGGGTGAAGTATATGCTCCTGCCAAATATCGATCTGGGGTCGGTTGAACCTATGCTAAAGGTTTGCAGGCAATTTCCAGATACATGTTTCCCGATGATTGGGATGCATCCTACTTCTGTAAAAAATGATTATATAGCAGAACTGGAGGCAGTTTTAAACCATTTCGAACCTGGAAAATTTATTGCCATTGGGGAAATTGGCATCGACCTGTACTGGGACAAAACCCATATTGCCGAACAAGTGGAGGCTTTCCGGTTTCAGCTCGACTTTGCATTACAATCGGATCTGCCGGTAGTAATTCATTGTCGCGATTCGTTTCAGCCCATTATGGATGTGCTGAAAGATTACAAAAGCAAACCTTTAACAGGGGTTTTTCATGCGTTTTCGGGTCCAAAAGAGCAAGCCGATATGATTATCAAGCTAGGATTCAAGCTTGGCATAGGCGGAGTACTTACTTACAAAAACGCAAAGCTGAAAGATGTACTTGCTCACATTCCCCTGGAACATATAGTGCTGGAAACCGATTCGCCATACCTTACCCCTGTTCCCAAGCGCGGCGAGCGCAACGAAAGCGCTTATGTAAGCTTTGTTTGTCAGAAACTGGCCGAAGTTAAGGGAATCGCCATGGAGGAAGTAGCAAAAATAACCACCAATAATGCAATAACTCTTTTTAAGCTTAAAACAGCATACAATGGAAAGTAAGAAGTCGATACTGATTATTTACACGGGAGGCACCATCGGGATGATGCTGAACCCTGAAACCGGCATTCTCGACCCTTTTAACTTTCATCAGATAGAAAACGAAGTTCCCGAACTTCGCAAGCTGGGACATAAGCTATCGGCCATTCAGTTTGATCCTCCGTTGGACTCGTCGAACATCAATCCTGATGTGTGGGTGCAATTGGCTGTAATTATTAACGACAACTATGATTTCTATGATGGCTTCGTGATTCTTCACGGCACCGATACCATGGCCTATACGGCTTCGGCCCTCAGTTTTATGCTCGAAAACCTGCAAAAGCCGGTAATTTTAACTGGTTCTCAACTTCCTATTGGCATGCTCCGTACCGATGGAAAAGACAACCTGATCACATCCATTGAAATTGCAGCAGCAGAACGTAACGGGCGTCCCGTTGTTCCTGAGGTTTGTATCTACTTCGAAAATAGTCTTTTTCGAGGTAACAGAACCACCAAAAACAGTGCTGAGAATTTTAATGCCTTTAAATCGTTCAACTATCCGCCGCTAGCACAAACAGGGATACATATCAGGTTTAACCAGTCGATAATACATTATCCCGAAAACAACGAAAAACTTAAGATTCACACCAGACTGGATAAAAATATAGCCATTCTGAAAATTTTTCCTGGTATCCGCGAAAATGTGGTTGATGCCCTTATCAATATCAAAGGCCTGAAAGGCCTGATCATTGAAACATTTGGCGCCGGAAATGCCCCCAATTACGAATGGTTTACCCTCAAAATTGCCGAAGCCGTTAAAAAAGGCATTATAGTGGTGAATGTTACACAATGCAACTCCGGCGTTGTTGATATGGGTAAGTACCAAACCGGAATTGAGCTTTTTAAAGCCGGCGTAATCAGCGGATACGACATAACTACCGAAGCCGCCATAACCAAGCTGATGTTCCTGTTGGGAAATGGTTTCTATCCTAACGAGATTATAAAGTACATGAATGAGCCATTACGTGGAGAAATAAGTTTTGCCGATGCAGAATAATTGGATAATTTTTGTATTTTTGCCACGCTTTTGACCCCCGAATCCCCTCCAGGGGATTTCCGTTCTCAGGAAGAAGGGTAATAAAGGAGAGATGTCCGAGTGGTCGAAGGAGCACGCCTGGAAAGTGTGTATACTCCAAAAGGGTATCGTGGGTTCGAATCCCACTCTCTCCGCAGAGTATCAAGAACTTAGATGAAACGAGCTGAAAATATACTGATTTTCAGCTCGTTTTGTTTTTTGTAAAAAACTGAAACTAATTTAAAAATAATACCTACCTGAAGTTCATGGCCTTATACCTTAAATTATAAATTCATCACCCAATTTTCAATTTGTTTATTTGTTAAAAAGTCTGTACATTAATGTTAAATCTTTAGAGATTCATTTTTTATTCTGAATTCTAGCTATCTCAGCTTTGAAAAGATAAACTGCAGAAATAAGGTCTTAATTATCATATATGCCGGTGGTCGGCCATAGTACTCATTTAGTAAACCATTACGACTTGCTTCACACCATCGGTTTAAGAAGAACTGACAATGAAAAACCTGGCAGAGAATTTATTTTTGATTATTGCCTCTTTAGCCTTGGAAAAGGAAAGAGACAGAATAACTCAGCTTTTTGTTGAAAGTCTTAATGCGATTTTTAGTGAGTGTAAATTTTCCTGGGCTTTAAGCAAGACCAAAGATTGTAGTTTGGAGTTTGAAGTCAGCACACAATCAAAGACTTACGGTTTTGTTTCGTTAAAAACAAGTGCTCGGATAAAAACTGCAACACAAGATCTTCTTGGCAAAGCATCTCAGATTTTAGGAGTTCTCCTTGAAAAAACTGAACGGGATAACTTGATGAACAAGTTAGGTGATGGGGTTTGTCCATTGCGATCCACCTGCCAAATAGTTCAGGATAATCCTGTTCATCGGTTTTGGAGTAAAGAAGAAGAAATTATTTATGCAACAAACATACCCACCGACGATTTTGACAGGAACCTAGCCATTAACGACTCTCATTTGAAACTTATGCAATTTGCAGCCACACATGCACTGGAAGAATTAATGGAAGAAACAATTAACGAGGGCGAAAAGCTTACCAATAGTAATGTTGGTTTTCTTCATTTATTTGATGATGAAACCAAAACACTTACACTTCAAAACTGGTCCACCAAAACAAAAACCGAATTTTGTAAAGCCGAAGGCAAAGGGTTGCACTATCCTCTTTTGGAAGCAGGAGTTTGGACTGATTGCATATACCACCGCAAACCAGTTATTCACAACGATTACGCCTTGTTGCCTCATAAGAAAGGAATGCCTGAAGGGCACGCAAAAGTAATTCGCGATCTTTTAATTCCTGTTTTCAGGGGAGACAAGATTAAAGCCATAATGGGTGTAGGAAATAAAGAAACCTGCTACAACGAAACAGACGTAGAGACACTGTCGTTACTTGCTAATCTTGCCTGGGAAATGATTGACCGCAAAAAGATTGACGAATCTTTGAAAACCAGTGAAGAAAAATATCGCACATTAATCCATAAAATTCAGGCGGCAGTAGTAGTTCATGGAGCCGATAAAAACATTGTAACATGCAATGCTAAAGCCCAGGAATTATTGGGTTTAACTGAAGAACAGCTATTTGGCAGGTCAACAACAGATCCTTCCTGGCATTTTTTCCGTGAGGATGGCAGCATTATGCCCATCGAAGATTATCCTGCGAATAAAGTTTTTTCAACACAGCAGGAATTAAGGGATTATATTGTTGGCGTTCATAAATTCAATAAAGGAATTAATATCTGGGCATTGGTAAATGCCGATCCCGTCTTTAATGAAAGTGGATCAATTGAGCAGGTAATTGTTACTTTTATTGATATAACCAAACGAAAAAAAGCAGAAGAAGAATTATTTCAAAGTGAAGCCCGGTTTAGGCGCCTGGCAGAAAATGCCCGAGATATTATTTACAGAATGTCACTGCCTGACGGTAAATATGAATATGTAAGTCCGGCAGTTTACAATATGCTGGGACATTCCCCTGAAGCATACTATGCTAATCCTTCACTATTCATCGAAGCAATTCTTCCCTCCTGGCGTAAATATTTTGAAGAATTATGGAATAAACTTTTAAAAGGTGAAATGCCACCCACCTATGAGTACCAGGTTTTTCATAAATCAGGTGAAATTCGTTGGTTTTACCAGCGGAATATAATGGTGAAGGATGAAAAAGGCAATCCGGTAGCAATTGAGGGTATTGTTACAGATATTACAGAACGTAAACTTGTTGAAGAAGCATTAAGCATAAACGAAGGGCGATACCGCATGGCACAGGCTATAAGCCACACAGGTAATTGGGAGTATAACCTTCAAACTGCTCATTTCTGGGGATCCGACGAAGCTAAACGCATTTATGGTTTTGATCCTGAATCGGACTCCTTTACCACAGATGAGGTTGAAAACTGTATACCTGCCAGAGAATGGGTGCATCAGGCATTGGTTGATTTAATTAACGAGAAAAAACCTTATAATCTTGAATTTGAAATTATACCAAAGCATTCGACCGATACTAAAATTATTACCTCCATTGCTGAATTGCAAACTGACGAACAGGGTAATCCGTTGCGGGTAATTGGTGTTATCCAGGATATTACAGAACTGAAGAAATCAGAAAAAAGAATTAAAGAAACGGCCCACCGGTTAAATGAGGCGCAAAGAATAGCCCATATAGGCAGTTGGGAATTGGACCTGATGAATAACGTTCTTACCTGGACCGATGAAATTTACAAAATTTTTGAAATTGACCCTGCAAAATTCGGAGCCAGTTACGAAGCATTTCTTGACACCATTCATCCCGATGACCGGGAGGCTGTAAACAAAGCATACTTAAACTCTCTTGAAACACGGTACCCCTATTCAATAGATCATCGTCTCCTCTTTCCCGATGGTCGTATAAAATATGTTCACGAACAATGCGAAACTTTTTACAGCGGAGATAAGCCAATCCGATCTATAGGTACCGTGCAGGACATCACTGAGCGCAGGTTTGCCGATGAGGCTCTTCGTGAAAGCGAATGGCGGTACCGCGAAATATTTAATAATGTAATTGACGGATTATATCTTCTTGAAGTAACCGACGAGGGAAAATTCCGCACCATAGAAGTAAACCCGGCACTCGAGCGCCTCACTGGAATTCCACGATCGTTATCGGTTGGGAAAACCCAGGAAGAAATTGTACCTCCAGAGATAGCTGAAGTTGTTAATGCAAAGTACCAGCATTGCCTCGAAGCCGGGCATGCAATAGAGGAAGAAGTTGTGTTGAAGCTGCCTTCCGGGCAGAGATATTTTCATTCAACACTTATTTCGTCTCGTGGAAAGGACGGCCGCTACAGAATTGTTGGAATATCGCGCGATATTACCGAACAGAAACAAGCTGAGGAAACTATCAGAAAATTAAATCAGGAACTTGAAAAACGTGTTGCAGACCGAACTTCTCAATTACAGGCTGCGAATAAGGAACTTGAAACCTTTGCATATTCCGTATCGCACGACCTGAGAGCTCCTTTACGGGGTATCGACGGGTTTAGCCAGGTTCTTCTTGAAGAATATCAGGACAAGCTTGATGTTCAGGGTAAAATCTATCTGCATCGTATATGCTCTGCAGTTCAGCGTATGTCTCAAATTATTGACGATATGCTGAGCCTGTCGCGAATTAACCGCTCCGAAATTAACATTCAGAATGTTAATCTCAGTAAAATTGTGAAGGAAATTGCGACAGCCCTCATGGAAAGCCAGCCGGAAAGAAAAGTTAAATTCAGTATTGCCGAACGGATTATTACAAAAGGAGACAGCCGACTATTAAGAATTGCTTTGGAAAACCTTGTAGGCAACGCATGGAAATATACATCCAAGCATCCGAAAGCAAACATCGAATTTGGAATGCAAAAACAAACTGAGAAAACAGTTTACTATATTCGCGATGATGGAGCCGGTTTCGACATGAGGTATGCCAATAAGCTATTTGGTACATTTCAAAGATTGCACGATTCCAAAGAATTTCAAGGTACTGGAATCGGTTTAGCAACCGTACTGAGAATTATTCACAGGCATGGGGGTGAAGTGTGGGCCGAAGGTGAGGTAGAAAAAGGTGCAGCTTTCTATTTTACAATATCGGATTAGGTTAAATATAAGCCAGAGAAGAATGTGGACAAAGGAGCTACATATTATTATACAAGTACATAATGGAAACTAATTCTTTTTTAAATATCGTTTCGATTATTGTTACCGGTATCGTCCACCGGCATGGAGGCCGGGTATGGGCTAAGAGGGAAGTTGGAAAAGGAGCAACTTTTTATTTTACTTACTTGAAAAAACATCACTTTAGCTGTATGTCAACAGTTTATAAGATATTAATTTTTGCATTCATCTACCTTTTGTTTCCGTGCATTTCATTGGCTCAGAAAAACAACTTGCGAATTGATCATCTTACTATAGATGACGGCCTTTCACATAACCATATTTTTGAAATTCTGCAGGACCGCCGGGGGTTTATGTGGTTTGCCACTCAGGATGGGCTTAACAGGTACGATGGTTACACATTTGTTGTATATAAAAACAAACCCGATGACCCAAATACTATCAGCAATAATTTTATCTTAGACCTGATTGAAGACAATCAGGGCAATTTGTGGCTTGGCACCATTGCAGGCGGGGTTAACAAAATTAATCCTGTTACGGGGCATGTTACACACTACCAGCACCACCCCGGCAATTCCAACAGTATCAGCGACAATGCAGTTGAGAGCATAGTTCAGGATAGCTATGGTAATTTTTGGTTTGGCACTACCCGAAATGGACTAAATAAATTTGAACCGACAACTGAAACCTTTACCCGGTTCATAAAAGATACTGATGGCAAATCTATTGGCAAGATTACCAAAGTTATTGAGGACAAACGGAAGGAAATTTGGTTTACCGGCGAACGAGGATTATTTCACATGAATCCTCGAACTGGGGAAATAACTCGTCCTCCTGCTACAATGAGCCTTTTATCAGCAGATTATATATTTGAAGATGATGCTGGCATTTTTTGGATATTAGCCTGGAACCCGGCCGCTCTGATAAAATATAATCCCGCGACTGAGCAACTTACTGAATATCCATGTGATGCTATCGGATTGTGGAGCTGTAACCTTGTTTATGACAGGAAACAAGGGTTCTGGATATCATCAAAGAAAGGGCTCTGCTATTTTAACAAGCAAACAGAAAAGTTTAAATATCTCTTTCAACAAGATGAGACAAATCCTGATGGACTCTCTGATAATTATGTTTCCTCTATTTACAGGGACAGGGAAGGTTTATTGTGGTTAGGAACAGAAAAAGGGGGAATTAACATTGTTAATTTTCAAAAAGAACAATTTGGTTTTTACAGGAATAAATCAGGCAATCGCAATAGTTTATTGCCAGGCAGGGTAAGTGCATTACATATAGATAGTGGCGGGATTTTATGGTTAGGTTATATTCCATGTGCATTGAGCAGGATTGATCGAAAAAGCTGGAAAACCACACATTACATCCCCAGGCATGGCGATAAATACTCGCTTGGTAAAGGAGCAAGTATTAGGTCTATATATAAAGATAGCAGAGGCTGTGTTTGGCTTGGAGGATGGGAGGCAGGCCTAACCAGGTTTGATGAACGGTCCGGATTGTTTAAACAATACCTTCCAAAAAAAGACGATCCTAACGGCCTGATATCAGATAAAATTTATTGCATCATGGAAGATAATAACCGTAACTTATGGTTGGGGCAATACGGGGGACTTAGTCGTTTTAATCCTGAAACAGAACAATTTACTAACTATTTGCATGATCCTGCTAATCCAAAAAGTCTTGGGAGGGATATTGTATATTGTACCTATCAGGACCATGATGGCAAAATATGGATAGGAAGTCCGGATGGTGTGCTAAGCCGATTTGATGTCAAAAATGAGACATTTGAAAATTATCTTTTGGACCCTAACACCTCTAAATCATTAAAAGGCGGAGATATTAATGTCCTTTATAAAAGCCGATCCGGAATATTGTGGATAGGAGTTACGGACGGATTGTACCGGTATAACAGAGAAAACGAAACATTTACGCATTATTCCGAAAAACAAGGATTATCCGATAATTGTGTTAATGGAATTGTAGAAGATGATACCGGAATACTTTGGATAAGTACTTTAAACGGTTTGTCCCGGTTTGACCCACAAAAAGAAACTTTTAGAAACTATGATAAAATATATGGTTTACCGGACAATGATTTCAGCGAAGGATGCTATGGAAAGGACAAGAATGGAGAATTGTTTTTTGGTTGCAGTAAAGGGCTTTTAGCCTTCTTCCCCGGAAATATCCGCAACAATCCATATATACCTCCAATAGTACTTACTGATTTTCGGATCTTTGGGAAATCTGTACCAATAAATAAAAATTCCGTTCTTCAACAAAATATAAATGAGACAAATACCCTTACATTGCCCCATAACCTAAACGCAATCACCTTCGAGTTTGCTGCATTAAGTTATTCAGCTCCCCAAAAAAAACATTATCGTTATATGCTGGAAAGCTTTGACAAAGGATGGTACTATACTGACGCCAAAGAAAGGCTGGCAGTTTACACCAACCTTCCGGTAGGTAATTATATGTTTAAGGTGCAGGGGGCAAACCAGGATGGTGAGTGGAACAGGGAAGAAAAATCAATAAAGATTATTATTGTTCCTCCTTGGTGGGCGACGTGGTGGTCCCGGGGTGTATTAGCTTTATTAACAATTACAGTAATATATGGTATATTCTGGATAAGGCTTAGGAACATCCGGAAAAGAACTAAAGAGTTTGAACGCCTTGTTGTGGAACGAACCTCTCAATTACAAGCAGCCAATAAAGAGCTGGAAGCATTTGCTTATTCCGTTTCGCACGATTTAAGGGCTCCGTTGCGGGGTATAGAAGGGTTTAGTCAGATTCTTGTGGAAGAATACCATGACGAGGTGGGAGCAGTAGCAGGCAATTATTTAATGCGAATCCGTTCGGCGGCAAGGCGCATGGAGCTGCTTATAGATGATATGTTAGGCCTCTCTCGTGTTAACCGTACCGAGATGGTTAAACGGGAAGTAAATTTGAGCAGGATGGCGCAGAAGATAACCGATAATTTACTGGAGAACCAACCCGATCGCGAAGTTGAATTTGTGATAAAAGAAAATATAATTGCCAAAGCAGATGCCGGACTAATACAGATAGTATTGCAAAACCTGATTCAAAACGCATGGAAATTTACTTCGAAACAGAAAGTTGCCAGGATAGAATTTGGCGAAGTAATACAGAATGGGAAACAAGTATTTCTGATCAAGGACAATGGCGCCGGCTTTGATATGAAATATGTGGAGAAATTATTCGGAGCTTTCCAACGTCTACACGACAATACTGAATATCAGGGCACGGGTATTGGTCTTGCTACGGTACAGCGTATCATTCACAGGCATGGAGGAAAAGTTTGGGCCGAAGGAGAAGTTGAAAAAGGGGCAATTTTTTATTTTACTCTGACTTAATTATGATAAAATGGCGTAAAATACTGATCTTTTCTTTTGTACAACTTTTACTGGTTAATTTTTCAGTTGCGCAAAAGAATGAGATGATATTTCATTATCTCAATTCAGATGATGGTTTGTCTCAAAACAGAATATGTTGCATTATACGCGACAGCAGGGATAATATGTGGTTTGGGACGTACGATGGCTTGAATAAATATAATGGAAGCCAGGTAACAATATTCAGGAATCAGATTGACAATCCAAAATCAATTAGTTGTGACCGCATTAAAGATATTTTTGAAGATTCGTCCAAAAATATTTGGGTAGCTACTGAAGATGGCTTAAATCTTTATAATCCCGAAGATGGTTCTTTCGTTTGGTTTAAGAATAACCCTTCGGATAATTCCAGTATAAGTGGGAATGATGTTAATTGTATTTATGGAGACAGACAGGAGAACGTATGGTTTGGAACAGAAAACGGAAAAGATGGTTTAAACAAATGGGATCCAGGCAAAAAGACATTTAAACGGTACCGGTTAATTGATCCGGAAAACCCCAATCTGGCAAACAGCATAACTGGTATCGTTCAGGACAAAACCGGGAATATTTGGGTGGCAGGAAGAGACAATGCGCTGTTCCGGTTCGATCCGGTTAAATCGGATTTCATTTGCTTTAAAGATCCGGTATTCAACTGTGCCGGAGTAGAAAAGCGATTGTTTGTCGACAATGATAATATTATTTGGGTATCCACCTTTGGAGATGGTCTTTTTTCATTCGATCCTGTTACTTGTAAATTTCAAAAGTTTAATTCCCGGGGAGATGGAACAGGTACCAATGGGAATTTAATTTTTAATATTATACAGGAAGATCGTGATAACCTGTTGATAGCTGTCGATCAGGGCGGAATAAACCGGTATAGTAAAAAAACACGACGGTTTGGGTATGTGAATTATTCTCCAAATAACCCAGGCGGTTTAAATAACAATGGAATATGGTATTTATATAAGGATAAAGAAGGTATTTTATGGGTTGGAACCTCAGGAGGGGGTGTAAATATAAGTAATCCCAAGTCGGAGAAATTTAAATTATTCAAAAATATTCCAGGCAACCATAACTCATTGATTTACGATGTTATAGGAAGTATTTTCGAAGATAGTAAAGGATTAATCTGGATAGCCACTGATGGTGGAGGTATAAGTGTATATGATCCTCAAAAGCAGAAATTTAAGAATTATGATAATGGAAAGGGAGATAATTCCCGTATACCATGCAATGTAATAAGGCATGTAGTAGAGGACAAATATAACGATTACTGGATAGGTACCTGGGATTGCGGACTGGTAAAACTGAATGCAAAAACCGGCAAATACGACCACTTTACGCCCGACAGCCGCGAGCCATTTAAATTAGCAGGCCGACATGTGTGGAATAGTATTGTCGACCATAAGGGGATTATTTGGTTAAGCATGACAGAATTTGGGGTGGACTTACTTGATCCCCGGAAAGGAATAATTAAAAGATTCCGTCCCGATCCTTTAAAACCAGGCTCCTTAAGCCATCGGTATGTAAATTTTTTCTACGAAGATAGCCATTCCGAAATGTGGCTTTGTACTAATGATGGTTTAAACCGATATGATAGTGTTACAAACTCCTTTCAGATTTTCAGAAATTTTCCAAGTAACGACACCAGATCGTTTATCGAAGATAAAGAAGGGTTTTATTGGGTCGGTACAATTAATAAAGGTTTGATAAGATTTGAAAGAAGTGGGCGTATTCTAAAAGTATACGATACATCCAACGGTTTACCAAGTAACCTGATAAATGGAATACTTGAGGATAATAACCATAATCTTTGGATCTCGACAGGCAATGGAATAAGCCGTTTAAGCTATAAGTCAGGGGAAATCAGAAATTATACAGTTGGAGATGGATTACAGGGAAAACAATTTTTCATTCACTCATGTTTAAAAACCCGTTCGGGTGAAATGTATTTCGGAGGGTTTAATGGCCTAAACTCTTTTTACCCAGATAGTCTTAAGGGAAACGACTTTGAACCACCGGTTTACATCACTGGATTTTCTATATTTAACCAACCTGTACCGGTAGGAGTTCATAAGTCGCCCCTTAAAAAGCTGATGGAACGAACTGAAGAAATTAAGTTAAGTTGGGAGCATTCTGTTTTTTCCTTCGAATTTATAGCTATAAACTATACACATCCCGAAAATAACATGTATGCCTATAAGATGGAAGGATTTGACAAAGATTGGACCTATACCGGGGCTAATCGCAGATTGGCCACTTATACCAATCTTTCGCCGGGAACTTATATTTTCCATGTTAAAGCCTCAAATAATGATGGATTTTGGAACGAAAAAGGCACATCGGTCAAAATTTTAATAACTCCTCCTTATTGGCAAACATGGTGGTTCAGAGGAACTATTGTTTTAATGGTGATCGCAACAATATATGGAATATTTATATTTCGTTTAAAAAATATAAAAAAAAGGAGTAAGGAGTTTGAGCGTCAGGTAGAAGAACGAACAACTCAACTGCAAATAGCGAATAAAGAGCTTGAAGCATTTGCCTATTCCGTCTCGCACGATTTGAGAGCTCCGTTAAGGGGTATTGAAGGATTTAGCCAGATCCTTGTTGAAGAATACCATGATGAGGTAGGAGCAGTAGCGGGCAATTATTTAATGCGAATCCGTTCGGCAGCCCGGCGCATGGAACTGCTTATCGATGATATGTTAAGCCTCTCTCATGTTAACCGAACCGAGATGGTTAAACGAGAAGTAAACCTGAGCAGGTTGGCACAGAAAATAACTGATAATTTATTGGAGAACCAGCCCAATCGCGAAGTTGAATTTGTTATAAAAGAAAATATAATTGCCAAAGCAGATGCCGGACTAATACAGATAGTACTGCAAAACCTGCTTCAAAACGCGTGGAAATTCACTTCCAAACAGAAAATAGCCCGGATAGAATTTGGCGAAGTATTACAGAATGGGAAACGGGTATTTTTTATTAAGGACAATGGCGCCGGCTTTGATATGAAATATGTGGAGAAATTATTCGGAGCTTTCCAGCGGCTACACGACAATACTGAATATCAGGGCACGGGTATTGGCCTCGCCACGGTACAACGCATAATCCACCGCCATGGGGGAAAAGTTTGGGCCAAAGGAGAAGTCGACAAGGGGGCAACTTTTTATTTTACATTGCCGCAATAAAATATCTCAAAATAATTTAGCCGCGTACTAGAAAAAAACACACCAAATCCATAAAGTGATAGAAATGTAAAATAGTTCTGAATTGGTAAGAATTGCTATGATTTATTGTAAGATTTCTCACGCAGTATTTAGTAACAACTAAACCTAAAACTGAAATCACATTTATTTTTCTGGCCGGCCTGGGGACTTATAATATTCGATAAAAATTACAAAAAATGGCCGCATACGCAACGTTCTTATAACAAAAAAATGGTTTCTTTCATTGCAGATACCACTAGTAACGATATCGATAATATTTATCGAAAGCACCGTTTACATTCAAATTATCTTTCTCAAAATATGTTGCCAATATCCTATTGTTTCGAATTTAATTCAGAAGAGTTGATTATATTCCTGATATATACTAAATTTAGAAAAGATTGAAAATTTAAATTTTTAAAACAAGAAGGAATATAACTTTACAGGAAAGAAGGGCTCTCTCCATTACAACTGCCGGTTAAACCAGCCTTGAAACATTGAATAATGAGAACATTTATAACTTTTCCCGGCAGTTTTGATAGGAAGATAAGGATGACCTGAATTGAGAAGCACACTTGCACTTGATTGAGGCTATTTCTCCACTCAACTCCTTCACTTTATTTGTAGAAACTGCTAAATAAAAATACTATGGAAAACAAAACTATTTTGCTGGTGGAAGATAATCCTGATGATGTTGAATTAACAATTCACGCATTCAAGAAGAACAATATTACCAACGAGGTTAAGGTTGTATACGACGGAGCGGAGGCGCTCGATTTTCTGTTTGGTAAGGGCGCATATTCGGATAGAGACCTGAATGAAATGCCTACCCTGATCCTGCTCGATATTAAACTACCCAAAATAGATGGCTTGGAAGTACTGCGACAAATCAGGTCCAACGATCTCACACGCCTTTTGCCTGTAGTAATACTTACCTCATCCAAAGAAGAACAGGACATAATAAGCAGCTATAGCTTAGGAGTTAACAGCTATGTGCGAAAGCCTGTCAGTTTCAGTCAGTTTGCTCAAGCTGTCAATAACTTGGGGTTATATTGGCTGATACTCAATGAAGGCCCTCCGGTAAAAAAAAATTCTCCTCATAAATGAAGCCCAGTTTACAGGTATTAATAATCGAGGATTCGGAAGATGATTCGTTTTTGATTCTCCATAAAATTGAAAAAGCTGGATATTCCGTCAATTTCGAAAGGGTGGATACGGCTCAGGCTGTAAGGAAAGCCCTGAAGGAAAAAACATGGGATATTATTCTATCGGATTACGCTATGCCTCAGTTTAACGGGTTGGAGGCTCTGGAAATTATGAAGGAGATGGGCTTTGATTTACCGTTTATAATAATTTCAGGAACTATAGGTGAAGATGTAGCAGTTAACGCCATGAAAATGGGCGCTCACGACTATATCATGAAAAATAACCCCCAACGTCTGCTTCCAGCCATTGAAAGAGAATTAAGAGAGGCTCAAACCAGATCGGAACATAGGTTACTGGAGCAAAAGAAACAAGAAGCCGAAGAAGCATTACGTGAAAGCGAAAAGAGATACCGGCGCATTACAGAGGGTTTAACCGATTATTTATATTCCGTACAGGTCGAAAATGGACAACCGGTAAGTACTATCCAGGGAGTTGCCTGTCATGTGCTAACCGGATATACATCTGAAGAATTCCAGGACGATCCTTATTTATGGCTTAACATGGTTGTTCCCGATGACCGGGATAAAGTGAGGGAACATGTTCAAAAGATCCTGGACGGAATTGAAGTGCCACCGTTGGAACATCGCATCCGCTGTAAAAGTGGGATCATTAAATGGGTTTGCGATACTAACATACTTATAAAGGACAATAATGGAAATTTAATATCGTACGACGGAGTTATTAAAGACATTACCGAACGGAAACATGCCGAAAATGAGTTACGCAAATTATCAAGGGCCCTTGAGCAAAGTCCTGTCTCGGTTATAATTACCGACACAAACGGAAATATTGAATATGTAAACCCGAAGTTTACCGAAGTCACCGGCTATTCTGCTGATGAAGTTCTGGGACAAAACCCCAGGATATTCAAAACAGGAAATATGACAGCCTACTATTACAACAAAATGTGGCAAATGCTTGCGTCGGGAAAAGTCTGGTTTGGCGAATTTCAGAATAAGAAAAAAAACGGGGAATTTTTTTGGGAGTTGGCTTCTATTACTCCGGTTTTCGGGAGCAATGGCGAAATAACCAACTATTTGGCTGTAAAAGAAGACATCACTAACCGTAAGATAATGGAAACAGCCCTTGCCGACTCCGAACGAAAATACAGGATTGTTGCCGATAATACATTCAACTGGGAATTCTGGCTTTCGCCCGATAACAAATTTATCTATTGCTCTCCTTCCTGTTTCAGACTTACAGGTTATACAGCCGAAGAGTTTATTAATGATTCGCAACTACAGATTGAAATTATCCACCCAGAATATCGAACGGAATATATCAACCAGGTAATAAACAGACCATCGGATGTGGATAAAATTGTTTCTCAGTTTAAAATAATCCATAAAAATGGTGCTGAGGTATGGATAGAGCACATTAGTCAACCTGTTTATGATGCAAATGGGAAACTTTTAGGACATCGTGGTAGTAATTGCGATATAACCGACAAAAAAGAAACTGAAAGAAAAATATTACGTGCCATTATATCGGCCGAGGAAAATGAGCGTAACAAGCTATCGCAGGAGCTTCACGACGGCTTGGGGCCCATGCTGTCTATTGTTAAATTGTATTTCGAATGGCTTGCCGAAACCGAAGAACCGGAAAAACGACGTGGTATTATCGCTACCGGTCTCCAAAACATTGACGATGCTATAATGGCTACCAAGGAAATTTCAAACAGGCTAAGTCCCAGAATGCTCACTCAATTTGGATTGATTGCGGCATTAAAACAACTGGTGGCAAAAATTAACGTGACTCAAAAACTATTTATCGATCTTAAATCGAATGTCGAGATAAGATATGACCCTCAGATTGAAATTACCTTATATAGAATTCTGTCAGAATTAATCAACAATACATTAAAATATGCACAGGCCAAAAATGTTAATATACTGATACAACCTAATTGCGCAAAAGAGTTACTTTCGGTTGTTTATACCGATGATGGTAAAGGATTTTCTTATAATGAAGTAATAAAAACCTCAAAAGGCATGGGAATACAAAATATGATCCAAAGAATAAAAAGTTTAAAAGGTTTAATTAACTTTAATACAGAAGAAAATTCATTAATGAAAGTTGTTATTGTATTACCATTAAATGCTAACACAAACCTCAGCAAATAAGACTATGCCGGTAAACAAAGTGAAAATTATTATTGTAGACGACCATGAAATGTTCCGAAGTGGCATTAAATCGTTAATAGAGATCGAAAATTTGGGCAGGGTAATTGCCGAAGCAGCCAATGGTGAAGAATTTTTGAAATTAATTGAAAAAGAAATTCCCGATTTGGTTTTAATGGATATCGATATGCCTGTGATGGATGGTATAACCGCTAGTGAGAAAGCTCTTCAGATACATCCCCGGATTAATATTTTAGTTTTGAGCATGTACGACGATTATAGTCATTACTCCGCTTTACTTGGAGCCGGGGTTAAAGGGTTTATTTCCAAATCATCAGGCAAATCCGGGCTTGAAAAAGCTATTCATGCTGTTAGCTCCGGTGATTGTTATTTTTCGCCCGATTTGCTGAAAAATGTAATTGTGGAAATTAACAGGTCAAAAGAACGTAAGAATGATGATAATACTATGCGCTTTACCCAAAGAGAAGAAGAAATTCTGAAACTTATTTGCAATGGTTACGACACTAACGAAATTGCGGGTAAACTCTTCCTAAGTAACAAAACTATCGATAATCACAGATCTAAATTACTCCAAAAGATAGGTGTAAAAAATAGCGTTGGCCTGGTAATTTATGCGATTAAGAATAAAATAGTAGCTTTTTAATCCTGGACACATCCCTCTTTCAATACGTTTGACGGGGACCCATGAGATTCCTTTCCAACGCCTGCCCCATCGGTTCCATTTAGATGCACGGTGGGTTAAGTACTGCAGAATAGTTTGTAGTTAAAACTCATGATAACTGCTTGTTCAGGTATAATTGGTGTTTTTTAGCGGTCAGTTCCCAATCACCCGCAAATACTTCGTGAGAATCATCCTGGACCCTATAGGTAAAATCTCTCTGTTCCCTTTGCTTTTTTTCCTACTGATTTTTATTAGATATTCCTCTCAAATTGAGGTTTTTTACTCTTGAAAAGGCCATAACTATTGTTGTACCTTTATTATATTATTCTAAAAACCAAGAATATGAAAACTTCCCGAAACATTATAATCGTGGATGACAATGTTAGATTCAGAACCGATTTGAAGATGTACATAGAGAAGGAACTTCATCATATGGTAATTGCTGAAGCTTCGAACGGAGAAGATTTTTTAGCATTGCACAACCTGCAAAGGGCCGATGTAATTCTGATGGATATTGAAATGGACAGAATGGACGGGTTTACGGCTACCAAAGAGGTATTGAAAAACTTGTACGGCCTTAAGATTATTGCAATTACTATGCATTCGGAACGGATGATTTTGCGCCAGCTCATTGAGGTAGGGTTTAGAGGCTGCGTTTTTAAATCGGATATTTTCAAGTCTTTATCAACAGCCATTAACAATGTTTGCAAAGGACATATTTATATTCCATATAAAAATATGCGGATTAGCTAAAACGTTAAAGCCATGGATCCAATCCTTCAGAAATTCAAAAATGTTTTCCTGGAAGAGGCTCAGGAGATTCTGAACAGTTATGAATCGGATCTCCTGGGATTAGAGCAGGATTCCTTTAATAAAGAGCTCGTTGAATCTTCATTCCGGAGCATGCACACTTTAAAAGGCATTAGTGGCATGTATGGTTTCAGCTATATTAACGAGCTTACACATAAACTCGAGCACATATTCCAGGCAGTAAGAGATAAGCAGCAGGTATTTACAAAAGAGATTTTCGAGACAACCTTTGCCGCCATTGATCATATTCGAAAATTGCTGTTCGACGAAGAATTGGCTGATGAATCGCTACGCTTGGCTCATAATGAATTATTGGAAAATATAGGCCGGTTTTGCTTATCAGAATCTGTAACCGGCAGTGCTGAGCCAGAAAATTCTATCCTCGAAAATAGTAAACAAATATGGCACATTAAATTAACGACCTCTGAAAAGCAATTCTTCCGGAGGATTAATTTCCTGAATATTTTCAGGGATCTGGCCGAAATAGGAACTTTTATTATTGAGCACCTGAAGAAAAGCGATGAATGGAATATAACCCTTCTTACTTCCGCAACTGAAGATGAAGTAAAAGGAATATTTATGTTTATTGAAGACGACTGCTCTTTTTCTTTAGCAGGTAATTTGAACGAATCCGACATTGAAGGTATTGAAAAAGGCGAGTTGTTAAGGAGTGAAAATGAGATTAGTATACTGGAAGCAGTAAATATGGCTAATTCAAAACCAAAGGAAGAGAAAAAACCGGACAAGAATACTTCTGTAGCTGCAATTAATGATAAAAGACGGATTTCTGTAACCCATGAAAAGCTCGATTATCTAATGTTTCTGGTTAGTGAGCTTGTTACGGTTAATTCTCAAATTGCCATTTCCCTGAAACAAATGGATTTTGAGTTTCTTGAATCGGCCGTTGAAAAGCTGAATAATCTATCCAAAAACTTCAGAGATAATGCGCTGGAGTTGCGATTGGTGCCAATAAACGATTTAGTGCTTCGATTTCAGCGGCTCATCCGCGACTTATCCAAACAATTGGAAAAACATATCGATTTTCAGGTCCATGGCGCCGAAACCGAGCTGGATAAATCTACTATTGAACAGCTTTTCGATCCCCTGATGCATATCATCCGAAATTCAATCGATCACGGTATTGAAACTCCCGAAGAACGCCGGAAAAATGGGAAACCCGAAACGGGGATTATTAAGCTTTCTGCTTATCATTCGGGAGGAAAAATAGTGCTTAAAATTGAAGACGATGGTAACGGGGTAGACCTGGAAAAGGTTCGGAACAAAGCCATTAAGCTAGGATTAATAGGTGCAGAGGAACAGGTTAGCAAAAAACAGCTTCTCGATATGATTTTCATTCCAGGGTTCTCAACGGCACAGAGCCTTACAAGTGTATCCGGCCGGGGTGTGGGAATGGATGTTGTTCGAAAAAAAATACAGGAACTCCGGGGTGATGTAAGTGTTGAATCGGTCGAGAAATCGGGAACTACATTTACGCTCATTCTTCATCAGTCGGTATCTATTTTAGATACCCTGTTATTCAAAGTAGGAGAATCATTCTTTATTATACCTTTTGCAGAAACCGTTATTTGCAGCGAAATAAGTTTGTCCGAGTTAATTTACAGACAACGAACCCGCACTATTCCTTATGAAGATCATCTAATTGAATATTTCGACCTGAGAGAAACCCTCAATATAAAAGGAGAATATCCCAAAGATGTAAAAGTAATTGTTTTTAGAACTGATACCCTGATAGCCGCCATTCTGGCTGATTATATCGTAGGCGAATATCAGGCGGTTTTAAAGCCCATGGGCAATTTTTTAAATCACAATAATTTCCTCGAAGCCGTTAGCCAGTTGGGCGATGGCACAATGGCCTTCATGATTGACACACGTGAGTTGATTAAAGCAGAGAAAGTCAGGAAAGTCAATTATTAAATAAATTTTTAATCACAAAAAGTATGACAAACACTTACCTTTCTTTTATGGTTTGTGGTGAACAGTTTGCCACAGACGTTGGAAAAGTGCTGGAGGTTCTGCAAACACAGCATATTACGGTGGTACCTAATACGCCGGGTTTTATAAAAGGCATAATTAATTTCCGCGGAGACGTTGTTCCGGTATTCGAATCGCGGGTAAAATTTAATCTTCCGGATCGTGACAAGGATGCTTCCTTCAATATTATAGTTCTGGATATTGCTCGGGAATCAGAAAAATTCCGGACCGGGGTTATTGTAGATCATGTTCGGGATGTTATCACCATAAATGATAATGATATAAAACCTGTTCCTCAGATGGGACATGATCTTAATACCGAATTCCTTAAAGGAATATACAAACTCAACGAGGACTTCATACTAATGCTCGACGTAGATAATGTTTTTCTCGGAAGCGAGCTAAAAGCTGTTGGAGAATCGAAAGTTGAAATTGACTCAAATATGTAATAAAGCATAAGAGTGAATAAGCAAAGTTGGAATCAAGAAGGGAACAAAGGTGCTGAAAGGATTTAGAGTTGCAATAATCAGCATAGCTCTTGATGAATTAAATGAAAGATGAAAGCCATTTTATTAATAAACAATAAAACAAAATAAATGAAAGCGTTTAAAAAATTCTCAATTCAGGCAAAACTTTTAACAGGCTTTATGCCATTGCGTTAATTGCCAGTTTTATAGGGTATGAAGGGATCTCTAAAATCTCGTTTCTGAAAAACGAGGATATGAGAATGTATAATGAAACTATTCTGCCAATGAAGGATATTGTTCAAATTGGAACAGCATTTCAAAGGACAAGAGTATACATTCGAAATGCCGTTATAGCCGAAAAACAGGAAGAGATAAAAACCTTTCTGGATAAGTATGATAAATTAGTTAAATTAGTTAAAGAAGCAGAAACGGCTTATCGTTCAACTTTAATTGACGAAACAGACAAAAGAAATTTTGAAACTGCAATACAGCATTTTAATACCTATGCCTCTTTCATAGATGAGATAAAACCCACTATACAAAACAATCAGGACGCAAAATGTGAAGAGGCTTTGCGCGGAAAGATACAAAAGGAAACAGAAGATTTTGAAAAAGCTTTTGATGTAATGGCTAATTATAATATTAAAGTAGCAAAGGACATCTCGAACCAAAATGCAGAGAATGCAAAAGAAAGTATAAGTGTCATGTATTCTTTGCTCATTTTTGGTGTGTTACTAGCTATTGCTTCCGGGTTGTTAATAGCTTTCAATATCAAATCTATAATTAAAAAGCTGGTAATTGAAACCACTACTCTGGTGGAAGCTGCAGTTGCTGGTAAACTGTCACAAAGGGCAGATGTATCAAAAATAAACTTTGAATTTCAGGCTATTCCTGTTGGGATCAACAAAACTCTTGATGCCGTAATCGGCCCCCTGAATGTAGCTGCCGATTATGTGGATAAAATATCCAAAGGCGAAATACCCGAAAAAATCACTGATACCTATAATGGCGATTTCAATATCATCAAGAATAACCTCAACACCTGTATCGACGCTCTGAACACGCTTCTTTCCGAACACAAGGAAATGAGCCGTCAGCATGGCTTAGGTATGATTGACGAGGTAATGGCGGTAAATAAATTTCAGGGTGCTTATGCCGAAATGGCCAAAGAAATAAATGAACTGGTGCAGTCGCATATTGCCGTTAAAATGAAAGTCGTAGAAGTGGTAGGCCGCTATGCACAGGGAGACCTGAATATAGACATGGACCGCCTGCCCGGCAAGAAAGCACAGATAACCGCAGCTATTGATGAGGTAAAGAAGAAAATGCTTGAACTAAATCAGGAAATTCTTATGCTGGTTGAAGCCGCCAAGGCGGGTCGTTTGGCAACCCGTGGCGATTCCTCGAAATTCAATTACAGTTTTAAAGAAATGGTCGATGGCATTAATTCAACGCTCGATGCTGTTGTTGGGCCTCTGAATGTGGCTGCCGAATATGTCGACAGAATATCCAAGGGTGACATTCCTGCCAAAATCACGGATAATTATAATGGCGATTTCAACGATATCAAGAACAACCTCAACACCTGTATCGACGCCCTGAACACGCTTCTTTCCGAACACAAGGAAATGAGCCGTCAACATAGTTTAGGTATGATTGACGAGGTGATGGATGTAAATAAATTCCAGGGAGCTTATGCCGAAATGGCCCGGGAAATAAATGAACTGGTGCAGTCGCATATTGCAGTTAAAATGAAAGTTGTGGAAGTGGTGGGCCGCTATGCCCAGGGCGACCTGAGTATAGATATGGATCGTTTGCCTGGCAAAAAAGCCCAGATTACGGCAGCCATTGATGAGGTTAAAAAGAAAATGCTTGAACTTAACCAGGAAATTCTTATGCTGGTTGATGCTGCCAAAGCCGGTCGCTTGGCTACCCGTGGCGATTCCTCGAAATTCAGTTACAGTTTTAAAGAAATGGTCGATGGTATTAATTCAACGCTCGATGCTGTGATTGGACCTCTGAATGTAGCAGCCGAATATGTGGAACGAATCAGTAAGGGCGATTTGCCCTCAGTTATTACCGATAACTATAATGGTGATTTCAATACTATTAAAAACAACCTGAACAATCTGCTCATAGCCAATAACGAGATAATAGAAAAAGCTAAACTTGTATCAAGCGGCGATCTTACTGTTAGTTTGGCTAAACGCTCTGAAGCAGATGAACTAATGGAAGCTCTCGATAATATGGTTAAAGCTAATTCGGGTATGATTGCCCAATTTAAAGTTGCAATAGGCAATATTGTAACAGCAGGTCAATCAATGCAAGCCGTGGCTGTTGAATTATCCCAGGGTTCCAATGAACAGGCTGCCTCCACTGAAGAGGTATCCAGCAGCATGGAAGAAATGGTATCCAACATTAACCAGAATGCTGAGAATGCTACTCAAACCCAGAAGATTGCCTTACAGGCAGCCAGGGATATTGAAGAAGGTAATAAAGCTGTAGCCATTACTGTGGATGCTATGAAAAAAATTGCCGAAAAAATATCCATTATTGGTGAAATTGCCGAAAAAACCGATCTGTTAGCTATCAATGCAGCTATTGAAGCCGCACGTGCAGGAGAACAGGGAAAAGGTTTTGCAGTAGTTGCCTCCGAAGTGCGAAAGCTTGCCGAACGTAGTCAGGCTGCTGCCAAGGAAATTGATGAACTGTCGAAATCCAGTGTTCGTGTAGCCGACGAATCCGGTCAGCTTTTACAACGCATTGTTCCCGATATTCAGAAAACAGCTACGCTGGTGCAGGAAATTGCAGCGGCTAGTCACGAGCAGAATTCAGGGGCTGTTCAGATTAACAATGCCATAATGCAGTTAAGTGCCGTAACCCAGAAGAACAGTGCAGCATCCGAGGAGATGTCGGCCAATGCTGAAGAATTGGCCGGCCAGGCAGAGCAGCTTAACGAAACAGTTATGTTCTTTAAAACTGAAAATGTTTCAACAAGTGAGGGTAAACTAAAAAGCGCGCCTCAGTTTAAAGTTGCAGGTGTAACCCGAAAACCCGGATCAAGAGTTCTGAATGTACATCAACCGCAGCCTCCGGTTCGCGAAAAAGCCGGTAAGCCGGAAACAGGAGTACACTTATCCGATTTAGACGATTCGATATTCGAAAAGTATTGATTTCAAAAAGGTGTAACCCGGATGCAATTTTCATCCGGGTCCACCCTTTCAATAGGGAATGAGTATAACTATTGCCCATTTTTGGTGACACCTTTACATAATACAAATGAACATGATTAACTATTCGATATTACATAAACAGAAGAAGAATTTATTTCTCCCAACAAATCAGCATCAAATCCAAAATTCCGAACTCCTCCCGGTCGAATAACTGAACACTTCCAAAAATCTCCTTTTGAATTCCAGGAATTTTTGTTTTGAAAGAAGTATCAGTAATATCGGACGAACAAACCTGATTAAGTATATTTCTGAGGTATTGGCGTAATTCACATCCAGGATCCATCCAGAATAATAACTCCAGATGTAATAAACCGGTTTTACTCATCCTCATCATCCTGCAGAGTCCCTCCGAGAGAAAAATCCGGTCTTCCAGTATATGCCAAATCAAAACTCCGGCAGATGAGTAACTGGTTTCAATATCAAACAATGGTTGTTCAGGTGGATGGCTTAATATTTCTACTTTTTGCCAATCTCTTTGCAAAAAAGAATTCAAGTGAGGTAAAGACTTCATGTGCCTTAGGTTAATCTGCACAAATGTTTACTTTTGCGCCTTTTTGATATAAAAACCTGATGTTAGTATCATCAAGAAAATTTTAATAAATATAAATATTATATGCTTTAAAAGCAAATATATAATATATTAAAGCATAATATAAATATTAAAAGGCTTAAAACACTGCTTTAAAGGAATTAATTGAATTTGTTACTTTTCGGATACTTTATAATTATACTGATCGAACAGTGATGTACAACAGGATAAAAGCAGTACTTGCAGAAACCGGAAGAACCAATAAATGGCTGGCAGAACAATTGTCTGTCAATAATACTACTGTTTCCAAATGGTGCAGGAACGAGATGCAACCCCGCATTGAAACGCTGT
The DNA here is from genome assembly GCA_023429135.1 of Bacteroidota bacterium. Lineage (GTDB taxonomy): Bacteria > Bacteroidota > Bacteroidia > Bacteroidales > JAAUTT01 > JAAUTT01. The sequence continues at coordinate 122,273 of JAEYWD010000124.1, read as the reverse complement.
TTCAGATTGCCAATGCTTTGAATGTTGATGTGAGGGAATTGCTGGTTTCGACAAAAGAGAGGAAGTATTAAGATTGCCGGCTAAACAACCGATAAAATCCAAACCTTGGGGTAATTTAACTCATATTTCAAAAACTATTAAGGAAAACTAATTCTAAATTAATGCTAACTTTTTGGATTGTAAAACTTAATCGAGGAGATTAATTTTTAAATTTGGCCTATGAATTATATCAGAAAAACATATCGTTTTATATTTTTAATTGCGCTGCTATACATTGGCCTTGATGGTATAGTTATTTCCTATATTCCTTGTTTACAGGATAGCCAACCTGATAAGCCCAAAACAGAGCTTTATGTTATTGCCCATCATCACCATCATCACGAAGAAAACAAACTTATAAAAACTGAATCAGAGTTGACTTTTTATCCTTCGGAATTCCATAAATTTAACCATTATAATTTTTCTATTCCCCCTTCGTTTACACCTCCCGTTTGGCAGCCACCTAAATTGTAGTATCACTCTTTGTTGAGATCATTTTTCATTTTTCAATTTCCATTTTAAAAATATTTTGTCATGAAAACATACATATGGGCTTCTCCTATGAGGCTTTTTCATTGGTTTCTGTTTTTAAGCGTGGTTTGCGCTTATATTTTGGGTGAAGAAGACGAACTTTTAAATATCCATGCTGCTTTTGGTTATATAGCTGTAATTCTGTTATTGTTCCGCATAGTATATGGATTTACAGGCCCCAGGTATTCGAGGTTCAAGGATTTTCCTGTTAAAATTTCCACAATCCGGACTTATCTTGGCAATATCAAAAATGATAAGCAAAATTTTGCCGGCCATAATCCGGCGTCTGCGGTTATTATGCTGGCAATACTGGCAGATGTATTGCTGGTTGGTGCCTCCGGGATACTAGCCCTTGCCGCAAAAGGATTTGGCCCGCTAAAAGGCTTTGTTCAACAGAGCAACAGTGAATTCTTCAAAGAATCGCACGAAATATTTGTAAATCTGCTAATAACCTTGGTTATTATACATCTTGCAGGTCTCGTAGTAGATTTTTATAATAACAGGAAGGCAGGAACCATAAAATCAATTTTTACAGGCTATAAAAATGTTGATGGCGAAAGTATTAAGGAAAGCCGCACATTGAATGTATTTATGGCAATTGTGATAGTTGCTGCAATATCGGTCTTTACCATAACAGCACGCGCAAATTACTCCGACGGCGAGGACAGAGAGCATTACAAAGAAATTGAGGATGAGGATTAACAGAACATTACAGGTACATGAAAAACGAAAAAAGCAGGGTTGCACTGTTATCAGTTTTTGCAGCCGTATTCTTAACTGGTTTTAAGCTAATTGTAGGGTTAATTACAGGTAGTCTAGGTTTATTGTCCGAGGCGCTGCATTCGGGTCTCGATCTGGTGGCAGCCGTTATAACATATTTTTCGGTCAAAATCAGCGATAGGCCTGCTGATATAAGGCACAATTTCGGGCATGGTAAAATCGAGAATTTCTCCGCTTTTATGGAAACTATCCTTTTGGTAATTACTTGTGGATGGATAATTTATGAGGCCACAAACAGATTAATTACCGGAAACACCCACATTGAGGTAAGCATTTGGAGTTATGTGGTAGTAATAATTTCAATAGTGGTGGACATATCACGTTCCAGGGCTTTATACAAAGTTGCAAAAAAACATAACAGCCAGGCACTGGAAGCGGATGCACTTCACTTTTCAACAGATATCTGGAGTTCAGCGGTGGTGCTTTTAGGTTTAATATGTGCACAGTTTGGCTTTTTCTTTGCCGATTCAGTAGCCGCATTGGTTGTTGCTCTTATCGTTTTGTTTGTGTCCTACAAACTCGGCCGGAAGGCTATAGATGTTTTGCTCGACAGGGCTCCGGAAGCTACAATTACCAAAATTTCGGATGTATTAAAGCAAACACCTGAAGTTATATGCTTTCATGACCTTAAAGTCCGTATCTCGGGTGCAGATACCTTTGTTAATGTAGCCATTCACGTAGATCCCGAAATAAGCGTTTGGGAAGCCCACGAGATTTCGGAACTGGTGGAAAGGAAAATTTCCAGCGAAATCCCACGGTGCGAAGTCCAGGTGCATTATGAGCCCGATGACAAAAAGGGATATCTGATATAGAAGATCTTATTTTCAAGTGTTAAACGATAACTTATTGCAATAAGCTCCTTACTTCAAAACAACACTTTTTGAACTCACACCCAAGCCGCTCCAATAGCCAAGACACCCTTTTATATTTCCAACAATCCGGGTAGGGTTCATAAAAGGGTTTTCGTTTTGAGTTCGTTTAAAGTCGATGGTTGCCCATGCATCGTAGTAAGATTTTTCTGCATTTACCCACTTTACAGTGATGGTATCGCCAATAGCGAAGTAACCCGATACGCCGCCGTGCATATCCTGTTCTTCGTTTTTTAATCCGCTGTCGATGGCTTTTTTATATTCCCTGCCATTAAATGCTTTATCCCTTATGGTGGATTTTTCGGGTTGTGGACCATGTTGCCCGTTTACTTCCGAGGTATACCGATAATAATTGGTTTCCTGCGGGTCGAGAATTTTCACCCAAACAGTTTTAAAGCTATCGTTAGTTGCGTCAGGATGATTTTCGTACCAGATTTCCTTAATATCTACAGGTTTAGGAATAATAGCCACAGCGGAGTAAGTTTTACCTCCGGTGATAATCTTTAAAGTATAGCTTTTCCCAATTTCGCCCTTCGTTTTTTGCGATGTATAAAAGGATGATTTTAATCCTGACTGAACATCTGTTTGAGCTATTTCAACCAGTGTGTCAGTTATAATTCCGTCAACCTGAAGTGTAATTAAGGCATTGTGGATAAAACTTTGTTCGTATAGATCCTTCCCGGCCTGGGATACATAAGGTACATTATTGGTAAGGATTACCACCGGGGCCATATCGTTCACTATAAAACCTTCCACCACAACTGATGGCGTAAACGCAGGCATGTCTATATCAACTTCTTTCTCGCACGAGGTAAGAATGCATAATGTGACTACTGTTGCATATAATATCTTCTTCATGATTTGTCATTTAAAAATTAAACTTGTAAGAAACCGATGGCATAAATGGCAGCAGCGTAACCGATTTTGTTTTTGTAGTAAAATTATTTTCGCTGGTTGAGCCTTGGTTATCGAAATATACAAAATTGGTATTCATGCGGTTGTATACATTGTAAATTGCAAATACCCATTCGCTGCTGAACTTTTTATATTTGGGAGCAGGTTTATAGGTGGCTGAAATATCGAGACGGTGATAAGCGGGTAAGCGAACATTGTTGCGTTCGGTATACTGATCGACAAGCTCACCATCCATGTAATACCTCGAAGTTGGCACGGTAAAAGGCTTCCCGGATTTATACACGAAATCGGCTCCCAATATCCAATGGTCGTTTATGGCATAAGTTGCTACCACTGATATGTCGTTCCTGATATCTGTATTCGCGGGATATTCTTTACCATTGTTCAGATCGTCGAATTTACGGTTTGTATTCGAAAAGGTATAACCTATCCATCCCTGGAGCTTTCCAATATTCTTTTTAAGCATCAGTTCAAACCCATGCGATGTGCCTTTGCCAAACACATAATCGAGTTCGGAATTATTGGCATAAGAAGGAACAAAATCATCGCCAAACTCAATCAGGTTCTCCAGGCTCTTGCCGTAAGCTTCGGCAGTGAGTAAGAGCATGTCCCTAAAGAAGTTTAGAGAATATCCAACAGAAAACTGGTTCGACAATTGGGGTCTAACCAGCTTCGAACTTGGGATCCAGAAATCGAGCGGTAAAGCTGAACCGGAATTGGAAATTAAGTGTACAAACTGACTGTTTTGGGTAAAAGCTACTTTGAGCGAAGACTTATCGTTGAGCAAATAACGGATACTTAACCGGGGTTCTACATTTCTGTAGGTTTTTACAGTTTCGAAATTGTCATAACTTTTAATAAACTTAACAGGTTCTTTATTCTCATTATAACTATACTCGTTGTATTTACCCATAAAATTAAACTGGTTAAAACGGGCACCAATGTTAAACCGCCAGTCGGTTTCCAAATCGAATTCATCCAGGAAGAAAATGCTAAACTCAGCGCCTCTAAGCTTTTCAACCTTATTATCAGTATCGGTTGTAAACAAATGATTGATAGCCTGTCCGCCAACTTTTACACGGTGGTTAAAAGAAGTATACCACGTTAAATCGGCTTTCAGCGACTGGTCGGATATTTCGGAGTTTCTTGTTTCTGAAAAACCATCCTGAGTGGTTTTCATATCCCGGAAAAAGCCATTGTGGATCAGGGAAACATTCATAAAAACCTTATCGGAAAAAAGGTGGTTCCACCGTAGGGCCGATGTAAGGTTTCCCCAGGGAATATCAAATTTGAAGCGGTTGTCATCTGTTCCGAAAACAAATACATCGCGGCCAAAATAGTTGCTGAAGAACAAACGGTCTTTGTCAGAAAACTTATAATTGATTTTTGCATTGAGGTCATAAAAATAGTAATTGTCGTTTTTCATGGAACCTCCATGCATATTCATCATTGGTTTCGCAATAAGGTCGATCGTGGATCGTCGGGCCGAAACCAGGAACGAACATTTATCTTTCAACACAGGTCCTTCGAGCGTAATCTTCGAAGCTATAATTCCTACCGAACCTTTACCACCGAAACGTTTATTATTACCTTCCTTCATGGAAATATCCAGCACCGATGAAGCCCGTCCTCCGTATTCGGCAGGCATAGTCCCTTTGTACAAGGTCATGGAATTGATGGCATCATCGTTAAAAACCGATACAAAGCTGAAAATATGGCCGGGATTGTACACCACAGCCTCATCGAGCAACAACAAATTTTGGTCGTAGTTGCCCCCACGCACATTAAACCCCGAACTCCCTTCACTGGCTGGTTGAACTCCGGGCATCAACTGGACTATTTTCAGCACATCGCTTTCGCCAAATAATACCGGCAAATTTGAAATGCTTTTTATGGTAAGGCTTTCCGTTCCCATCCCTGTCTTGCGGACTTTTTCCAGTCCGCTGTTGGCTGTAACAACCACTTCGGCCAGCTTTTGTGTTTTTTCGCGCAGGGGTATGTTCAGCAAAACATTTGTATCGAGATTAATTGCAGTATCAAGCTGTTCATAGCCTATATACGACACAACAATCCGGTAATTTCCCCGGGGAAGGCTTAGAGAGTAAAAGCCATAGTTGTTAGTAATAACTCCTTTATTAGTCCCGGTTGCAACAATATTAACCCCGATCAGGCACTCTCCGTTGGCCTGGTCGGTAACGTACCCGCTCAGGGTATAAGTTTGACCAAAGCTGGTTAACGAGATAGAAATAAATAAGGCAAAAAGTACATACTTCATCGTTCTAAATTTTTTGATTTGATGAAGCAAACGTATTGTGAAAATCAAAGCCAGTCGTCCTAAGGGGTAGGTTCGGACTAATAAAGGAGAAATAAGAAAGAGAGTAAAAGCCAAAAGGTTGACTTGTCCTAAAATTAACAGTAAAAGAGTCAAAGGATTGAGGAAAAAGGTATATGAGTATTGTTTTAAATTTATCAAAAATGAAAAGAGACTTGGAAGAAAGGTTATTTCACTTTGCGGTTAGAACTATTAAGTATAGCCGTACTCTGGCTGAATCTGTTGAATATGAAGTAATAAAGTATCAATTGATAAAAAGAAAGGTAAAAGGCAAAAAGGAAGAGTATTTATTACTTTTCCCTTTTTCCTTCTTTGTACTCCGACGGAGTCGCACCCGTAAACTTCTTAAAAATACTGTTGAAAGTGGATTTGGAATTGAATCCTGCCTCCAGGGCGATGGCAAGAATGGTGTAATCTTTAAATTTTGGGTTTTCTATAAGCTTTTTTACCTCATCAACCCTGTATTTATTAATGAAGTCATAAAAATTGCCTCCTGTCCCGGTATTGATAAGTTCCGAAAGCTGATTACGGCTAATTTCGAGTTGCGAAGCCAATGCGGTAAGTGTTAATTCCGGATCATGATAAGGCTTGTGGGTTATCATATAATCCAACAGTTTGTTAAGCAACTGTTCGTTTACCTGATTAACGGGAGTATCCAACTCGGATTTCACGGAAGTAATTGGCGAAATTACCTGCTTGGGTGGCAGTATGGTTTGCTGGAACAAGCCTTTATATCCCAAAACATAAATAGCCAGAGCAAATACAACCGAAACCAGTTGACTAAAATATCCTACATCGATACGGTGAATGGCAATGGCCATCATTGCAATCAGTAAAACGAAAATGGTGAGGAAGGTGAAAAGAAAAATCCGTAACCAGGTGGGGTCGATATTTTTGGTATTCGAAAGCTCATTTAATGCCTTGACTTTAAACGAGCGGATAATACGAAGAATATAAACCAGGTAAAATATATATTGACCGAGAGCAATCAGGTAAAGGATAATATTCAATGATAAGGTATGTGAATAAAAGCGGTTGTCGAAAGCAGCTTGTTTGTTATGTACCAGAAACAATACGCTTAAGAGCATAACCATCACAAACGGAACAAAATGTAACAAGTGTTTTTTACAAAACCTGAATTGTGGTTCATTCAGTTTTTTAACATAAAGCCATACAAAGGGAATAACCAGTAAAATAAAAGGTTCTTTAATATGAAAGTTTGCATGGTGATACTGGTGAAAGTAAGGAATAATAAATGCTGAGTGCAGAATGCTAAGACTTAAAACCATCAGCAAGATAGCCAGGTAGTGATTGGCAGGGTTTCGTAACCTGGTATGTGTTAACACAATTGCTGAGTAAAAGCCCTGGACAATTCCTGCGTATATAATTATTTTAAAAATTAGTGAGAAAGGCTCTGTTAAAATAGGCATTAGGTATCATTATTTCAAACAGGTAGTAAAGTTAATGAACATATTCTGAACGCAAGTAATTACTTTCAGAATATGTTAAGGGTAAATAATATATGAATAAAATGGTTCTTTAATGAACCAGATTTTTGACAATAATGTCCTTCCCATCCGAGATGTCAGTATGCCCAATATTGAGCTGAGGGATTTTCATTCAATAATCCAGGTTATCAAATAGCTGCCATCATTTCAGGTGACAGCTAAAGGTAAATTTAATACTATAATCCAGACAATACAAACAGTCGCAACTGCAAAGAAGCGGTCTTTTGGTTAAGTTCTTCGATGTATAATGCTGTTTGCTGCTAGTTCTCATATTCGGAGAAAAACTCCGTATAGCTTATTTGCCCTGCTTTATACGCTTTCATAAGCAAATCCGGCGTATTCAGTGTTCTGAAAAAGATTGCTGCACCATTTAAAATATTAAGCTCTTTAGCAAAAAAATTCTAACCTATTTATGGTTCAAAAATATTCCGAATATATTTTTTCTGAGCCGTTATAAATTTATTAGCCATTTGTATGTTTTCGCTATTTTATTTCTTATTTTTAAAACGTAGAATTTACACTTAAATAAAGGTAATATTTACTAACCTTTTTGTATTATAACTGAGTACCTGAATATTTTCATTATGAAGAAAGTTCTTCTCGTATTTATGATCCTACTATCTCTGCTTAAGCTAACAGCACAACCCAACAGAGAAGGAAAGACATTCCCTATTCAGGAAACATCGGTCCACGATCCGGTGATGATAAAGCACGGTGATACTTATTATGTTTTTTGCACTGGTTTCGGAGCATGCCGAAACTTCGTATCGAAATGCTGAAGTGGACCAATGGCTGGCCCGAAATTTTAAAAGAATTGCCCCGGGGAGAATTGTGAAAGAGTAACTACAATGAAAGCATAAACAACTAATTTACAATAAAATGAAAAAGATTAATAACTACGGTGTTATTATTGTTTTCTTCCTGGTATTTGGAATGGGAGGACTTAACACTTCGGTAGCACAACAGAAATTCAACTACAAGGTTAACCTCAAAACATCAGGAACCAGTGCCGTTAAAATTGCAGGTATGGATTCGCTGCTCCAGTCGTTTGTTGATCAGAAAAAACTCAATTGTGTAGCGGGTTTTGTGGCCAAAAACGGGAATGTCGTTTATAAAAAGGCATTTGGCCTGAAGGATATTGAAAATAAAAAGCCTGTTACAGTAGATGATTATTATGTGCTTTTTTCCCAGACGAAAGCTATCACAACGGTTGCTTTTATGACACTTGTTGAAAAAGGTCTCGTTTCTGTAGACGATCCCGTGTCCAGGTATTTTCCTGAAATTCCCGATAAAGTGGTAACCAAAGTGAACGAAGATGGAACTTACGAAACCAGGCAGGTTACTACTCCCATAACTTTTGCTCACCTTATGTCGCATTCCTCAGGGCTGAATGCCGGACTGGTGGGACAGATCCGTCGTCCTGAACGACAAAAAAGTGATCTCCCTGCAGGATTCGGCGGAGCTATACCCAAAAAAACTCCCAATGGACAACATAGTGGAGGGGGCGATTACAATGCCAAATACCTCAAAGATGAAATGCATGCACTTGTAAAATATCCCCTTGGATTTGATCCGGGAACTCAATGGAGTTACCATATCAGTACCAATATGCTGGCATATATGATTGAAATAATCTCGGGCAAGCCGCTTCGACAATACGTTAAGGAAACAGTTTTAATTCCTCTGGGCATGAATAATACCGATTGGTACTACGAACCTGATGCTCTAAACCGTTTTGTAAAAGCTTACAGTGCTGTTGATGGCAAACTGGAGCCTGCTACAAACATGTACAGTGAATCAACCATTGCCCAGGAGCAGACATATTGTGAAGGTGCCATTGGTCTTAATGGTCCAATTGAAGATTATGCCAAATTCTGTCAAATGTTGCTTAACAAAGGAGAATTTAATGGACATCGAATTTTAAAACCCGAAACTATAGAGCAAATGACAAAAATTAACCGTTTGCCTCAGGAAAATTCCGGCGGAAAAGGTTTTCAGTTTGGTCTTGGTTTCGAACTTTATAATGCCGTTAAAAAGCCCATCCCCGAAGTTTCAAACTCGGCATTTGCCTGGGGAGGTATGTTTGGAACCGAATATATAATTGATCCAGAGATTAATATGATAGCTCTTTTTTATATGAACATGCAAAAACATGATGCAATGTATCCTTTGTTTCTCAAAAAAGCCTATCATCTGTTCAAGTAATTGTTAAAATAGATTTATTAAAACTGAAAAAGTAACATTCGTAATATCATTATCATGAAAAAAACACTTATCGCAATTACTCTACTTCTCAGTTCACTTGCGGGATTTGCTGAGGATATTAAAATATCGGGACCCGATGGAAAATTGCAGGTTCATATTACATTAATGGATGGAAAACCAAACTATTCCGTTACTTATGACGGGAAACCAATACTGGAGAATTCTCCTCTCGGATTACTCTCAAATGTTGGCGATTTCAGTAAAGCGCTGTCATTTGTAAGTAAAAAGGAAGCTCAGATTAACGAAACATATCAGATTAACCGGACCAAAAAGAGTACCATTCATTACAATGCCAACGAGGTGGTTTGTACCTTTTCCAATGCTCAGAAACAATCCATCGACATTATTTTCCGCGTAAGCAATAACGATATTGCTTTCCGGTATGCCTTACCTCAATTTAAAAATATTAAAAGTGCTGTAATTGAAAAAGAAGTTACCGGATTCGATTTTCCTGTACAAACCACAACTTTTCTCAGTCCACAAGCTAAACCCATGACTGGATGGGAGCGTTCCAAGCCAAGCTACGAAGAAGAGTATGTTGCCGACCAAGCTATGGGGACGCCATCCAAATACGGAGTTGGCTATACCTTTCCATGTCTTTTTCATGTTGGAGAAAATGGTTGGGCCTTGGTTTCGGAAACAGGGGTTAACGGCAATTATTGCGGATCGCGACTGAGCGAAGGGTCTAAAGAGGGGCTCTATACAATTGCTTTCCCACAGGAGGGAGAAAATAACGGTTTCGGGAGTACTTCGGCATCCATTCCACTCCCCGGTGAAACTCCGTGGCGCACCATAACCATTGGCAGTAACCTTAAACCTATTGTTGAAACCACTGTACAGTTCGATGTTGTAAAACCGCTTTACGAACCATCGCAGGAATATAAATTCGGCCGTGCCACCTGGAGCTGGATTATGTGGCAGGACCCCAGCGCTAATTACGACGATCAGAAAACCTTTATCGACCTGGCCGCAACTTTGGGTTACGAATTTATCCTTATCGATGCGCTTTGGGATGTTAATATCGGTTACAATCGAATGGAAGAACTGATTAAATACGCTAAATCAAAGAATGTTGGAGTTCTTATCTGGTATAATTCCAACGGATCGTGGAACGATGCTCCGCAAGGCCCCAAACACAAAATGAATAACCCCATAGCCCGCAAACAGGAAATGAAATGGTTAAAAACAAATGGTGTAAAGGGGATTAAAGTCGATTTCTTTGGAGGCGATAAGCAGGAAACCATGAAGCTTTACGAAGAAATACTTTCGGACGCCAACGAATATGGTATTTTATGCATATTCCACGGGTGTACGCTTCCCCGCGGATGGGAACGGATGTACCCAAACTATGTTGCCAGCGAAGCTGTGTTGGCATCAGAAAACCTGATATTTGGACAGCATGCTAACGACGTACAAGCTTTTAATGCCTGTCTGCATCCATTTATCCGCAATACTGTGGGAAGCATGGAATTTGGCCCTGTACTGCTCAACGAGCGCCGTAACCGCGAAAATAACGGAGGGACCCGACGTATTGTAACCGAAACTCTTGAACTTGCAACATCAGTTTTGTTCCAGAGTGCCGTCCAATGTTTTGGATTAGCTCCCAATAATCTGACGGATAAACCGGCCTTTGAAATCGATTTTATGAAAAAAGTGCCAACTACTTGGGACGAAACTGTGTTTATTGACGGTTATCCCGGAAAATACTGCATCCTGGCACGCCGACACGGAGAGCATTGGTATATTGCCGGGGCAAATGCAACCAAAGACATTCTAAAACTTAAAATAAATTTGTCCATGCTTGCCAACAAAACAGCCGCTTATTATTTTGACAACGACAAAAACAGGGCTGCTCAAAAGGGTGAAATAAAACTAGGAAAAACTGGAGAAGCAGTAATTCAGATGGTTCCTGATGGTGGCATGATTATAACAAATAACAATACCGCAGACTAATCATGATTTTCTGCTAAAAACAACCCCGGATTAAACCTTTTTGGTTTTTCGGGGTTGTTGCTTTTGTTATTTAACTGAAATGGATATTCTCAACTCCTCTCCTGCTCCTTCAACCAAAATTTGTAATATTAACTAATTGTTAATTTATGTTTAATGAGGATCGGATATCTGTTCTTTAGTTATTTTTGAAATATTATGAAAAAGATAAAAGTCATATTTTTTTCAACACTGTTGTTGTTTTCAATAGCATATATACTTGGTAATGATTTTATCAGGTATATTGACAATTTGAATTACAGTACCGAAACCAATTGCCTTCCTCCGGAGGATAAAAGCTGCATAACTTCCGAACCATCCATTGAGGAAGAACATACTATTATTTGTTATTCAATATCAAAAGTAACTCTTCTTTCGATACAAGAAAATGTCTGTTATAATGACTCCAAACTTCCTGTAAAATTATATTTTTCTATCTGGCTCCCGCCCGATAACTGTTAATATCTGCCAATCCATCCTTTAGGATTGATCAACGGTTTACCATTATTCATGTGGTGAAGTAGCAATTTCAAGAAGCAAGACGATAATTAAAGCTCTTTCGATTGATTTGCGCTTAACCGGCAATCAAAATTTTCCAAAAACAAAAGATTACCCATAGATAATCCTGCAGGTTTATCCTGGAAATAAAATTATTGCAAAGTGATTATTGAAAAAATAAAACAGGTCATTCTTATTATTGAATTACCCTCAATGCGGGTGGCTGCTCACAGGGTTGTTAGCGCTTTCCCTGAAATTGAGGCAAATACCTTTATAAAGAATGCAGTCAGAAAAGCAGACCTGAATTTCTATAATTTAAGAAAATTTGGCGTTGACATTGCAGTAAGTGACGACGAACAAAAGATGGGGCTCAGAGGCTATGAAGCCTGGGTAAGCATTCCCGATGAAGTTACTTCGGTTGAAGGTGTTTTTATCAGAAAAATACCGGCCAGTCTCTACGCTACATGTAAGGTAACCAATCCTTACAAAAGTTCCTTTGATAATATCTCTAACGCATGGATTGAACTCCACAAATGGGTTAAGGAAAGTAACTTTAAATCGTGCTTGAATAACCCAAACCGTTACATGATTGAAGAATATGTAAGAGATGGTGGTAAACTATTTCTGCAATTATATTATCCAGTTAGTATTTTATAACAAAAACTCAATAGATATGATCTCGTACTTAATCATTTTTGGCGGATTTATGCTTCTCAGTTGGTTTATCAGCTATAGGCTAAAATCCAAATTTAAAAAATACTCAACAATCCCTATGAGCAATGGAATCACAGGCAGGGAAGTTGCTGAGAAAATGCTACACGACCATGGTATTTACGATGTAAGGATAGTTTCGACAGAAGGGCAGTTAACGGATCATTATAATCCCCTGACCAAAACTGTTAACTTAAGCCGGGAAGTTTATTATGGAAATCACATTGCCGCCGGAGCCATCTCGGCGCATGAGTGCGGACATGCAATACAGCATGCCACAGCATATGCCTGGTTGAAAATGAGATCATCTCTGGTTCCGGTTGTAAGTTTTGCGTCCAATTGGGTTCAATGGGTCCTGCTTGGAGGTATATTGCTGATAAATGCTTTCCCTCAGCTCCTCCTCATAGGAATTATATTGTTCGCAATTACAACTCTTTTCAGTTTCATCACCTTGCCTGTGGAAATAAATGCGAGCAACCGCGCCGTTGTGTGGCTTCTGAAATCGGGTATCGCATCTTATGGCACACTTCCCAAAGCACAGGATGCCTTAAGGTGGGCAGCTTACACTTATGTTGTTGCAGCTCTGGGCTCTTTGGCTACCTTGCTTTATTATATTATGATCTATTTGGGCAGAAGAGAATAGCTAATACTTATAATGAACTAATCCGTTTTATGTTTATATGTCCACTTCCATGCTGATAATTTGAATAGTGCAGTTTTCATTGTTCTTTTGACTACACCATTGTTAGATTGTTTTGCATGGAAGTTTTACTTCAGCAACAACCTTATTTTTTAAACAATAGGGTTTACGCAGCCTTAAAAATTAATTATGAAAAACTGGTTCCGAAAATTATATAGTAAAATATGGCAATGGGCACATTCTAAATGGTCGTCCTGGGCAGTCTTTTTATGTGCATTTGCCGATGCTTGCCTTTTACCTCTTCCTACTCTTTTGTTCTTTATTGGAATTACATTACTGAATATAAAACTTGCTTACAGATATTTTATTCTGGCAACAGCAGGAACTTTAGCAGGGGCATTAACCGGATATGCAATAGGCCATTTCGCCTGGCTGAAGTCTGGAGGAGAATTCACAGCTCTTGCTCAGTTTTTTATAACAAATGTTCCCGGTTTTTCAGCAGCCATATATTCAACCATTCAGAGTTATTATGCTCAATGGGACTTCTGGATCTTGTTCCTGGCATCGTTTGTTCCTGTACCATACAAAATATTTGCTATCTCTTCAGGAGTTTTTGATATCAGCTTAATAATATTCATTATCGCTACTTTATTAAGTCAGGGTATTAAATACTATTTATTAACTTTTTTAATAATTAAGATTGGTCCAGAAGTAAAAAAACTTATTGAATACAAATTAAAACCTGTTGCAATTATCGCAACTGCATTAGTGGCGGGAGTATTTATTGTCATCAGTGTTATTTAGAATCATTGATTATCAGAAATGAAACAAGAAAAACATAATGCTTGGAATAAGGAAAGCATGGTTTACATGCCCTTCGGGTATCATCATTAAATGAAAATATATAGCAAAATGTGATTAATATGTTTATTCAATAATAACCACTTAAAAATAAATCTATATGGTGTGTCCCAAATGTAATATCCCTTTAACCATGTCGGAAAGACAGGGTATTGAAATTGATTATTGTCCCACTTGCCGTGGAGTATGGCTCGATAGAGGCGAGTTGGATAAAATAATTGAACGCTCGGGAATGCCGGCAGGTCAGGCAAATTATAATCCTTATAATCAAATGCATGACCAGCACGGTCATAAAGATTATGACCATAAGCATCACGACTATTATAAGCACAAGAAAAAAAGCTGGTTAAACGAGCTGTTCGATTAGTTAGATTATTCACCGGGGTATTGGCTTAATTGTTACCCTCTGCAAATACCTGGAGTTTGTAGAGGGTTTTTAATTTAGGCTTATATTACTCATTTTTACCCGTCTTTTGCAATCTGATGTTTGTCGCATTAACTGAAACTAAACAACCCTTAGGCATTTTTAACAGCTCGGGTTCAATTAACCTGTAAAACGCTTCTATCTTTTCAGTGGAATCAATAATTTCAATAACTATTGGCAATTTCTCGGTAAGCTCCCAAAATCTGGAAGAGCTTACAAGCTTACTGCTGGAACCAAAGCCCATTACGCCTCTGTAAACGGTAGCGCCGTTCATACCTTTCTCTTTAGCAAGGTAAACTATATGCTCATATAGAAGTTTATGCCCAAGCTTATCGGTGGAGCTTGCAAAAATTTTCATGACACTGTTTTTCGTACCTTCCATTTACAATAGATTTGAAGTTGAATAACCTAGATAAACTGCAATGAATCCCAGGAAAATGCTGAGACCTGTATACAGGAGTATTGGTAACAACTGCCCATTATGCATGAGCACCAGGTTTTCGTTGGTAAAAGACGAAAAAGTAGTAAATCCTCCGCATATTCCTACCATCAAAAAAAGTCGCCATTCAGCAGAAAGTAATGTGCTCTTATCTGAGATTCCTGTTAAAAACCCGATAATAAAACTTCCTGCAATATTCACCGTAAGGGTTCCAATTGGAATTGAAAAAAAACTGATATAAAGGTTCAATTTAGAAACAAGAAAACGGGCAACACTACCTATTGATCCTCCTAAGGCAACTATTAAAATATTTTTTAACATGGTCGTATGTTTGCAATGCAATTTAGAAAATTCCAGGTGTTGTTGCAAAAATAAAGATGATGACCCAAAATCACACAATCTTTGATAAATTTGCACTCTGTACTCAACTTAACCATAAGATATATGAAAACTATAAATTACGATTTCGGAAAATTATTTTATACCATTCTATTGATTTTTTTCCTATTATCCTGTAAAACTTCCGACACCCAGTTTAAAGCTGAAAATCCTATCCCAGTTGAATTTGGTGATCCATATATTTTAAAAGCTTCCGATAACAAATATTACATGGTAGGCACCGGAGGGGTTGAAAATGGGTTTATGATGTATTCTTCCTCCGATCTGAAAAATTGGAAAAACGAGGGTGCCATATATAAAGGAAATCATGAACAAACCTGGGGTATTGCCAATTATTGGGCTCCGGAGCTATACGAATATCAGGGCAAATATTACCTGCTTTTTAGTGCCGACTGGCGCGAAAATCCCAGCAATGAACTTGAAAATTTCCGTATTGGTGTTGCAGTATCCGACACGCCTACCGGACCATATACTGATCTTTACAACCGCCCTATCTTCGACCCAGGCTATCCTGTTATCGATGGTAACCTTTTGTTCGAAGACGGAAAAATCTATCTTTATTACTCGCGCTGTTGCTATAAAAACCCTGTTGAAAGCGAAGTGGCCGATTGGGCACTTAAACAAGGAATGTTTAAAGAAATTGAAGAGAGCTGGGTTTACGGGGTGGAGATGAAACCAGATTTTTCGGGAATAATAGGAGAACCACAACTTTTGCTACGTCCTCCTGTAACCATGAACGACCCTCAAACAGAATGGGAAAGCCGTTCGGTAACATCGGGGGAAGTTAACAGGCGTTGGACCGAAGGCTCTTACATCTTCAAAAAAAATAATCTCTATTATATAATGTATTCCGCTAACTACTTTGGCGGGAAAAATTATGCAGTTGGCTACGCAACTTCCACATCTCCCTTGGGTCCATTTACAAAAGCAGCCAACAACCCAGTTCTGCAAAAGAATACAGAAAATGGAGGTATTGTTTCAGGTACCGGCCATAATTCAATAACGGTGTCTCCAAACGGCAAGGAAATGCTTTGCGTGTATCATGGAAGAACCATAAAAACCGGAGACAACAGGGTTGTTTTTATCGATCGAATGGAAATTTTACCCGACGGAACATTGGTTGTGCATGGCCCCTCAACAAAACAGCAGTAAAATCCGATAATTTAAGTTTGAAAATGAAAAATGGCTTAAAGTTTAAGCCATTTTTCATTTTATCACCTTTTCGTTTTCTCAAAAAACTATCCCCCTGTATTTATGAGGCTTAAAAAATATCTTGTTAGATAACGATAAATATCTAACATTTTTAAAGCATATCCGTATACCCACACAACAGCAACAATAAAAACAGGATTCAGGGATTATGGACAAAACTTTTAAAATAACAATCAAACTGTTAACTGAAAAAGTTAAGGAGAACCTGGAAAAAATTCAGAATAACCAGAAAGAAATTCAGAATTTATTGGAGAAGCAGTGCTCTGAGCAAAGAAATGAAAAATTAAAAAAGAAATGCACAATAAATGAAAATTTATTAAGTGAGAATATGAATCTGATTAATTTTCAATTAGGCCTCTCAAGCTTAATAGAAAGGAATGAAAACAGAATCTTTCCGGGAACAAAAGAAATCACGGCTATTCTGAAAGATATTAACGAATGCCTTGAACTTACCATTAACGGAGTTTTAGGCTACAAAACCGATCGCAATTACATTAAAGAAGACAATAAAATAGCTGTTTCCTGAGAATTGCGAATGATCTAATGAATTAGTAAGCAGTAATAATTAATACATACGTTTTGGGTTAAAAATTGGTTAAGGGACGCAGGGATGCATCCCTTTTCTGCATTCATATTAGCCTTCACTTTTTTAAAACATCCATCGAGATTCACATCTTGGATGGGTAATTAAACTACTAACTATAATAATTAAACACAACTATTAATATTCGATTCCTTAAGCCCCGCCCCCATCAATTGTTATGATGGAACCGTCGGCATTGTATTCCAGTTCAACAACTTTCAGGCTGCGCAACCAGGTTTTACCGCCTGATGGTACGCTGTCGTGATGAAACAAATACCACTTACTCTGAAACTCTACAATACAGTGATGTGTGGTCCAACCAACCACAGGGGTGAGAATCACTCCTTTATAGGTGAAGGGCCCGTAAGGATTGTCGCCCACAGCATAGCAAAGCTTGTGGGTGTTCCCTGTTGAATAGGAGAAATAGTATTTCCCCTGGTATTTATGCATCCACGAAGCTTCGAAAAAGCGACGTTCGTGATCGCCAGCCGTAATTACATCGCCATTTTCATCGAGAAGTATCACTCCGCGGGGCTCTTCGGCAAATTCGAGCATATCGGCACTCAGTTTCACTATACGCGATGGCAGGGCTGGTTCATTATCTTTTGGTTCGAATCCGCATTCTATAGCTTTGTTGTTTCGGTAACGCTGAAGTTGTCCGCCCCAAAGACCACCGAAATACATGTAATGCGACCCATCATCGTCGCAGAAAACACAAGGGTCTATGGAATAGCTGCCCTTAATGGGAGCGTCGCAGGGTTTAAACGGTCCTTCGGGTTTATCGCTTATGGCTACACCAATGCGAAAAATATCAGTTTTATCCTTCAACGGGAAATACAGGTAATACTTTCCGTTTTTGAGGGCCACATCGCAATCCCACAACTGTCGCCCGGCCCATGGAATGTCTTTGATTTCGATCGCAACTCCGTGATCGGTTACCTTGCCGTCAATTGTTTCCATGGAGAAAACGTGATAATCGCGCATATCAAAATGGTCGCCGTTGTCATTCTCGGGAATTCCCGATTCTATATCATGCGACGGATAAATGTATAATTTGCCGTTGAAAACATGCACCGCCGGATCTGCAGTGAAAAGGTGATCTATTAAATATCTCGGTTTTTCCATAATTCATTATTTAAGTGCTTCATTAATAATTTTATTTACAACAGGCTTGGGCTGATATTTCCTGTCGAACAACAGTGGATAATCAGTTCTTCCAGGGATTGGCCAGTTATTCTTCCACGATAGTCCATCGTGAACTCCCCACAGCGTTACACGGGTTATAACATCCTTATGTTTTAGGAACAGTTTGAAGAAATCCAGATATCTTTTTTCAAGAACATTATAAACCGAATCGGGCAATCCGTTTGTATAAAGATCAGTCTTCTTTTTATATTCCATACGGGCATTTACATCGGCACCCAGACTCCAGTCCATGGGCAGAACCGATATTTCCATTTCGGTGATCATCACCTTCACACCCAAGGCTGCAAAATCTTTGATCGTCTGATCAAACTCCTCAATGGATGGATAATCCAATCCCACGTGACATTGTTCGCCAACCGCGTCAATTTTCACACCCTGCTCCTTCAGTTTTTTTACCATGGCAACGGCTCCCTTGCGCTTTACAGGATTAGCCAGGGAATAGTCGTTATAATAAAGCTCAGCCTGCGGATCTGCTTCCTGAGCAAATTGAAATGCCAGTTTAATGTAATCTTCGCCAATAATTTGGTAAAATTTGCTTTTACGGAACGAACCGTCATCGTCAATTACTTCGTTAACAACATCCCAACCTTTTACTTTACCTTTATAGCGGCCCACTACCGTATAAATGTGATTTTTCATTCTGTCGATCAGCACCTCACGCGACACTTCTTTACCGGTGTTATCGGTAAAAAACCATCGTGGAGCCTGGGAATGCCAGATAAGCGTATGACCAGTGATATATAAGCCATTTTTCTCCCCAAAACTGACAAATTTGTCGGACAGGTCAAAATTGAACTCTCCCTCTTTAGGTTGTATGGGACCGCTTTTCATGCAATTCTCGGCGACAATAGCACTAAACTGGCTTTTAATAAGCCGCACCGAGGCCGTATCTTTTTCCAGAATCTGCCCTTCGTTAAGAGCAGTTCCAATATAGAATTTCCCTTTAAGTGCCTGTTTTAAGCTAAGAGGCTGAGCATTAAGTGTGGATGGAAGCAGGGCATTAGCAGCCAAAGCACCCATCATTATAAAACACAAGTAATATTTTTTCATAATAATTTATTTTTTGTCGTAAGTATCAAATTGTAAAACAATGAATTGCTTACCAGTTACGGCGATGATACCAGAATTGAAAGGAATCACTGCTGCGAAGTCTCTAATGACCCGGCTGTTCAACCCGCACCCCGTAACTCGCAGCGCATAATCCTCATTCATTCATTTTTTCATTTCCTTCATTCCCTTCACTTCCCTCTCCTCGCCTTCAATTCAGATTCAATTTTTACTTCCATTTTCTTGTCGATTACATAGAAGAAAAGTAAGCCAAATGCAATAAGAAAAGGTATGGACGGATAAATACTCACCAGCATTTTTGCGCCACTGGCAACAGTTTCGGGCTGAATAATTACCTGACCTTCAGTTCCACTTTCCTTTGGAATGTAGCCATACAGGCTTAAAATCCAGGCAACCAGGGCGCCTCCAATGGAAAGTCCTGCCTTGAGGCCTACCATCATAGCTGAAAAGATAATGGCAGTAGCTCGCCGGGTTGTTCTCCATTCGGAAAAATCGGCCACATCGGCAATCATAGCCCAAAGAATAGGAATGGTTACACCATATGAAAAGCCATGCAGAATTTGCGAGCCAAACATCAGGAGAGGCTGATCGGGCCTGAAGAATATAAAAATCATGATAAAAATTGTTGAAATGAACAGCCAGTATTTGAAAATATCGCGTTTGCCATATTTATCGGCAAGCTTTTTCGACAACGAGATTCCAACAATCATGAAAATAATACCTCCGGCATTGAACAGGCCGAAACCAGCCGATACAGGATCAGATCCAAAAAAGTTGATACCTAAATCGGAGAGTGTTGTTAATACTGGTCCAATGAACTTTGTTAAGGCCTCTTTATCAACATAATTATTGAAATAATATACATAGGAACCACCTTTCATGGCCAGAGTGATAAAAACCAGAATAGTTACAGAGAGCATGATCAGCCAGGGCCGATTCTTCGAAAGATCTGAGAGGTCATCCTTTAAAGAAGACTTTTGCTCGGGAGCCGGGACAATGCGTTCTCTGGTAGTAAAGAACGTGATAAGTAACATGATGGTGCCAATAACCGCTAACCAGGTCATTACAGCTTCTATCCCGGCCGCCTGGTCGCCTTTACCAACATATTTGATAATCGGAAGCATAAACACCTGAACAAAGAACTGGGCAAACATAACCGCCACAAAACGGTAGGACGAAATGCTGTTCCGCTCCCCCATATCGCCGGTTAACACGCCGCTCAAAGCCGAATACGGTAAATTACTCGAAGCGTACAGTAAAAGCAAAAAGGTGTATGTTACCGCGGCGTAAATGACCTTCCCCTTATACGAAAAATCGGGTGTTGAAAATGCCAGTAATGCTACAACGCCGAGGGGAACTGCCGTAAAAAGTACCCACGGCCTGAATTTCCCCCAGCGCGAATTGGTTCTGTCTGCCAGAACTCCAATAATCGGGTTGAATATAAATGCTGCAGTAAGTCCAACCACAAGCATTACAATGGAGGCATCTTTATTATTTAAACCATAAATATCAGTATAAAAGTAGGCCAGATAGGTAATTAACGTCTGGAAAACAAGGTTTGCAGCCAGGTCGCCCAGACTGTAGCCTATTTTCTCAAAAAGTGAAACTTTCGAGGAAGATTTAATCATTGTTTTAGTTTTAGTTGTTTAGTATTATTGTTTCGACATATCCATTTTAACCAAATCATCCAAATGATAAACCGGACGTTCTATATCATAAGGAATAGGCATCCTGTTATACTGCTGGAAATATAACAAACAGGCATCCTTCCAGAGCTGAGCATTACGGCATTGATTGCGCAGCTTATACTGAACCGCTTTAAACCGCTCCGCATCCAAAAAAGGCTGTACTTTATCCCAGGTTTTTTGAAACTCGCGTACCTGGTTCAGACCGGCATCATAATGGTAACATATTTCGTCCCATAAAATGCGTCCGCTTTTCATTTTAAAATCCCATGGCACATGATGAAACCACAGGAGATCTTTTTCAGGACAGGTTTTTACATTGCCCCACAAGGCCTGCAAAGGTTCCGTGTATTGGCTCAATGCATCGCTTCCTGTTTTGGTGCGGTCGAATCCCACTCCCAAAGTATCGGCCTGATGGTAATAAGGTGGTGTCCAGTCCTTTCGCATTCCTTTGGGAGCCCACCAGGGACCGGGTCCGTAGTGTTCGTGAGCTGCAAAAATATGGTGAAGACCAAGTGGCATCATATAATTTACGGCTGCTTCGCGACTTTCGAGCATCATACCTTTCACAGGAGCATAAAAACCGGAGATCCATCCGGGTGAAAACCTCTGCTGTTCAGCCGTTAAATCACCAAAGGTAAGTTTAATCCATTCTTCGGCAATGGCTTCGCTGGTGAGGGTATTGTTCCATGCCAGGCGGCCAAAGGCATACCAGTTTGCCTGTGCAAAATGATGGCCGCACCAGTTGGCGTCAAGTCCGATATTGGCGACACCAGCAATGGCGGTATGCTTCTGAGGTAAAAGGCTTCCATCGGTGCAACGTGCAACAGTGCTGCCTTCGCCAAGTTGATAGGTGTCGCTCTTGAGACATTCTTCCCACATGGGCGACAGAAACACAAGATGTACCGAATGTCCCAGATATTCCTGGGTAATCTGCAGCTCGGGCATGACCGAAGTCTTTCTCATGGCTCCGAACAACGGACTGAATGGCTCTCGTGGCTGAAAATCGATAGGTCCGTTTTTGACCTGAATAATAACATTGTCGCGAAACTGACC
The DNA here is from genome assembly GCA_023429135.1 of Bacteroidota bacterium. GTDB lineage: Bacteria > Bacteroidota > Bacteroidia > Bacteroidales > JAAUTT01 > JAAUTT01. Next base: position 100,263 of record JAEYWD010000124.1, on the reverse strand, counting down.
ATCCAGCGGCATAAATTCATTGTAAGCCTGCTTGGCCCTGTCGGCATCCGAAGGACTGTAAACAAAGGCCCGCCACATTACTATTCCGCCAAAAGGCTTAAGGGCATCGGCCAGCATGTTTGCACCATCGGCATGGCTACGGCCAAAGTCCTGCGGCCCTGGCTGACCTTCGCTATTCGCTTTCACCAGAAAACCACCAAAATCTGGTATGATGCTGTAAACTTCCTTAACCTTTTCTTTCCACCATTTAATGACTTCAGGGTCTAAAGGATCGGAAGTTTTCAATCCTCCAATTAAAGCAGGCGACGAAAATTTGATAGATAGAAATGTCTTAATACCGTAAGGCCGAAGTACTTCGGCTATTACTTTTATCTTTTGCAAATATTCTTTTGTAAGAATCAGGGGTGAGGCATTTACATTATTCAGAACCGAGCCGTTAATCCCAACCGAAGCATTAGCACGTGCATACTCCTGCCACAACATTTTGTCGCTTTCTGTAATTTCAAGTGAATTTTCCCCTTTATGCCAGAATATGGATTTGCCGGCATAGCCACGTTCGATGGAGCCATCGGGGTTATCCCAGTGATTTAAAAGCCGCAGCTCATAGGAAGGATTGAACACCTCCTGCTGGATAACGCGTCCGGTCTGCTGCTGGCGCAAAAGCTCGTACACACCATACAATATGCCGGTTTCGGAATTAGCCTCAATAGCATTACCTTTTAGCCGAAAGCCATCTGTCTTTAAAGCCTTATCTTTTTTAATATTCAAAAATACTGTCTCGCCAGCTTTTCCAGCCCATCCCTGCTCCAGTTCGTTGCGGGCAATGGTAAGCACAGGCGAAGTTTTAGAGCATACAATGGTTACCGGTTTTGAGCTTTTATACCTCAACCATAGATTATGACCATCTTTAGCTACAATATTCCCGGTTATAAAAACCAGGATAAACGCAAAAACTGCAGTTCTCATGTTCAGAAAATTTATTTATGATATTTTTTATGTAGTGAACCTACATAAATATTACGCAATCACCCATGAATACACTATGCGAGCAGTGCTGGGTGATTTAAGAAAGGTCAGTATTTTTCAGTGGGGTAAACATACAAAAAAAAACGATAACTCAAATGCTTGTCCGCATCTAGACTTTACAAATTAAAAGAATTTTAGGATTGAGTATTGAAATACGACTTTGGCAACAAAATGTCCGGCTTTATTAGCGCAAATTTTCTTATGATTACCTGTTGTTAGGTAAAGCACTCTTGGAAACGTGGTTTAAAGCTTATGTATGCACCCAAACGATATACATACATAAGCTTTCTGTTATTCTAATATGATTCTCCCATTTTACTGGTTCGGCAGGCCGTAACCATTGGTCACTTTCCCTTTTGATTGATCAATAACCGTAAGCGGTATCGGGTGATAGTATCTTGGTGCGTTACTTTCACGCCCTACAACACCATCGAGAATGGCAGCATTCAACATTGCTTTGGCATTTGCATCTTTCCAAACCTTGATTCCCCAGTCCACTCTTGCATAGCCGTTTGCTACCAGATCAGTTGCTTCGGCTCCGGCTGGATTAATATAATTATAAAGGCCTTTAATTGCAAGGTTTTTAGCGGTAGCCGTATGAGCTGCTGCCCCCCAGTTAAAAATACCCCGCCAACCCGGATAAAGTGCCGGATTATCTTCATTGGCAGCTTCCTGTGTTACTACGGCAGTACTACCATTGAGCTGAACATATTTTGTCCAGATGTAATTGGAGATAGTTCTGCCACTCGGAAATGTATAATATCCATTTGTTTCAAGCCCTGCTGTCATGGCTGCCATTTCCTGGCGGACAGCAATGGCTCTTTCGTTGAATTTACCCGAACGTATCATGTCCCAACGGATATCGCCTTCGCCTAATAGCTCCAGTTTGCGCTCATTATAAATAGCATCCAATAGTGTTTCACCAGAGAGTCCTGAGATATTTTTGGCATTATTGCCAAAAGCCCTTTCACGAATCTGGTTCACAAGACCAATAGCACCAGCATTATCACTTCCCGAGATGGCTTTAGCTTCGGCAAGCATCAGCATAGCGTCGGCCATTCTCATCACTATATAATTTATACCCGAGGAGCGGAATGTTGCATTAACAAAAGCAGGCACATCGCCCCTGTTTTTGTCCCATTTATTAATACTTGGACCACCACCACCGATACGGGTACCAACTCCAAGCGGAATCAGATTTTCTTGTCCTGTTGCTGCATTGCTGCCTGTTACAACCATGCTTGGGTCACGACGTTTATCACCAGGTTCGTACGCATTATAAAAAAACGAAGGGATAATTCTGATAGCAGCAAAGGTATTTAAGTAGGCTACTACAGAGCTGTTAGAACCAGGACGTGCCATACTATAACCATATTCACTGTTTCCAATTCCGGCTACACAGCCTATTTCAAAGAGAGATTCGGGACTTATACGTCGGGAGTTAATATCCTGCCAAACCTTCTGAAAAGGATTGTTGGCGGGCCTGCTATCTGTTGCAACCAAAACGGCAGAACCTTTTTGGGCGTTAACTGCTGCATTCAGGTATTGTTCGGCAATAGAAATATAATTGAGATAATCTTTACGCCGTGCATACACACAAAGTCCGTCGTCAGTGCCTTTCGTGTCAAACTGCACGGAGCCATACAAGCCTTGCATATCGGTACGGATGGTTTGCCATCCGCCAGCATGAAGGGCAATTTCGCCGATAAGTGCATTTGCAAAAGTGCGGCTAAGGCGCTCTGCAGTGATCCCACCCTGCCCTAATACATACATTTTGCCTTCAACAGCTTTAAGCTCTTCAATAATCTTATCCATAATTTCAAACCGCGAAGTCAATCCGTATTCCTTCACAAGTTTGTTTTCGTAGCCAAAAGGTACATCGCCGAAATGACGAACCAGTTCCCAGTAGCAAAAAGCCCACAGGGTTTTAGCTTCACCGTAAACCTGTGTCCAGGCTGTTGGTACGCTACCAAGGGCGTCAGCTTTATATTCGGCCTTTTCTTCAATTAAATCGGCAATACGGGCAGCACGAGCAAGGGTAACATTTAAACTATTATATTGTACCGAGGTTGAATTTATGGAGGCTGCGGTGGGCTGTAACCGTGCAATTACATTGTTTGCTGTGGGGTATTCGCTCATATATTCGGCATCGGATCCAAGGGGATCCTGGTAGAGGTAGTTACCTCCTGCTGCTGCATTTGTGCGATACTCGGCATAGGCCCACGATAGCGTTTTAAAGGCTTCAGCGGGACTGGACATAACAAAGTTATCATCCGATTGTCCTTCATTCGTTACATCCAAATAATCACTGCATCCGGTATACATGAACGGCAGCAGTGTTAATCCTATAATATATTTTACTATTCTTTTCATGTTTATCTTTTTTAAGGAATAGACCATAATTTATTATCAGCTTTTATATGCAAATTCGTGGTTATGGCTTATTATAATTGTTATTCTTTAAAGATTATTATCCATTTAATAGAATTAGAAGGTTGCATTTAAACCGACTACTAACTGACGTGCACGAGGATAAGTTCCCCAGTCGAGACCCGGAGTAGGATACCTTGCATTGTTCACGTTAAGATCGGTACTCACTTCAGGATCCAGACCCGAATAGCCAGTGAGGGTAAATACATTATAAATAGCTCCATATATGCGGATGTTGCTTGTTTTCATCCTCGAAAGCAACTGTTTTGGTAAGCTGTAGCCAAGAGTAAGAGTGTTGAGGCGAAGAAAGGAACCATCTTCAATGCCAATATCGGATACATAACCTTGTTGAAGATAGGTCGACGGCAAGGTTGCGTTAGCATTGGCTGCATTCAACTGTTCGGGAGTAGTAAGGCGTAAAAGATTTCCATTCTGTATTTCGAAAAGTGTATAGGAGTCTTTCACAATATCCAGCTTGTTACCATACAAGCCCCCACCTTTATTACCGTTAAAAAGCGTTGCAAGCTTATTGGCATTGTAAATATCGTTACCATAGCTCCAGTTAAAGAACATACCCAGGTCAACATTCTTAAAATTAACATTTAAGTTGAACCCTCCGGTATGCTTGGGGTTCATGTTACCAATTTCAACATAATCCTTCACATCAATCACGCCGTCGGCAACAGCATCAACAAATTTTGGCAAACCCGGATAGGCCTGCTGACTGCCTGGTACCAAACCACCACGGTAGGCAACAAAAGCTCCTGAAAGATCGGGAACACCTGCTTTTAAAGTGTACATGCCTGTTGTTGAGTTATAATCGAAATCATCCGGAGTATAATATCCTTTGCCATCCATTTTGTAACCCATCACAATACCTACAGGTTTGCCTTCTTTCAAAATGTAATCGGAATTAGGTGTATTCTGCTGCAGAAATTGAGTTCCGTAAGCACTTTGGATTCCTTCTGCAAGTTTATCGATATTATTTCTGTTGAAGTTGATGTTGGCACCCGCAGTAATGTTCCAGTTCTGGTTCTTAAATACAGCGCCTGTTACGGAGATTTCGACCCCTTTGTTGCTGGTTTGCCCAATGTTAGCATAACTGGTTGTAAAACCGGTTATAGAAGGAAGATCGGTCAACATCAGCAAGTCTTTGGTTGAATTTTTGTAAATGTCGACGGTACCCCACAAACGACTGTTAAATATTGTAAAGTCGAGACCTATATTGCGTGTAATGGTGGTTTCCCATTTTAAATCCCGGTTTGCCATTTGGCTTGAAGCCAGGTCGTAAGATGAAAGAAGCACATTATTCATACCATATTGCCACCGGGTATCACTTTCGGCAGTCCATAACTGCGACCACTGGTCGGCACTAATGGCATCGTTACCCACCTCACCGTATGAGGCACGAAGTTTCAAATCGTCGAGCCAATGACTGGTTTTAAGAAAAGATTCCTGCGAAACGCGCCAAGCTAAAGCAACAGCAGGGAAGTATCCCCAACGATGTTCGGGCGAAAAGTTCGAAGAACCATCGGCACGAAAGGTTGCTGTAAACATGTATTTATCGAATAGCGAGTAGTTTGCCCTGCCGAAAAAAGACTGAATGCGGGCCGGTGTAGTTACTCCAGAGGATATAACAAGGTCCGATCCATACTGGGAGATCATGGCAAAAGCATTCTCCTTTGTAAAATTGGCCGGAAACTTCTTACCATAAATACGCATATTGGATCCGCTGGAGTTTGTCATTTCCTGCCCTGCCAGAATACTGATTCTATGAATATCTTTCATTTCAATCTCGTACCCTAAAGTGTTTGTCCAGCGCAGATTCCAGCCATCGGTTTTTCTGTAATCAGCATCGCCGGCCCACTGTGGCGTTCCATCGCCGGTTAAATAGTTTACCTCGTTAAAGCTGGATGGTGTAGGGCCTCTCCAGTTTTTAACCTGCGTATAATCGCGGACCAGAGTTAATTCGGAGCGATAATTCAATCCTTTAACAATATTCCATTTAATACCGGATGTACCCCGAAAAGATTGCCTCATTGTTAAATCCTCCCGATCATTGATCACTTTAACAGGACTGTACATTTCATCCATTACAAAAGACTCTTCGCCCAAAGAGGAATGATCCAGAAATGCCAGATCGCCTTTAATGTCTTCAATAGCTATAGGACGGAAGCGGTAAGATCCTGAAACAGAAGAACCATAACCGCTCACAGTACTTTCATTCCCCATGGTTTCGCGGTTTGTATAACGCACATCGATGTTGAAGTCCAGCTTTTTGTTAATTTTCTGATCTAATTTGAACGACGAGGTGGCTCTTTTAGCATACGATTTCAGCTTCATACCATCTTCATCCATGTAATTTACTGTGAAAATGATCTTTGTTTTGTCGGTTCCTCCTGTGATGGTCAGGTCATGATTGTGCGAGAATGAACTGTTATAAACGTCTTTTTGCAGATTGTATTTCGACACATTTTTGTAAGCATCGATACCGGCTGAGTTATTGCCAGTGTAGGCTCCAATGCCAAACAACTGCTGAAAGGGAGTCGTGTAAGTATTCCCAAAATAAACATCGAGAAGCCCCCATTTGTATGAAAGGTAATCGTAAGGTCCAAAGGTTTCAAGGTAACCTGTGGGAGTATTGAATTTTGCATACCCACTGTAACTCACGGTAGCTTTGCCTTCTTTGCCCCTTTTTGTTGTAATAAGGATAACGCCATTTGCGCCACGAGCACCGAAAATGGCTGTTGACGAGGCATCTTTAAGAACGTCAATACTTTCCACCATTTCGGCAGGTATGTCGTTTATATTGCCTGGAATTCCGTCAATTAATACAAGCGGATCGTTACTTTGGGAAATGGATCCTCCCCCACGAACGCGAATGGAGATAGAAGCATCGGGACGACCATCCTGAGAAATAACGGAGACTCCTGCTAATTTTCCCTGTAAGGCCTGGGCAACATTTGAAGTGGGTATAGCTTTAAGTTGATCGCCTTTTACTGAGGCAACAGATCCGGTGAGGTCTTTCTTTTTTACCGTACCGTATCCAATAACAACAACTTCTTCAAGGCTTTTAATATCGGGTTTTAATGCCATGTTTATTGTAGATTGTCCGCCAAGAGAAACTTTTTCGGACTGGTAACCGATGTACGAGAAAACTAAAACAGCATCGCTGTTTGATACTTCGATCTTGTAATTCCCGTCAGTATCGGTAATTCCGCCAATTGTTGTTCCTTCAACCAAAACGTTAACACCCGGCAGCGGTTCTCCGGTATCGGAATCGGTAACTTTACCAACAACAGTCAATTGCTGAAATGTTACTACCGGAGCAATCAAAATCAAATTGTTTTCCAGAATCTTATAACTAATCCGGGACTCATCGAAGAGCTGCGACAGCACTTCCTTCACATCCTTGTTAGAAACATTAATGGTGGTCACACGGTTTACATCAGTTAGTTCGTCGTTATAAAAGAACCGGTATTGGCTCTGCTCTTCAATAGTCTTGAAAATGTCTTTTACAGTAGCATTACTTATATTTAAATTCAGTGTCTGACTCATGGTATTCAGACTTGCCGATACATTCAGTATGCAGCACAAAGTAATTACGAAGGATATGCGCATAGTAAGCAGTATTTTATGTAAGCCCCGGACACAATCTGGGCATAAATAGATTTTTTTCATAAATTTGAAGTGATTTTTGTTAAACAATGCTGCACTTTTAACCCTTAATTAAAGGTGCAGCGATATTAATTTACATAATCGCGCAGGGTGTTACCGCATCCTGCGTTTTATTTTCCGGTAGTAGTTATCTATGTTTTTGTCATAGGCATATAAGTTTTTCGTTTAATTATTTTTTTATCAGCATTCGGTCATATGATCTTTTCGATCGTTTGTTTTCAAAAAAGTAAACGTCTTTATTCTCTATGGTGTAAGTAATTGGTGCTGTTATTTTTATAATGTCCAACACCTGCTCCAATGTTTCATCAGCCAATGACCCCGAAAATTTATATTGTTTCAGTGATTCATTATCAATTGTAATTTTTACATCATATCTCCTTTCAAGTTTTTTAGCCAGACTTTGCAATTCCTCTCCTTCTATGATCCAGCGCGGGTCTTTCCACGATGTGTAGATTACCGGATCGATTTGCTCCAGAATAACAAGTTTCTCGGTTAATTCCCTTGGTTTAGGAGTTTCTTCAACTTTTTCCTTTTTAACAACTGACGAAATTTCCATATTCATGTCTTCCTTTTCGAATTTCGCCAACTGATTGGGTTTCAGACGGACGGGTTCAAAGCTTTTTTCAGGATCGCCGGCGCCTCCCTCAATTGTTACTGCTCCATTAATGAGAGTGGTTTCTATTGTTTTTTCTTCCGGGTAAGCTTTTACATTGAATTTTGTTCCCAAAACTTTTATATTAAGATGTGAGGTGTGAACAATAAATTTTCGTTTTTCCTCTTTGGTAACATTAAAATAAGCTTCTCCTTCCAGATGTACGTCCCGCGATTCCACACCGAAATTAACCGGATACCTGAGTTTACTGCCAGCATTAAGTACCACCTGTGTACCATCGGCCAGAACGATAGACGTTTTCGAGCCGAGAGGTGTAGTTACTTCATTGTAAGCAATTTGCTTATCAGGTTCTTTACTGAAATATTTGGAAGTTATAACACCTGAAATAATGGCTATTAGTATAACTGCCGCAATACGCAAGATTCTTTGATATAATTTAATAGCAGGTTTAGCATTATGTTGCCCCAATAATTCAGCTTTCCGCTCGTAATACTTCGCATTTACCCGTTGCCACGACTTTTCCGTATCGAAACCTGAATCATTTTTCAATATTAACCCGGCCTCGTAAACGTCTTTAAATTCTTCAAAATATCGTTTATTCTCTTTGTTTTCATTTATCCAGGCAGTAATCTCACGGCATTCAGCTTCCGATGCTTCATCTGCGAGATAAAGAGCTAATAATTCATCAATTTTTTTTTCTTCAGTATTCATATTCTGTTCTAACTATTAGTATGACCTCTACCTTTTAATTTTGGGTGACAGGTTTTTCATTTTTTTGTATTTTTTTTCTGGAAGCCTTTTAGCTTTTTATTCGTGTTCAAAATTTTCACTCTGGGGAGTAAGAGTGTATATTCTCCTGATATTAGTCCTGAAGGATGAAATGTTGGGCAATAAAAAAAATAAGCGGGAGATATTCTTTTAGCTCAGTTCGCAGTTTTTGCAATGCTCTGGCCATTTGGGTTTTTACTGTATTTACTGAGATCTTAAGCATTTCGGCAATTTCCAGATAGGAATGATCGTATATCCGGTTCTGGATAAAAACTTCACGGCACTGCTCGGGTAAGCTTTGAATGGCCTTCTCAATACTTTGTTCCAGCTCCTTTGAAATTAAATTTGCTACAGGATAATCAGTAGAAATGAATTCCCCGGAATCCCTGTCGAGATAAATATTTTGTTGCTTTTCTAAATATTTTTTCTCTACTTCCATGTGTTTCAAATATTTGACACACCGGTTATGAACGCTTCTATAAAGATAAGATGATAAGGAACCGGTAATATTTATGTCTCCACAATTCTCCCACAGGAAAAGGAATAAATCCTCAACAACTTCTTCTGCCACTTCCTTACTTCTTATAATATTCTGAGCATAAATACAAAGTCTTACAAAATATTGCCTGAAGATGTGCTCGAAAGCACTCTTCTCGCCATTTTTGAATTGTTGAATAATGTTCTGCTGATCAACCATTAAAAGCAAAGCAATAGATAAGACTTAAATAAAAATAATAATAAACTGGTTACCAAAGTAAAATTCTTTTTTTCAATTAAAAAACGCAATTTGGTATTCCATACATAATGCAATTTTTTTTATTTATTTGGAAAACTTATAAATACAACACCCAAGGTCAATTTACTAATAAAGCGACTTATTTTTATTCCTGAAAAAATCATTTGAAAAAAGTTTACCTATATTTGTTCTTCAGCATCGGAAAATATTTAATCTTTTCTCGTTTTGGTTTGAGTGCGTGACTTCAATAATCAAAGCTATTTTTTAATTGAAGTTTCATTCTTATCTCTTGTTTATTAACGATTTAATATTTTCTAAAATGAAAAAATTACAACTTTTCTTTCTTTTAGGCGTTTTGTCACCACTGGCATTTGGCCAGATACCCTCAAATACCATCCCCCTCGATACAACTTACACCGTATTTCAGGTTTATCAGAAAATTAAGGATAACTATCCAGAAGCAATTCCGGCCAGACCAGTTTTACCAAAAGGTGTAAAAGGAGAATACAATACTGTTTATGCTGTATTACCCGAAACTTTTTACGGTAAAAGAGACCTGCACGTAGATATATTCCGTCCCGAGAAGCCCGGTAAATATCCGGCACTGATAATGGTTCACGGAGGAGGGTGGCGTTCGGGCAACAAATCGATGCAGATACCCATGGCACAAATGATAGCAGCCCATGGATTCGTAACTGTTGCCGTGGAATATCAGCTTTCGCTGGAAGCTAAATATCCTGCAGCAGTCCATAATATAAAAGCTGCGATCAGGTGGATGAGAGCCAACGCCGAAAAATACAATATTGACCCGGACAGGATTGCCATTTCGGGCTGTTCGGCTGGTGGGCAGCTTGCTGCTCTGGTGGGGATGACAAACAATGTTGAAAAATTTGAAGGAGCACAGGGAAATAACCAATTCTCAAGCGGTGTCCAGGCAGTGATTGATATCGATGGAGTTCTTGATTTTCTGGCTCCTTCGTCCCTGAATTTAGTACGAAAACCAAATTCTCCCGACATCGAATGGCTCGGTGGATCGTTTACTGAAAAACCAGAAACTTGGAAAGATGCCTCAGCAATTTTCTGGGCAAACGAAAAATCGGTGCCCATACTTTTCCTGAACAGCGGCTTTTCGAGGTTCCATTCCGGACAGGACGAACTGATTGGAATGATGAAAGAATGGAACATTTACACCGAAGTCCACAAGTTTGATGTTAAGGTACATCCATTCTGGCTGTTCCATCCCTGGGTAGATACAACTGTAGATTATGTGGTGACATTTTTGAATAAGGTGTTGGCAAAGTAGGCTCGTCTTCGCAAGAATCAGATATCATCTTATCGGTCGGCATTTTTTTATTTTCATTTTGTATAAAATACAAAATAATGTTCTAATTTTGACTGTATATTAACCACATAAGTTTACAATTATGAAAAAAATTCTGATAACATTTACCGCAGCAGTATTCATTCTGCTTATACCTTCATTAAAGATGTCCGGTTCGTCGGACCCAACGAAACAACTTGGAATTGCGACTTATTCCGTAAAAGGACTTGAGACTGATATTGAGGGCTCATTTAAGTCGCTGGCAGACGATGGATACAAGGTCATGGAAATTTCAAACTACAATGCCGGAAATGGAACCGTTGCCAACTACAAGCCTGCTGAGTACGCAGCTCTGGCTTCGAAATATGGTATGACCATAATTTCGAGTCATGCACGCACAAAATTCGATACAAAGGATGTTGCCGGCACCGTCGAAGCATGGGGAAAAGTATTCGACGATCACAAAGTAATGGGTTGCAAATATGTGATTTTCCCAATGAATATCTGGTCGGGAAATTTCGAAGGACTGAAGGAAGAATGTAACCTGCTGAATAAAATTGGTGAGGAAGCCAACAAGAGAGGCATAAAATTCGGTTATCATAACCACCATTTCGAATTTGTATCGGTGGCAGGATCGGATCAGCTTTATGAAGATTATCTGATAAAGAATACCGATCCCGATAAAGTATTTTTCCAGATGGATGTTTACTGGGTTACTGTTGGCGGTCAGGATCCTGTTGCCTATTTAAAAAAATATCCCGACAGATTTAAAGTACTACATATTAAGGATGATTATGTAATTGGCGAAAGCGGAAAGATAAACTATGAAACCATTTTTAAGCAATTCTATAAAAACGGCCATAAGGATTGGTTTGTAGAAATTGAAGAAAAGATGACACCCGAGGCCAAAGCGCAATCGGCAGGTTTTATGGATGCCATGAAAAATGTCCAGGCACAAGGTGGTACCATGCAGGATGTTATGAAAGAACTGTCCAAAAACCGCCCGGCAGGCGGACAGGGATCACCCTTTGGATCTCAGGATCCCAAAGTAATGGCCGAAAAGTTGAAAACTTCATTGGAAGCTATTAAGCTAAGTGCAGAATATCTGAAAAAGGCTGATTTTGTGAAGTAGAAACAGGAAGGAAGGCACAATTTATATGTTGTAGCCTTCCTTCTATTAGCTTATTGAGAGCTTAAATTCAAAAGTCAACGAATCTTATGCTCTGAAAATTAAGATTATTACAGAATTGATTAACTAATTTTCAGGCAAAAAGCATAACTCAACTCATTTCTGCTTTCGGGCAACGACACTTCGAGGCCTTCTTCTGTAATTCTAAACGGCAATGAACCTCCGCCAAGAATCTCAACCTTGTTTACAGACTCATTCCTGTAAGAATTACCTTTTGCAAGACTTTTAATCAAGGCTTTCCCATTATCGGGCCACCCCATGGAATAAACATAAAGTGCATTTCCTTTGGTTGTAAATCTGTAATCGGCAGCAGAAAATGGTTTTCCGCTGTTTTCGTTAAAACCCTGAGCCTTCAACGGATTAGCAGATTCCTGAGCCGGTCCTTCTCCAAATATCTTCCAAGGCCGTGTTTCAAATATTCCTTCCCCATTTAAAGCTATCCATGCTCCAATTTCTTCCACAATCTTCACTTCATCCTCATCAATAGAGCCATCACCTCGCACAGGAACACTCAACAACATGGTGCCATTTTTACTTACTACATCGATGAGATTATGAATCACCGCTTTGGCCTGTTTATAACTATGATTTTCGTAAACAGAGCGGTCGTAATGCCAGTTGCCGAGACAAGTATCGCACTGCCATGGTAAAGGTTCCAACCTGTCGCTGCGGCCCTTTTCAATATCCCAAACCATACACAGGCGTTGTTCTTCAGTGAGGACCTTCCCGTTGAGAACTGCCTCAAGTTTACCTTTCTTTTTAATGCTTGTGTTGTAAAAGTGAGAAGCAATTTTTAATCCGGCATCGCTGATTGGCCAAAGAGGGAGAGCTGTATCGTCAAAATATATAAGATCGGGGTCGTACTGATCAATCAGATCGATGGTGCGGTTAAGGAACTTATCGCAGTAAGCTTTATCGGGTACAGTTGCTCCGTTGCCCCAATCCCACTGTTTATGGATATTATGGATGTTATCGCTTCCTTCACTCAGCGGGTGATTCTGAGCATAGAGTTCCTGAGGGTCGAATCCTTCCCACCAGGTTCCTTTCCCATCTTTCTTCTGTATTTTCCCGTCGTAAGGAATTCCAGCTTTAGTGCCCTTTTTATCAGCACGTTGAGCTGTTTCCATAAATAACCAAGCATGCGCCGAATGTACACTAACTCCAAACCGTAAACCCTCTTTACGGGCCGCTTTAGCCCATTCACCTATAATATCCCTTTTTGGCCCAAGTTTAGTGGAATTCCAGCTTTGATATTTGCTATTATAGTAATCGAAATTGTCGTGATGACTGGCCATTCCTACAAAAAACCTGGCACCGGCACGCTTATAAAGATTTACTAAATAACCAGGGTTCCAGTTTTCGGCCTTCCATGCATGAATAACATCTTTGAAGCCCTTCTCCGACGGATGTCCATATTTGTTAACATGAAAATTATAAGCCCTGCTCCCTTCTTCGTACATAAACCTTGCATACCAATCTCCTTGCTCCGGTTGACATTGGGGACCCCAGTGAGCCCATATGCCAAATTTAGCATCGCGGTACCAGTCGGGAGTTTTGTATTGTTTGAGTGATTCCCATGCAGGTTGAAAAGGCCCCTTTTGAATGGGCTCTCCATTGGCAGGATTCATAAATCCCCCTGCCTTCATCTCTCCGGCCATGTATAATGCAGGAATTGCAAGAGAGATGTTCTTTATTACCTTCCTTCTGTTCATTACAATAACTTTAAATTTGTTTACAAAATTTCTAAAGAGAAGTCCGATAGCTCAATTAACTACCAGACTTCTCAGGACTGATTTAATATCCAGGATTCTGGGTTAAATTTTTATTGATATCTCTTTCCGACTGCGGAATAGGCCACAATTCATTTTTACCTTTAATGAACTTCCTGTTTTGCTGCGACATAATGTAATACCCTTCTGAATCCACAGGGTAGGCTGTATAGTTGGCAGGATCGTTGGTCAGTTTCTGGCCGGTGAACTGATGATTCAGTTCCTCTGCTGCTATACCCCAGCGCAGAATATCATAATATCTGAGCCCTTCAAATGCGAATTCTACCCGGCGTTCGCGACGGATAATCTTTCTCAGCTCAGCCGGATCAGTGGTTGTAACTTTAGGCATGTTAACTGCTACACGACCTCTTACCATGTTAATTGTCTGATCAAGTAATGCCTGATCAATTGAAGCACCTGACTCAAGTTTAGATTCCAGATATCCTAAAAGAACTTCGGCATAGCGGATCATTATCCAGTTTGTACCCGAACTCCAAACGTCCACAGACTCATCTTCTTCCATAAACTTTAATATGCTGTAGCCGCTCCAAACGGGATATTTACCGAATTTATCATTATTGCCCGATGCAGGATTTGTGGTATACACACTTCCCCTGAAAACAGTTCTCTCAGGTATGAAAATAGTGGCATAAAGCCTCGGATCCCTGTTTTCGTAAGGATTGTTTTTATCGTAAAGAGCCGATTCAGTAATTGTTTTCCCATCAGTACATTCATATTCCTTAACAAGCTCGTTGAAAGGAGAAAACTGATGCCAGCCGCCCCATTTTTCGGGGGTGAGATAAATAAGCAGGACATGGCCATATGTATCTTTCAGATATTGTGAACTCATAATAATTTCCTTGCTGAGTTCATGATCGCCAAGAAACAGCTCACGATACTTTGGATCAATTGAGTAAACACCAAGATCCATAATTGATTTATAAGTTGCAGCGGCATCACTCCACTTATTACGCAACATCTGAGCCCTACCCAGGATACCAAGTGCAGCACCGGCAGTAATACGGCCATTTTCAGCATCAGGACGGGATTTTGGAAGTACGGCAGCACTTTCCTTGAGTTCGGTTTCAACAAAATCAAGTACTTCGTTACGTGGATTTCTCGAAACACTATTGGCCTCTTCTAATGTGAGTACTTTTTTAATTAACGGAACATCACCAAAATACAAAGCCAGGTTAAAGTATTGATAGGCTCTTAGCGTTCTCACCTCAGCCGTTATGATAGTTTTAGCATTTTCGTTCATGGTAATATTACCAATATGGTCCAGAAAATTATTGCACGTTGTAATCTTCTGATAGGTATTTGACCAGTATGCTCCCGTTACCCAATAACTTGGGGTAAGAGATCCATCGGTAACATGATCGGGAATGAGTTCTTTTTCCGAACCGTTTCCAGCCATAAGATCGAGATAGAGTAAAGCTCGTGGAGTCCAGAAATCCTCACCCCGCCAGCCTGCGTAATTGTTATAACAACCAATAAGCGCCAGTTGAGCGTCGTTTTCAGTTTTCCAGAATGTAGCATCGGACGCAGCATCCAGAGGTTGCTTATCGAAAATTTCCTTGTCGCAACTGCCTAGAACAAGAATAAGCAAGCTTGATAACAATAATGTTTTCAGCTTTATATAGTTAATTAACTTTTTCATAATTATAATTTTTATAACCGGTTGAGAAATTTAAAATTTAACATTCACACCAAAAGAATAAACGCTGGTAATGGGGTAAAACCAAGGATTATCCCCAAGTGGCTGATACATTTCAGGATCCCAGCCTTCGTAAAAATGATTGAACGAAAACAGATTCTGCCCACTTACAAATACCCTTAAAGAGTTTATTTTGATTTTCTGTGTGATATTGCTTGGGATAGTATATCCGATTTGAAGGTTTTTTACACGCAAAAAGCTGGCATTGCGATTCCAGAATGTGGACGACTGCACATTTGAGCTCCCCATATTCAGGTTAGTGATTTTGGGATAAATGGCATTCCGGTCCGGATTAGCCTCGGTCCAGGCATTCTCGGCCTGCCATCTTTGAATCTGTCCGCTATTATAGAATGCAAAAGCCATGTACGAACCCATTTGTTTCTGAAACCCGCCCATACCGTGTAGCAGCATTGAAAAATCAAAACCTTTAAAACTTGCATTAAGCGTTAAGCCATAATAATATTTAGGTGTGGTAGAACCAATTACTTTACGGTCGTACGTGGCATTCACAACCCCATCGGGTACCCCGTTCGGACCACTTATATCTTTATATCTGATAACACCAGGGACTCCTGCAATAGGTTGAGTCGGGTATTTGGTAACGTCAGTTGCATCAACAAATAAACCGTCGGCTTCATAACCATATATAGCACCTATGGACTCACCTACGAACAATCCTTTACCAATGTCCTGCAATTTTCCATCAGCAAGTTTGGTGACCTCATTTTTTACATAAGAGAAATTAGGTTCAATACTTAAATTTAAATCACCTATAGTGGCTCTGTAATTCAGAAACACCTCAAGACCCTGATTCTTCACTTCACCGGCATTATATTCGGAGGTTGATAAACCAAGAACGCTGGAAACTGATTTCGAATAAAGAATATCGGAAGTTACCTTATTGAAAAAATCGAATGTTAATCCCAGTTTCTCTTTCAGGATTGAGAAATCAAAGCCAATATCCGTTACTGCTGTAGTTTCCCAGGTAATATCTCTGTTGGGTAGTTTGGTTAAAGCTACACCAGAGGCCAATGACCCTCCGAAAGTATAATTCTGTCCCAGGCTCAATACATTTTGATAAGGATAATTTGAAATATTCTGGTTACCCAGCTTTCCCCACGATGCACGTAGCTTGAGGTTATCAATCCATTGGATGTTGTCCTTGATAAATGACTCCTCGGATATTCTCCAGCCTGCAGAAACTGATGGGAAAAGTCCCCACCGTCCAGAGGTTGGAAAACGTGAAGTCCCATCGTAGCGAGCATTGGCTTCAAAAAGATATTTTCCTGCAAAAGAATAATTTACCCGGCCAAAGTAAGATCTCAAACCCCATGATGATCCCGAACCACTGCTTTGCATGTTTTTGGCCGAACCGGCATTCAACTCATAAAGTGAGTTATTGGGGAAATTATCGCGAAATGAAGTGGTCCAGTCCTCGAGATATTCTTCCTGCGAAAAACCTCCTAGCAATGTAAGGTTATGGTTGCCAAAAGTTTTAACATACCTAAGTAATGACTGAAGAGTGAGTAATGAATTATCACCCGAGCTGACCGAGAGTTTATTGGGGCCAACGGTTTTTGAAGCGTCGAACACAAAAGTGGACTGAAACCATTGGTCGGTCCAATTATAGTATTTGTACCCAGCTTTACCGCTCAGGGTAAGTCCTTTGAGTAACTCCCACGAAAGCTCCATTCCTCCAAGGAAGTTTTTAGCTTTCCTGTTTGTAAACGATTCGCTTGCTAACCATGCTTCAGGCGAATAATCGTCCTGATAACCATATGTACCATCCGTTTTTTTGCCAGCATAAATGGGAGCTTCACGAACTGCATATCCTATAATACTTTGTACGTCTCCGTAAGACGCTCTGGGTTCGTCGGTGTTTTGGCTATATCCGCCTAAGTTTACCTTAAGATCAAGCTTTTTCGAAAGCTTACTATCGAAATTCAAGCCAAAATTATAGCGATTATATTTGTTCTCATCTACCAAACCATTCTGGTTCAGGTATCCGAGCGAAAACAAATACGAATTCCTCTCATCGCCACCCATAAAACTAACATTATGGTTGGTTTGAAAGCCTGAACCTGAATTAAGCAGGTTTTTAAGGTGAGGCACATTGGGATAATTGTCGGGATCCGATGCGGTTTTAAATTTTTCAATCTGTTCGGCTGTGTAGGAATTGGGTGCAGCTACGTTTTTATAGGTAGCATACTCCCATGAACTAAGAAAGTCGGGCAACTCAGTAACTTTTTGCCAGCCAATGTAATTATTGTAGCTCACCTGAAGCTTGCCTTTTTGTCCACGTTTGGATTCGATAAGGATAACTCCGTTGGCCGCCCGGGTA
Source organism: Bacteroidota bacterium (assembly GCA_023429135.1). Taxonomy (GTDB): domain Bacteria; phylum Bacteroidota; class Bacteroidia; order Bacteroidales; family JAAUTT01; genus JAAUTT01. Next base: position 82,675 of record JAEYWD010000124.1, on the reverse strand, counting down.
CCGTAAATTGCAGCCGAAGCAGCATCTTTTAGAACGGAGATACTCTTTATGTTGTTAGGATCGATATCATTAATGCTGGCGGCCAAACCATCGATCAATACAAGAGGATCCTTACCTGCACTGGAGAAGGTTCCAATACCACGAATTCTGATCTCAGCCTGATCGTTTCCCGGACGCCCCGAACCCTGAATAGCTGAAACCCCGGTAACCATACCAGCCAATGCCTGTGATACCTGAGTTATAGGTTTACTTTCAAGTTCGCCCGAAGAAATACTGGCTACAGATCCGGTAAGGTTTACTTTCTTTTGGGTACCATAGCCTACTACTATTATTTCTTCAAGACTTTTGATATCGGGTACCATTCCCAGATCAATTATGGTTTTACTCCCTACTTCGACCTTTTCGGTGTTATAACCTATAAAAGTAAAGACCAGAACAGAATTTGATGCCGGAACATCAATAGTATACCTGCCGGCCTCATCGGTAACGGTACCTCTTGTACTGCCATCAATTACAATGTTAACGCCGGGAAGTGCCGCACCGGTTGAAACATCGGTAACTGTTCCGGTAATACGGTTGTTCTGAAGCAACTCTACCGGAGTTATTACCACAAAATTGTTGTCCATAATTTTATAGGTGACATTTGTTCCTTTAAACATGGACGAGAGTATCTCGCTAACGGGTTTGTTATCGGCCGATAAACTTACCAGCTTATTCATATCCACAAACGCATCATTAAAAAAGAACCTGAGATCGGTTTTGGTTTCAATGCTACGTAAAACTTCTCTTATTTTCTGATCTTTAACCTCAATAGTCATCTTCACATTTTGAGAATAAGATGAAGCTGAGATGTTGATCAACAGCACTAAGGACAGGAAGATCGTTAATTTCATAATTAGTAATAGTTTAGTAGAAAAAGGCAGGCAATGGGCATAACCATCCCAATAATGATTTTTTTTCATAATTTTGTGTAGTTAATTAAATAAATAAAATTGTTTTCAATTTTGTTTTTAGGAGCAGTTGACGCTGCTCCTTTTTACTTTTTATGCGGTGGCTCCATCCGGTTCTCCTTTCTTTTAATTTGTTAATACGTGTTTATTATTTTACCTGAAGTTTCTTAAATCGTTCTGTAAGTCTGGAATTCACATCTATCAGAACAGTATCCTTATGAATCTTATACTCGATGGGGGCAGTAAATTTGATGGCACTCAGAATTTGCTCCAGTGTCCTGTTCTCGATGGTTCCCGTAAATTTGTAATCACGCAGACTTTCATTATTAAAAATCATTGTTACGTTATATCTTCTTTCCATCATGGTTCCGAGTGAACCAAGTGTTACTCCTTCTAAAATCCATTTATTGTCCTTCCATGAGGTATAAAGTGCTGTGTTTACATTCCGGGAAACGGAAAGAGTGTTGGCGTAAAAGGAAACTCTCTCGTTGGGTAAAAGAATAACGGTCTGCTGCTTAATGTTTTTATCTGTTGTACGAACTTCAATTTTCCCTTCTTCCAAAGTAGCCGTAATCATTTGTTCATCGGAATAAGCTTTTACATTGAATTTTGTTCCCAGAGCCTTTATTTCAAGCTTTGAGGTTTGAACCAGAAAAGGAATTTCTTTGATTTTGGCTACATCAAAATACCCCTCTCCTATCAGAATTACATTTCGGTTTTCCTTTCCATAACTAAAATTGTACTTAAGTTTACTTCCAGCGTTCAACCATACTTTTGTACCATCGGGCAGATCTACATAGCTTCTGGCTCCCATTGGAGCGGTTATTACTGTGTAAGAAAGATCTTTCGAGCCTCTACCGGGTTTCAACATCCACATGATTATACCTCCCAGAGTAAAGAAAAGAAGGGCAACAGCCGCGTATTTCATAGCACTGGTAAGAATCCTAATTTTGGGGTTCTCTTTGGCAACCGGTAAATATGAACGATCCATTTCGGATTGCACTGCCAGATACGCCTGTTGAGTATCAAATCTGGTTATATTTGATTTTATTCCAGCAACTACCCAGGAAGCCCTGAAACGATCAAATGTTTCCTTATTTTGAGGAGACTCATTTATCCATGCCTGCAACTCCCCGATCTCCTGATCGGAGATATTATTTGCCAGACACTTGATAATCAAGCCTTCATAATAGTTGAATGCAGAATCTGTGTTTTCCATAATTGTCCCTCTATAAAATGTGACAAGATTTAACCGGTAGGTTGTGACAGACAACCGATATTTTTTACAAAAAAAATTGCAAAGATTTTTTTATTTTGGCTAATGCCCTGAACAAGTGTGTTCTTATTGTATTTTCGGTTACTTTAAACTGGCGGGCCAAATCGGCAACCGATTTATCTTCGAACCGGTTAAGTTTAAAAATTTCGCGGCATTGATCTGGAAGTTCTTCTATGGCCTTTTCAATTTTCTGTGCTGTATCCTGGGTCTCAATTTTTTCAATCAAAAAATCGTCTATAGTATAATTGTTCTCAATAAACTTCCACTTTGTTTCATCCACTAACAGAAAGTTACGGAGTTTTTCAGTCATCAGATGCTTTAAAGAATTAATGGCTTGGTTGTGAACGGACTGGTATAAATACGACTGAAGAGATCCTGTGATTATTATGCGGCTGCGATTATTCCATAATTTAACAAAAACATCCTGAACCAATTCTTCCGACAACTGATCATTATGGACTATCTGAGAAGCATAGAAACATAAACCATTATAATATTTTTCAAATAAAGCTTTAAAAGCCTTTTCGTCATCATCCTGTATCTGTTTCCAAATGTTTTCGCCAATGTTGCTCAATTATTCAGCCAATAAGGTTTGATACGCCACAAAATGAAATTCAAAAATAGAAAATAAATAATATATGAGGATGGTTATTATTTTTGTGTCTTTCAGAATACTCAAAAAAAGTCTGATTTGGTGAAATGGTGAAAAGAAAACAGCAGAAGGCCAAAAATGACTATGTCTTGATTTTCTCCTTTTTATATTTTAACCTTGTGAAACAAACCTGTTTCACTCAAAAATTATGTTACGAGCCGAATCCCTCAGGAAACTAACACACGAAACCGTTGTCAAACAACTTGAAAAACAATTGGTCCCTGCGGGGTTTAAATATGTTAAGGGTGAAAGTTCGTTTAAACGACTCAATGGTATTTTCGAGCAGATAATTCGTATCAGCCTCCCCCATGATGCTTTGGTGTTTGACAATGATAAAGAGGAACTGCTTCTTTGTTTTAACATCTATGCATCCATCCATATCCCTAAGTTTGACAAGTGGGCCCTGGATGTTCTTAATTACAAAAGTAATTTTCATCACCTTATAAAAAATTTCGACGGAATTGCTGAAGTGGATTTTACCCAACTCAATAAAGACGATTTTTTTACACCATCGGAAAGCCGCCTCTTCAAAAATGCAGTAACAACAGCTTTGATGGGCCCTCAAAATAAAGTCCGAACAAAATTGAGCGAAATAGAAGCCGAAATTCCTGAGCTTTTAAATTCACTGGAGAAAGCCTCCGATGAACTTTACCTATTCGAAAACCGACCTGAAGCTTATTGGGATCATTTGCTGTTACTCGTATTTACTAAACATACCGAACTTGCCAGACAAAACTTTGAAAGTTACTTCACCAAAATCGTGCGATCGATTGAAACAAACCTGAGCAGTAATAATCAAAGTACAAAGCAGGAAATTCAGGCGCTTGATGACTTTATTTCGGTAGCAAAAACATTGATTGGCCTGGAATTTACAAATCCTTACCAAAGAGAGCCTCAGCCGAAAGAAAATATGCAAACCAATATACGACTTTCGGATACACTGGGTTATTCCGAGCTGTTACGACTTGATTTAAGCATGGTCGATCTGAAATCCTTTGCCATCAACGACCAGGGCGATATGTTCTTTTTTCTTTATAAAAACCGGATTGTAAAACACAACAGTGAAGGGAAGGTCGTGGGTAGCTGGGAAGTAAGTTATCCTAAATGCTTCAGGGAGTTATATAATGCCGATGTGAAATGGGATGAAGCTTCCGGATCATTTTTTTGTAATAATATGGTAATTACAGGGGATAATACTCTGTTGGAATTAAAAATTGATATTGATACCCAAAAGGAAAAGAAAGACTCTATATATCCTAACATCATCGACCTGGTTTTCGATAAGGAAAACAATTTATTTCTACTACTGTTTTCCCACGGGAAAAATACATTATTCTCAACTTATAATAACCAGGGTGAATTACTGAAAACAATAAAATTTGCATCCAATGCAGCAAAAATAAACCTTAAAGCCAGACAGATAATTTTATTTGGTTCCGGAAATTCTTTCGATTTATACAATTTTGAAGGGGAGTTTATTAAAAACCTCGAATACAACAACGGGAACAGTCGTATTGCACTCTCGCCCGACGGAAATTTAATTTTGCTTCATTTTTATTCAACAAAGTCGCAGATATACGACATTGCAAATAACAAAGAGCATGTGATTTGGGCCCATCCTACCTATTTAAAAGGATATAAGGAACTTTTTTACAACGATATAAATCATAATTTCGGTATGACAAAGGCATGTTTTACCCCCGATGGCAAATACATCATTGGAGGTGCCGAGCATGGCAAATATGTATCCTGGGATACAGAGAAGTTTAACCGCAAAGAAATGATCCCAAACAAAGAAGCCTTATCTATATTTAGCTGGTACACAACTACCTATTCGTACGAAGACGGGAAAGGTACCAATAATTACTTTAACCCATTTACTGTTGACCACGAAGGCCAAACCTTATTTATAAACAGAGGATACGAAATTTCCAATATCTTTTTTATAGACCCGGGCAAGCATATTGTTACCCAACACAATGATTCACTGCTAACCTGGAACAATACTTTTGAAAACACCGGTTTTGCTGACGGTATAGGTCGTGCAACCTTTTCTTCGCAAAATTATATGGCCGTGCGCACCGAAACTGATTTTACTCTTTACAAACGAGTGGACGAAATGGATGTAAACTTTCCAAGTTCTGTATTCAGGAAAAAGGTAAAAGTTGAAATTGAACCAGTCGATGACAAATCGAGAAAACCAGATGTTGATATTACTGAAAATCAGATTGAAAACAAACCTAAGAAAAGTTTTTTCAGTTGGCTTTTTGGAAAATAGCTAATTGCGAAAATTGATAAAAAAAATTAATACAGATGCAAGCCTTAATCCGATTCTTTTATAATATGTTTTCTCCGTTTTTCTGGGGCTTTTTGGTTTTTAGCATCATGGTGTTTATTGCTCATCTTTTTTCAGGTGTGATACCAAACTGGAATTGCGAATGGAATAAAACACAGGTTAAAATAGTGTTGTACGAAAACAGTGCTGGTGATGGAGGAGGTGTTTATAGTAAAGGGTTTGTAGGCGAAAAGGAAATCAAAATTAATGGATATCTCAAAGCCGATTCGGTTTATACGGTTTGGAGCTGCTATAAAAGTGATTTCGCCTACCTTGCCGAACCTCCATCGGAAACACCGGAACAATACAAACATCGTAAAGCATTGGACCGGCTTGGAATTTTCACAGTTTTTATTTCCATTAACATTGTCCTTTTTGTACTTTCAAAAATTTTTGGAAGATTAATGAGAAAGTACAATATATCAAACGATGCCGATTAGCAATAATCCAGCAAGCAGGTAGCACCTCACAAGCAGTAAATAATTAATATTGTATTTTTAAACTAAATCATAAATCAACTGACATTATGAAGCATTTCAGCCTGACAATAATTATTCTGACCACAATAGTGATCTTCAATACCACTGCTCAAACCATCAAACCATGGAATGGCAAACAATGCGCTGTTGTTCTCACATACGACGATGCTTTAAATGTGCATCTCGACAATGTGATAACCTGTCTCGATACATTTGGACTAAAGGGTACATTTTACATCACCGGAGAGGCGAAATCTATCGCCTTACGCATGGCCGACTGGAGAAAAGCTGGTGCCAATGGCCACGAACTCGGGAACCACTCTCTAGCACACCCTTGCGACGGACAAAAAGAAGGCCGCTCCTGGGTTTCGAAAGAAAAGGACCTGAGCCGGTATTCTGTTGAAAGGGCGGTAAACGAAATCAAAGTTACCAACACACTTCTGTACGCCATAGATGGAAAAACCGAAAGAACTTTTGCCTATCCCTGTGGAGATGCTATGATTGATTCTGTAAATTATTACCAGAAAATTGAAAATGAATTTGTTGGTGCAAGAGGTGTTCAATCAGGAATGCAACAGATTATTGAAATCAATTTAGATGATATAAAATGCTATAGCATCAACGGTCAAGCTGGCGATTACATGATTGACCTGGTAAAACAGGCGCAGCAATCGCGCACCTTGCTGGTTTTTCTCTTTCATGGCGTTGGCGGGGAACACAACCTGAATGTTTCCCTGGAAGCACACCAAAAATTGGTGCGCTATATCAAACAACATGAGAAAGACATCTGGAATGCTCCTTTGGTTGAAGTGGCCAAATTTGTGAAAACGAAGCAGAACAAATAATTCTGCTCCAAATCACTAATCGAAAGGCACTGAGTTGCAGCTTATCATTCTTGCTGTGGACTGCTCCACAACTTTTTTTCCAATAAATTATTCCTCATAACAATATTATCATAAATAAATTAATTTAGTCGTGTAATTTTATTTCATGACTTCGTTAGAGAAAGAGGTATTAAGGAAGGTTAAAGATGGGGATGGAAGGGCTTTCGAATTCATTTTCAAAAGCTACTATCCGGCATTATGTACTTATGCTTTCGATTTGTTAAAGTTCGACGACGAAGCCGAAGAGATCGTTCAGGAAGTTCTGATTAAATTCTGGGAGCTGAGGGAACAGATCGAAATCAGCACCTCCATCAAGGCTTATCTTTACCGGAGCGTTCATAACCAGTGCATCAATTTTATCCGGCATTCCAAAGTCATTAAAAGTCAATCCGATAAATTTTCGGAAGAAATTATTCAATCTTTTGAGCTAACCTTAAATACTGATACCGATTTTTCGCTCGACTACTACTTCTATGATGGAATTGAGCAAGACATTCAGAACACCATTCACGACTTACCCGATCAATGCCGGAGAGTTTTTCAACTGAGCCGTTTGGATAAACTTCCTCACGAGCAAATAGCCGATTTGTTGGGTGTTTCGGTAAATACCGTAAAAACCCAGATAAGTCGAGCTTTAGAAAAACTTAGAATAGTTATTGGAAAAAAAATTGCCGATCATCAAAACAAAATTGATTCCGGATTCGGATTAAAAGGATTTCTTTTCTGGCTTTTGACCCAAAAGAGCGAACGTAGGTCAATTTGAGCCTACAACAACTGACTCATTGACTTCATTTTGTCGAGGGTTCTTCTTTCCTATCCAAAAAAATTAAAAAAAATTAAAATATTTTGTCACCCCAACGAAAAACTTTTTGTCACACTTATAGAAACAAGAATTATGGACAATCAATTTTCAAATATTGATAACACTTACAAGGAGCTTATTGCTAAAGTGCTTTCTGAAAAAGCATCTTCCGAAGAAATTACTCTTCTGAATCAATGGATAGGACAGGATGCAAGCCACAAAATTTATTACAACGAGATGAGAGAAACCTGGCAGATTAGTTCTCTGGGGCAGAAAAATTCCCGTTTCGACAGCGAAAAAGCATGGGAAAAGGCTCAGGCAGCGCTTAATCCTGACTCTGGCCAAAACTCATTTGTAATTCAACTCAGGAAAATTGCACGGATTGCCGCAATTATTACTCTGGGCTTTTTACTTGGAGGTGCTGCTACTTTCTGGGGAGTGAGAAAAATGTATCACCCTGCTGTAGCTGCCAATACCATCAACGAAGTTTCTGCACCTCTCGGAGGAAAATCAAAGCTGGTGCTTCCCGATGGTACTGTTGTATGGCTCAATGCCGGTAGTACTCTAAAATATGCGCAGGATTACAATTCGACGCACCGCGATGTTTACCTCGAGGGTGAAGCTTACTTCAATGTAAAAACCAATCCCGAAAAGCCTTTTATTGTTAAAACATCGGAAATGAGCGTTAAAGCTTACGGAACATCGTTCAATGTAAAGGCGTATCCCGATGAAGGTACTATTACAACCACCCTTGTAGAAGGTATTGTGCGTATTGAAGGTACCGACAAAAACAAAAAGAAGTTCGAGATTGCTTTAAAGCCCAATCAGAAGTTAACCTATGTACGCAAAGAGGTTGAACCAAAAAAAGAAATAGAAATAGTTCAGAAAGTTCAGGAATTCCGATCGACCGAAAATACAGAGCTGCCTGTTGAAAATGTTCCGGTGGTGGTAGACAAGGAAGTGGAGACCAATTTATATACTTCGTGGAAAGATGATAAATGGGTTATTGAACGCGAAGACCTGGAAGAGTTATGTATAATGCTAGAACGTCGTTATAACGTAAAATTCATATACAAAACCGACTCCATTAAAAAGTATAAAATAAGCGGAACCATCCGGAAAGAAACTTTGGAACAGATTCTGGACTTTTTAAAACTAATGGCTCCCGTTGAATACACCATTAAAGACGGATTGGTGACCTTGAATCTGGATAAAAAACGAACCGAAAACTATTTGAAAGTAATGAATTGAATACTATTAAACAGTAACTAATCTTTAACTACTAAGTGCCTATGAAACAAAACTAAGAAAGGTATAATAAAAAAGGATAAAGAAAATAGGTCAGTATCTTCTCTATCCCATTGTGAATAAATTAGGTAAGATGTTCTTTGCGAGAGTGTATCTTACCGTGTGTGTAATTTAATCATTGTCAAATTTATGAAAAAAAAGCTAAATAACTATTATTTCTTTCCCGCGCGGAAAAGAATTGACAAACTCCTACTCACTATGAAACTAAGCTGTTTAATCACATTTTTCTTTGCAATTCAGGTGTCCGCTAATGTGTATTCGCAGAATAACCTTCTGGACCTCGAATTAAGAAATAAAACTATCAGAGAAGTTTTAAAAACTATTGAGTCGCAAAGTGAATTTCGTTTTTTCTACAACGACGACTTCACCACTTTGAATAAGCTGGTAAATATTGATGTTCAGCAAAAAAAAGTTGACGACATTTTGCAGGAACTTTTTGCTAACGCCAGTGTAACTTATAAGATTATGTCCGATAATGTTGTGGTGCTTTTGCCAAGTTCGGAGCTGCAACAGAAGAAAGTAATGGGATCCATTACCGATGCCAGCAATGGAGAACCTCTGATTGGTGTCAACATTGTAATTGAAGGAACCACAGCCGGAGTTGTAAGCGACATCGATGGCCGTTATTCTATTGATGTACCCAGCTCGGAAAGCATTCTGCTCTTTTCATTCGTTGGTTATGCTCCCATGAGGATGCCTGTTCAGGGGCAAAGCACCATCAATGTTCAGTTAACTGCCGATATAAAATCGCTTGAAGAAGTTGTGGTTGTGGGTTATGGTACAATGAAAAAACTTGACGTAAGCGGTTCAATTGTTTCGGCCAAATCGGAAGTAATCAGAGAAGTGCCCTCTACAAACGCAACAGCAGCTCTCCAAGGTCGTTTACCGGGTATAGAAATGTCACAGGTTTCTACTCGTCCGGGAGCTACCATGCAAATCCGTATCCGAGGTGAGCGATCGTTATATGCAACAAATGATCCGTTAATTGTTGTTGACGGTATCCCCTTTTCAGGTTCTATTAACGACATTGCAACAACTGATATCAAAAGTATAGATATCTTAAAAGATGCCTCCTCAACTGCTATTTATGGTTCGCGCGGTGCTAATGGCGTTATTTTAATAACTACATTCAGAGGGGTTAACAACAGTGAACCCACAATAACATACAATGGATATTATGGCATCAAAACTGTTGCTAAAAAGTACGAAGTATATAATGGTGAGGAATTTCAGAGATTCCGTAATGAAACTTTGGCAACACCTTATAAAGACCAGTTTACCAATTTAGAAAAAGAGGCTATTGCTTCGGGAAAATTTACCGATTGGCAAGATCTTATGTATAGTAATGCTATGGTAACCAGTCATGACTTTGCTGTTTCATCCGGTTCAAAAAAAGGAGCCTTTTCATTAGGCGGAGGCTATTACGATGAAACTGCCGTATTGCCAGGCCAGGAATATTCCCGATTCTCTCTCCGGGCTACTATTGATCAGGAAATTGGCAAATTTATTAAAGTAGGTTTAAGCACACAGAATACCTATGGTGTAACAGATGGTGAAAGCGCCTCGCTGATGAACAACATTCTTACTTTGTCGCCGCTTATGCCAGCTTATAACGAAGATGGTAGTGTCCGTAAAATACCAACAGAAGGATGGGTGGACACATATTACAATCCACTTTTATTAAAGGATGAGAGTTTATGGAGAGAAACAAGAAAACGTTTTTCTACCTCCAATTCGCTTTACGGCGAAATTAAATTCACCGATTTTCTAAGGTACCGCGCAAACATCGGATTAGGATATTACAAAGAAACTTATGGCAGGTTCTATGGGTCCGATACTCCATATCAAAGTGGTTCTGAAAATACAGCTACAGTACAAAACAGAAATAATACCGTTTGGACAATCGAAAACCTGTTATACTTTGATAAGGTTTTAGCAGAAAAACATCGCGTAAATGTAACGGCAATGTATTCAGCAGAAAAGTTAGTTTACGACCAGTCTCAAATGTCTGGAACGAACCTGCCGGCCAATTATTTACAATATTTTAATCTGGGCCTTGCCGACGGGAGCAAAACTATTGATGCCGCTAATCAGGACTATTACGAACGTGGTTTGCTGTCGTACATGGGGCGGGTACAATATGCATACGATGATCGTTATATGTTAACGGCAACTTTCCGTTCAGATGGCTCATCAGTGTTAGCGTCTGGCGAGCAGTGGCATTCCTATCCCGCTATTTCTGCCGGATGGAATATTCACAATGAATCATTCCTGAAAAGTGTAAATGCCATAAGTCAACTTAAATTACGCTTAGGTTACGGTCAAACATCCAATCAGGCCATAAATGCTTATGGAACTATTGGGTCGTTATCACAGGTGCCTTACAATTTTGGGACTACCAACTCATATGGTTATCTTGTAAGCGAGCTTCCCAATTATAACCTGGGATGGGAATTTACAAAGAACTATAACATTGGTTTGGATTTCGGATTTCTCGATAACCGGATTACCGGATATGTAGATTATTACTACCAGAAAACTGAAGACGTTTTAGTAAAGGTGCAACTGCCTCCAACGAGTGGTGTAAGTGGTACGATGTGGCAAAATGTAGGCTCTACCGAGAATAAGGGGATAGAATTTTCAATATCTGCCCAAATCATTAAACCTTCGAATGAGGGAGGGTTCAGATGGGATGTTGACTTTAACCTATACGCTAACCGGAATAAACTGGTGTCGCTCAACAGTGGTGTGACTAAAGATGTTGGAAATGGCTTTTTCACAGGACACCCAATAAACGTAATCTACGATTATGAAAAGTTAGGTATCATCCAGGAAAACGAATCTCCATACTTGGGATATAGGGCTGGTCAGATCAAAGTTGCCGATTTAGGTGGTTCTAACGGCATTGCCGATGGACAGATTTCAGGCGACTATGACAGAAAAATACTGGGATCGTTTGAACCCGATTTTGCTGGTGGCTTTACTACTCGTTTTTTATTAAAAAATTTCGATTTATCTGCAGTTAGCTTCTTTAAATCGGGAGGAATGCTGATTAGTACCATCCACATGCCCCATAGTTACCTGAGTACAAACAATGCTCGCAGAAATTCTATAAAAGTGGATTACTGGACGCCGTCACATCCGACAGGAACTTATCCTCAGCCAGGTAATCAAACATCTGCCGACTTGAATGACTTTGGTTCCACGCTTGGGTATTTCGATGCTTCTTTCTTGAAAGTGAGAACTATAACTCTTGGGTATGCTTTTTCGCCACGCCTCCTCTCCCATATAGGTTGTAAAAATGCCCGTATTTATTTCACCTGCCAGAACCCTTTCACTTTGTTCTCTCCTTATATGGATGCAGGTGGTCTTGACCCTGAAGCAACAGGAACTGGTCCTCAAGGAGCTAATGCTTCTCTGACAGGCGGTATTACCTCACGTGCTTTAACTATCGGCGCTAATACACCTCCTACCCGAAATTATCTGGTTGGAGTTAGCTTAAAATTCTGATTTTTTATCTTTTAAAATTAACAAAAGTGGTATGAAACAATATATAAATAAATTTTTCATAGGGGTGGTGCTGCTTTCGTTTGCTGCATGCAACGAAGTTCTGGAAGAACAGCCGCGTGCAAAAATGACACCAACTTTTTTTAAGACATCCGCAGGACTTGACGCCGGTTTAACAGCCGCTTATAACGGTCTTCGTTATATTTCCGGTACTGAGGCAACCATGTGTCTTAGCGAACTGGGTACCGATGAATTTACTTCCGGGGGATCAGGTGGAAGTAAACAATTAGATATGACCCCTGAGAATGGCGGATCGGGTATAACTTCTTCCACAGGTAGTGTAAACGTTCCCTGGGCTTACCTTTTCCCCTACATTAACACATGTAATGGAATAATAGAATTTGGGACTGAAGTAGGTCTAAGCCAGGAAAAAATTGCTGAGGCTTATTTTTTGCGCGCATATTATTATTTCTTTATGGTTCAAATGTATGGGGGATTACCGTTAGACTTAGGTTCAGGTAAACTTAAATTCAATACTACTCCTACTACAACTTCGAATAGAAATACACAAGAAGAAGTATATAGCGCAATTATTGAGGATATGAAATTTGCTGCTGAGAAGTTACCAATTAGCCCAAGGTTAGAGGGTTGTGCTTTTCGTGCTACCGCTATTCATTACTTAGCTAAAATTTACCTGACTCATGGCGATTACCAGTTAGCACTTACAGAAGCGGAGAAGCTCTTAAATACTGCAGACCCGTATACAAAAAATTCCTATAATGTAGCTTTACTTCCCGTTTATTCGGATGTAATTAAGGCCGGTAATGAACACAAAGAAGAAATTCTGTTTACCACCGAACATACACAAACATATAGCTTTAATGAAACTGCTGCTGGTTTCGGCTCCGGTGCCTTAAATAAAGACGACCGTTCTTTGTCATATTTTGTACCAAACTACCAGAATTTCGTTTTAGGAAATGGTACATCAGGCTTTTTGGTAAGAGATAAATTATATTCACGCCCATGGGTTCGTTTTACTCCAACTGGTGAATTACTGAATAACATTTTTGCTGACAAAACGAACGACTCCCGTTTTTATGCAAGTTTTCAAACTGTATGGCTCAATAACAGCCATTACAATTCCTCTACCAATACATACACTAATGCTGGCACAACCCGGAATGGTTTGCTTAACCAACCTATTAAGCCAGGAGATACAGCATTTGTGATGCTTCCAGAAGCTTCAGCTGCTTACAAAGCAACAAAAAATTACAGGATATGGACCTTTAGTGAACTGAGCAGAGATATTTTTCCGGCACTCAAAAAATTCTTTGATCCAAACAGGCAGGATATAAATGATGCCTCAGGCCGTCCATTCTCGTTGGCCAAACTGTCGGAAACCTACCTGATTGCTGCCGAAGCTGCTGTTAAAACTAACCAAAACTCAAAAGCTTATAGTTACATTTTAACGTTACGCAAACGAGCCGCTTCTTCTCCGGCTAATGTTCAGGCAATGGTTGATGCAACACCGGCAACAATTACTATAGATTATATTCTTGATGAACGTTCCCGTGAGCTTTGCGGCGAACAAATGCGCTGGTTTGACCTGAAACGCACCGGTAAATGGCGCGACAGAGCTACAAAATATACTGTTGGTTCAACAACATTCACCCGTGACATAAAGAGTCATTACGACTTACGTCCTGTTCCCGATAATCAGATTAATTTAATGGGTAACACGGATGCGGAGAAAAAAGAATACCAAAATCCTGGTTATTAAAAATGAAAAATCCGGTAGCATATAAGTTACCGGATTTTTTTATGCTATGAACCAAACCCAATCAGACGGCTGCCTCAGTAATTATTAAAAATCATAGAATTTAGTAACCATACGGTACTGGATTAGTGGATATTCACCATCTGATATATTTAGAAACACAGAGAAACCCGGCTATTACCTCTTGCATTCCTCTGTGCCTCCTCCTGCATTTCCCTGTGAAACAAAAGCTTTAAAACTTATAAGAAAACCCTACTCCCAAAATCTCTTTAAACTGAACTTTGGGTGATCCTTCTATCTCAGTATCATCGTCGTAAATTAGCTGAGTGGATAAGGTTGCGCTTATGTATTTATTTACCTTCATCGAAACCAATACCTGCCAGTTTACATCTATGTTCTGAGGATTTTTCAAATAATTGGAGAACAAATCGAGTTTGGTAGATAGGTTAACGTTTGTCATAATATCGTTCTGGTAACCAACACGAACATATCCACCGAACTCCTGGCGGAAGTTCTTGCCATCTTTTGTTTTCACGCCATTGACAAATTCGGCTTTATCAACTCCAAAAGCACCGGCATCAGCTAAGTCCTGATCGGCAACAATCGTAATCTTCCCTGTAATGGGAGCTATAAACGCTGTAAAGGTTTTGTTTGGCTTGTAATCCATACCAAGCGCGGTAACAATATAAGCGGGTGCAAAAAAGTTTGAAATCTTAACCGAATCGTTCGGGTAATTGTATCCTGCTGAAAACTGCGACCGAAAATCGAGAAGACCAGAGTAATACCAGTTTTTGGAAGCCATTTTACCGAATTTGGTGGAGAAATCGATCTTATCGTCCGACTTGCGGTTCTGAGAACCTTGCTTTAAAATGCCATAGCCAAGATCGATAGTGTTATCCCAGGTAAAAGTTCCCTTGTGATAGTTGGCGAAAAAATTAAAAAGGCTGTTCCCCGAAACTGTATTTTCACCCCCGGCTGCCCAATTTGTTAAGGAGGTCTGCCCAAAATTTAACATAATCATTCCTCCTGTTTTCCAACCTTCTGCTGTATCCTTGCTTGCTTCACGGAGTTTTTTCTCTCCATCGGTAATCTGTGAATAAACTAAGTTTAGGCTGAATAATGCCATAATTAATACAATTGACCTTTTCATATAAAATTTATAAGTTAGAATATGGGTTAAAAACGGCTAAACGTATTGGTGTTTTTTCTAATTATCTGATAAACAAAATTAAGCTAAAAAAGATTAAGGGTCCCGAAATTAATCGAATTTTAATTTAGAAGTAACGTTTATTGCTCGCAAGTTTAATATCGTGCGATTTCGAAAAAGGAATAACTGCATACATGATTGCAGTATTCAGGATGCCAAAAAGAGGCGGATCGGGAGTATAATTAACCAATCCGCCTCTTCAACCCACAGTCAATTTTATCACCCTATCACCCAGGTTTATTGAAAGAGCAATTTACCAGATTGGGAGTTACTTTATTGTCATAAATTTCCATGTAACATTTCCAATATTATCGGGCTTGTTTTTCTCCGGCCCAGTAATACTGCCTTCATATTTTCCGTTTTTTTTCTGATAAACGGTAATTGTGCGCCAGGAATACTGACCTTTTTCATAATCGAAGGTTTCTCCGTCATCGTCATAAAGTTTGTAATTTCCGGGCTTCGACCCATAAATTCTTATTTCAAGATCGAACTTTTCATTTACCCTGGGAGCATGCAACATTGGGGGCATTAAAGGAATGATACCGCCATCTTTAACAAAGACCGGTATTTTTTCCAGACCAGGTTTAACCGTAATAATTTCTCCATTGCCAGCGTAATTTCCTGTATAAAAATCGTACCAGTTGCCTTCGGGCAGGATAACCGTCCGGGAAGTCTGACCTGTAAACAGGGGTGCTACCAAAAGATATTCACCTGCCATGTACTGGTCCTTAATTTCTTTCGTGATCGCCTCTGTGTATGGGTTTTCATTAAGATTGTCATTTTTCAGTTCCGATTTAACTTTTACGTTAAAACCAGGTTCCAGATTCATGGCACGGAAAGGCGGAATCCCTTCGAAATGGTATTTGGCAAATTCGGAATAGAAGTAAGGCATTAATTGCATGCGAAGCATTGCGTAGTACTTAACATCGTTTTCCACTTCGGGGAAAGACCAGGGTTTGGTTCCGCTGGACCAGGCATTGATCATTGCCATTGGCGAAAAGCAAACCGTTTGAAATCTGCGCAACCATTCTTCTCCGGTTTTAGAGCCACGTACCTCGGGAGTCCATAAGACCCCGTTGAATCCACTGTTTATCAAGGCAGTGATAAAGTCTTCGTGGCTATAATAATCATTGTAAATGACATATGGAAAAGAGACACCACCTCCATTCGAAGCTCTCACCAAACCATAGGTCCGGATATTATTATCGTGGTAAAGCCGGGATGTCGTTTTTTGAAGCAATATGCCATAGGTTTGACGGATCTGCTCCGCACTGTTTCCTGACGGAAACTTTGCGACATCGGGCCACAGCCACCGGTCATAGCCATCGCATTCATCAATTTTATAGCCGCTTATACCCAGACTCACCTGATCTTTGTTTATCTGGTCGGTCAATATTTTCTGAGCCGTGGGCAGGGTATAATCGGGCACTACACCGCCCCATACCGTATGAGAGCCAATATAAGGTTGTAATGCCTGATACATTGGAGATGCCGGTGATACATACGGATTTGTCCATAGGTTCAATCGGATCCCCATATCTTTCATGGTTTTTACAAAAGTTGCAGGATCGGGATAGCGACTTTTGTCCCACTCAAAAGAACAGGGGTATGCTTTGCTTTGCCAGCCGGGCTCCAGGCCGATAAAGTCAAGTGGAAAACCTTTATCGGCAAAGGCTTTGGCTTCAGCAACCACCTCATCCGAAGTATAAAGCGTTTTTACACGTTGTGTAAAACCAAGTCCCCAGCGCGGAGGCAGACACCCGCCACCGCAATAAAGATTATACCGCCTAATAGCATCCAAAGCTGTTGGTCCTCCAAATATGTATATTTCAACTCCGGGGGCAGGTACAACCATTTCCACAGCATCTGAGTAAGGTTTTGATGTCCAGGTTTTGTCAATATTCCTGTCTTTCGGTTCCGGAGCATCAGGGCTATCCTTTCTTACTCCTGTTCCGGCATAAACTGTCATATAACGGGCACTGTTGATAAAAACGCCATATCCCTTACCGGATAAATAAAATGGAACGGGCGCATGAGTTCTGCCGTTATCTGTTCCGCCATAGTGGTCTACATGTAAGTGAAGTATTTTCCCGAGTTGGTATACGGTCTTGAAGTTCAGGCCAAATCCAAAAATCTCTTCACCACGGGTAAGGGGAAATCGTAAATATGTTTGACTGTTTACGGTTTCGGCAGCAATCTTATCTTTGTCAAAAGGGAATGGTGTTTCTCCCAATTTGGAAATTGCTTCTGTCTTAGGAACAATCTCTGCGGCAGTGAACAAATTGTACGAATCGGGAGTACCGATGGTGGTTTTCCATACCCCGGGGGCTACTTCTGTCCAGGCTGGAGATTGAGAACGGGCAATGACCGAGAATAGAGAGATAATAATAACTCCCAGCAGTTTTGGTGTGTTTTTACCTTTCATTATGATAAAGTTATTTGTGAACACATTGTTTTACCGTAATAACGCAGAGGCACACCAGAGCACCGGGGCTTGTCCGTGCAAATCGCCGATTATTCTTTTACGGTCGAGGTAATATTGTCTGTCGTTCTTTTTATTGGTTCCCTCGCATACTTCCCTGATATTATTATTTTCGTCGATGTAAGAGACCAGAGCAAGCCATGCTTTTCGTGCAGCAGGTCCATAAATGTTCTTATCGAGCCAGCCATTTTTGACGCCTGTGATCATAGCAAAGGTAAACATACCAGTACAGGAGGATTCGGGCCACGATTCGGGATCGTCGATAAGCTGGCGCCACATCCCGTCGGCCGATTGATATTTTAGCAGAGAGGCCATCATTTCACGGTACCCTTCCATGATTTTCGGGCGGTTAATATTATTTTCCGGCAACGAGCGTAGTAATTCGCTCATTCCTGCTGCCATCCATCCGTTGCCTCTGCCCCAGAAAAAGGGCACGTCGGGCGCATGGTAAAACAGGCCATTAGGACGTTGTAATGAATCAAGATATACAATCATTTCTTCAGCAGCCCGGTTGATATATTTCGGATCTTTCGTTACCCTGAATGCCTGGGCCTGTACTGCCGTAATCATAAACATGTCGTCGATCCACATGCGCGTCTGCCAGGTCAGTCCCCTGGCATAGAAATTATGTGATTCAGGTTTCACCCGGGGACCTTCAGGCGGCCCCCATTGCTTATCAGCAAATTTCTTTCCCAGGTCGAGGTATTTTTGTTGTTTTGTTTGCATATATAACTCCAGCGGAACACTTCCAAATACGGTATAGTCTACATGGTCGGGTATAGGAATAAGAGCAGAATCCTTGCCGAACAAGGGTTCGAAACGATCTGCCAGTGCGCGGGCAAGCTTTTTATCCCGGCTTTCTTCAGCAAATGTTAATGCACCATACCATGTACATACTTCGGGGTACGTGATCACCTTTGGCGGATTTGGTCTTCCAAAGTTTGAATGCGGCGTAGTCACAAAGTGATCCGCTACCCTTTTTCCCACCTCTTTTGGAGAATACCCTTCGGGCCAGTGATCCAGATCCGGTTTTTCCGATGTTACCTGAGCACTGCCCTGGCCTGTACCCAAATAAAAAACCGAAAGGATTCCGGCGAAAAGAATAAAAGTTTTAGTTTTCATATCACATCTTTCTTTAAAGTTACATAACAAGTTGGAATTAGAAAGAGACTGTGCAAAAAGTCAATTATTCGCCATATTGCGACTCCGCTCAATATGACAAATAATTGACTTCCAAGCGTCAGGCTGAGCGGAGTCGAAGTCCATCTTCACTTTTCACACAGCCTCTTAAACCAACAATTAATATTCAACCTCTTCCGGGCGATATTGATCAATAACCATCATTCTGAATCCAAACACCTTCCATTTTATCCATTTCTGCCTGGGGGATTGGCCAAACATAGCCGTTAAATTTCCGCATATTTCCGCTTTGGTGATATTTAATTGTCGGGATCACCTCATGTGCAGTGCCCCATCGAATAAGGTCGTTATAGCGAAGTCCCTCATATGCCAGTTCCACCCGGCGTTCATTCCGGATAGCATCCCTTGTTAACTCTGTTTTTGGAGGCATTTCCACGCCTTTTCGCGCACGAACATCGTTAAGCGCCTTTAAGGCCCTCGGGTCGGAACCCTGCCCGCTTTCAAACATAGCTTCCGCATACGAAAGTAACAGTTCGGCGTAGCGCATTTTTACTATATGCTGTGCACTTAAATTTGATGAATTGGCAATATAAATGGTAGTATCGATCCATTTCTTAAAGGCCATGTTTGTAAATGGTATAGTACCTTCTGATCTGCTCCCTTTATCATCATTTGTAAATTTATGTGAGATAATGTTATTCACCCAATGGTCACCTTTTTGAAAAATTGTCATTTTCAACCGGGGGTCTTTTTCTCCTGTAACGACATTTTTTACTTCGTAAGCATCACGTAGCTGAGGGGTGGGAAAGCATGACATACGGCTGCTCACGTATTGATCTAGTTGGTGATAGTCGTCCGGCGAAGCATATTGAACAGAGAACATAATTTCCTTGTTGTTCTTCTGTTCGTTAAAGAAAATACCTAAATAATTGTTATGAAGGGCAAAAGGATTCGCGGGATCGCCAATCAGGCTCCACGCTGCTGTTGCTGCTTCTGCAAACCGCTGATTATTCATCAATATCCTTACTTTTAGCATAATTGCGCTTCCTTTAACCGCATGACCATCAGCGTAAGCTACATTTGGCAAACAGGCTATTGCAGTATCAATATCGGTAATTATTTTAGACACAATATCGGCTTTTGGGGTGCGGGGCATCTTGTCGTAGCCACTTCCGATTCCCTGAGGTGTTAAAACTAGTGGTACATCGCCGTATAATTGCACCAACTCATTGTAAAGAAAACAACGGTTGAATAAAGCTTCTCCCTTGTACTTCCTGTAATTTACAGTGGTTAGGAAGCTTTTTGTCGCATCGATATTATTCAGAAAATAATTGCATTTAGCAATGCCGTTGTAACAATCGGACCAATACTGACTGATTGCCCCACCTGTGCTGGCGTTAATACCTCCGGCCATTATGGTTGCGTAACTAGCAAAGCTGGAAGTAACAATAGCATTATCCGAAAGGCTTTCTATATCAAATGACACTCCGTTTGCAGCTCGTGCGGAGCCAAATATACTGGTCCGATAAGTTGAATATGTAGCAGTCAAGGCAGCCTGTACGTCCGACTCTGCTTTCCAGAAGGTGGTAGAACTTAATTGTACCAAAGGTTCCTTATCCAGTAAATTTTCGCAGGCCGAAAAGAAACCGGCTGCAACAATTATACATAATATGAGGATTTTTTTACTTTTCATGATGCTCGATTTATAATGTTACTTTAACTCCAAAAGTGTAAATAGCTGCCTGAGGATAAATAGCTGCACGCGCAGAACCTGAAGATGTCCTTTCGGGGTCCAGACCCTGGAAGAAATCAGTAAAGGTTAACAGGTTATCGCCCGAAACAAATAACCTTAAATTCTGGATTTTTATTTTTTTAGCCCATTTGTCCGGGAGTGTGTATCCTAACTGAACATTTTTCAAACGTATATAAGAAGAATTTCCCAGCCAGAAAGTGGAGTTTTGAGAATTAGGTGTATATCCGCTATCCACATAGATATGAGGGATCGTATTCGATGTTCCTTCGCCGTCCCAGGCCTTGTCTCTCCACCATGTAGGAGGGGCGGAAGCCTGGTTGAAAGGAGAAACTCCCCATCCTGTCACATAAGTTTTTCTACCATAAACACCCTGTACAAACACTGTTAAATCGAAGGATTTATAATCCATAGACAGGTTAAAACCGTAGTTAAATTTCGGGAATACACCTTCAACCGGTTTTCGATCGTAGGTTAAATCGATTTTCCCATCGGGAACTCCGTTCGGTCCACTTATGTCTTTAAATTTCAGGTCGCCCGGTTTGGGAAGAATGCTTCCCGAATAGCTGGGAGTTGGGCCATTATCAATTTCAGCCTGGTTTTGATAAATTCCATCCTGAATCAGGACATAATATGTGTTCCAGGGCAGGCCTTCTTCTCTGAGGTTAACACCACTTATTTCGCGGGCTCCGAATTTTACAAGTTTGTTTTTATAGGTTTCCAGATTTGCACGGATGTTATAATGAAAACCGTTTCCTATTCTGTTTTCATGTCCAAGCAGGAATTCCCAGCCGTTGTTTTCCATTATCCCGTCGTTAATTGTAGGAGCATCCATGCCAATGAAGTCAGGGACTTGTAAACTTCTGAGAATATCTTTTGTTGTTTTTTTGTACCAGTCGACTGATCCATATACCCTTGAACCGAAAAAGCCAAAGTCGAACCCGATGTCGGTAACTGTTGTTGTTTCCCATTTGATATCGGGCGTGTTTAAAGCCCTGTAAGAAATTCCCTGAGCAAGTACACCTCCGAAGTTGTAATCGAGGGATTCACTACCCGGACCCGTTGACATGTGCAATATATCCTGGTAAGGATAGTTACCGATATTTTGGTTTCCTAACTGGCCCCATGATGTCCTTAGTTTTAAATTATCAATCCAGCTCTGGTTCTTAAAAAAGATTTCCTCGGAGATACGCCATCCGGCAGATGCTGATGGGAAAAAGGCCCACCGGTTTTCTTTCGGGAACCGGGACGATGCATCATCGCGGAAGCTAACTTCGAGCAGATATTTGCTTTTATAATCGTAATTTAAACGTCCGAAAACAGACTGGAGAGCCCACTCATATGCATTGCTTCCGGCTGTTTGACTAGCCGAAGGAGCCGCTGCAAGTTCCCATAGTTCTTTTGAAGGCAGTTTTGTACGATATGCATCCAGTCGATCGTAACGATAGCTTTCCTGGTCGTAACCCAATAAAATATTAATGTTGTGATCCTTTGCGAGAGTGGTTGTATATTTTAGTGTTGAATACAGAGTATATTGGTTCTCACGTGTGTTTCGCTGTGCAAGATGGTTGGCGCCTCCATTCCATACAGATACCTGTTTAAACTCACCTGTAACGGGATCGGGATGAAATTCATAACCTACTGATGATACCACCAGCGCTTTTGCCATTTCTTCCCTGAAATTTACTGAGCCTTTAACTTCAGCGGATAGTCCCTTAACGATTTTAATATTCACGTAAGGACTAAATAAAATGTAGTTGTTTATAAATTCTTTGCCACCACCATCGGTAGCTATAGCTACGGGATTTTTGTTTCCGCCTTTATTGGGAAATGCATAACCGGTGAAACGGCCACTACCATCGGGCAAAGTCGGGGTTGTTGTTGGAGGTGCAGCATAAGCCGACAACATCTGATCTTCGGAGGCGTTTGAGTCTATGAGCTGAGGACCTGAATTTCCCGTTGTGAGAGCCGTATCGTGCCTTTTTCCTCTTGCAAGAGATATATTACTGCCAAAAGTAATACGGCTACCCAGGTTTGTTTTAAAATTTATCTGGGCATCGTAACGTTTATAATCAGTACCAAGCAGCAGGCCGGTTTGATCCATATATCCCATACCTGCATTAAATGTTGTACCTTCTTTACCCCCATTCAAGCTTAAAAAGTGCTGTTGCACGGGCGCTTTTCGTATCATTACCGAAGTCCAGTCACAACTGGGATATTGCTTTGGATTTGTAAGAGCTCCCTGACGGTACATCTCTATTTGTTCGTCGGTATATCTCCAGATAGTCTGTCTTCCTGAATAATCGATTGCTTTATTCAACAGCTCCATGTATTCCACAGCATTCGTAACCCGGTCAATTTTTATGGACGGATTCTGATAAGCGTAATTGTAGCTATATTCAACATTTAGGCGCCCTGCTTTTCCATTTTTTGTGGTAACCAAGATTACTCCGTTAGCTGCCCGCGATCCGTAAATAGATGCCGATGAAGCATCTTTAAGTACGGAAATATCCTCAATCATATTTGGATTCAGCAAATTTAAATCACCTTCAATACCGTCGATTAATATTAAAGGATTGCTGCCTGCCGAACTAAAAGTACCTTGTCCGCGAATCCTGATGCTATTGCTTTCCTCTCCGGGTTGAGCCGAATTCTGGACGATTTGCAGACCTGCAATTCTTCCCTGGAGTAACGATGTGGTACTTGGGGCAACTCTGGAAACAATATCCTCCGACGATACGGTGCCGACAGCTCCCGTGAGGTTAACCCTTTTCTGTGAACCATAGCCTACAACTACAACCTCCTCCAGGGTTTTTATATCGGCTATCATTTTAACATCAATAGTAGTTTTACCTTCAAAAGCAACAGTTTCAGTATTGTAACCCACAAACGAGAACACAAGATAACCCGTATTATTCTGGACTTCAATAGTGTATTTACCGTCAACATCAGTTAATACTCCAATTGTAGTGCCTTGCAGATATATATTTACACCGGGCATAGGTTCACCGTTACTCGCATCGCTTACAACGCCGGTGATCTTTTTGGGTTGTAACAAATATTCTATGGGAGCAATTACTATTAAATTGTTTTCAAGGATTTTATATCCGGCATTTGTATTTGCGAAAATTTCTTTTAGAAGTTGTTCAACAGGTTTGTCCTGTATCCGGACATTTACAACTGCATTCAAACTATTAAAATTTTCCTGATATAAAAACCTGTAGCCGCTCTTGCTTTCTATTTCGGAGATAATCTCCTTAATGGGAACATTTTCCCTGTTGATTGATATTTTCACATCCTGGGAATACCCATCTGCGAAAACATTCAGCAGATTAAGAATGAGCAATATGGTAGTCAGTTTCATAATTGTAAGTATTTTAGACAGGGCATAATTATGCCTGTCAGAGCATTCTGTGTTTTTTTTCATAAATTTGTATTGTTAATAGTTATACATGGCAATGCTTCCTCTTCCAAAAAGCTGCATTGCAGTGTTTAATCTTGATATTACCGGTGGATGTTCTTCATCTGCCGGTTTTTACTTTCCAAAGTCCTTCTCCTTGAAGAGTCCCGAAAGCTTTTCGGGATGAGGATGAGGTAGTGTGCAAGTGTCTCAATTATTTTCTGCTTTATTTTTAGACATTGCTTGTTTCCTGGCATTTATGTCCGCTTCTTAATAGTTTCATTCCTTTGTCATAGGCTTCATTTTTTAAGTTGTACATTCTTAAGTTCTATCCTTACTGAATCTTTATCTATTTTGAACATGAAAGGAACCGGGTAACTTAAAGCCCTTAATGCCTGCTCGATGGTTTCTTTGCTGAAGGAACCCGTAAATCTGGCTTCTTTCAACTCCTGCCCTCTTATGTTGATTGTAACTCCATACCATTTTTCAAGCTTTTTCGCCAAAGATTCGAACGACTCATCCCTGAAACTTAGTTTTCCCTCCTTCCAACCAACTAACAATTCTGAATTTATACTTTTGGCCACTACCATATTGGAATGTTGCTTAATAGCAATTTCCCTGGTTTGATCTGTATTTTCGTGATGATTGATATAGAGTTTTGCAAAGTCCCTCTCCTCTTTGTTTTTGTTGCTGTTTTTAATGAACGAAGCCGATTGGCTTGGTTGAAGCTCCAAAATACCTTTTTTTGAACCCGATTTTCTTTCAATTTCAACTTTTCCTCTTATCAAGGTTGTTTCAATAATGTCTTCATCCTTATAATTTCTTAAATTGAAGGCCGTACCAATTACTTTCACATCGATTTCGGATGTATGGACTGTTATTTTCCGTCCCTTTATTTTTTTTAAATCGAAATAAGCTTCACCTTCAAGATAGATATCAATTTGATCAGAATTCAGATTAGAAGGGTACTTTAACCTGGAACAGGCATTAATCCAAATCTTCGACCCATCAGCCAGCACAATTTTCGATTTTTCGCTTGCATTAGTAGATATCTCGTTGAATGCCGACCCGGTAGTTTGAGGATTGACCGCACCAAGTCGATAATAGAAGACAGAGAACCCAAGTACAAGTAAAAAAGCCGCCGCAGCGCCTAATAGAGTCCGGTATAAAAGAATAGTTTTCCGGTATTTTAGCCGGTCGTTCAACCTGTATTTGAAAAGTTGAAGTTCCGATCCGGAATCTATGGTTTGATTGTTATTTGACAACTGGGAGATATGCCAGCTTGTTTTTATTTCGAGAAAAAGTTTTTGATTTTCAGGACTATTATTCAACCAGTCATAAAAGATCCGTTTCTCACTTTCAGAAAGTTCTTCGTTCAGAAACCGGATGATGTAATTTTCGTTCATACTTTGTTTTATTCAAATGTTAAAAACACAAAACCAAGGGTTAACCCTTGCCGGAAATTTGTTTTTTTTAAAATCATTTGTTGGACACCTGCCTGAGAGACAGATAGGTCATTTGCTGTGCGGCATTGATGGTCATTAATTGTCATTTCTAAAAGAGAAAATAAGACAACGTCAGCCTCAAGAAGCCAAAGTCCCATTAAAAGAACTTTAGTTATCATGTAGTATGAGGTATCCCAAATTCAGAAAAGCAGCACACTTGTCATATATCTGGAAAGATGTACCCTGATCTGTTTTAGGGCCTCGGTAATATGACCTTCCACGGTTTTAACCGATATTCTGAGCTTATCAGCAATTTCGGCATTCGACAGATCTTCGTAACGGCTAAGTTCAAATACCTTTCGACACTTTTCAGTCAGGGAGCTTAAAGCAGCATCGAGCACTAAATTAATTTCTTCCGTTAAAAGATGATCCCAAACCGGGTTTGACAAAACTTTGTAATTGAGGTACAGTTCACTTTCAAGGTCGGTATTTGAAAAAGAAAGTCTTTTACGATTTCTGAACTGTCGTAAATAATTCAACGAAAGGTTACGTACAACAATAATCAGATAGCCTAAAACTGAAGTTTCGCTATCAAGCTGATGTCTTTTTTGCCATAACCTGAATATGGCGTCATGAACTATTTCCCTGGCTTCTTCCCTATCTTTTACAAATCCTAACGAAAAATGGAACAAGCGGTTAAAATAGAGATGAAATATCTCATCAAGGGCATGTTCATTGTCCTTTATCAGTAGTTGTACAATTCTTTTATCATCTTCGGACATTATGCAACGGTATTAACAGAGGCTGTCTAAAAAGGTTGAAAAGACTTCGACTCCGCTCAGTCTGACACTTGGAAGTCAACTATTTGTCATATTTCGTACTTCGACAAGCTCAGTATGACGCTCATATGACAAATAATTGACTTTTTAGACAACCTCATGACCTTACATCTCCACTTTGGCATCGGCCCAGTTGGCCTGGTCGCCACTAGCGCCACCTTCACCACGGTTTACCCGGAGTACAAGGTTATTCACCCCTTTGATATCCAGTTTTATTTCTTTTGATCCGGCAGAACGGTTCATCCAACCGCTTCGCCATAGTTCCTTGCCATCGGCAATAACAATGAATTCAGCGTTACCCTCCTTCCTGTTTTCCTCGTCAATACCTACAATTGCGGAAAATGAACCAAACATTCCTTTCAGGTTATAAGCAACCTCTGAATTGGTTGGAATCCCCATACCTGTGGGATAAACTTTCCCTCCGAGCTTCATGCTTTTGCCGAGAATGGTTTTATTTCTTTCGGGCAAGCGCCAGCCTTTTCCCTCATTGATTGGTTCGAGTTCGGAGAGATAAATAGCTTTTGAGACGAGCGGGCGCAATGAGAAGGTTATGGAGGCTTTCTTCTCGCTCACCGAGAAGTCGTTACAAACTGTTCTTATGTCTACCGTATAATTTTCATCGGGATTCAAGCCGCGAACAGGGAATAAAGAGGATGGTGTATAACCTAGCAACTTACCGTTGATGTAGACCTGGTAACCGATAAACTTCTGCATACGGTTGCTCCAGTGAATATTTGCCCCATCGAAACCAACGCTTTCTATCCAGAGGTCCGTAGGTTCCTCCGCAGGGATCGAATACAGCTTATCCTTTTCAAAACGTATTTCCCACTTTACATCGGTTGTAACGGGAGAAACCAGTTCAACAACAGCCCATCCCTGATGATTCAATATTTTTGCAGCTATTTTTCCATCAGGACTTTGGGCAACAGCGGATTTAATCACATAATTTGTTCCTTTCGGAAAGGCAAACCGAAGTTCGTACGGATCGTTTTTAACTATTTTACTGGTCCCCTTATATATATTTGTTTTTTCATTAAAACTCAACTCAGTAATATCGACCCAGCCCTGAGTAATGTGACGGCTTGTTGAAACCAGTTGAATACGGTTGCCGGCGGGTACAAGCGTGAGCACCCGGCAGCTTGTTTGTGGCAATTCCAATGCAATTCCGCTTTCATAAACGCCCAGATATTCCTTATTCCAGAAATCGAACACGTGTACAAGGGAATTCCCCGTTATGCCCAATTCGTTCCAGTTGACATATACGGGCGAAGAATTATCGGTATTGAAGTTAAAAACACCAACTACATCGTAATTCCTGCCAAGATGATTGATCTTTAAATCCCAGATACGCTTGTTACGTTGAATAGAAAAAAGGTCCAACGGACGGATATCAACCGCAGGATAAACACGCTTCACTATTTCAACCCGTTCGGCAGGAAGATCCATCAGCCTGTCGCTCGACATGAGCGCCTGGCCCGTTAACCCCTGTAGTGTTGCCCACACCCGTGCCTGATCGAGGGGTAAAGGATTCCGGACCAGCATTACATCCGGATCGCAATACCAGGCAATGTTATGCAAATAGTAATATTCCATAGTTGAACGCAGGGCAGTTTTAAAGCCTCTCCAGTCTAAAAGCACATCGCCGCTGGTTCGGGATCCGTCCATGATTCCGATTCCTTCGAGAGGGACTACCCAGCATCCCAGAAGGTACTTGTCAGGGCCGATAGCTTCGTGCATACTTCGAAGGGTTCTGCGGTAAAGTTCATTTGTATCGTCAATTGGATTTTTCATGAATTCCTTTTTATTGCGATACTCCCGTGTAACAATCGGCTGACCATCGATTTTGAAATAATCGTACCCCCATCCGGACAAGGTTTTGAACAGGTTTTTGATATACATCTGTCCTTCGTCGGTGGATGGGTCGACAAGATATTTTCCCTCCCAGGTATTGGATGCGGATGTACCGTCGGGTTTCAGGAGAAAGGCTCCCGGTAAATTTTTAACTATTTCGACATTACTCTGACCGTGAGGCGCAAGCCAAATACCGGGAGTCAGCCCGTTTGATTTAATGTAAGCCGCCAACTTATCCATTCCCCCCGAAAAACGGTTGTTTATGGTTGTCCAGTCCCTGTTCTCACCTAATCCATGACCGGTTCCCTGCCAACCATCATCCAACTGAACATACTTTGCGCCGTAATCTTTCAGGTTATCGGCTATCCATTTGGTATTTTGTTTTATTTCATCTTCGGTAATTTCCTGATAGTAATAATACCAGGAACACCAACCGGAAGGAGGCAGTGCAAACCTCGACTTATCAATAGGTTTGTAGTATTTTATCTTTAAAGAATCTCTATAATAATTAGGAAGTATTTTCCCATCATTCAGTTTCACCTCGTCGGCCGAGGGGTTGAATACACCCTGGGCAAGCGGGGTTTGGACTTCCCCCAGGGTCATGACCATGACATCAGGGGTTCCCACATCGGTAACTCTGCAAGGGATTGGATAAGGCCATGACTTGCTTTTGGCAGTTCCACTTTGTCCGGAAGCAAGGGGACAAATTGCCAGGGTGATTAAAAGAAGTTTTAAGCGCATTTTTACCATATAATTATTTTATTGTTTGGTTTTTTCCATAATAGCTGAAGCCCAAAGAAAACCAGCAACAGCTTCCTTGGCATTTGTTATCCTGGGTACATTAACGTAGGTAGCAAAATCTTTTTTTACAGAGATGCCATCGCCGGCTCCAAGAACATCGACTAATCCATTATCATTGATTTTCACAAAAGCTGCCAGGCTTTCGAATCCGCGTTTGGCAACCGGCCCGTATGTTTTTTTATCCAACAAACCCAGATCAATTCCCCTTTGAATGGAGTACACGAACATAGCAGTTCCTGAAGGATCGATCCAGTTTCCTGGTAGAGTTCCTTTATCGACAATCATATACCATCCACCGGTTTGGGTATCCTGGGTATTCTTCAGGCCTTCGGCAAGGCGTGTATAAATACTTAACACTTCAGAATATTTAGGATGGTCTTTGGGAATTACGGCTAATAGTTCCGGAATAACCAGGGCATACCAGCCTAAACCTTCGCTCCATACTTCGGGCGACAGTCCTGTAATAGTATCGGCCCAGGCAGTTTCTTTCGGTTTTTCGCTCCAGGCATGGAGATACAAACCTGAATTGCCTTTAGCGCAATGTTTTGAGAATACGGTGATCTGGCGGGCAGCCTCTTCGTAGCTATATGAGGCATCGCCTATCACCTGACCATAACGGATAAGAAACATCTGACCCATAAAAATACCATCGATCCACATATTCGGTTTACCGTTGCCATGCCAGAACTGGCCGTCGGTTCTAGGGTATGTGTCGAATACTTTCCGGAACTGCATTGCCGCTTTTTTATATCGCTCATCACCTGTATACTGGTACATTGCCACAATGGAAGTCGCGGTCATCAGGTTATCGAGATTGGTAAGTTTATCCCCGGTATAATTGCCATCCTTGTCCACAAAATGATCGATGTACTGTTTGATGTATTCCATGTATTTTTTATCGCCTGTCGAACGGTATAACATTTCAAAACCACAGAACATATAACCTTGAACATATGACCAGTCCTTCCAGTAGGCTGTACGATAATCGGGATAGCGGGCCATAACAGTTTCGGCAGTGGCCTTTGCCCATGAGTCAGGAACTGAACCGGGAGTATAATTCAGATGGGCGCCGGGCACTCCGGGCGATGTGCCTCGCTTCGGTTTGGAAGCGGGGGCTGTACCGGTGCCGAACCGTGCAATAAATCCACCTCCTTCTCCTAACTCTATTTCAATAATATCCGTCTTTTTGGACATTTTATTTTCCAGCTTTACACTTGCAGAATTGTCTTTATTATCACGAACGATTAAGGTGTTATATTCTTTATCGGAGAGAAACGACAACGGAATCCTGACAATTTTAGGGTTCTGCCCATTTATCACAGACAGAAACCATGTATTCCCTTTCCGTTGGGCATAAGCTACAAGTTCGCCGATTTCGGAAGATGGAAGCGCCAGCGTTTCGTCCCAGGTGGAAGGAATGCTTTTGATCATTTCAACAGCAGGATTAGAGAGCAGGTTAGCCGGACTTGCCGCATAAGTCAGCATGGGAGTCCAGAAAATGGCAGCACTTGCTATCTGGTGCGTCCAGGTAGTATTTTTCCGCCGGTCACCAAAATGAACAGGTGTATATTCGGCATGTCCTGCAAGAAACCTTGTAAAAGGTACAGTTGTATTATGGGTAGCCCTGTCAGCAAGCCTGCTGGCTTCCATCCCTCTGATTCCTTCCCTCGTTAATTCATTGGGCCATGTACGCGATTCTCCGGTTGGTTTATTGGCTCCGTGAAAGTTCACCAATAGTTTTAACTGTGCAGTTTCTCTGAGAATGGATTGGTACAAATCGATGACCTCCTTTGCTTCATGATCGAAGAAATCAATTTTTAACCCGGTAATTCCCAGATCATGGCATGTTTTGAAAAAGCGAAGACGTTCCGATGAATCGCGAAGCTCCTTGGAATGTTTCCAGATCCAGATCCCCACACAAAGCTTGTTTGAATAGTTAACCAGTTCCTTGATCTCCTCATCTGTCCAATTGCGCCAAAACCCTTCAAGGATGTTATGTTCAAATCCGAGGTCGCTTGCCATCCGGGAGAATTCTTTCATGGTTTGCAGGGTGCCGTCGCCTCCTCCATCGAGGTATTTCCATACAGCTCGACCAGGACGAATCCATGTAGTATTCATTCCTTCGGGAAACAATTTTTTATCGGGAGCAGGACAAAGATTATGAACAGCATCGCAATTGACAAGTGTGTTTAAGTCTTTTGCTGCCATTATTATCCTCCAGGGAGTTGAAATTGTCCCCTTTACGGCAGCTATCTTTGAAAGGCGTTCCACATCTTCCTTACTATATCTTAATTCGTACGGATAGGATACAGGTTGCGCATGTGCCAATCGCGTCACAAAACCACATTTTCCATCGGTTTGTAATGCCATACCTGCATAATTCTTAAGATCGCCTTCCGTAATGGCAGCATAGCCGTTATCTCCGGGAAGTTTTACTGTAAGAGGGGGCGCTACCCACTGACCTGCCGGAACAGTGTCGAGAGCTCTTTTTTTGTGAACTCCTTCATAATGACCATTTATATCGTGATACCAGGATGTACAGCCTAAAGGAAAGGTAAACACAGTTGTTTCATCAGGTTTGCGCTGCACATTGTCAGTTCCCGGTACTATTAACCGGAATGCGGCGGCATCGTTAAATAAACGAATATCTATTTTGTAAGCTATTGCAGATTTAATATGCTTCACATCTATTATGAAGCCATTACACCGGTTGATAGCTACGGAATGAATGCCATACCATGGATAGGTTTCGTCAATGTTATAGTTACTGATTGCGCCGGTTTTAATGCCATTGGTTATTTCAACAGAATCTATCATCATTCTTAATGGCGATTTTTCTATTACTGTTTTACCATTGAGTGTTACCGAAAAAAATAATTGTTTATTTTCGGTTTGAAGGATAAAATGCATATTACCGTCAGGACTCAAAAGATTGGGTGCTGGCTTCCCCATCACCGGAGAAACAGGGGTGAGAAGAAAACATATAAAAATCAGAATGTAGTTGTATTTAATCATAGTGTTAATTTTTAAGGATTGTTAACCGGATTATTTCATTTTTACTTGTATTGAAATTCAATATTCTACCTTTCAACCGGCCGGCCTTTTCCCCGTCCCGGCATATCAGAACATCCGCTCCGATCCAGGGATTACTAATACTGCAAGGTGTTCCGCTTTGAGAAAGGATCTCAACAAACTCAACTTTACCGGCCCGAAAGGAAGAGGTGACTAAAAAATTACCTCTGCAAAGGAGTTTGAACTGTGCATCCCATGCGGCTGGCCAGGCAGGAAATACATGTATTACAGGATCTTTCCCGGGCCAGGGAGGGATGCTTTGGCAAAGGGCATTGTGCAGAGCCTCGGCAGCCCTGCCTAAACGTTGAACACTCATAGTCTGATAGCCTTCCCGAAGATCCATCCTGTTTGGCATGACTTCGCTTTCGGAAGTTCTAATCTGATTGGGAATTAAATATCTTGTTACATCGGCTCTGCCCAATATTGTTCCTGCTACAGGTAATTTAGAAAGGACGTATACAGATGTCCCGGAATTTATACCTTCCCGAAAATAACTATCGAATGTGGCATTGGCTATTTTGATCATTTCGGGCTTGTTACAATTGAGATTACATAAGTCGAAAAACCATACAGGCATGGTGTTGGGATCGGGCCGTCCGTAACCTTCTCCATGGGTGGGGGAAGCCAGTGACTTTACCCAGGTAACAGGTACATTTCCGGAGAATTTCTCAGGATAAGAAGTACTTAAAGGAAGTGAAGAAAGATTATTCAGGAACTCCTTCCAGACAGATCTGCTTTCGTTATCGGTATTCAGGATTTCGGAAGCTCTGATGGTAGCAGAAAAGATGCCCATCATGGAAGATATTTCTTCGACAGTATTATGGCCTCCCCATACCGACTCATTATCGTTTACGTTATAAATATGATATTTCCCGTCAGCTTCCTTCCTAACATCCGGAAAGTTAAAATAAAACTCTGTCATTCCCTTCAACATAGGATAAGCTTCTTTCTTCAGCCACACCGTGTCGTGGGTATATTCATACTTCTGCCAATATTGGTACGCAATTTTTGCACCTCGCGAAAAGATATGGGTCACATGTCCAAAAGGCCCTCCTCCCTTATCTGTAAAAATCCACTTTCCGTTTTTCCAACCTATATCCTTTTTCCAGTTCCAGGTACTCAGGAAAGGCATTTTTGTGGAGGCATAAGCATTAAATAAATCGGAACGGGCATTCCACTGCTTTTTGAGAAGGTATAAATCCCGCATCTCTGTTGCAATATTTTCAGGCAATTCGGGCAAACCGTTAAAACCAACTGTTTCGGGAATATAGATCCCCTTGCTCCCCCATTGTTGCCGGGCTGCAATTTCCAATGAAGTTCTCATGCCAGTATACATTGAAAACATGGGATCCAGCAGCTCCATCCTGTTGGTAGGGAACAATGCATTATACAGACAACTTTGGTTTGCTCCCCAATACAAATTACCCCATTTACGGGCGTCGCCATTGGTCGACCACAACATGCCATTAAATTTGGGAGGATATTTCCCTCTTGAACTGGAAGCCATAACATACAGGTAATACCAATAGTTCTTTTCAATGAAATCAGCTTCGCCATCTGAACTGTGCATATGCACATATCCTTTGCTCCAGAAATTTTTCCACCATGCAACATTCGACCTGTAAATATCATCAAATCCAACAGCCATTGCTGGTTCCAATTGTTTCATTGCCATTCCGGTCACATCCTCTTTCCGGTCAAAAGTTGCAGCGCTGGCGATGTAAATTGTGAACTGGTCATTCCCCGGTTTTGCAATTAATTTTACCTCCATATCATTATGGAACACGGGTTTTGCATCGCGGCCTGAAACCGCAATAACAACGGCAGAACTACAATAATAGTCGTCTTCTTCAAAAACCTGAGTCAGGATGATTTTGTTTTCCAGAACATTTGTCTTTGAAATTGCCTTATGATTACCTGTATTTGTAATGGGCATCCGAAGCATCCGCAGACTGGCAGTCACAGATAATGGCTCCTTTCGTCGATCGTTTACCCGGACAGCCATTACATCTTTTTCATTCCAAATCAATGCATCGACACTAACACCATTCCCTGAAGTTGTAACCATCCCATCGGAGCAGGAAAGATGCTGTTTGAAATTATCACCGGTAAACACATCTCTGCCATGATCACCAAAGTCAATATCTACAATTCCTGCTCCCCCACAGTAATCGGTATTCCTTACATAAAAATTGTCAGAAGCCGTATTGTTTCCGAAAATATCTACTCTGTTAACCTGGAATTTCAGGACAGAGGGAACGGTCCAAACCAAGGTTCCCATGCGTCCGTTTCCGATAGGCAAACCTTCTTCACTGCGGCTTACCGGTTTATCGTAAGTAATATCGGCCGCTGAAACATATGAAGTATTGTCAACTACCGATTGCGCTTTCAGAATAGCCCCGTAGATAACCGGGATATTAAGTACGAACAGTAAAACTATTATTTGCCGATTCATAATGTTGTAGTTTTTCTTTATTTATTTCCTCGTCTCCCTGATTGTCACTTCGGATAAGCCAGAGGTGCCGGTGGATCATTTTTTTTAATCCAATTCACCGGTTTTCATCGCTTTTTTTGGAGTTGACATCTTGTTTTCAACAATTCCCTTCACTTCAACTTTTATAACGGTTGCAATTGTATTGGGGGCGTTGGCTGGAAGTTCCAGAATGAGTCCTTCCGGTGAAGAAACGGCCTTAACTTTTGATTTATTCACTAACAGAGAGGAGGAAATAACTTTATTCTTCAGATCAGGAATCATTAATTTTCCGTTAGCAGGCCAGTTGAATACCGAGAAATAAAGAATGGTGTTGCTTTTATTTTCTTTCTGGGTGCAGCGCCCCCATTCGAAAGGTCCCCACGGACTTGCTTTTGTTCCATAAATTGCCTCACCGTTCACCTTCATCCAATCTCCTACTTCCTTCAAACGAGCAACACTTTCCTGTGGGAATTCACCTTCAGCGGTCGGTCCGACATTCAGTAAAAAATTACCGCCTTTGGAAGCAATATCAACGAGGTTACGAATAAGTGTTTCCGAGCTCTTCCAATTATGATCATAACTTTTAAATCCCCAACTTCCGTTCATGGTCATGCAGGTTTCCCAATCTTTACCATCCAGCTCTTCCGGCTTTGGTATTTTCTGTTCCGGAGTTTTGTAATCTCCGGGGAAATTGGGACGTTTTAGGCGGTCATTGGTAATTATTTGAGGTTGCAGTTTAAGGAGACCCTGAAGTTTTTGGGCATATTCATCGTTCATGTTGGTAGGAGTATCCCACCATAGAACAGCGACTTCCCCATAATTTGTTAATAACTCCTTTACCTGTGGAACGGCCACGCGATCGATATATTCGCCCATGGTTGCAGTCGTTTGAAAAGGATCCCAATGTCCGCTGTGTTCTTTTGTATATGCATCTATCAATGCAGAATCGGGGTTATGCCAACCTTCTGCAGTTATCTTTCTTGCTGCTGACCCGCCGGGGTTATTCCAGTCCTGCGCGTGAGAATAATAGAAACCAAGTTTGATCCCATGCTTTTTACAAGCGTCGGCCAATTGTTTAAGCACATCTTTGCCGTAGGGGGTTGCGTCTGCTATATTCCATTTACTTGCTTCCGATTTAAACAATGCAAAACCATCATGATGTTTGGATGTTATCACGATATATTTCATTCCTGCGTCACTGGCCATTTTAACCCATGCTTCGGCATCGAATTTCACCGGGTTAAACCGACTTGCATATTTTCTATATTCCAGAACTGGTATTTTATGGCGGTTCATTATCCATTCGGCACCACCCCGGTTCATTTGATGTCCTTCGTAAACACCGCCGGGAACAGAGTAAACCCCCCAATGAATAAACATGCCGAAGCGGGCTTCGCGCCACCATTGCATACGTTTTTCACGGGAGACCGAATCCTGCGCCAATATTGTGCCGGCCATAAAAATAAAAAGAATGGTAATTAGTGTTTTTTTTCTCATAGTATTGAGTTTTAAATATCAGTGTGTATTTGATTATTTTCATCTTTTACAGGAACCAAAACTATTTCCAATATCTTCATTAATTCAGTGTTTGTAATTTGTTCCGGCTTTATTTGAAGGAGGTGAACACCATCGACAAGCTGAATTGTTCCCAGGAATAAGGAATTGATTTCTTCTTTTTGCTGTAGGACCGGGACATTACCCTGTAAGCGGGTGTTATCCACTGAAAGGACAAAAGAACCGCCACTCCCGTTTGAACCGGCAAACTTTAGGATAACGTGAAAACTATCGGATTCGAGTGTTCTGAATTTCCATTCAAGCCATTGTTCGGAACTTTTCCAACCGTCAACATAATATCTTTTTGCTTTCCCATCTCCGTAATGAAAACCGCCGCCTTGCAAATCTGCATCGAAAGCCAGCAAACGTGTATTCATGCAGGGAGAGATGACTCTCACTGAATCAGTTTCAATATCCCCTTCTGTTTCCAGAACGATAACATTTATACGGTCTGGTTTTACGGCAGGTAATTGAATACAAATATCCAAGGGGTTGATGCGGTTTATTTTCAAATTTCCGGTTGGTTTACCTGAAATAATCCGGGCACTTTTACAGTTGCTTTTTAAGCCGCCAACAACTAGTTTATTATCAACAGGCCAATCGAAAACATGCAAGTACAAACGATTGTCCTTTCGGGTAGAAAAGCCCCAGCTTTGCATTGGGAGAGATGAATGATTTGTTCCATATATACTCTCACCATTTTTACTCATCCACTCTCCAATACTGTCCAGAGCAGCTAAATCTTTAGGATCGATGGCTCCGTTCCCCATAGGCCCTATGTTCATAAGCAGATTACCTCCCCGTGAAGCGGCATTAGCCAGTAACCTTATAAAGAATGCTGCGGGTTTATGTGAGTTATCGAACTTGTGATACCCATATGACTCATTTGTGGTGGGGATAGCTTCCCAATCGCACTCCACAGGAAAAAATTCAGCAGGACGGTCGGCTGTATTTTTGTAATCGCCAAACATAACCGAACTGCTTCTCGCCAACCGACCATTTACAACTATATCCGGATCAGTTTCTCTGATGGCTTTAAGAATACGGATATTCTCAGAAAGGGGCAGTTTGTGGGGAGTATCAAACCACAAGATATCAGGATGATATATCCGGATAAGTTCCTTTATTTGCGGTATAGCTTTCTCATCGACATATTTAACTGCCTTGGGCAATAATTCAGGATGCATATCGTACCAATTTGTTCCGCCAAATAAGTTCAGGTCACCTCCCGGATTTTGAAATTCCCAGTCGTTTCCGGGAGCATCAGGGTGTTCCCAATCGAAAGCATGTGAATAGTAAAAACCAAATTTCACCCGGTACTTTTTACAGGCTGTAGATAATTCAGCCATAGGATCCCTTTTAAAGGGTGTTTGTTTGCTGATATTAAAATCAGAAACTTTTGAGGGGTACATGGCAAATCCGTCATGATGTTTTGCTGTTATGATGAAATAATGCATTCCGGCTTTTTTTGCAGCGGCGATCCAGGCATCGGCATTAAAATCTACAGGATTAAACCTGTGAGCGAGTTCAAGATAGTCGGCTCGTGATATCTTTTCTTTCCGCATAAGATGCTCGGCGTACCCATTTATTTTTTCCCCGTTCCATTCGCCGGCGGGCAGAGAGTAAATACCCCAGTGTACAAACATTCCAAAGCGAGCTTCCCGCCACCAGGCAATACGCTCTTCATGCGTTTTCATAGAAGCAGCCCACCAACCATTTATAGCGTTGTCAATAGCCTTCTGGTCGCGGATCTTAACCAGATTGTCCATATCTGCATCTTCATCCCCTTTGTCTTGTTTTGTGACGGATTGAGCCCTGAGGCCACCAAAGATCAGAAGCCAGGAGTTAAGAAAAAGGAGTAAGAATTTTATCTGCATATTTAGTTAAGTTATCATATTTCCAAATCAATTCCTTTTACATCCAAATGATGGGGTTACGAACCGGCAGATTCCGGATTATTTCCTCCACAACGGGAAAATGCTCCAATGATTTCCAGGTGTCAAACCACTCCTGTTTTCCGAATGCTTTGGCTCCAAAAAGAAGAGTAGGTTGTGCTACAGGCCAGTTGTCCCAATACATGACATCCTTTGAATAGGGCCATTTATTTTTGTTGGCAACATAAGGATAAAGGAACTCTATAGCTTTACGGATACATTTACCATCGGATACCTGGAAATTCCACAGATCATTCTTTTCATCCGAAAGAATCTGGCAAAGCATCGTCATTGCATCGAGGTTGAACAAGGAGTAGCCAAAAGGTTTTGTCCGTTCCAGTTCCCGGGGAAAACTTCCGTTATCGGCCATCTGCATTGGCAGAAATACTTCTTTATACCGGTTGCGGCAGAAGGCTGACAATTCGGTGTTTCCTGTGAGTTTGGAGAAAGATGCCACCTGCATGGCCCAGCAGGTACCATGATTATTGGTGGCCTTCATTTCATCCTTGCCATAAGGATGCGTTGTAAGCCATTGTAAGTATTCAGCAAACCATGATTTAATGGCAGTTAAAAGAGTTTTACCGAACGACGATGCCCCCTGCATTACGATAACACCCTGCGCTACTTCCATGAGTTGAATGGTGTCGATAATGCCAATTCCCCGGCCGGTATGCAATCCTTTAATTGCCTGTGCATAAACCAGTGAGGGGTTCATACGTGTTGCGGTATCGACAAACCAGGCTTTCAGATGAACGAGAGCTTGTTTTACATATTTTTCATCGCCGGTAATTTTATATGCAGAGGCCAGCGTACCTATAATCTGGCTGAACCGTATCATGGCTCCGCGGTGCGCCACAAAATTATCGGGGTTTGTCATGCCATCGCGTTTAACATAAGGGCCTTGAGGATTATTCGGATCAGGCCACCAATAATCGCCTTCGGAATAAAAGTCGTGAACTCCGCCTGAGCTGCGCTCGCATTTGACCATGGTAATGGTTTGTGGAGCTTGTTTCAACGCTTCATCAGCGCGAAATAATATGTCTTTTTTCAAGATTTTCACCATATCGGCGTAGAAGATGTTGCCCTCATCCAGGCCTTCTCGCCCATAGGGAGAGGGGTTGGGAGTGAGGGCACATATATTATCCTTAGGCACTCCAAAAGCGAAGTGGTTTATATAAAGGAACAGTATGATCAGTTGTAATTGCTTCATTTCTTATCCCATTTTAGGTTTAAATTAAAGAGGAACTATGGTATAGCTTTTCCCTTTCTGTGTCTGGAAATCAATTTCGTAAACTTTAGAAAGGGGCACTTCCACCAGTGGCTGTTTATTATTTTTTATAGTCTTCGGCACAGGATTTATCCTGTAAAAAGGATTTGGATTTTCTCCGGCAGGAGCCTGAAAAGTAGTTTCCACTACTTTTACCGGGATTTTTGTACGGATGCGACAATGTCCACCCAATCCTGAATAAAGGGTGGCTTTTGATATATTACCCTTTCCCCAGGAAACAGAGACAACGAAACCACCCCGTGCTTTCAAGCCGTTCACTTCACCTTTATCCCAGGCGGATGGTAGTGCCGGTAACAAACTTATCAGGCCATCGTGACTCTGTAACAGCATTTCGGTGATACCGGCGGTTCCTCCGAAGTTTCCGTCGATCTGAAATGGAGGATGGGCATCGAAAAGATTGGGGTAGGTTCCTCCGCCTTTTGCTGAATCACTTTTGGGTCCTATATAAGTAAGCCCATCTTTTAGAATTCGATAAGCATGATCGCCGTCTTCCAGACGCGCCCACCAGTTAATTTTCCAGGCCATCGACCAGCCCGTACTCACATCGCCCCTGTGGATGAGCGACTGTTTTGCTGCTGCAGCAAGATCCGGCGTTCTGCGGGCGCTGATCTGGGAACCTGGATGAAGTCCGAACAAATGGGACAAATGCCGGTGTTTGTCGGCAGGATCGTCCCAGTCCCCATACCACTCCTGTAATTGTCCATATTGTCCGATGTGGTAAGGATGGAGACGACTTATGGCAATTTGGAGTTTGGATTTGAATTCCGGTTCTATATTCAGAATGTCAAGCGTATAAATAGCGTTTGTGAATAAATCGCGAATGATGGCCATGTCCATGGTAGTTGCCATACTAACCTGATATACTTTGCCATTGATATAAAACATATTTTCGGGTGAGGAGGATGGATTAGTAACCAGGTAACCATCGGGGCCCTCGACAAGCCACTCCATCAGAAACTGTGCAGCACCTTTCATCAGGGGCCATGCCTTATCACGAAGGAATTTCTCATCGCCAGTGTATTCGTAATGGCGGTATAAATCCTGACAAAGCCAGGCTCCTGCCATTGCCCAGCACGACCAGCGGGGCATACCTTTCGGATCCCAGTCTTCTCCCCCCGGAGGACTCGTTTTGGCCCATATGTCGGAATTATGATGGGCACACCATCCATCTAAACCGTAATTTATCCTGGCTGTCTTTGCTCCATTTACAGCCATACTATTGAGAAATTTGAATAAAGGAGTATGGCATTCGGACAGGTTTGTATTTTCTGCCAGCCAGTAATTCATTTCCGTATTGATGTTAGTTGTATAATTGCTGCCCCAGGGTGGCTGCACGTGATCGTTCCAGATCCCTTGTAAGTTGGCAGGCAATGCCTGATCGCGCGAGCTGGAGATCAGAAGATATCTTCCAAACTGGTAATACAGAGTCATGAGCTGGTTATCTGTTCGTCCTTTGTTCAACCGTAGCATGCGTTCATCGGTGGGGAGCTTTAATGCTTCCGGTTCGCTTTCGAGATTCAGACTTACCCTGTCGAACAGATTCCTGTAATCGTTGAGATGTGCTGTTTTTAATTGCTCATACGATTTTGCCGAAGCCTGACGGATGATGGCAGTTGCTTCTTTTGCGGGATCTTTTCCCTGTAAACCGGGTGATTTGTCGAAACCATTGTAACTTGTAGCACCCGCCAGGTAAAGAATTACTTTATCCGCACCTTCGACCTTCAACTGATTGCCTGTTACTTTTACTTTCCCACCAAAGGCTTTTATTTTCAGATGTACTTCGAAATTGGTTCCTTCACCATTGTCGTTATCATATACAACCTGTTCCGGTTCGTAAATCCTGTTTGCTACAAATTTCGGGGCTTTGCCGCGGAGAACCATGTAGTCGTTTGCCTGGGGGCTGATCTTGTAACGTAATTTACTCGACAGCCATGTTGTAAATGAAACAGAGTTCCTGCGGTCGCTTTTGATTTCCACAGCAATCACTTTATCCGGAAAGCTAACGAAAGCCTCCCGTGTATAATGAACTCCGCCACAGCGATACCGGACTGTTGAGAGTGCATGTTGAATATTCAGGTCTCGATAGTATTCCGCAGCTATAGTGTCGGGCATATCCATCTTTATCATCAGATCGGCCATAGTCAGGTACCTGGCGGAGTAAGGGCCGTGCATTTTTCTCCAGGTATTTTCGGCCAAAGCATAATCGCCTTTGGCAACGGCTTCACGGGTTGCTTTCAGGATTTCGGGCCCATTGGGCTTATTGCCGTCTTTCGGAGCACCCGACCATAATGTCAGATCATTCAGTTGAAAGCGCTCGGTGACAATTCCCCCGAAAACCATAGCACCGGTTTTTCCATTCCCGAGAGGCAAAGCTTCCTCCCAAACAGAGGCGGGTTTGTTGTACCATAATTTCAAGTCCGGATCTTTACCAGTTCCAACCTGTGCACTACTGTGCAATATGAAAACAACAGTATAAATTATTGAGAGATAAATTTCTTTTGACTTCATACTCATAAAATTGCATGTTATATGAATAACTATTTATTTGCAGATAGGTTAAGAAAAACTGTTTTCAAACCCTCCGATTTAACACCAGCAATATTATTTCCTTTGTTAATTTTAATCCGGATGATACCTCGTCCGTTATAAACCTGCACTTTTCGCGATCCGCAGGAAGTTCCAAGGTTATCCAACATTTTACCATCACCGGTAAGCGAGAACTCAACCACATTCCGGGCATCGAGGCACAAAACGCCTTTATGATCCAATAATTTGACCTGAATTGTTGCCGTATCTTCCTTCTCTTCAATTTTTTCAAGAAACATTTGCGTGGGAGAACCCCATTTTTCTGTCTGATATTCCAATGTTATTTCATCGGTAACCATTTCATTACCCTGACGCGCAATTACTTTCAGATTGTTCGATCCCTTATTGAACTTTACTGTCCACCTAAGGCCGGCGGCAGGGAAATCCTGGCTGTCACGTTTCTTAATTCCACAGCTTTTCCCATTCAGGAACAATTCCGCTTCCTGACAGTTGGAATATACCTTAACCATTTTCAATTCTCCTTCGACGCCCCATCGCACAGGCCACGTATGACCGTAAATATGGGCCATAGGTTTTTTTGTCCAATACGATTGGAATACATAAAAAGACTCTTTTTTTGTGAAGTCGCGTTCAACAACCCCTTTCTGATTAACATACGGAACAGGATTTTCAGGACGTATGGCGGTGGAAAAATCTTTAAATGGCCAGTATGCAGAACCCGTGAGCCAGGGCATCGTTTCCTGTTCTTTCAGATGCCAGTCTATCAGGTTACAAATGTATGTTTCGCTCCAGTCACCATCTTTCGAAATCCTAACCTGTCCTCCGTAAAGAGAAGCATCTCCGGCACGTTCATCGGTACCATGACCAGTGGATACTCTGTCAATAATTTTATCGGGATCTTCCGAATGGCGGCGGGCATGGCTGTCAC
This sequence comes from Bacteroidota bacterium, assembly GCA_023429135.1. Lineage (GTDB taxonomy): Bacteria > Bacteroidota > Bacteroidia > Bacteroidales > JAAUTT01 > JAAUTT01. Next base: position 39,994 of record JAEYWD010000124.1, on the reverse strand, counting down.
CTCCCCATTCGACATGAAGAAAATGATTCACCGAATTCATTTCCTTTTCCGATTCGTTCCTGTATTCCGTATAACCTCCGCGATACCATCCTGCCCAAATGGATGGGGAGTATACATCTACAATATCCTTACAGAAGGCGCAACGTCGAATAGCTGTTTTTCTTGTAGAGTCCAGTTTATGAGACAAATTGTTCAATTCGCTCATAAACTGCCGTATTTTATCTTTATCGAAAACGAGAAAATCGCCCGGCCAGTCGTTTTCGTTACCCAACCCCCATATAATGATGGAAGGATGATCCCGGTGCTGTTCAATCATATTGGTAAGCATGCGGCGTGCTTGTTCCTTATAGGTTTCGCCACCCAAACCTCCACGGCACCAGGGTATCTCCTCCCACACCAGGATACCAAGGCTATCACAAAGATCGAGAACAATGCGCGATTGCTGATAATGTCCCAACCGGATAAAGTTTACGCCCATATCTTTCATCATCAGCATTTCGGTACGGATCATATCTTCGGTCATAGCCTCTCCAACTCCTGCATGATCCTCATGCCGGTGGGTGCCCCTGAGCAAAAGACGCTCTCCGTTTAAAAGAAATGGCCCTTTTTCAACAAATTGAAAATACCGGAAACCAAATTTCCGAACGATCCTTTGTTCCCCTGCGTCAGATTTTACCATTATTTCGCAGGTATACAATGCAGGTTTATCGGGGGACCATAATACCGGCTTTTTCACCTCCACCTGCCATAATTCCTTTCGTTCACCTAAAGCCTCTGCTTGTTTTGATGTGGTTGCCACCAGTTTATTTGACGGGTCATAAATTTTCATTTCCACATTTCCTGTTTTGACCTTTGATGTTGATAACACCGATGCAGCAATACCGAGGATACCTGTTTTCCCCTGATTTGTAACGCGGGCATTTGCAAATACATCCGAAACAGAAAACGATGGAATATATTCCAGGTTCAAATACCTGTAGAGTCCGCCGTAAAGATTAAAATCAGACAGATCAGAAGGTATCATTTCAAGATCGCGCGAATTATCACAACGGATTGAAATTGGGATTTTCCCCTTGTATATATTTTTGCAGATGTTGGTATTTTTAAATTCGGTTATAGCGTCGGTGATATCGAATGAAAATTCATCGTATCCACCAACATGCGTTCCAACAAGCGTAGTATAAACATACACCGAGGTTTTCTGCCCCGCACCCTCGAAATGTAGAACTGTCCGGCCATCCGGATAAGGATTATTAATTTCAAGGTTGTTTCTGTACCAACCGGGTCCCTGATAATAATTCACATCCGGGTCAACTGCATCGGAAGCATTAAAACAATGAGGAAGCGAAACTTTTTCCCATACCGGTAAACTCTCGGGATTGCCTACTTTAGCCGGGCGGACTGCTTCCCAAATACCTCCAAGATCCTCCTTTAAAAATTCCCAACCATCCGTCAGCCGCACCTTATTTTGGGCGTAAATCGATGTATTGCACAATATAAATCCAATTCCAAGAATCAATATTAAATTCCTCACAACCACAAATTTTTAAAGATTTCGTTTTACTACAACTTTTTCTAAACCATGTAATACTGTTCCTACTTCACTTATATTCAATTTGATTTGTTTGACTGCTTTCATATATAGGTATTAATTATGCAATAAAAATTTAAGCTTGTAAACCTGATGCTCAGTAGTTAAATTTAAAATGTAAATTCCTTTGGAAAGATGTCCAACTATTAAATTCGCGATATCTTCAGGATAAACCGATTGAAAAACAGAATTTCCGCAAACATTAAAGATTTTAAGCTCTTTTGTTTCTTCCGGAAACCGGCTGTTCAAATTTATACTGACCATACCTGAGGAATACGTTACAGACGGAGTTCCGGCAGTAGTATTATTTTCAACATGGGGAACAAAGGTGATTACTCGCTGCTCTGATGCAATTTTCGTTGCACTGTTCTTTAGATCATCCCATATATTGCCATTGCGTTGAGCATCTGTTGTGACGTTTATTAAAGCTTGATCTCCCAGTCTTTCTTTTAACTGTTCCAGATATAAACTTCTCGGAGACACGTTGTTTCCCCAATTTTCCCAGTAGCCACCACCATTTTGTTTTAGTCCTGTGCATCCTATTCCCCAATTACGTGCGGAAGGCGGACTTTCAACTTTAATATCATTTTTGTAAGAATTGCAGTTCCAGAAAAGCACTTGTGCTCCCGCCCAACCATGACCACTTCCCATATCTTTCCGGTTTTGGACATGTATTTGTCCGCCGCGGACATTATCGAACAATAAACCGGTAGCCCAACGATGATGAGGGCCTATATCGGAAAATGTATTTTCAGCATTGCAATCGAGAAAAACATTCGGTCCCGGCAAACGCGATCCGGTTACAAAATCGTGTCTTCCTCCCCACGTGAAACATCGGTTAAAAAGATTACAAGTACTGTTAGATTCAAGATTAAATGAATATTTTCTTCCGCCAGTAGTAACTGCCTTAGGGTCAATCATGGCACAATCTTCCACTGTATTGAACACGGACATATCCGAAATATTTACACAAGCATAACCAAAGTATTTGGCTACAATATTTTTTACCCAGCAGTTCTCTGCTCTTTTAAGTATTATGGCATTCCATCCGTGAGATTCATCCTCGTTACCTGCAAAATATGATTCTATACGTATATTTTCAATCCCGCAATTATTAATACGACCATTAATGCTGCTTTTGAAAATCTCTGCTCCGCCATATGCATCCTGAAAGGCATCCACAACAGGGATATCAATATGGATTGTATTGCCTTCAATCTTTACGATTTTTCTTTCAAAAGTAACTTTATAGTCTTTTGCAACCCAACCATATTGAGCCATATCCAGTATGCCAATCCAGGCGTCATTGGGAGTTTTTTGGATTACAACTTTATCGCCTACTGCAAAGGAATGACCTGAGGGAATATCAAAAGAAACCGATCCCGTGCCCACATAAGCTGATGCAATTTTCACACGACTTCCGGCTACTTCCCCGTAACCACTTCCTGATCCTCTGATTTGCAAAGGCGTACATTTTGCCTTACGGGTTGCAACTATTACAGTTCCATCCATCCCGGCACCTTCACCACGCAGTACTATACCATCAGTTCTGATAACAACCGAGTCGGTTAATACATAAATACCTTTTTTCAACAAAACCGCCCCCCTGATCCCATTTTTATCCGGGGCTAATAATGATATCTCATCAATAGCATCCTGAATTAGTTTATGGCAATCGGCTGATACAGACTCTATAGTTTTTACAACAGGAACGTTAGGTATTGAAACCCCTCCTCCTTTATATCCTGCATATGAAAAATCGGGGATGCGGTTTAGCTTACTGTTTTCACCTTGGTTCGAATAAAGCGTATACTTTAAACTATTGTTTTCTAAGCTTACAAGTGGCAATTGCCCGTTTGCATTGTAACAAAAACAAACGGACAATAAAAGAAAGATTTTTTTTAATGTATATACCGAATTCATATATATGTGAATAGCATATTCTAAACGTTTCCCGTGGCCATTTTTATTTATTTATTTTCTTGTAAAAATAAGGATGACCCCGTTTGCTCCTCTGGTTCCGTAAATGGTTCCATCCTTAAGCACTTCGACCTTTGCAACATCGTTGATATTGATGTTGGAAAGATCGTCCACGATCGAGCCATCGACAACATAAAGAGGATCGTTGTCGCCTTCAAGAGAAGTTCCTCCCCGTATCATCAGACCAGTTGAACCATCGCTTTTGTAAACAAGATTTACCCCCGGTATTTTACCGGCAATTGCTAAAATTATATTTCGTTCACCCGTTTCTCTTATTTGATCACCTGTAACTGAAAAACCACCGGAAGTAGAAGTTGATCGTCGTTCCATACCATAACCGATATTTAGAATTTCATTTTTTGATTCGACTACAGAGTAAGATGTTTCATGTGTAATAATCTTTAAAAATCCCATTCCCATAACGGGAACCTGAATAATCCTTTTTGAAGGTAAAATCAGGTTTAATGAATCTGGCAGCACATCTTTAATTATTACAAAAATCCCTTTCTTATTTGTATGAAAAATTTCGCTGCTCCCATTAAATGAAACCGGGATATTTCTGATTGCTTTTCCTGTTTTTCCTAAAACCAATCCTACTATAGTATCATTTTTTTGTATTTGCTGAGCTGATAGCGAATAGCAAAACAATAATTGAGTTGCAATAAGAATAAAAGGTTTGCGAATGAAAGAAGCGGGAGTAAAATACAGATTGTGAATGAATCCGGGGATTATTCTGTATTTTTTACAGTCTATGGCAATAGTGATCATAAAGCTGAGAGATAAATAAATTACTTAAAAGAAAAGGGCAGAGACAATCCTCCCCCTTTTCTTAATCTGAACTTAATCAATTACCAGTAAGTACCGAGCCATCTGCTTTTGCATAAGCATTATCAAAATAAATCTTAGGAGGCTTATTACCGCCATTTCCATTTGGGAAAACCAGCCGCCATTCACCAATATAGATATCGTCTTTACTGCTGTTGGCAATGCGCCAGTTTTTAATAGCATCCGTTTCAAGTATTTTTGTTCCATTAACATAGACAGTTGCCATGTAGTCGGGTCCAATATTAAGCGAAACATTTTTGTTTTCGGCCTTTGCGAAATTAAGTTCGTCCGCTTTTACACTAACCTGAAACCATGTTTTAGCGCCTGATAAATTTTGTTCGAATAATAAGCAACCGTTATATTGTTGACCTGTTACCGGGTCTTTTGGTAATCCTTTAGTATTACCCACCGGGAACCATTCGAAACGCACATTGTCAATGTAAGCGGCATCTTCTTTATTTGGATCTCTATTCATGACAATTTCATAATATAACTTATTTGCATATTTTGAACTACCCACTTTGATAGTATCGGACGGAAAATCAGAAATCCAACCTACAGTGCTCATGCAACTGAATGGTGTATGCAAACTGGTATCGGAAAAGTTGTAATAAATGTATCTGTTTGTAGAAGTGGTAGATTTGACAACTGATTCGAGATATCCATTGGTTACTCCATTTAAGGTTTCCGTTTTCTTTGTCAGAGTAGTACTGCTTTGTCCCTTAAAAGAATAAGACGTTTTTTCGAATTTTTCAAAGAAGAAAGACGAAACTACCATATCGTGATAGCGGGTTTCTGATTCATTACCGATTTTAACTGTACAGAAAACACGATAAGTACCAGGTTCGGAAGGAGCTTTCCAGGTCATTTCATCCAGTCCCTGTGGTTGAGTGAGCGTACCGCCTTCGCATCCCCATTGGTAGTCTACTTCAGCGAGATTGCTTGATTTTACGCACATCCACAATTTTACTTTCTGATTACTGAAAAATTCATTCCCATCAGTGCTAAGGGAATCTATTTCGACATACTCATCTTTTGTGCAGGCTGCAAAGAAAGTTGCAGTCAATACAATTACCAGTATATTATATATTTTCATAGTAATTAATTTATTCATGATTTTAAGGATTATTTAAGCTGGGTCTGATTAGGTCTGTCCATCCACGATTCGAGAACATGTACATACGAACCGTTGCTTGTTTTCAAATTAGTTGTGCGGGCCTTAATGGTCAATTTGTAGTGCCCCTCAAAATTATTGAAAACAATATTCGCGTTTCGGTCCTTCAGAAGGTACATGTTAACTTTTGCCGTGTCTGCAGCAGCATAAGTATCGTACCAGGTTGACGTAGCCGGCAGATTTGTCCAGGTCCAAGTTCCTTTGACCATATGATAAAGCAGAAATTCCTTTACCTGCTCTGCAGGATACATGTTCAATGACTCAGGAACGATCGTTTTTGTGGCGTCGTTAGGGTCAGGCAGGAGATGGGTTATAAAATAACTGTAATCCGATTCCGTAGCAGAGTTAAAAGCCTTATCCGTGAGGAGCAGGTAGGTAGTATTGACTTGATTGTACATACTTTCCAGTCCTGCATATTTTATACCCTCAGACATAATCGAAAAAAGATCGGGCCGGGATTGAATGAATTCCCATGCGGTCATTTTAAGTTCGTTATTCCGCATGCCGGCATTGTAATCATATTCGTAAGGTTCCTGAAGATCAAGCCCCGCGAGTTCGCATCCCGCCATTAAAATTGTCAGTACAACCATCTTAACAGAGAATTTTATATATGTTTTTACCTTTTTCATAAAGAATTAATTTGATTTGGTATTTTAAGCACACTCATGTTTGAAAATCCATCGATCAGTACTTTGATTTTACCCCACACTTGTGTTCTATTCTTATAATGTAAATTATTATTCATTAACCTTCCGTGTAGGGAGGATTTTGATTACCCTGTAAGGCTGGGTTCGATTCAAATTCCCTGTAAAAAATAGGACAAAGGATCCGACCTTCGTCTCCAAAACCGGTTATTGAAACTCCAACAGCTTCCTGCCGGGCGCGTAAAATGGGATCCATCACTTCGACTACTCTTGACGTACGGATTAAATCGAACCAACGCTTCCCTTCAGCTATAAATTCGAGCCGACGTTCATTCAAAATAATGCTTTCAACAGCTTTTTTATCGTTCAGATCTGCCGATTCCATAGTAGCGTCAGCAGTAAAGCCAATTCGTTTGCGAATATCGTTTACAATTTTCAGTGCTTCGGCAGGTTGCCCCAGTTGGTTCAGTGCTTCGGCCTTCAGAAGCAGTATGTCGGCATACCGGTAGATGCAAATATCCAAATCGGCATTTGAACTCGACAATACGAGCCAGTAGCTTGTAGTTGCCGTTGGGTCTACATCACTATATTTAACGCATTTTTCTATACCTGCATTTGCGCTTATATTCCAATGAGATGTACTGATAGGAACTTTGTTACCACCATTCCACATTTTTACCGTATCAAGCACATTCCAAAAACGTCCGTCCCTGCCCTTTTTGGAATATAAGCGTGTGATAAATTCGTTAAATATACTTTCCGAAATCTTATAAGGGTTGTTTGTATTTGAAGCTCCGACTCGCTGTGCCCACGGATGAGAACCATCCTGCTCGAAATTCCACGACATATTGAAAATGGTTTCCTTTGAATCGGCCGGCGACAAAAAAATCTTTTTCCACTCTTTGTCGTTAGTCACAAGGGCGAAATCAGCATTGCCTTCAAAATATTTATTATAAGCATCGAGGGCCTGCTGATATTCGTGAAACCACATATGGACGTCTACTTTAAGAGCCCAGGCAGCCGCAAGGTTAAAGTAAAATTTACGGTCACTTGTAATATTGGTCCCCAGAAGGGAAATAGCGTTATCAATATCACTCGTAATTTGAGCTTTAACTTCATCAACACTTGATCTGGACACATAAGACCCGGAGACATCGCCATCCCAGGATTGTGTTACAAGAGGAACGCCCCCCCAAACACGAATCGCATAAAAATACATCAACGCTCTTAACCCGTATGCCTGTCCCACATAATCGGACCAGTCAGATTCCATAATTCCAGGTATTTTGGGGAACCGTTCAATACCTACATTACACCTGTTTATAGTTTTATAAAGGTCACTCCAACTGTACTGACTCTGGGATGATTCAATGGCATTCATATACGCTTTTCCATCGTCGTAACCGGTGGTATGGTAATTGTCCGACCGAATATCGCCCCATTCCAGGTGCCCCAGGCTCAATGTTTTCTGGAAAGAGTCATAAATACCGGCAGTCCAGGTTTTCATGTCGCCCTTATTTGCAAAAAAGGTAGTAGGCGACATGTCGGATAGAGGAGTACGATCCAGGAATTCTTCGCAACCTGATATGATAAGGCAGAAGGTTGCAATAATCAGATATGGTAAGTTTCTTTTTTTCATTTTTTCGCTCATTTAAAAATTAAGATTTAAACCAAAGCCTATTTCACGCTTCCTGGGATAAGCACTACCATCAGTACCGGGAGTTAATACTCCACCTCCGACCTCAGGATCAAACCCGGTATAGTTTGTCCAGGTTAACAGGTTGTTTCCGTAAACGTAAAGATCACATCCCCGAATAAATGTTTTGTCAAGGAGCCGTGAATCTACTTTATAAGTAAACCGGACATTCCGTAAACGGATAAAGGTTGCATCTTCAAGGAAGTAATCGCTCAATTCAGCGCGATTATTTGTTTTTCGGCTGCGAGTGTCAATGGAATACCAATCGGTAATCTGGCCCTGATATTTCCAACCGGTGCGGATATATTCGGGGAGTTGCATATGGGTATTGCCCCCCCAGCTTACATAATAACGCTTAAGTTTATTGTATACCAAACCACCCCAGCTTGTATAGAAGTTAAATGAAAGAGAATAATTCTTGTAAGATATAGTATTAGACCAGGAAGCAAACCAGTCGGGAGTTGCTTTGCCCAAAACGGCACGGTCGCTGTCGTCAATTTTGTTATCATAGGCCCCATCCTGATCAGGCATATTTTCCCAAATAACATCGCCACCACCTGCTATTACACCGCCGGAAGTCAGTTGGGTTACAGTTCCCTCATATTTCTGACCATTCGGTAAATTATAGTAAAGTAGAGTTGGTTGGCCATTTAGTCCAATTATGACGTTGTTATTATTGTCATGTTCAAAAACCGGTGTTAAATGGGTCTTAAAGTCTTCGGTATAAGCGTTGCTAAGATCATACTCGTAGACGCCAAGGTTTTTATAACCATAAAATAAACCCGCGGAATAACCTTTAGCAACATAATAATAGCTATTTTGAATATAGTTTTCTCTTGCCAGGTCTGTAATCGTATTTTCGTTTTTCCACCAGTTAAGTGTAGTTTGCCAGTTATAGTTCTTTGTACGGACAGGATAAACGGTCAATGACAACTCGATACCTTTATTTTCAATGCTTGCGAGATTAACACGCATTTTGTCATAGCCGGTTGTATAAGCGAGGTTCATATCCGACAACAAATCGTTTGTTTCTTTCAAATAATAGTCGGCGACAAAAATTGCCCGCCCCTGAAAAAGGGTCAGATCAAGACCGAAATTCGTTTGTCGGGTTTCTTCCCAATGAAGGGTTGGATTTCCGTAAGTAGATACCGGAACAACTCCGGAAACACTATTATACGAATATTCGCCTGATGAAAAACGGGTTTGCGATTCGTAATAACCTACACGATCATTTCCGGTAACACCCCAGCTCGCACGGAGTTTACCATCCGATAACCAATTAGAAGACCATTGCATAAATCCTTCTTCGGAAAATCGCCATCCAATAGATGCCGATGGAAAGAAACCCCACCGGTTTTTGCTCCCGAAGCGTGATGAGCCATCGTAGCGAACGTTCGAATTAAAAATGTACTTGCCTTTATAGCTGTACCCCAACCGTCCGAAGAATCCGGCAATGGCATAATCGGTAGAAGTAGTGTTTGTCTCGGCAAGATCGAGCGTACCTAAATTCATTGTATGAACATTTTCCGAAACAAAATAGTTTCCGGCAAAATTCAGATACTCATTCTTTCCTGTTTCAACACTTGATCCGGACATAATATTAAGACTATGGTCGTTCCCAAACGATTTGTTAAATGACAGGTATGCATCGCCCTGATAAATTTGTCCCCATGTTGTATTGTCGCTGGCAGTATTTTTCCTCAAATCTTCGTTGCTGTTCGAATCGAGTTCTTTAGAGGCGAATTCCTTTTCACGTCTTAAGCTGAGATTAGCTGTTGCACTTGCCTGGAAGGCCAGGAAGGAATTGATTTTATATTCCAGTGCTTCATATATGGTACTCTGAAAACGTTCATCCGTATTATCGCGTGCCATAAGTTCCTGTACCGGATTTTTGTTGCCTCCCATAGCATAGTAAGGGGCGAAACTTCCATCGGGATAGTAAATAATCATATTGGGCGGACGCCGCATGGATGTCTGAAGCACACTACCCTCATCGATGCTGTTGGTTTTCGATTTGCTGAAACTGATCCGCGACATCGATTTAAATTTCTTGGAGGCCTGGAAATCAACATTTATTCTTCCGGTAAATTTATTATTATAACTGGTAAGAATGATACCCTGGTCATCCAGATATCCCAGTGAAGCCATGTATTTCAATTTTTCAGTTCCTCCACTGATGCCCAGATTAACATCATTACGAACCGCAGTACGGGTTAACAAATCCTGATAATAGTAATTAGTGCTGTTAATCAGACCCACGGAGTCAGCATTTGCATTAAATTTTTCAAGTACTGCTCCACGGGTCGACGGTTCGTTTAACACCTGTTCAAAAGCATTCACCTGCGGAATTTTATTCGCAATGAAACTATAGCTCCTTAAGGCCTGGACACTTATTTTTGGTGCTCCCGATTCGCCCGATTTTGTTGTAATAATTATTACACCATTTGCTGACCGGGCACCGTAAATAGCACTGGAGGCAGCATCCTTAAGAATTTCGATCGATTTAATATCGTTGGGGTTCAGGCTGGAAATATCTTCGGTTACGACATTATCTACAATAAATAAAGGAGAAACACCAGCATCATCAAAAGTTGAAGCGCCTCGTACCATTATTGTATTTGAAGCCCCGGGAGCCCCTGAAACACTCGATATTTGCACACCGGCAGCAGCACCCTGAAGGGCATCGAAAATATTAACAGCCTGACGTTGTTGAATGGCCTTGTCGGTAACAGAAGTAATGGCGCCGGTTACATCTCTTTTCTTTTGTGTTCCATACCCTACAACCACAACCTCTTCAAGGGTTTTCAGTTCAGGGATCAATGAAACATCTATTGTCGACTGGTTATTTGCCAGTATGGTTTCTGAAAGGAAACCAATAAAAGAAAATACTAAAGATGCATTAGCATCCGGAACCTTTATGGTGTAATTACCATTTACGTCGGTAGTTGTTCCGACAGATGTCCCTTGTACCACGATATTAACTCCCGGCAACGGATCTCCGTCACTTGAAGTTACCTTACCTGAGATTTGCTGGGCATCAAGAGCAAATCCACAAACGAAAAGCAATACTAAAGGAAGTATAAGCTTTCCTCTTAATAAAAGTATCAGTCTTTTTAGTTTCATAAATAGTTAGTTATTAGAAAAATAGTTAGATTGTAAAATCACACTCCATTCAAGATTACCATGAGTTACGATGAATAAGCCTCGTTAATCCCACAGTAAATGTTTGAGATAGTAATCCCGACCAAATATCTTCAGGGCATGACACCACAAAACTAGCCGGCAGAACTAAAAGCGAGGGTTACAAATAGTTCTTTGAGGTGGAAAATGTGTTCTTGGAGGTGGAAAAATTGTAAATAAAGAGTGTAAAAATTGTTCAGCACTATAATAAAAAAGCGCATGAATGGGGTGCGTAGCTGTGAAACGCAGTTATTCGCTTTGCTCAGCTATGTATTCGGTAGGTGTTTTTCCATACTGTTGGCGGAACGATTTACTGAAATATTTTGCATCGGCAAATCCAACAGCATAACTCACCTCAGAAACTGTCATTTTTTTCTGTTTCAACATAGTCGCTGCTTTTTTTAGGCGTGTACTATTAATCAGATCAATTACAGACATGTCAGTAAGGGCTTTCAGTTTTCGAAATAAAACAGGACGGCTCATGCTCAGTTCTTCCACTAATTTAGGCACAGTGAACTCTGGATCAGCCATATTTTTCTCGATTGTTTCCAACAAACGTTGCAGAAACTTCTCGTCGGGCGAAGTAATTATTGTTTGCTTAGGTTCAAGTGTAATAATCCTGCTGTATTTCGCCTTCAACTGCTCCCTGGCTATTAACAGGTTTCGTATTTTAAGCTCAAGAAAATGTATATTAAATGGTTTGGTGATGTACTCGTCGGCTCCTGTTTCGAGTCCTTCATACTGATTAACCATAGCATTGCGGGCTGTCAGAAGTATTACAGGAATATGGCTTGTACGTTCGTCTGTTTTAAGCATGCTGGTTAGTTTAATTCCATCGATACCCGGCATTACAACATCACTGATTATAATATCAGGTACATTCTCTCCAGATGAATTCCAGGCGTCCGTACCATCTCCGGCTTCAATAATTGTGTAGACAGTTCTCAGGCGATCTGTCAAATAGCTCCGGATTTCCGGATTATCATCGGCTATCAGTATAGTATATTGTTTTTTCTCAGGCCGGACAGTTAAAGCAGCGCCAGTATCCTGAAAAGGGTCGGGTGTTTCCAGGTCGATATACGATTCAACCTGTTCGCTCGTTTTATAGTCCATCACAACTTCATTCTCCGAAAAATGACTTTCCCCTTTGTATAGAATTACCGTAAATTTCGAATAACCGTTTCTATTGTTCACCGCTTCCTCACTTTCAACGGATATCTTTCCTTTATGCAACTCCACAATTCCTTTCGCAAGAGCGAGGCCTATGCCAAATCCATAGTCGGATAAACCTGAATTTTCGACCTGATAAAACCGGTCGAATATTTTATCGAGATGATCTGTGGAAATCCCATGTCCACTGTCCTCAAAAATAATTGAGACCTCTTCGGGACTCTTGTCATGGATGGAAACATTTATCTTGCCATGCTCGGGCGTAAATTTAAATGCGTTCGACAGAAGGTTGAAAAACACTTTTTCAAGTTCGTTGCGGTCGTACCAAAGCTTTATTTCCTGTTGGGAAGCATTAAAGGAAAGGTCGATTTTCTTTATCCTTGCGTACTCCTGAAAAGAAAGAATAATCTCGCCCAGGAACTTAACAATATTTCCTTCGGCTACTTTAAGTTTAAGCTTTCCGTTCTCCTGTTTCCTGAAATCCAGCAATTGGTTTATCAGCCGGAGTAACCGTTTTGCATTAATGTCAATTATCTGGAGTTGCTTTTTTATTTCATGCTCCACCCTGGTGTTGTTAAGTAAGTTTTCGAGCGGACTAATAATTAAAGTGAGAGGGGTCCGGATTTCGTGCGAAATATTTGTAAAGAAACGAAGCTTTGACTGATGAAGTTCATTTTGCTTCTTATTTTCAATTTGTTCAAGGAATAATTTCTGTTCCAGCTTTAGCCGGACTTTTGTGAAGCGGGCATAGATATAAAAAGTCAGCAAAATCAATGCAAAATAGATTGAAAATGCCCACCATGTTTTCCAGGGCGGAGGAAGAACACGAATAGTGAGCGAAATTGGTTTTTCGTTCCACACACCGTCGTTATTGCTGCCTTTTACCAACAGCGTATACTTTCCGGAAGGAAGGTTCATATACGATGCAACGGGTTTGGTAATATAGTTCCATTTCTGTTCAAAACCGTCGAGTTTGTAAGCATATTGGTTCTTACCCGGATTTATATAATTCAGCACAGCAAATTCTATCGAAAAAATATTCTGACTATGTTTAAGCTTTATTGACCGGGAGGAATTGAGGCTATTTCCCAGAATATTACTCTCATCACCAATTTTAACCTCGGTATTGACCAGATTTAATTTTGTAAAAGCCAGGGGTGGTACCGCACTATTGTAATCGATGCTGTCCGGGTGAAAAATCACTACGCCGTTGTATCCTCCAAAATACATGTATCCCTTGCGGTCCTTTAAATACGAATTGTAATTGAATTCCTTACAAATAAGTCCATCTTTCCGGTTGTAATTGATTACTTGCTGTTTATTAGGATCAAACCTGGAAATTCCATTTTCGGTACTTAACCACAAAAAACCGTTTTTATCCTCAAGGATTCCATAAATATTCGAACCTGCTATTTTTCGTTCATTATCGACATGAACAAAGTCCTGTTTTTTATGATCGAACCTAAACAGGCCTTTTCCACGTGTGCCCACCCAAATCCTTTTTTCTTTATCTTCGAATATAGCAAGAATGAATTGGCCGTTTATTTCTTTCACCCCCGGAAGCGTTATATCGAAACGTCGAAATTTTCCATTTGAAAGGCGCTGACACACGCCCGTTGATGAGCCTATCCAGAGAGTATTTTTTGAGTCGAGCAATAAACAAGTAAGATAATTGGACAGCAATGAGGTGTTTGCAGTGCTACTCCTAAAAGTCTCGAATGTTTTGTTTTTTTTCGAATACCGGCATAAACCTCCGCCATTTGTTGCAATCCAGAAATCCTGGTTCGAGTCTTGTGTAATGCTGTAAATCCTGTCGTTGGGTACTGAATTGGCGCCGGCATCATACCGTTTGAACTTCCGCGTCTTCAATGTGAGGTAATTGAGGCCGTTAAACGTCCCAATCCACAATCCCTCCTTTCCATCGGGATAAATACATTTAATATTATTGTGGCCGAGCGATTGCGGATCATCAGCTTTGTGCCTGAATACTTCGTACGAATTATTGGTTTTGTTCCAATAGATAATTCCTCCGCCATCAATGCTCAGCCATAGATTACTGTTGAAATCTTCAAAAATGGCGCTGGCCATTTTAAATCGCAGCGGAGCATTTTTCCCGGTTTGTTTAAAATAATCGAATTGTTGTGAATTCGGGCTGTAAAAGTTCAGACCTGCATAATATGTCCCTAGCCAGAATGAGCCATTCCTGTCGATAAAAATTGACCGAACGGAATTATCGCTCAGCGACGAAGGGTTGTCTGAATTGCTTGTATAATGTTTTGACACGTTCAATACAGGGTTGTAAACTAAAAGTCCACCGAGAGTGCCTATCCAGTAATTTCCTGCTTTATCTTTTGTTATCACCCGGACGGCGTCGTCGGCGTTTTTGATAACATGCCGGAAATTAATGTTATTCCCCGGATTTTTGGCTGAATAAAAGGTATTGGTTCGTCTGTTGTAGATATTAACACCTCCTTTCTCGGTACCTATCCAGATCGTTTCATTATCGCCCTCTACAATTGTATTAATCCAGTTATCATTTAAACTGTCGGGATCTTTTCCGGACGAAATATAATTTGTAAATGAATATTCATACTCCCGTTTGAGCCTTAATCTCGAGATACCATTCAAGGTTCCGACCCAAATATCTCCGTGAGAGTCTTGGTAAATGGTGCGTACGTAATTATCCACGAGCGATTCGCTTTTACCCGGCTTATGAATGAAACGGATTACTTTGAAAGGTTCAGTGGATACAACCAAATTAAGTCCATTTCGGGTCCCGATCCAAATATTTTTCTCCCTGTCTTCAAATACAACATTTACGTTATTATTTGACAAGGAAGCGTTGTTTTTGGGTGTATTTTTAAAACAACGAAAGTTATCAGTTTCGGGCATATAAATACATACTCCTCCCAGATATGTCCCTATCCACAACTGATTGCGGCTGTCGAGAAACAACGAGTTGATTGTATTTCCCGATAAGCTTAGACCATCGGACGGGTTATTTTTATAAACCTTTATTTCGTGCGAATCGAACCGGTTAAGACCATCTCTTGTTCCCAACCAGATGAAACCATCGGCATCCTGTGCGATTGAAAACACGGTGCTCTGTGATAATCCGTCTTCAACAGTGATATGATCAAAAGATATGCGGTTATATTGTCCAAAAGCATTATAATAAAAAAAAGAGAGAGAAATCAGGGAAAAAAGGTAAGGTTTGTATTTGGATAGCAGCCGTAAAACCTCAAAGCCAATAGTCGCAGGAGGTAGTAAGTTGTACATAAGCTTTTGATGTTTTGGAAGTAAAATTAATAAAATGTCGATTATATGGGACTTTGTAATGCCTTTTTGTAATGAATGGCTCCGACGTCAGAGCTTCGAACTCAGAGTTTTTAAGATATTCTATACTGTTTAGCCCCTGTCTGACCCCATTTAGGCAGGAAAATAAATCAACATTGACTCTAAAGAACCTTAAAACCAGTGGATGAACTAAACTCAACCACGATTCGTAGCTTTATCTCAGCCTTTCAGGTTGCTTTTACTTTATGCACGATGTTAAATCATTACCTTATCCTCTTTATCAAAAAATTTTCTATTTTTGAATTATGCTAAGAACAGAAAAATACCAGAACAACCTCTATCATCACTTCGGCAAAGGCCTATACGAGTGCTGGATCTTATAGATTTCCCCAACCCCGTTTTCAATATTTCAAGTAGTAACAACATAAATCCCTGACTTTATAAGTGTTGTAGTCTTGATCTCTTGTACTTTATATTCATCTATAACTCCATGCAAGGAACTATTTTCGACATAAAACGATTTGCAGTGCACGATGGCCCCGGAATTCGAACCACGGTATTCTTCAAGGGCTGTCCGTTAAACTGTTTCTGGTGCCATAACCCCGAAAGCATCGGTTGCGAGCCTTTTCAGTCTGTTAGAAAAATCAGTCTGGACGACCACATTTTTGACCAGCCCGAGAAAGTTGGCCGTGAAGTTTCGGTGAGTGAAATTATGACAAGCTTAAGAAAAGACCGCATGTTTATGGAAGAATCTGATGGCGGTGTAACCTTCTCCGGCGGCGAGCCTACCATGCAGCCGGCTTTTCTGAAGCAATTACTGATCGCATGCAAGGATGAAGGATTCCATACGGCTGTGGATACCTGCGGATATTCTTCGCGCCAGACTCTGTCAGAAATTATTTCTTATACAGATTTATTTCTGTTCGACCTCAAGCATGTGAATCCCGAAAAACATCTGGCTTTCACAGGCAAATCGAACGGGGTAATCCTGGAAAATCTCCACTACATCATTGAAAGTAAAAAAAAGGTTCGTGTAAGAATCCCGGTCGTTCCCGTGTTTAACTTTCTGGATGATGAACTTGAATCTATCTGCGACTTTCTGAAGCCGCAAAAGAACAGCATTACTCAGGTTGACCTGCTTCCTTTTCATACCATAGCTCAAAACAAATACAAACGTTTCGGGATGGCCAATAAAATGGAAGGTATAAAAGGCCTTAGCAAGGAAGATATTTTTAATGCCAAAAATATATTTGAAAAAGAAGGATTTAAAGTGAAAATTGGAGGGTAGTACGCCTGAAGAGGCTGTATAAAAAGTGCCGGACAATGAGTTTTCGACAGGCTCAACCTCCGGTTAGAGACCAATTACACACCCTCCTTTAATCATAAACAAACTAAAACTATGAATAACCGGATTAAAAACCTACGTGAACAGAGCCTGAATGCAGTAAACCGTATCACTGCCGAACGGGCACTGCTGGTAACACGCTTTTATCAGAGCAACGAGGCCAGAGGATTGTCAATTCCCGTGCAGCGGGCAAAAGCTTTCGAATACATTTTAAAAAACAAAGAGCTTTATGTTGGTGAAGGAGAACTTATTGTTGGAGAACGCGGACCAGCACCCAAAGCCACACCCACCTATCCCGAAATTTGCGTTCATTCGCTGAAAGATCTTGAAATTCTAAATTCTCGCAAAAAGGTATGGTTCAAAGTAGACGACGAAACACGCAAAGCCTACGAAGAGGTAATTATACCCTTCTGGACTGGTAAAACCAACCGGGAGAAAGTTATGTCGGCAATGACTCCCGAGTGGCTGGAAGCATATTCTGCAGGACTTTTTACAGAATTTCAGGAACAAAGAGCACCTGGTCACACAGTTTCGGGCGATAAAATTTTTAAGAAAGGAATGCTGCAGATCATCGACGACATTCGCGAAAGCATCAAAAGTCTGGATTTTGTAAACGACCCGAAAGCCTACGATAAAAAGGAGGAATTAAAAGGAATGGAAATAGCTGCCGGAGCCCTTATTATGTGGGCTGCCCGGTATGCCGAAAGACTCGACCTGCTTGCCTCAGCAGAAGAAAACCCTGCCCGAAAACAGGAATTTCAGCAAATGGCTGCCGTGTGCCGCAGGGTGCCGGCTTATGCGCCGCAAACCATTCACGAAGCGCTTCAGTATTACTGGTTTGTGCACTTGGGCGTGATTACCGAACTCAACCCCTGGGATTCTTTTAATCCCGGACGACTCGATCAGCACCTCTACCCTATTTATATGAAACAGATGGAGGAAGGAAGTATCAGCAGAGAAGAGGTTTATGAGCTTTTACAAGCCTTCTGGGTCAAATTTAACAATCATCCCTCGCCCCCTAAAGTGGGCGTTACCGCTGAGGAAAGCAATACTTATACCGATTTCTGCCTGATAAACATTGGCGGCGTAAAGGAAAATGGCTCCGATGCTTGCAACGAGATGAGCTTTATCCTGCTCGACGTGATTGAAGAGATGCGCCTGTTGCAACCCAGCTCCATGGTTCAGGTGTCGAAGAAAAACCCCGACCACATGGTGGACCGCACAATGAAAATTATCAAGACCGGATTTGGTCAGCCTTCCATTTTTAACACCGATGCCATTATCCAGGAACTGCTTCGCCAGGGAAAAGACCTGATTGACGCCCGCAAAGGTGGAGCCAGTGGATGCGTTGAAACCGGCGCTTTCGGCACCGAAGCTTATATACTGACAGGTTATTTCAACATGCCCAAAGTGCTCGAAATTACACTCAATAATGGTGTGGACCCGATGACAAGCAAAAAGATTGGCATCGAAACTGGTGATCCTCGTGATTTCAAATCGTACGAACAAGTGCTGGATGCTTTTAAACGTCAGCTCGAGTATTTTATGCAAATCAAAATAACAGGGAACAATGTGATTGAGCGGATCTTCGCGAATAATTTGCCGGTACCATTTCTCTCACTCATAATCGACGACTGTATTAAAAACGGCACCGACTACGTTGCCGGTGGGGCACGCTATAACTCCTCCTACATCCAGGGTGTAGGGTTGGGCACCATGACCGATAGCCTCACGGCCATCAAGCATCACGTTTTCGATAATAAAAAGGTTAAGATGACCGATATGCTGAATGCCCTCGCTGCAGACTTTGAAGGCTACAAACAGCTTCGTTTCGATCTTCTCTATAACACACCAAAATACGGAAACGACGACGATGTTGCCGATGATCGCCTGCTCGAGGTATTTGAAATTTATTACAATGCTCTCAACGGTAAACCCAATACCCGGGGTGGTCAGCACCGTGTTAATTTGTTGCCAACCACCTGCCACGTTTATTTTGGGAAAGTCACCGGGGCACTGCCCGACGGGCGTAAGGCCAAAGTAGCCCTATCCGAAGGAATTTCTCCTGTACAGGGCGCCGACCAATGCGGCCCGACAGCGGTAATTAAGTCGGCAGCCAAAATAGACCATCTCCGCACCGGAGGAACTTTGCTGAATCAGAAATTCGCTCCCGAATTCTTCGAAGACGACGAAGCCATTCACAACATGACCAAGCTGGTTCGCAGCTATTTCCGCATGGACGGTCATCATATCCAGTTCAACGTAATTTCGGCGGAAACCCTGCGTGATGCTCAGAAGCATCCTGAAAATTACCGCGACCTGATAGTGCGTGTAGCCGGCTACAGCGATTATTTCAACGACTTAGGCGAAGATCTCCAGGAAGAAATTATAAAGAGAACGGAGCACGAGACAATGTAGAGCTGGTCATATAAAAAAGGCGAGACTCTTGTAAACAGGAGCTCGCTTTTAATACTTTAATGGCAGGTAAACCCGACTACAATAAAACAGTGACAGCAGAGCTGACCGACGAACGGAAGCATAATAATTCTTGCGCCTGCAATTTGTAAATACTTTTTAGATTTAATTATTTACTAAATTTAGTATTTTTGTCAATAACTTAAATTAGGGGTATATAGGTGACAATAAAGCTCGAAAGGCTTATCTTACTTAAGACTTAAACACATGACCCAGATTACATTAAACATTAAAGATAAAAGTAAACTGTCCTTTCTTTTGGAGTTGCTTAAAAATTTCGACTTCGTAGAAGTGGAAAAAACATCCAAAGTCAGCCTGAAAGATGAGATAAAAGAAGCTGTTAACCAGGTAAATCAGATCAAACGGGGAAAACTAAAGACTAACTCATTCGATGAATTCATCAATGAGTTATAACATTGTTCCTATTCCTGTTTTTCAAAAGCAGGCTAAACGGTTGACAAAAAAATTTCCTTCACTTAAAAAAGAACTGGTAACCCTTCGGGATAGCCTTCTCAATGAACCTTTACAAGGCCAGGCTCTCGGTAACAATTGTTATAAAATACGTCTGGCCATTGAAAGTAAAGGAAAAGGAAAATCCGGAGGCGCAAGAGTAATTACCCATGTTCATGTTGAGGGAGAAAATATATTCCTCCTTACCATTTACGATAAATCAGAAAAGGAAAATATTTCCGACAGTGAACTAACGGTATTACTCTCATATATCAAATAAAACAAAGCCGGATTACATCGGTTTTCTGCTTATCTCTCCTTCTATTTGTTACTATAATCTAACTCTGTATGCAAATTAATGGTTTCTTATTAACAAAAAGTCGGCAATATGCTTGTGCCTGACACCTTCAATATTGTCATTCCACGTTTCGTCCACATATTTTAGGTAGTGATCTTATCCTAGGCGGAATTTGCAATTCCACCGTAAATTGACTTTTTACAAGGCCTCGTAGGATCAATTCCAAAAGTTTTCCGGTTATAACCATAAAAACAACCAAAATATAATATATCTTCCTTGGACCTTCAACCTGCAATTTTGGTTAATTTTAGCTAATATTGCCCAAATTATCTGAACCTGAATTGATACTCTGTATAGCCGAAAAACCAAGTGTTGGAAAGGAATTAGCCCGCATTCTGGGAGCTAATAGCCGTCGTGATGGCTATTTCGAAGGAAACGGCTATTTTGTAAGCTGGACTTTCGGCCATTTATGCTCGCTTAAGGCTCCCGACGACTATACCGACGAATGGAAACGGTGGACACTGTCGAGCCTCCCCATGATTCCGCCGCGGTTTCAGATTAAAGTCATTGATAACGATGGCGTACAAAAGCAATTCAATACGCTCAAAGGTTTAGTAGAAAAAAGCGCTGAGATCATAAACTGTGGTGATGCCGGTATGGAAGGCGAACTTATTCAGCGTTGGGTGCTTTCCCTTTCGCAATGCACAAAGCCGGTTAAACGCCTGTGGATTTCGTCGCTTACCGATGAAGATATCAAAGAAGGTTTTAAAAACCTGAAAGACAGCAAGGACTTTGATAACCTGTATGCTGCCGGAAACGCGCGCGCTATCGGCGACTGGCTGCTCGGAATGAATGCCAGCAGGTTATATACAGTTAAATACGCTAAAAGCAGAGGAGTGCTTTCCATCGGCAGGGTGCAAACTCCTACCCTGGCGCTGATTGTAAACCGGGATCACGAAATATTGAATTTTGTACCCGAAACATACTGGGAGCTTAAAACCAAGTATCGCGATGTAATCTTCAATTCCACAAAAAGAAAATTCGCCAACCAGGAAGAAGCGCTGAAACTGCTCGAGGAGATCAAGGATAAAGAGTTTGAAATTCTTTCGTCGACCAAAAAGAAAGGCAATGAGCAGCCTCCTCCATTGTTCGACCTTACCTCGCTGCAGGTGGAATGTAACAAAAAACTCAACTTTACGGCCGAAGATACACTTGGCTATATTCAAAAGCTATACGAACAGAAGCTGGTGACCTATCCGCGTGTGGATACCACGTACCTGCCCGAAAATATGCACTCCAAGGTGAAGGACATCCTCACGCAAATGAAGCCTTACGAGAAGTTTACAAAGGAAGTGACCGATAAGCCCATCCGCAAAAACAAAAAAGTTTTCGACGACAGCAAAATAACCGATCACCACGCTATTATTCCCACCGGAGTGATGCCTGGCAGCGGACTGGCGTACCAGGAGAAACAGGTTTACGATATCATTGCCCGACGCTTTATCGCTGCATTTTATCCCGATTGCGTTGTTTCAAACACAACCGTGATTGGCGATGCCGGAGGAAACGAATTTACGGCCACCGGGAAAGTGATTGTTGAAGAAGGTTGGCGTGCATTATATCCCAAAAAAGACAGCGACACAGTCGACGAAGAAGATTTTGAAATGCCTGTTTTTACAAAAGGTGAAAAAGGAGCGCATTTCCCCGGATTACTCGAGAAGCAAACCCAACCGCCAAAATACTACACCGAAGCCACTCTTCTCCGTGCCATGGAAACTGCCGGCAAACAGGTGGAAGATGCCGAGTTGCGCGACCTGATGAAGGAAAACGGCATTGGCCGGCCTTCAACCCGTGCCAATATTATTGAGACCCTTTTCAAGCGCTCATACGTTGTGCGTCAGAAGAAAAATCTGGTCCCTACTATAACTGGCATTGAGCTTATTAAAACCATCAACAACGAACTGCTGAAATCGGTTGAATTAACAGGTCAGTGGGAGAAAAAGCTGCGCAACATTGAAAAGGGTGAATACGACCCGCATAATTTTCTCACTGAGATGAAGCAGATGGTTACCGACCTGGTTCGGGAAGTGTTGCGGGAAAACGCTGCCTCCATCACCATTATTGAGGAAAACAACAAGGCTGGAAAAAAGGAGTCGGACAAACCAACCGAAAAGCCTGCCAGAGAAACCAAGGACAGCAAAGTAACGGCCGACAAGCCTGTTGTTTGTCCCAAGTGCAAAAAAGGACATATTTTGCGGGGAAAAACAGCTTTCGGATGCAACGCCTTTAAGGATGGTTGCGATTTTAAGATCAGCTTTGAGCAATCGGGCAAAACCCTTACCGACAAACAAATATTCACCCTGATAGAAAAAGGAAAAACGCACAAAATCAAAGGTTTTACCATCGATAACAAAAAAGTAAACGGCTGTATTGCATTGTTGAAGGATTTTACCCTGGAATTTCAACCCGAAGAAACCAAAGAGCAGGAAACTCCCAAAAAAGTGGAGGAAACCAAACCTTTAACCTGCCCTGTCTGCAAACAGGGAATTCTGCTCAAAGGCAACAAAGCATGGGGATGTAATCGTTTCAGGGAAGGATGCCGGTTTGTTAT
Source organism: Bacteroidota bacterium (assembly GCA_023429135.1). Lineage (GTDB taxonomy): Bacteria > Bacteroidota > Bacteroidia > Bacteroidales > JAAUTT01 > JAAUTT01. The sequence goes on along the minus strand of JAEYWD010000124.1, from coordinate 17,258 downwards.
TCCTTTTGAAGAGTTAATTCAGAAATACAAGACCTCAGATCTGACAGAGAAAATGCTGGCAGGATATTCTCCGCAGTTGTTCTGAAAAATCCGCTAACTGCCACTTAATAATTGTTCCAGGTTATAACGTCCAATTTATCTGTCGGGTAAAGAACAAATTCAACGCTATCCAATGTGTAGGTATAGGTTACCGATGGTATCAAGATAAATACAGTTTTTGGTCTTGGTTCCTGGCTCTCAAAATTTCTTAGAAACAAATCAAGAATCTTAATTTTTATCAATGAATAAATATAAAACGCCAATAACCTAGCAACAAAACCAAAAATAAGAATAGCGTTGTATATATTGATAAAAATATCCTAATAACCAAGCTATGGATATGGCGTTTCCAAAGGAGAAATGAAAACATAATCAAAACAATGCCCAATAAAGATAACAACTTTGGAATATGTAAAATAATGCAGGATATTTTAGAATAGCATTGATTGATTGGATGAAACAATCCAATTTGCAAAGATTCAGGGTCGTGCAGAAACCTTGAAAGATAAATCAACGACAAAAGAGAAGCAGTTCCTACTATAAGTTTTGTGAAATTTGACAACCTCTTATGGAACAAACTTTCATTTTCCGGCAGTTTAGCTAAGAAAATAATTGCAAGAGAAGCCATTGTAAAAATAACGAATACCCCCAAAAATATTCTTATGAACCATCTGTTTTGTGGAGTTTGCCTTTTTACATAGGTATCAATATAGTCCTTATTATTTGGGAAAAAGTCCGGCAAATAATAAAAGTGTTCACTCTTTTGAAGTTCTTCTTTAGCATTGAATATTTTAACGTTGTTATAGTCGTGATATAAATAAACGTAAATCAACTCCTTCTTGAAATCATATATGATGGAATATTGGGTAAAAATATCGTGAGCAGCGTTTAGCGCATCTCTTATAGTATTTATTGAAATGCAGGAATCAGCTTTAATTTCCTTCTCTGCATTACTATATTTCCAGAAATTAAAAGTTGACATGTTGTGCCTGGATTGATAAAAGGTTGTACATATCTGGTAGTTGCCCTTCCGGTAGAAAATAGTATCGCCTTCGAGAATGATTGAATTACCTGATTTATCGCCGAATGCTATGTTTTGGGTAAATAAGTAAGGATGGGTGTATTTTTTCAAGGTATCTACCACCTCCTGGATATTTTTACATTCAGACATAATTTTGTCTATCAAATCACCATGGAACACTGTTTTGTCATGCGCAACCATCTCTTTATTATATTCTCCCTGATGGTATTCAAAGAATAGCCCTTCACTGTTAATTCCGCCAGTTGGAAAAACACCTTTTCCTCCCCAGTATGCTCTTCCCAAACGACCGCCTTTGGATGGCGTGAACCCAATCATAGTTCTCCATTCCCCAAAGTCCTGGTTTTTCCCGTATAAAATAAGTGAATCCTGAACAATATAAATGCTTGTACAAGCATACAACGGAGTGTTAATTGCTAAAATTGACAATAAACCAACAATCAAACATATTTTTCTTTTCATGGCAGAGACTTTTCCAGTTTTATTCAGGACTTTCTTAACAACCTGCATTCCAGATATATTATAATCACCATTAGAATATACAACGGGATATTTAACCAGCAACCTACCAGGTTTAAGGTCACTATTGGCAGTATGAAAAACGGGGCTATCAGGACCTGCAAAATTCCAGAGCTTTTATAAAGTGCCGACAAACTACTTTTAGTTTTTAGTAAACCTAATCCGAAGATTATACAGTTAATTCCCAGCATGCTAAGAATTAGTTGATTCACCATTTCTCCTGCACCTATATTCAAAGCTCCTGTCACATGGACCATAATAAAGTAAAACGGGCCTCCTATCATAAAAAAAAACGAAGCGACTCTTAATAGTTTGTTTTCGTGATATTTCGCTAGTAAAAGAAATCCATAATAAAAAAACACCGTAGTAATTACATCAATGATTGAAAAAAACCAGCTATATGCATAAAAGGTCAAATTGCTCGGAAATAAAGGGGCATAAAAAAACCAGTTAACCAAATGCATTGCACCAGCAACCAATGCAATCAAGAGAAGTATGTTCAAACTTCCCGACTCACGCTGCACTTCCTGTTCATTTTCAATAAGTTCATGATAATCTAATCCAAGGATCTCTGATATCAATTTAAGGGTAGATGCTCTGGGAATTACCTCCCCCGCTTCAATTCTTTGTACAGTACGAATATCGATTTTGCATTTTTCCGATAAATCTTTTTGGGTTATCCCATTTCGATTTCGAATCTCATTGATTTTTCTACCAAGGTCAGGTTGATTCATAATAATTCGATTTACCCTCAAAATTACCAAAATGAAGATTATAGCACTTACATTTATGGATCATCTCATACGGCATTTATACGGCATTAATACATTGCGCTGATTATCAGTAATGCAAGGTTTTGTTATGATGGTAACCAATCTGAATGGCCTAGCGGATTGGGTCGTTTATCCTTGTGGATCCGGACAGCTCCTCAGGTTAATGATTCGCTATCTAACACCCCTCTTAGAAAGGTAACCTTTACTATCACTTCTCAGTATAAATTTCTTGTTTTAAACCAACTTACATAATACCCATGAGTCGTTTCTTTTTCATATTCATTTTTTTCTTCAGTCTGGTAACTCTTTTTGCTCAAAAAGGCAATCCGAATGCAACTTTGCTATGGAAAATTTCGGGCAATGGCCTTCAAAAACCTTCGTATCTCTATGGCACCATGCATCTGCGCGATAAACGTGTTTTTAATTTTGCCGACTCGGTACTGTTGAAACTCGACGAGTGCGAAGCTTTTTCGCTTGAAATAGATCCCGACAGCGCTCTTGAGCAATTACTCTCGGAACAGTTGGCAAGCAACGATTTTAAGTTGAAACAGTACCTTGGCGACGAGGAGTATAAGCAACTCCAGGAGGAACTGGCCGAAGAGTCGGGATTCGATCCCTCGCTATTAAAGAGCCAAAACCCTTTTGTGCTGCGAAATTTTGTAAGTCCGCATGGCCGTTACCGGAACGATATGCCAACCTTTTTGGATGCCCATCTTTACAACATTTCACGCGAAAACGGAAAGAAATTTGTTGCCCTTGAAAATGTAAAAGATCAAACTGAAATAATCCGCAATCTTCCGAATATTATTGCAAAAGAAGTTGTAAAAGAGGAGCTTGGAATCAATAAATCCAAAAACGAAAAGGATTTGCTCTCCATTTATCTTGCCGCCGATCTGGAGGAATTGTACCGAAGGAGCAGGAGTATGTCGGACACAGCTTATTATATCATGTTTACCCGTCGAAACCACAACATGTGTGCCCGCATCCGGGAATACGCTCCCATGCACAGCACATTTTTTGCAATGGGGGCTGGGCATCTCCCCGGCAAAGATGGGGTAATCAGCCTCCTCCGAAAACAAGGCTTTGTTGTGTCTCCTGTTGCTGCCACTTATAAAGGCCTGGCGGAAAAATTCAAAAGCAAAAAACTTGCGGTACCCTGGAATACAGTAAACATTCCCGAAGAAGGCTATTCGGTCGACATGCCATCAAAACTTATATCGTCATTTCCTTCGAACCAGAACATCAAAGCTTGTGCCGATGCTGGTACAGGCTTGTTTTATATGAGTTCGTCGCTGATGATCCCTGAGAATATAGAAATGGCCGACGAGGCCGGAAAAATCAAAAATATTATTGAGAACTACTGGAAAAAGCAGGAGATGCAAATTCTCGAACAACGCACTGTAACCACTTCAGGGAAACCAGTTAAGGAATTTCTGATTAAGCGGAGTGGTTATTATTTCCGGACACGGCTATTATTTAATGGTAAGTACACCTACCTGCTATTGGTTGGAGGGTCGTTGCAGGGGATCGGTCACAACGACGCAAACAGGTTTTTCAATTCGTTGAAGTTTATGCCTGTAAAACCTCAAAACTGGAATTTGTATACATCGCGCACGGGAGCTTTTACAGTTTACTTTCCCGGCACCCCCAAAGAAACAGAAGTGAGGATGCCTGTTAGTAGTAAAGGTGAGATTACCACACGCATGATGCTGGCAAACGATGCCGCTGCAGGTATTCAATATCTGATGCAGTATTTTGATGGCAAGGGATTGATTTATCCGTCGGACAGTGCTTTTTTTGAATCAGGTTTCAACTCACTAAAAAAGAATATGGAGGTTGATTCATCTGTTGTCAGAAAGCACGAAATGAGTGGTTTCCCTGGAATAGAAGGGATTATTTATGCCAAAAATAAAACCATTATGAAAACCCTAACTTTCCTCAGGGGAAGCCGGGGGTACAACCTCATTGCCTTATTTCCCGAAAACAGGCTTTCCGATCCAAACCTGGCTACTTTTTTCAGCTCCTTCCAAATAACCGAATATCAAGATTCTACCTGGGACAAACAAACTATTTTCAATTCAGCAGTGCAAGCGAGATTTCCTGCGAAACCCAATTTTAGTTCGGAAAAGGAGAATTATTCCGCTTTGTTCGATTCTACCCAGCAGTATATTGCTTACGATAAGTTTTCGGGTACTTCGTTTTATATTATGAAATCGTATTTTAACAAGTACGTCAGTGCACCAACTTACGACAGCATATTTAACCAGTCGTTGCATTCTTATATCAACCGGGGCGACTCGGTGGTGACAAAAAAAACATATAGCATCGGTGAAATGCCGGTGATGGATGTCAGCCTCAGGAATAAAGGAAGCCACAACTTTCGCAAAATAAGGATCTATTTGTCCGACTCGGCCATGTATCTTGCTTTTTCGTTTTTGCCTGTTGCTTACCAGGATGCGAGGCTCAACAATAAGTTTTTCGAATCGATAGATTTTGCAAACAAAAAAGAACCGTCAAAGCTTTTGTTGCCCAAAACAGATCAACTGCTGAGTGATCTTACATCGGCCGATTCTGCAACACACTTCGGCGCTGCTGCCCGCATCGTCCACGAACCATTTAATAAATCACATTTAGCGGCAATTTACGTAGCTTTACAAAAAAGCTATATTTCGGATACCCTGGAGTATGGCACTGCCCGCGGCAAACTTTTCAATGTGTTGGGAAAAATTGCCGATTCGGGATATATGGAATTTTTCGAAAACCATTATGGCGATTTTGGCAAATATCCATACTTTCAGGTCGATGCCCTGGAGGTCCTTGCCAAATTAAAAACCTCAGGCTCGCGCAAGCTTTTATTTCAATACCTGCTGGACAAGACACCCAATGCAGAAAATTATTCCCTGTTTTGGAAACTCCGCGATTCCATGCAGCTTAACACACCATATTTCCCCGAATTATTAAAACTTCTTGCCAATAAAAACTATTCGGAAAGCGTCCTAAGTTTTACTGACGATATGCTGAAGAAAGGATATATTTCTATCACGGACCTTCAGCCATATTATCCGCAGCTTTTAGCTGAAGCGGATGCGCAGTTGAAAGAACTTAAAAATTATGGAAAAACCGAATATTTCGACGAGAGCCTTATAAATATACTGACCAGGATAAATACAACGGAGAGTCAGTCAAAACTTAGATTATACATGGCCTCATCCAACATGGGGATAAAAATGTATGCGGCCATTGGACTGCTAAAAAACGGCCAGAATATTAAAGCCAAAGAGCTTGATAAAATTGCTTCTTTCCCCGGATTTCGGCAGCAGTTGTATGTTGAACTTGATACATTGGGCAAAAAATCCATGTTCCCGGCAAAATATTATACCCAGCAATACTTTGCCGAAAGCGATCTCTGGAATTACTTTACCTACGACGAGGAAGAACCTTCCAAAGTGGAGTTAAAAACAATAAAGGACCAGATGTACAAGGGCGAGATGAAACGCTTTTATTGCTATAAAGTAATTTTTGAGTACGAAGATGAGAAGTCGGCTTATTTTGGCGTCAGCGGTCCATATCCGGTGAATGGCAAAGATGTGATCATATCAGGAGATATAACAGGCTCAGCCTATAGCGATTTCGACGGGAAAACCATCGATGAGCATTTAAAGGAATATTTGGAAGAGTTTTGAGAGAAGGCAGAGAACAGAGGAATAAAAGAGCACAGATGACCAGGGCAAACGCATTTAACTTTTAACTGCCTTTTGTTACCATTCCCTGTCAAGAGGGTTATTTGACACTGCATTTATGGATTCCAATGCCTTCTCAGGTGAGATTTGTTCTCATAGTAAAATCAGATTCTTCACTTCATTTCATTCCGTTCGGAATGAAGAAACTGTACATGCAATCAACCCGAGTGTCAGTAATCTTATTCATTAATTCTATTAAAAATCAGAGGCAGATACTTTTCAAAAAACACATTTGATTGGTTTATTCCTTCAGATGTATCGTGATTATAATTAATAGCGACTATTGCATTTATGTTCGGGAAATTAAAAATGAATTGTCCACCATAACCCATTGCATAATTTACTTTTTGGCCTTTATAGGTTGTTGAATACCAACAAAACCCATGAAGGGAATTTTTTAAACCCCATGTGGCTTTTAGTTTATTTTCCTTATCAAAGAGTTTGTCTATCCATTGTTTGGAAACTATTTGCGTATGATTAATTATTCCATTGTTCAATAATAGTTGTCCAATCTTAATTAGGTCATCAGTTCTCATCCAAAGGGAAAGACCTCCTCCGTCATTGTAACCGTCCTTCAACTTATCCCATTTGTAGCTGGTAATACTAAGAGGTTTAAATAAATATTCCTCAGCAAATTTTGCTGTTTCTATCTTTGCGGTCTTTGAAATAATCACGGAAAGCAGGTGTGTAGCTGCAGTGTTGTATTGATAGGTTGTGCCGGGGTTAGAAACTAGTGGTTGCTCAATTATGAAGCCGGAAGGATTGGAGTTTGTTAACCATTTGTCGAGTTGTGGATACTCAAAATCCTGCAATCCTGAGGTTTGGTTTAGTATATGACGGATGGTGATCTCCTTTTTTAATGTATCCTTATCGGAAAATAATTGCGGAAAGAATTCAGCAACCGGTTGGTCTACACTTTTAATAAAACCTTTGTCAATGCAAATTCCGGTAAGTATTGCCATAATACTTTTCGTTTCTGACTGGATATTAAACAGGTCGTTCTCTGTTTTGCCATTATAGAACTGACGAAAAATCGTTCTGTTGTTTTTAATGATGATTGCAGAATATATTCCTTTTTCATTTTTTAGTCCGTCAAGATCTGTTTTCCTTTTGCTGCAAGAAATCAGCATGATGAATAAAAAAATGAATGTAATTGTTTTTACCATATCTCTTTTTCTGTTTGATTGTTTCGTCACTTACGATGAACGCTAACGTTTAGCAAATGTTTTATTGAGTACGATAACTTCCGGTACTTACGGTAATGAATTGATACAATTCATTACCCTTCGTTAAGTAGCTAATTTAGTGCAATTACCCATATTTCAATAATCTCATTATACCATTATCAAAATTATTGCTGCTTATTTTTGGGCTGGGGAGTAATTGTGATTTATTCCAGTGTTATTTATGTAATCATCTGAACTATATTTTAGGATTACGAAGGCATTAATTTGGGAATACCCGGATCTATTTAAACTCTGTTTTCATTTATCTCCTTCATAATCTCAGCAAATAACCTGGTAGATTTTAACCGGCTATTTATGTCGTACATGGTGGATACAGTAATCAGTTCATTTACATGGGTCTCTGCCAGAAATGCCAGTATTTGTTGCTTAACGGTTTGCTTACTGCCTACAAAAGAATACTTCAGCATTTGATGTACAGTAGGATGTTGCAACACTTCTTTTAAATCGTCGGTCAAATCTGTCGGAGGCTGTAAGGGATCTCTGACACCGGTCAGCACACCCACAAACATTCTGATTAACGAAGTGAATAGTTTTTCAGCTTCTTCATCGGTATCGGCCACTAAAACATTCACCCCGGCGATTGTGTAGGGTTTATCTAAAAACCCGGAAGCCTGAAATTCCTGTTCATAGATTCGTAAAGCGTTGTGTAAATGGGTTGATGCAAAGTGACTGGCAAACGCATAAGGCAAACCCATTTGAGCCGCTAGATGGGCACTATCGGTCGATGAGCCTAATATATACAGCGGAACATCCGTACCTTCTGCAATGGGAGCCCTTACTTTGGCAACCTTATTTTCCCTGGAAAAATACTGCTGTATTTTTTCTATTTCCCGCGGAAAAGCATGTGCTGCCTCTATAAAATCGGACCGGATAGCACGGGCAGTTGGCTGATCGGTACCTGGTGCCCTTCCCAGACCCAAATCAATTCGGCCCGGGTATAAGTGGGCCAATGTCCCAAACTGTTCCGCCACAATCAGGGGCGAATGATTAGGAAGCATCACACCACCGGATCCTACCCGGATGGTACTGGTGTTTTCGGCCACATAACCAATAAGCAATGATGTAGCACTGCTGCCAATATTCCCGGAATTATGATGCTCGGCAAACCAGATACGTTTGTAGTTTTGTGCTTCCGCTTCTTTGGCTAAGGCCAATGAATTATGCAGGGTCTTTTGTATAGTATCCCCCTGCGAAACAATGGCAAGTTCTAAAATTGAAAAGGCAATATTTTGTTTTTCCACGATGTTTTTTTAAAGATATTATTGCTGCCAGCTTTTATTTAATGTGAGCTCAATGTAATTAACCTGACTAAACATCAGATAATAAGGTTAAAAATCCTTCATTACGTTCTCTACTAAGGTTGGTGGAAGTGAAATAAGGTTCTTTTTTTATAGAAAACCTTATTTCTTAAATGTATTTCAACCTTAGTACAAATGGTTACAAATATTATTTAACCTTATTAACCTTATTTTTAATGCATTGAAAATGATCAAGATCGAACTGGCGCTAATTATGTCAAACCCTGCACCTTCGTCATCTATACCCTTTGACAGGAATTGACACAGGCTTCAGTCAAGTTGATAAACACACTTAGGTGGGGATGGTTCTTTTTTTCAAACTTTTTTCATATGCTGTTAGCTATGATTTTTGTTATATCATGGGCCTTTGATTAATTTTATTGAATTAGGCTTTTTAATGATACCGGAGGTATCAAATGTTTATAGATACCTTGAGATGTGTTTTGGGTGCGACCCCAGCCGGGGTCGAATGTTTCTTCTCTCTTTACCGGCTATAAACATATAAACCCTCTGGGTTTATTGGGAAGCATTTTTATTGCTTAAATGCTTGATTCAATAAATTTAAACACTATTGTCCGGTAAAAATAATTATAAGAATTAATGAGTAGATTTACCTGCGGTGAAACCGCTTCGCTCAAGTTCTCACTACATTCGAAATGACAATGAAGCAGCTAACTTGGGAGAAGGGGGCAGACGTTGTTTGTTGGGCGGGGTTGCGTTTGTATGACAGGTAGCATTGGCGCTTTGAAAAGTTGCCGATTACGGGCAATTTCCTATACTATGAGGCTATCGGTCATCTAATGGATGGGGTATCGTGCTTCTTTCTTTCTTTTTTAATCTTTATTCTGCTGTCTTTCAAAGTTTAATTCCGGTAAAATAATTTTCACTTCTTGTTCTGTACCTTCTTTCAGCCAGTAAACAACGAAATTGACTTTTGCACTTTTTAATTCATAGTTTCTTTGATTCATTGATTTAATTTGATTTAGAAATTGCTTAGAGAATTTTAGAACCGATTGTTTATTTGAATTCAAACATTCATCACCATTTAGGGTTAAAACATCTCCACTTAATAAGTGCGATACAATATACTGCTTGTTACTGAAGTAGTCAAGCCAAACATCTTTGTGGGTTAAATGCATTGCCAACTCGTTCGGAGGTAAATAAACTTCTTTATTCTCGACCCTTTCCAGATTCGCAGTTGAAAGACTGTCAAGGAAATTTGAATTCAGGTGAACAGTCAGATTCTGCTTTGCTCTGGTCATTGCAACATACAATTGTCGCTTTGCCTCGACTGTTGTTGGGTTAAAGTTTTCGAGCATCAGGAAAACATTATCGAATTCTTTGCCTTTAGCTTTGTGAATGGTTGAGACAAAAATTGTTTCGCCGTTGTCATTGAAGAAGTCTTCCAATTTTGATTCGCGAATGAAAACCTCCAGATCGGATTTGTATTTTTTCTTTGGATTTGTGATTTCAAAATCATTGATAATATTTTTACATAAGTCCAGTTTATTGCTGTTGCGAAATTTGTTTGTTAATTCTCTTATTGCCTTACTCCAGGCATCGTCGCTGATTATAAAACTATCGCCGGACATATTTAACTGACTCATAAAGAATCTGACTTCTAAAAGATTATGCAGGCTGAAGCCTTCATTTGATTGGATCAGGCTGGCCTGCATCCCGTTTTTCAAAAGTAAACCTGTAATTTGTAACGCTTCCTCGTTTGTCTTAGTAAGAACACAAGTGGTGCCTTTGAGTCCTGTACCGAGCATATCGTTTACCAAGGGTGTAATAAGATTGTCGCTTTGATAATGTACCAACCTTATTTTTCCATTATCGGTTTGCTTTGGAATTATTGGCGTTTGTTTCAACCTGTGCTGGATCCGTTTCACGAACTGATTTGTGAAACTAACGAGGTTACTTTTGCTTCTGTAATTTTCAACCAATTCGTGTTTGACTGCTTTGTTTACCTGAATAAATTGTTCAAGATATTTTGAACTTGCTCCACGGAATTCAAAAATATTCTGGTCGTCATCTCCAACAGCAATAACTCTCATTTCTTCGTTCTGCTCCATCAAAGCATTTATGAGGTTGAACTCATCCTCATCCATGTCCTGCGCTTCATCAATCACCAAAACTGTTTTTGTGATTCCACTTACTTCAACTTCTTTGTTCCTGATTTTTTCGATGGTCTTTTTTAAAATCACATCCGACTTTTCCAAACTTCCAACTTTACCTAGTAAGTCAAAGCAATAGGAATGAAATGTTTTTATTTCAATATAGTTAGCTGCATTGCCAATAAGTTTGAGCAACCGTTTTTTAAACTCAGTAGCTGCTGCCCGGGAGAAAGTAAGCATAAGTAATTGCTCATGCTTTACATCTTCCATTAAAAGCAGAGAGGCAAGTTTGTGGACCAAAACCCTTGTTTTCCCGCTACCGGGGCCGGCTGCCACAACAATGTATTTTGATTCGTTATCGTTGATAATACCCAACTGAGTTGGTGATAACTCACCAAAAAGCTGTCTGAATTTGGAAGGGGTCATTTTTAGCCTAAGTTCGTCGGCCTTGCTCCCAGGAAAATATTTTTTCAGGAAAGAGGTATAGTTTAGTTGAAAATAATCTTCAACAAATTGCAGGGCTTTCTGATAATCGCTTATCATTTTCTTGGCATACTCACCAACGATGTGAATTTGCTGAACTTTATTTTCGTAGAATTGATTTAGTTTTTCGTAATCCTCTTTCGTGTAACGTTTTTTGTTGTCCTCTTCTAAACGTTCGATGGTCAATCGGTTATACACAACCAGAAAGCCTCCTTCAATTTTAATTGCCTCTATTTTGGAAAGATAAAAAAGGGTATCCTCAATATCGTCTAGTGTGATTTTAAGTTTAAAAAGATTGGGGCTATTTTCATAAGCCTTTTTTAATTCGTGAACTGAAAACTCAACCAACACTTCTTCTTTCTCTGTTTCATCTTTCGAAGGACTGGAATTGCTCTTTTGATGCAGAAAATCAACTATAAATTTTGATAATTCGTGCCGCTTCTCCAGTTTTTCCTTAAGAAATTCCTTTGCTTGAAGACAAATCAAAGCGAAATGATTCTTTGAATAATCCAGGTTCTGGCGTTTAACCCAATTTTTTATTGCCCAAAAATTAATGACGGTTTTAATTTTGTTTATGCTTACATCTTCGCAACCTTTTGCTTCAGCTTCTTCGTTCAGTTCTTTAATGTGGAATGTTTTTTCGTGTTCTTCAAACAAGGGAAGTAAAAAGTTTTCGATTTTGCAGAATTCATTAACTATGCTTAATGATCGATTCTTACTTTCGTTCTTTTTTATAAAGGCTGTTAAATCTTTTGCATCAGCCAAAATGTTTTCCTCCCGGAGGAGGTTTATTATATTAATTACTTCCTCTTTTACGATCCCCAAATGGTCGCTGATGTAATCAACTCTGGATTCGGCTGACTCGTCGCTCGGTTGCTTTCTGCTTTTACTTGAAAACAGCTTCTTGATAATCCGGATACCCTTCTCTTTTTGCTTTTCTTCAAATCTCTGGGATGCATTTATTTTGTCGATAGCTTCCTGCGCATTTTTGGAAAGAATACTGTTTGCAAAAACTCTTGGCATGTTTTGTCCCCGTTTCAAGTACCCGGCATCTTCCAATGCAGCAATCGCAGTGGTTACCCGTGTTTCAATCTCAACCACATTATCGTCCCATCCTGCTTTTCGGGCAATCTCCAACGCTGAGTTTGACACAGTGGAACGAAATTTTGTAATTTCTTTTATCGCTTTCCAAATCTGTTGAATTTCCTTAATCGATAATTTGGTTTGGTTCAGCAAAATGAAATGTTTACTAAGGTCTTCTTCGTTGAACAAGACAAAACAATCGGCCACAATATTTTCATCCCGCCCTGCCCTTCCGGCTTCCTGAATGTAGTTTTCCAGAGAATCGGAAATTTCGTAATGAACCACCATGCCAACATCTTTTTTGTCAACCCCCATCCCAAAAGCTGAAGTCGCAACCATTACTGAAACTTCACCCGAAATGAAAGCATTTTGGTTGGCAGTTTTTTCCTTCACTTCCATTTTACCATGGTATGGTTTGGCGTTAAAGCCGTCGTGTGTTAACCTTTCTGCAAGCAAATATGCTTTATGGGTACGTGAAACATAAATGATAGAAGGACAATTTTTCTCCTCAAGCAAATCGCGCACAGCTTGATATTTCTCTTCTTCATTTCCCTTTTCGAAAACTTTGTAATGAAGATTTGTTCTTGAGGCTTTTGATGTGAACAGCTCAAGGTCAAGAGAAAGTTTTTCTTTAAAATAGTCCCGAATATCCTCAATTACTTTTTGTTTTGCAGTTGCTGTAAAGCAGGAAACAGGAATTCCATCTTCAAGATTTTTCTTTTCCTGAATTGATTTAATGAATTCGCCAATATATAAATAATCAACCCTGAAATCTTGTCCCCATGAAGAAAAACAGTGTGCTTCATCAATAACAAAACGAACAATTTTTCTTCCCAATATTAATTGTTCAATTGTTCGTGAACGCAGCGATTCGGGTGAGATGTAAAGAATAGACGCAGAACCATCTTCCACTCTCTCCAATGACTTTGCCTTTTCAATCGGGTCCAGTAATCCATTTATAGTAACCGCCTCAGTAATTCCATTTTTTTCCAGATTGTCGACCTGGTCTTTCATCAGTGATTGCAGAGGAGAGATTACAATCGTCAATCCTTTTGTACTTGTGCCACTCATTAAGGCCGGAACCTGAAAAGTGATTGATTTTCCGCCACCCGTTGGAAAAACAGCAAGAATAGATTTATTATCGATAGCCGCCTTAACAGCCTTCTCCTGCAACGGCTCTCCACCATAAGTCCTGAATGAATCGAAGCCGAAAAATGTTTTCAATCCCTTATGGATATCTAAAGCATTGTTACAGTAGGTACACCCGCTAATACATGGCTTGTTGCGTAACCGGAACATTATCCGTTCAACTTCGGGATAGTTTTTAAGTACCCATGGAGGTGTAATTGAATGAATTTTTTTGTGATGAATAAAGGAGTTTATTAGGGACAAGCAATAAGCAAGCTCAATTGGATGTTCTGATATTAACCTGAAAAGGTCAACCTGTTCACAGATTTCTTTTTCGAACTTTTGACGAATAAGTTTTTCTGGTTCATTACCAGCACTTTTATAGCCGATGAAATCAAAGAAAGAATGGAACTCCTTTTGATCCTTCAAAAGCAGATAAAAAATTTGCTTTAATGCTTCATCAGTTTGTTGGAAGGCTGCAATTTCATCATAAAATAAATCTTTTGCCTTGATTGAATCGTTTAGTGGGTTGTTTGTGTCTTCGGATTGTAGCTTGTCGTCCTTTAATAATGCATGATAGGGTTTTGTAGGGAAAAGCAAGGGAGAGAGAAACAGTGTGTCGATGATATTCCCGGAATCTATTCCTGCATCGGACAGCGCCTTGCCGATATACTTTATGTCGTGATTGAAAATATTATGCCCGCAAACGTACTGGGTCCCGCTTATAAACCGGATAAACTCATCAACTGAAGTTTTGTGAAAAGAGCTTCCATTATCCCTGACACTTCCAATGTCAAGAATTTTTTGGCTCTTTGGTTCAATTTCAGTATCAATAAAAGCTATCGAGTTCATGTTAGTTATAAACGTTTTTCATTTCTTTTTGCTAGTGAGGTGTGGTGTTTTTAGCATCTTGACTTTCGTTAAATATTATCTTTGAATGTCAACTATTTGCAATATAGAAAAAAATGTCATTTGCCAGATCATTTCATCTTTTTCACTTTGACATTAGGATAAAAGGTTAATCTCGCCTGAATAAAGTCTTTGATATTTGTTTGAACCTGTGGTGGTTTTTTAGAAAGTAAAAATGATGAAGGCTTTTTATTTATTGAATTACAAATTCACCCATGTTCGAAGCTGAATTACAAATTCAGCTTAGCGAGGGCTATGTGTTGGCAAAAGTACATTTACTATATCCTAAAACTTCATCTTAAATGATAAGCTTATCGCTTTAAAGAATGAAGGTTTCTGGAATTGCTCTTGATACTTTTCAATATCATTCACATAGAGAAATATTCTTCTCATTTTGTTGTATTGAATACCGAGTATAAAAATATTGCCACTTGGATTATCTTTAGTTCGGTATTCTAGTCCTATTTGTTTTAAAATAGCATAATCTGTATCTGTTATATACCTTTCATAATTCTCAATATTTGCTGAAGTTGGCATACCTTTATTATTGATTTCTGAAATTTGAGTTCTTTCTCCATATGAAAAAGGCTCAGATACCTTAATGTTATTTTTATATAAGTTTAAATCATAACCCTTTTTTCCTTCAAATTCTATAAATAATTGAAAATTCTTATATCGAAAATTATTAACTATTGAAATAATTTTATTGTTTATGATTGTATCTGCTATTTGAAACCTCAATTCTTCGTTACGCTCAAGTAACGTTGAATTTTTAGAGAAAGAAAATCTCATCACCCAATCCAATGATTTATTTTGAATGATATAAAAATTCCCATTTAGCTCATGACCATTCTTAGTTACTTGCCCTATATCTTCAAGAGAACTATAAAAACCATTACTTGTTTCATACTCAAAATGATGATTAAATTTCTTATAATTCTTAAAGTACAAAGAAAAACTAACATCAATCCTATTTCTTAACAATGAACTAAATAAATCTAATTCAATATTATCATTGCTATAAGCTGTTATCCACTCTGGTTCCTGATAACCAGGCGCAGGATTAATCCAAATGGGTTGAGTTAAGATAGAATAGTTAGTCAATTTTCCATAAATTGCTTTGAAACCTAGATTATTGATATTCTTTTCATTGTTTTTAAAGAAATCAAAGTTTAAAGATATTAAATGATTAATAAAGGATTGATTCTCATTCTTTTTCAAGATCAAACCATTGAATCCATAACCGGTTCTGTTAAACAAGTAATTAACCGAAACGTGATTATTTTGCACTTTTAATGAAGTGTATAATACTTTTTTTGTTTCCTCGGGCTCCGATTTGTACTTCGAATTCTCAACATATCTATTGGAATTATGATAATCTGTTTCCTTTTCATTAAAATATTCTAATCTATTTAGATTATATCCCAATTTAAGAGTTATAAAAGTATTTCTTACTATAACTTTTTTAAAGTCTAGTCCAATATCGAAATAGGATGACGCATACTTATAGTTATTCATCTCAAAATAGCTTTCGTTATATTGTTCACCATTCCGATATTTTCCATCATAATTCAAATCTCTTTTTGTAAAATCTGAAACCTTATTAAGACTATATCTTCCATATAGCAACAACCACTCTGTTAAAGTTATATCAGCATTAATATATGTAAATAACCTATTCGATTTTAGATTATTATCATGTGTCCTTTTAAAGTCCTTATATTTGGTATAATCCAGAAATCCTGTGAACAATATTGGCTTAATGGGTTTATATTTTAGTTTTAAATTGCCACCGTATCTTTGAAGACCGTTTTCTGGAATATAATCGTTTTGAAAACCATTGTTTAAGGAAAGTCTATAACCGAATTGTTCAAAACTCTTTTGTGCTTTAAAGTTGAAGATTGTAGAAAAACCAGTAGAATTAAAATTCTGATAACCTAATGTTGTAAAGTTATTCACTTCATATTGAGGCGAATTATTACCTAGTTTAATTTCATGGGTATTAAAGCTTATTGCATTATTATAGTTGTCAGAAACAATTTTATCCTCATTTTGTAAGGTATGCACATTTTGTCCCTGAATGTCATAGGATAGTAAATGCATCTGTCCTAAAAACTCAGTATAATGAGTATTATTAACCCAAATTGGATTTAGCGGTATGCCATCTATTAGAATTTTGGGATTATCCTGACTTCTTATAATTGCAAAAGAATTCCCAGTAATAAAGAAGTTATTAAAAGTTTCATAGTTTTTCTGTGGTATCAAAAATGCATTCGTTGTTCTGAATACAGAAGTATCTATCTTTATAGATATAGTATCCGTGGCTTGTCCTGAAACAATAATTGAAAGTAAATTTAACAGTAAAAATAATTTACAAATTCTCATCCTATCTATGATTAAGTTGTTGTTTGGTAAGTTTTTGTATTTTCGCTAAAGTTGAATTTTAGCAGATTACTCCGCATACCACCTCGCAGATCCGGATCCCGGCTTACATCCGGAACAGGCTCTACAGTTTTCCTGTATCCGGCTCCTCAGGTTAATGATCCGCTATCTGAGGCGTCAGCTAATTTACATATTTTTATGGATTATCCGGGGCTGAGGTAATGGAAACACTTTTAGCAGATTCTTAAATGCCACAAATATGTAACTGTTATAAAGTCCAATTTATCTGCCGGATAAAGAAAATCGATTATAAGGCAATGGATGTATTGACCTTAAGCCGGTTTAATATTTCAGTTGATTCTTTAGTTAATTAGTTCTACTTTGACACATTACCTTTTTGCCACTAATGCACTAATGAAAAGTTTTTTCACCGAAAACTTGTTTTCGGTTATTCGTGAATATTATGCATTAACATTCTCTGTTTATTCAATATAACTGCATCCT